>NZ_CP043639.1:457500-1069375 GCF_014217605.1 Sphingomonas sp. NBWT7 | reverse complement strand
GTTCGCGTTGCTCGCACGGATCGGCAACGCCAACGCCGCGGGCGAATATTACCTCCCTGATATCGTCATGCTCGCGGGCGCGGACGGAAACGCGTCGGCAGTGATCGAAACGGCGGAAGACGAGGTAGCCGGGGTTAACAGCCGTGGTGAACTCGCCGCGGTCGAGGGCGAGTGGCAGAAGCGCCGGCGCACCGCCGCGATGGCTGACGGCGTCAGCCTGATCGCACCGGACACCGTCTGGTTCAGCCACGACACCACGCTCGGCCGCGACGTCGTGATCGAGCCGAACGTCGTCTTCGGACCCGGCGTCGCTGTGGACGACGGCGCGACGATCCATGCGTTCAGCCATCTGGAAGGCGCGCGCGTCGGCACAGGCGCTTCGGTCGGCCCGTTCGCGCGGCTACGGCCGGGTGCAGTGATGGAGCGTGGCGCGCGCGTCGGCAACTTCGTCGAAATGAAGAAAGCGGTGCTGGGCGCGGGCGCCAAGGCCAATCACCTGACGTATCTCGGCGATGCCGAGATCGGCGCCGGGGCGAACATCGGCGCCGGCACGATCACCTGCAATTACGACGGGTTCCTGAAATACCGGACGGTCATCGGGGCGGGCGCCTTCATCGGCTCGAACACCGCGCTGGTCGCGCCGGTGACGATCGGCGACGGCGCGATCATCGCGGCGGGATCGACGATCACCGCCGATGTCGAGGCCGATGCGCTGGCGCTTGTCCGGCCGCCACAGACGACGAAGAAGAATTGGGCATCGCGCTTTCGCGACGTGATGCGCGCGCGAAAGGAAGCTCGCTAAATGTGTGGGATCGTTGGGGTATTGGGGCAGGGGCCGGTTGCCGATCGGCTGCTCGACGGGCTCAAGCGGCTGGAATATCGCGGCTATGATTCCGCCGGGATCTGTACCATCAACGATGGCGCGTTCGAACGCCGCCGCGCGCCGGGCAAGTTGAAGAATCTGGCGCAGCGGCTCGCCGAGGATCCGCTGCCGGGCGACAGCGGGATCGCGCATACGCGCTGGGCGACGCACGGCGCGCCGACAGTCGACAACGCGCATCCGCATATCGTTGGCGACGTGGTGATCGTGCACAACGGCATCATCGAGAACTTCAAGCCGCTGCGCGACGAGCTGATCGCCGAGGGCCGCGAGTTCCGCAGTCAGACCGATACCGAAGTGGTGGCGCATCTGATTGCGCGCGAGGTGGAAGGCGGGGCCGAGCCGCGCGCCGCTCTCGCCGCTGTGCTGCCGCGCCTCCACGGCGCGTTCGCGCTGGGCGTGATGGTTCGTACGCATCCCGATCTGCTGCTCGGCGCGCGGCTCGGCGCGCCGCTGACCGTGGGGTTCGGCGAGGGCGAGAACTTCCTGGGGTCGGACGCGCTCGCGCTCGCGCCGTTGACGCAGCGGATCGCGTATCTCGAGGAGGGCGACTGGGTCGCCATCACGCGCGATGCCGTCGAGATCTACGATCGCGACAATCAGCGTGTCGAGCGGCCGATCGTCAACTCCGGCGCGTCGGGGCAGATGATCGATAAGGGTAATCATCGCCACTTCATGCAAAAGGAGATCTACGAACAGCCCGTCGTCGTCGCGCAGACGCTGCGCTCGTACTTGCGGCCGCTCGAGGCGAAGGTCGCGCTCCCTGACATGGAGTTCGACCTTTCCACCGTCGAGCGCGTGGTCATCGTCGCCTGCGGGACCGCCAGCTACGTCGGCATGATCGGAAAATACTGGATCGAGCAGCTCGCGCGCATCCCCGTCGAGGTCGATGTCGCGAGCGAGTATCGCTACCGCGATCCAGTGCTGCTGCCCAATACCCTTGGGCTGGTGATCTCGCAGTCGGGCGAGACCGCCGATACGCTGGCTGCGCTGCGCCACATGAAGGCAGGCAACGTCACCACGGGCGGGATCATCAACGTGCCGACCAGCTCGATGGCGCGCGAGGTCGACCTCCTGCTACCGACCCACGCCGGCCCGGAGATCGGCGTTGCATCGACCAAGGCCTTCACCTGCCAGTTGGCGGTGATGGCGGCGCTGGCGACCAATCTGGCGCGCGCCAAGGGCCGGCTGGCTGACGAGGCGGACGTCGTCGGGCATCTTCAGCAGGTGCCGGAAGCGATGAGCCTCGCGCTGGCGCACGATCAGGACATCGAGCAGATGGCGCCCAAGATCGCGGCGGCGCGGGACGTGCTTTACCTTGGCCGTGGCCCGGAGTTTCCGCTGGCGCTGGAAGGCGCATTGAAACTCAAGGAAATCAGTTACATTCACGCCGAAGGTTACGCGTCGGGTGAGATGAAGCACGGCCCGATCGCGCTGATCGACGATCAGGTTCCGCTTATCGTCATCGCGCCCTCGGGGCCGCTGTTCGACAAGACGGTGAGCAACATGCAGGAGGCGCAGGCGCGCGGCGCGCAGGTGGTGCTGATCTCCGACGCCGAGGGTATCGCGCAGGCAGGTGAGAACACCATCGCCACGATCGAGATGCCCAAGGTGCACCCGCTGATCGCGCCGCTGGTCTATGCCGTACCGGTGCAGCTTCTCGCCTATCACGTCGCCGTGGCGAAAGGCACCGACGTCGATCAGCCGCGCAATCTGGCGAAGTCGGTTACCGTCGAGTGACACCGAGCGTCCCCCCGGAAAAGGGGGGCGCCTGTTTCTAGTCGAAGCCGCGTTCGAGGAAACGCTCGGCGAGCGTGCAGTGCATGGCGATGCCCGTCGCCATGACGTTTTCGTCGATCGTCATGCGCGTATTGTGCAACGGCGGGTTGGTCCGGGGATCCGAGCCAGCTGCCGCCACGCCGACGAATGCCATCGCCCCCGGGATGTCGCGAAGGACGTAGGAGAAATCCTCGCCGCCCATCATCGGCGCGGGCATCTGTGACCAGCCGCGCTCGCCCGACAGCGTGCCCGCCACGTCGCGCATCATGGCGGTGGCGCGCGGATCGCAGAAGGTGACCGGATAGCCGGCGTCGATCGACACGTCCGCCGTGCAGCCGTGAGCGGCAGCGATGCCGCGCGCGATCTCGCCAAAGTCTGCCCGCGCACCTTCGCGCGTATGTTCAGACAAGGTGCGAAGTGTGCCCATCAACGTCACATCGTCGGGGATGATGTTGTGGCTGCTCCCGGCGTGGATCTGGGTAATCGTCAGCACGGCAGGATCTGCGACTGGAACGCGGCGCGCGACGTAGCTCTGCAAGGCGCCGACAATCTCGCACGCGACCGGTACGGGATCGATCGCGTCGTGCGGCATTGCGGCGTGGCCGCCCTTGCCGCGGATCGTCGCGTGCAGCGTGTCGGTTGAGGCGAGCAGCGGCCCCTCGCGGCCAACGAAGACACCGGCGGGCGCGTTGGGCGAGATATGCAACGCGAAGGCAGCTTCGGGACGCGCGATATCGAGCAGGCCGTCCTCGATCATATGCCGGGCGCCGTGATGGCCTTCCTCCCCCGGCTGGAACATGAAGACGACCGTTCCAGGCAGCTGATCCTTGCGGGCGCACAATGCGCGCGCGGCGCCGGCGAGCATCGCCGAATGCGCGTCGTGCCCGCAGGCGTGCATCGCGCCGGGGATGGTCGACGCGAAATCGAGCCCGGTTTCCTCCGTCATCGGCAGCGCATCCATGTCACCACGCAGCAGCACCGTGCGCATGTTGCTGCCCGATGCCCCCGCGCGTCCGCCGCGCAGGATTGCGACGAAGCCCGTCGTCGAGGTGCTGTCGTGGATTTCGAGCGGCAACCCCGTGAGCGCCGCCTTCAGTTTCGCCGACGTCTTCGGGCAGTCGTTGCCGATCTCGGGCTCGGCGTGGATCGCGCGGCGCAGGGCGACGGCGTCGGCTAGCTCCGCTGCGCCGGCAGCGCGCCAGTCGATGCGGGTGAGGGGGGCGTTCATGCGCTATCCTTTCGCTGAGCCGCCACCCTAAGCCGCGTCACGGCCGGGCGCAAACCTGGGCTACCAGGTGACGGCGATCTTCCCGAAGTGCCCCGCACCTTCCAGGTAGCGGAAAGCCTCGGCGAGATCGGCGAGCGAGAAGGTCCGATCGATGACGGGGCGGATTGCCGCTGCCTCGAGGGCACGTACGAAATCTTCCTGCTCATCGCGGCTGCCGACGACAAGCCCCTGTAATCGCGCCTGTTTCACCATCAGCGCAGCAGTCGGAACCTCGCCCGCCGCGCCGGTGAGGACGCCGATCAATGCGATATGGCCGCCGATGCGGACCGCCTCGATCGACTGCGCTAGCGTGCCCGGCCCCCCAACCTCGACGACGATGTCGACGCCCCGTCCGCCGGTAAGATCGCGGACGGTGCGGCCCCACTTCTGCTGCTGCTTGTAGTTCACCGTATGTGTCGCGCCGAGAGCCTTGGCCCGTGCAAGCTTCTCGTCCGAGGAAGATGTGACGATGACCTCGCAGCCCATCGCGCGGGCAATCTGGAGCGCGTAGATCGACACGCCGCCGGTGCCGAGGACGAGCGCCTTGTCACCCGCCTTGAGCCCGCCGTCGACCACCAGTGCGCGCCATGCGGTGAGGCCGGCGGTGGTGATTGTCGCGGCTTCCGCGTGGCTCCAGCCCGCCGGCGCCTTGGTGAAAGCGGTGGCGGGAAGAACGACGCGTTCGCGCGCGAAGCCGTCGATCCCGTCGCCGGGAACGCCACGGAAGTCGCCGACGCGCGGCGGGCCGCTCTGCCACTCCGGGAAGAAGCAGGAAACGACAGCGTCGCCGACACCGAAATCGGTCACGCCTTCGCCGACGGCCTCGACGGTGCCCGCACCGTCGGCGAGCGGGATGCGGCCGTCGGCAGTCGGCGACATTCCTGCGCAGACAAGATAATCGTGGAAGTTCAGAGAACTGGCGTGGGGCGCTACGCGGACTTCTCCACGCCCGGGCTGACCGGGATCGGGCAGGTCGGAAAAGGCGAGCTTATCGAGGCCGCCGGGTGCAGCGAGGGTGACGGCTTTCACTTGGCTGGCTCCGATGGTGCGGGCGCGGTGCGACGCGCGGTTTTTACCGGGACGGTCGGCTCGAGCATCTGGCCCTTCATGATGCCTTCGCCCTTCGTCGGCGAGGTCGGCATGTCCATGATGCGGCGGACGACGTTCATCCCCTCGACGACGTGGCCGAAAACTGCATAGCCGGGATCGGTCGCGGTAGCATCCATGCCGGGCGTGTTGCCGACGATGATGAAGAAATCCCCGCGCGCCGTGCCGGGTGACGCCATCGCCATTGAAATCGCGCCGTCCGAATGGGTTAGCCCGGTCTTCGTGGTCGGTTCGTGAGCGATAGGGGGCAGCGTGCGCTTGGGATCGTTCTGCGTGCCGAACTGGATAAAGCCGTAGCCGGGCTGCACCTTTACCGTGCGGTAGAAGACCGTGCCGTCGAGCCGCTTTCCATCAACATATTTGAGGAAGTTCGCGGCGGTGATCGGGGCCTTTTGATGCTCGATCGCGAGCACAATCGGGCCGGCGGCGGTGGTGATCGTGACGCGTGTGAGGGGTTTGGGAGGGGTTGGTGTAGGCTGCGGGGGTGTTTGCGCGGCCGGTAGCGCGCCCGGTGCCGTCGGCGGTGGTACGTTGGTTGCGGTCTGCGCGGCGAGCGGTGTCGCGAGCGTTGCGAGCCCGGCGGCGAGGACGAACGACGCGCGCGTCATGCGAGTTTCGCCGCGAGCAGCGCGATCGTTTCGTCCGGACTGCCCGACAGCTGGATCGCATAGGTGCCAGGAGCAAGCTTGAAGTCGACCATCTTCTGGACGCCGCTGCAGCGCGGGCCGTGCGCATGGGCGACGGACGTGACCGCCTTGCCGCCCTGCACCAGATCGACCCATGCCTTGCCGCCGAGCGCGATGCGATAGGTGCCGGATGCGGTGATCGCGAGCGACAGCGTGCCGCCATTGCCGTCCGCCACCTTCGCGGCACGGGCAAGCGCGAGGTGGCGCGCCGGATGGAGCGAGACGAACGCGGCCTGACCGACCGATACCGTCGCGCCCTCGCCGGGCTTCGTGCCCGCGCTGACCGGCTGCTGCTGCGACCAACCGGCAAGCTCGGGCGGCATCGCGACGCGGACGGTGGCGCAGGCCGGATCCGTAGCCGCGGCTTGCGCGGAGGCGGACGCCGGCAGCGCCACGAGGGCGAGCATGGTTAGATATCGGGCAGGTACGCGGGGCATCGATCGATCCTTCAAGGGTGCCGACAACCTACCCTGCTTCACCGGCGGCGGGAAGCGCGCAGCCTTCCCCGGCGGCAACTTGCGCGCATCGGGTGGCTGTGTTCTTTGCCGGGCGACGTACGAGCGTGTCGGAAGCTCAAGGCGAGCGGCAGCAGGAGAGTGTGACATGGCGACCAACGCGAGCGAACCGCGCGAGGCTCGCACCCCGATCCCCGCGCCGCCGGGACTGCCCGTTGTCGGCCACCTCCACCAGATCGCGCGCGCCGGGCTGATCGGGCATCTGCTGCGCGTCAGCCGCGATTTTCCGGAGGGCATCTTCAAGCTACGCTTTGGCAGCCGCGTGTCGTTGTTCGTTACCAATCCCGATCTCGTCGCCGAGCTTTCCGACGAGACGCGGTTTCGCAAAATGCCGGGGCCTGGCCTGCGCGTGGTGCGTAAGTTCGCGGGGGACGGTCTGTTCACCGCGTTCAGCGAGGAGCCGAATTGGGGCAAGGCGCACCGCATCCTGCTGCCCGCGTTCAGCCAGCGCGCGATGCGCGGCTATTTCGACATGATCGTCGAGGTGTGCGACCAACTCGTCGCCAAGTGGGAGCGCGCGGCGGGGACCGACGTGCTCGTCGCCGACGACATGACGCGGCTGACGCTCGATTCGATCGCGATCGCGGGGTTCGGCCACCGCTTCAACTCGTTCGAGCGCGAGGAGCTCGACAGCTTCCTGCTGGCGCTCGGCCGGGCGCTGAGCGAGGCCTTGTCGACGATCACGCGGCTGCCGATCCAGAACCGCTTCGCCAAGAAAGCCAAGGCACAATACGAGGCCGATATCGAGGAGATGAACGCGCTGGTCGACGGCATTATCTCCGACCGCCGCGTGCACCCGACCGACGGCAAGGACCTGCTCAACCTGATGCTGACCGCCGTCGACCCCGAGACGGGCGAGGGGCTCGACGACATCAACATCCGCTATCAGGTGCTCACCTTCCTGATTGCCGGCCACGAGACGACGAGCGGGATGTTGACGTTCGCGTTCAGTTACTTGCTGCGCAATCCTGCGATCCTGGCGCAGGCTTACGCCGAGGTCGATCGCGTGATGGCGGGCGATGTGCGGCCGGACTATGTGCATGTCGCAAAGCTCGAGGTGATCGAACGTATCCTGAAGGAGGCGCTGCGGCTGTGGCCGACCGCGCCGGCGTTCAGCGTCGCGCCGTTCGAGGACGAAATGATCGGCGGCAAGTGGCTGATGCGCAAGGATCGCCCGGTCAACGTCTTCGCACCCGGGCTGCACCGCTTCCCCGCTGCGTGGCCCGACCCGGAAAGCTTCGACATCGATCGCTGGCTGCCCGAGAACGAGGCGGCGCGGCATCCGCACGCCTACAAGCCATTCGGCAATGGCGAGCGCGCGTGCATCGGGCGCCAGTTCGCGATGGTAGAGGCGAAGATTGCGATGGCGATGCTGCTGCGGCGCTTCGCGATCGGCGATCCGCATTCGTACAAGCTGGCGATCAAGGAAACGCTGTCGATCAAGCCCGACGATTTCTGGATGCGCATTCGGCTGCGCCAGCCGCACGAGCGGCTCCAGCTGGCGAGCCCGCCGCCGGAAGCCGCGAACGATGCCGCGGTCGGATCGGTCGCGGGGACGGGGCTGCAGTTCGCCGTGCTCTACGGATCGTCGCTGGGCACCGCGCGCGACATCGCCGAGGAGATCGCCGAGCGCGCGCGGCTCGACGGGTTCGAGGTGGTCGTCCGCTCGCTCGACGAGAGCTTCAAGGGCGGCGCGGCACCGCAGGACAAGGTGATCGTGATCGTCACCGCGACCTACAACGGCCGCGCGCCCGACAGCGCGGTGGAAGTCGAGCGTGCGCTCGACGCCGGGCTGTTCGAGGATGCCGACTGGAGCGGCGCGCGCGTCGCCGTGCTTGGCGTCGGCAACAGCCAATGGCCCAATTATCAGGTATTTCCGAAGCGTATCGCAGCCGCCGTTGAGAAGGCTGGCGCGACGATCCTCGTGCCGCGCGCAGAGGCGGACGGGCAGGGCGATTTCGACGGCGCGGTGAGCGACTTCGTTCGCGGCGTGTGGCAGGCGCTGGGCAGCGAGAGCGGGCCGAGCGAGGCCATGGCGTCGCTTTCGCTAACGTTGGTCGATGCCGCTGACACGCGCGCGCAGGCGCTGCCCGAGCACGCGCAGCGGCTGGAGATCGTGAGCAACGACGAGCTGGTCCGACCGGCGGACGGGCTGTGGGATTTCGCGCAGGAACCGCCGCGCCCGTCGACCCGGCTGATCCGCATCCGTCTGCCCGAAGGACAGGTGTATCATACTGGCGACCATATCGCGGTCTATGCGCGCAACCGGCCTGAGCTGGTGGCGCGCGCGATCGACCGGCTTGGGCTGGACGGCGTACGGCAGGTGCGGCTTGCCAAGACCGATGGGGGGCAAGGTGGGCGGTTCAAGCATCTGCCGCTCGGCCAGACGGTGACCGTCGCGCAGCTGCTGACCGATTTCATCGAACTCTCCGATCCGCTACCGAAGCGCGCGTTCGGCGTCGTCGCGGCGCAGACGCGGTGCCCGGATACCAAGCGCAAGCTCGCGGCGCTTGAGGCCGAGTACGAAGATGCGGTGGCGGCGAAGCGGCTGACGCTGATCGACCTGCTCGACGCGCACCCGGCGGCGGAATTGTCATTCGAGAGCCTAGTCGAGCTGTCGGCGCCGATTGCGCCGCGCTTCTATTCGATCGCCTCTTCACCGCTGGTGGCGCCGGATGTCGCCGACCTGATCGTCGGCACGATGGCGGCGCCCGCTTGGTCAGGGCTTGGCGAACATCGCGGCTTCGCCTCGGGCTATATGGGCGGCGTCCGGGCAGGAGATCATGTGTTCGGCTACGTTCGCCGGCCCAACCCGCCGTTCGCGCCGCCGGCGGACGTGTCGGTGCCGATGATCCTGATCGGCCCGGGGACGGGCTTTGCCCCACTGCGCGGCTTTCTGCAGGAGCGCGCGCAGCAGAAGGCGGCGGGCGAGGACGTGGCGACGAGCCTGCTGTTCTTCGGCTGCCGCCATCCAGAGCATGACTGGTTCTGCCGTGACGAGATGGAAGGCCGGGCGGCTGACGGGGTGGTCGATCTTTACACCGCGTTCTCGGCGGTGCCCGCAAGCCCTTGGAAATTCGTGCAGGATGTGCTGTGGGCCGAGCAGGATAAGGTGTGGGCGGCGCTTCAGGCGGGCGCGTCGATCTATCTGTGCGGTGACGGCAAGTTCATGGCGCCCGCCGTGCGCGACACGCTGATCCGCATCCAGATGCAGCAGGTGGGCGACGAGCATGCGCAGGGATCGGCGTGGCTCGAAGGGCTGATCGCGCAGGGCCGCTTCCACCAGGACGTGTTCGGCTTCGGCAAATAGGCGGGATCTAAAGCCGTGTCCCTGTCCCGCTTCGGAACCAAAGCGCCGTCGTTGGCGCTTACCGCCTCGATAACCTGAAACGGGCTTGATCCGCGGACGCCGACCGCGCAGCGTCGTCATAAGGCCCGAAAAGGGCGAACAGGGGAGAGGCCGGATGCTGCAATTGTCGGCGCAGGATGCGTCGTTCGTCTATCTCGAAACGCCGCATACGCCGATGCATATCGGATCGGTGGCGATTTACGATCCGTCGACCGCGCCGAGCGGGTTCGTGCGGTTCAAGGACATATTGGCGTTCATCGAGGCGCGGCTGCGTGGGGCGCGATCGTTCCGCCAGCGGCTGGTGCGCGTGCCGTTCGACCTCGATCATCCTTATTGGATCGAGGATCCCGAGTTCGACATCGAATATCACGTCCGCCACATCGCGTTGCCCAAGCCCGGGGACTGGCGGCAATTGTGCATCCAGGCAGCGCGGCTGCACTCGCGCCCGATGGATCTGACCAAGCCGTTGTGGGAGTTCACCATCGTCGAGGGGCTCGACAATATCGAGGGGCTGCCGCCGGGCTGCTTCGCGATCGTCAGCAAGGTGCACCATGCGGCGATCGACGGGATGAGCGGCGTGGAAATGTCCGCCGCGGTGCACTCGATTTCTCCCGACGTGACGCCGCCCGAGGGAGAGGATCCGTGGAAGGCGGAGAACATGCCGCAGGTCGCCGATCTGCTTGCGCGCAGCTACCTCAACAACCTCGTCCAGCCGATGCGGGTGATGGAGACGATCGGCCGGTCGCTGCCCGGGATGGGCAAGCTCGCGGCGCAGGTGGGCAAAGGTGACGTTTCGGTGCGCAATGCGCGGCCCGCGCCACGCACGCCTTTCAACGGCAAGGTCGGTGCACACCGCGTGTGGGACGCGGTGCCCTTCCCGCTGAAGGACATACGCGCGATCAAGGATGCGGTGCCCGGCGCGACGGTGAACGACGTGGTGCTCTCGATCGTCGGCGGGGCGCTGCGCAGCTATCTGATCGGCCGCGGCGAGCTGCCCAAGGACACGATGACGGCGATGGCGCCGATCTCGGTCCGCGGCGAGGGTGAGAAGGCGGCGATGGGCAATCTCGTCTCGGCAATGGTCGTCGGGCTGGGGACGCAGATCGAGGACCCGCTCGAGCGGCTGCGCTTCGTGCATGACGAGGCGAAGAATTCCAAGGCGATGACCAATGCGGTTGGGGCGAAAAACCTCGCCGATTATTCGCAGCTGATGCCGAGCGCGCTCGCCGGGCTGGGCGCGCGGCTCTACACGCGCGTGGGGGCGGCGAACACGCACGCGCCGGTGTTCAACTGCGTCGTCACCAACGTGCCCGGGAGCCGCGTGCCGCTGTATTTCTGCGGCGCCAAGATGGTTGGCATGTATGGCACCGGGCCGGTGTTCGACGGGATGGGGATCATCCACCCGGTCTACAGCTACGGCGATACGATCGCGATCAGCTTCACCGCGGATCGCAACATGCTGCCCGATCCTGCGACTTATGCCACGGCGCTGCGTTCGACGTTCGACGCGCTGCGCGCGGCGGCGGCGGGCCCGGTGCCGGTGCCGTCCGCGCAGATCGTCGACAAGCCGCTCGGCATGAAGAAGGCGGCGAACCGCAAAGGAGCGAAGTGATGGCTGACGAGAAAAATACGGAGACGGCGGGTGCGCAGGGCACGACGACGGACGCCGGCGGCGCGGACGCTGCGGCCGATCGGATGAAGGCCGGCGCCCAGAAGGCGCGCGAGACGTTCGAGGAAAAGGTCGCCGATCCGGCGCGACGCGCGGGCGCGGCGATGAAGGCCTCAGGCGAGAAGGTGGCCGAGGGTAACAAGACGATCGGCCTCGCGATGATCGACCAGGCGGAGCAGAATGCGCGCGAGGCGTTCGCGGCGATGCGCGCGGCGGCGGGTGCGAACGACCTGTCGCAGGTGATGAAGATCCAGGGGGATTACCTGCGCGAGCAGAACCAGCGCAACATGACGCAGGCGCGCGAGATCGGCGAACTCATCATGCGCTTCGGCCGCGAAGCGGTGGCGCCGCTGCGCGGGGCGTCCGAGCGGTAAGACGGATGGCGGGACGGTGCCGACATTTGGCGCCGTCCCGCGAAATCAGGCACCATGGGAGCGCGATGGGGCGTATCGTTTCGTGCGCGAACCGCGCTTTGTCGACTTAATGGTTGCAAACGGTTCAGATCGTGGCGCATTTTCGCCTTAGTAACGAAATCTTTACACCCTCCACCGACCTTTGCTGTTCACGGCGGCAGGAGGGGATCGACGAGTGCCGGAGGATAGCGGGAGACTGCAGGCGGCCTATCACCGCGACCGAGCAGCGGCGGAGCGTGAGGCGGCGCGGCGATCGACCGACCTCCGGGCACGGGACGTCCATCTGGCGCTGGCGCGCGGGCACGAGCGCGCGATGCTGGTCGCGCGACGCATCAGTCCCGCGAACGATCGTGCCGCTATAACCGCGATGATAGGCGCGAACCTAAGGGCGGCGATCGGACTGCCGGGGGCGGCGATCGCGGTGTCGATCGCGTCGGGTGGCGAGGCGAAGGAGTAGCAGAGTCGAGCGGAGATCAGTGCGCCGGAGGCGGCGATCGAGGTCTTGATCGCGCCGGGCGGCGAGCCGAAGGAGTAGCCACGTTCGGCGGCGATCGGACTGCTGGACGCATCATTTGCGGGGTCGACAGCGCCGGGCGGCGACCCGAAGGAGTCGCAGCGTCGGGCGATGATTGGTTTGCCGGAGGCGGTGCGGCGGTGTCATTGCATTACAGGGCGAAGCGAAGAAATAGCGGCATCAGTCTGAAGCGACGGACGCGACGGCGCGGGCGAGCGCGGCGGCTAGGCTCACGATGGAGGGGCCAAAGCCCGCGTCGATCGGCAGACCGGAGACGGTGCTCACATGCTCCGCTGCTGGGCTGTGGCATGAATGAATAGCCGCGTCCGGCGGCGACGCTCGCGCGCACCGCCGGACGCGGAAGGGATCAGGCGCGGGTCGGGATTTTCTCGAACGGCACGTCCTTGTCGACGCGCACGTCGCCGGGCAGCCCGAGCACGCGTTCGGCGATGATGTTGCGCAGGATCTCGTCGGTGCCGCCCTCGATCCGCGTCGCGGGGGAGCGCATCAGCGTCGCCTGGAAACGGGCGGCGTGCGCGGCACGCGCAGGGTCGGTCAGGACGCCCGCCTCGCCCTGCAGATCCATCGCGAAGGTCGCGATATCCTGGCTTGTGGCGCCGGCGACGAGCTTGCCGATTGAATTCTCCGGACCCGGCTCCTGACCCTTCGACAGCGCGGTCAGCGCGCGCATCGAGGTGTATTTGAGGCCGCTCGCCTTGGTCGCCCAATCGGCGACGCGCGAGCGGATCGACGGATCGTCGATCAGCCGGCCGCCCTCGCTGCCCGGCGCGCGGACGGCATAGTCGAGCAGCGTCTCAAACCCCGTCGACATGCCGGCGCCGATCGACAGCCGCTCGTTCATCAGCGTCGTCAGCGACACCGTCCAGCCCTGGCCGACGCCGCCGAGGCGCTGACTATCGGGCACGCGCAGATCGGTGAAGAACACTTCGTTGAAGCCCGACTGGCCGTGCGCCTGAAGGATCGGGCGCACCTCGATCCCGGGCGAGCGCATGTCGACCCAGAACATCGTCAGCCCCTTGTGCTTGGCGACGGTGGGATCGGTGCGAGTAAGGAGGATGCCGTATTGCGAGATGTGGGCGCCCGACGTCCAGATCTTGGAGCCGTTGATGACCCACTCGTCGCCGTCCTTCACCGCGCGGGTGCGAAGACCCGCGAGATCGGAGCCGGCGGCGGGCTCGGAGAACATCTGGCACCAGATGTCCTGGCCGGCGGCGAGCGGCGGGAGCAGCGCCTGCTTGTCGTCCTCATTCCCCCATGCCATCACCGTCGGGCCGCACATTCCCTGGCCGATGATGAAGGTGAAGGAGAGGGTGGCGTAGACGCCTTCCTCCTGGTTCCAGATGACGCGCTGCATCGGCGTAGCGCCGCGGCCGCCATATTCCTTGGGCCAGTGGAGGCACGCCCAGCCGGCGTCGTACTTCTTCTGCTGCCACGCCTTGCTCTCGGCGAGCATGTCGAAATCGGCGATGTCGCCGGCGGTGCCGTGACCCGAGCCCGACAGGATCGGGTGGAGGTGCTTGGGCGCGTTGGCATCGATCCAGGCGCGCGCTTCGGCGCGGAAGGCGGCTTCTTCGGGGGTATCGTCGAAGTTCATCGGTCTGGCCTCCTTCAGGCGGCGATTGGCATGTTGGCGTCGGCGAGGCGTGTAACGAGCTTCTCTTCCCAATCAGGCAGGCCGCCGATGGCGAGCGCGAGCTGGTTCGCGCGGCGATAGAAGAGGTGGCAATCCATCTGCCACGTGAAGCCCATGCCGCCGTGCACCTGGATGTTGTTCTTCGCGCAGTGGCGGAAGGCGTTGGTGGCCGACACGCGCGCGGTGGCGGCGGCGCGCGGCAGTTCGGCCGCGCCGGTGGAGAGCGCCCAGGCGCCGTAATAGGCGTTCGAGCGCGCCAGCGTCGCCGAAACGTACATGTCGGCGAGCATGTGCTTGATCGCCTGGAAGCTGCCGATCTGGCGGCCGAACGCCATGCGCTCGAGCGCATAGTCGCGGCCCATCTCAAGCGCGCGGTCGGCACCGCCGATCTGCTCGAAGGCGAGCAGCACGGCCGCGCGATCGAGCAGGATCTGGAGATTCGCCCAGCCTTCGCCGCGCTCGCCCAGCCGCTCCGCCGCGGCGCTGTTGAAGGTGAGTTCGGCCTGGCCGCGCGTCGGATCGACGGTGTCGAGCGCGCGGCGCTGCACCTTGTCCTGCGACAGATCGACGAGGACGAGGCTGAGCGCGTCGCCTTCCTTGGCGAGCACGACCGCGACGTCGGCGATATCACCGTCCAGCACGGGCGCCTTGGTGCCGCTGAGCGTGCTGTTGGCGAAGGCGAGGCGCACGCTCTTCTCGGTCAGTCGCTCGCCCTCCGCGCTGGCGACGCAGCCGATCGTCGCACCGGCTGCCATTTTGGGCAGCCACGCAGCCTGCTGTTCGGGCGTGCCGAACGACTTGATCGCTTCGGCCGCGAGGTAGATCGACGACAGGATCGGCAGTGGGGCGAGCGCGCGGCCGAATTCCTCCGCGACCGCGCACAGTTCGAGATAGCCGAGGCCAAGGCCGCCGTGCTCCTCGGGAATGGCGATGCCGAGGAAGCCCATCTCAGCCACGCCCTGCCACAGCTTGCGGTCGAAGCCGCCGCCTTCCAGCGCCTTGCGGACGCGATCGGTGGGGCATTCGGCGGCGAGGAAGCGGCGCGCCTCCTGACGGAATTCATTCTGTTGTTCGCTGAAATCGAACTGCATCGATCCCCTCCCTCAATCCTGCGGTAGCTGGTGGACGTAGACTTCGTTGTGCGCGATCCGATCACCGTCGAGCAGCACCATGTCGAACCCGCGCAGCCGCCCGCCGCCATCCGCGACGTCGCAATACCAGCGGCCGCAGAAGCCGCCGGGGATCGGCCACGTCTCGTCGGGGGTGTAGGTCATCGCCGGCGTCGCGGCGAACAGCCCGGTCAGATAGGTGCGCAGCGCATCGTGGCCGGTGATGCCGGCGGCGGTCTGCGGATCGAAGTAGCGGCAATCGGGGGCGTAAAAGCCGAGCAGCGCGGGCACGTCCTTCGCCGTCCACGCCGCGAGCCAATCGGCATTGTAGCGGGCGATATCGACGCTCATGCCGCCACCATCGGTGCGCCGACGACGCGTGCGACGTGCGCGGGCTCGAAGATCTCGGGCGGCACGGCCTCCGGCCCCGCCATGGTCGCGACGCCGTGGAGGCCGAGCGTCGGATCGAGCGCGGACTGTTCGTGATAGCGGCGGCGGCGCGCGCGCGCTGGCTCGCCGAATTCCATGTCGAGCGTCGCCTGCATCTCGGCCGCGATCTTGAGCCGGCGCATCCGCTCGGCGCGCTCGGCGGCGTAGCTGCGGAAATCAGGCTGGGCGCCGGCGGGCGTTTCCTTGAGGATGTCGCTGACGCTGCGCACGTCCCGGTAGGTGATCGACAGGCCGAGGCCGAGGATCGGATCGTTCCACCCGGCGGCGTCGCCGACGAGCACGGCGCCGGGCGCATAGGGGCGATCGGCGGCGCTGGAATTGTTGTAATAAGCGAACAGCGGGCTTGCGGGCGTGCCGCCGGCGATCGCGGCATTGTGCGGCGCCGATTTCATGCGGAAGGCGTCGAGGAAGCGGGCGGGGCCCTCGCTGCCGGCGAACCGCTTCGTCTCCGAAAGGTGCCAGCCGCCGTAGACGCGCATCCGCCCACCGCCCTGCGGAAAGGCGAGGAAGGCGAAATCGTCCTCCGTCCCGATCGCCTGGCGCGTCTGATCCCAGGCGTCGACGCCGTCGACCAGCAGCCCGGCGAACCAGTGGTGCGGCTTGTCCTGATGCAGCGTCAGCCCGGCGGCGCGGCGAACGGCTGACTGGCGCCCCTCGGCACCGACGACGAGCGGGGCGTGCGCGACGTGCTCGGCGCCGTCGTGGAGATAGGTGACGCTGGGCGCCGATCCGCAGGCGATCGCCTTCACATCGACGCCGCGCAGCGCGGTCGCGCCCGCCGCGGCGGCGGTGTCGAACAGCGTCTGGCAGTGGACCGGGTGGCGGATGCACAACGGGCCGGGGACGTCGGGCGCGAAGATCCCGAGCGGCAGCGCGCTCGCCTCCGCCGCGGCGGGATCGCGCGTCTCGTCGTAGGTGACGTGGCTTGTGAGGTGGTGTCCGCCGACGGCGACGAGCGTGCCGTAGAGGCCGAGCCGCTTCGTCTCGGTAACTCCCCACGGCGCGATCCACTCGCCGCGCACCTTGTCTTCGTAGACGGTGGTCTTCTCGAGCAGCAACACCGATCGCCCGGCGCGTGCCATCACCGCCGCCAGCGCCGATCCGCCGATGCCACCCCCGACGATGATGAGGTCGTACGTCATGCCCGCTCTCCTGCCGTCCCCGCCCAGTTCGAGCGGTGGATCGGCGACTAAGTCGATCGACCTAATCGCCCGACACGTACGGGGGCGGGGGGCGCAAAGTCAAGGCGGCTAGTGCGCCGGTCAGCCGCCAAGCTTGGAGAGGATGAAGGCCGCGAGGAAGCCGATCACGGCGATGAAGCCGGAATATTCGTGTGTTTCCTCCGTCGCTTCGGGGATCATCGTGTCGACGAGCATCGCGAGGATCGCACCGGCGGCGACCGCAGTGACGGCGGCGATCGTGTCCTTGCCCGCGTCGGCGAGGAGCAGGTTGCCGAGCAGCGCGGCGATGCCCGAGGCAACCGCGATCGCGCCCCACACGCCGAAGACGTAGGCGGCGCTGCGCCCAGCCTTCTTCATGCCGGCGGCGCTCGACAGCCCTTCGGGCAGATTGGACAGGAACACCGCGGCGACCGTGACGGTGCTGACCCCGCTGCCATCGAGCAGGCTGACGCCGATGACGATCGATTCGGGAATGCCATCGAGCAGTGCGCCGATCGCGATCGCTAGTCCGCTGCTGTCGGAGCCGTCCTGGCTTTCGGCGGCGTTCGAGCCCGAGCGCTTGCGGTGCCGCGCACCGGCGCGTGAGACGAGGACGTTGGCGAGCGTGTAGACCGCGGCGCCGCCGACGAAGCCGAGCGCGGTGCTGTCGAACCCGCCCGCGGCATAGGCCTCGTCCATCAGATCGAACGCGACGGCGGAGATGAGCACGCCCGAGCCGATCGCCATGACGGCCGCGATCAGCCGCTGCGGCAGACTGGCAAACCAGGCGATCGCCGCGCCGATCAGCAGCGCCGATCCGCCGACTAGGCCCCACAGCCCGGCCTGCAGCGCAAGCATCAGCGCTCGTCTACGCCTGCGCGGTCGCGGCCCATCCACGCGACCAGCGTCGCGGCGCCGAGTAGCGCGGTGCCGATCAGCGCGCGATCGCGAGTGCGGATCAGCGCGAGGCCGAGCGTGGCGGTCGACGACAGGACCACGCCGACCTTGGCCGTGCCAGCACCATGCGCGAGGCGGGCAGTACCGCGCGCGGCGGCGAAATGCTGACCGGGCGAGGCGGCGTCGGCAGCCGGGGCCTCCGCATCCTTGATAGAGCCGGTGCCACCGGCGACGTGATCGGCGACCCACGCGCCGCGGGTGCCGAGCGCGGTGGGCGCGCCGCGCGTGGTGTCGCGCGCGGTCTGGTGCTCGAGCTCGGAATTGAGTTCGGCGCCAAACAGCAGGATGTAGCTCGACAGATAGAGCCAGGTGAGCATCACTACGACCGCGCCGAGCGAGCCGTAGGTCGCGTTATAGTTGCCGAAGTTGGCGACGTAGAGGCCGAACCCGAGGCTGAGTGCGAGCCACAGCAGCGCGGCGAGGAGCGAACCGGGCGTGAGCCACACCCAGCGCGCGCGATCACGCGCGGGGCCGTAGCGGTAGAGCGTCGCCGCTCCCGCCGCGCCGCCGAGCAGCAGCAGGACGTAGGAGAGAATTTTGCCGAGCGCGAGCAACGCCGCCGGTGCCCAGGGCAGCAGTGTGTCGAGATGACCGAGCGCGGCGATCGCGACGCCGGCAAGAATTGCGACGACCACCGCGCCGACGGTGATGCCGATCGCGGTGAGGTTCGTCGCGATGAAGCCGCGCGTCTCCTTCTCCTCGTAGGCGATGTTGAGCGCCGACATGACGGCGCCCGCACCGTTGCGCGCGCCGAACAGCGCGGTGGCAAGCGCGAGGAGAAGGCCGAAGCCCTTCTTCCCGTCCGACGTATCGACGACGTTGAGCAATTGCTCGCCGACGAGCCGCGCGGCGTCGGCGGGCATCACCTGCGCGAGCGCCTGGACGTTGTCGATCACCGTCTGCCGATCCGCGACGAGGCCGTAGAGCATCACCACTGCGCCGAGCAGCGGGACGATCGCGAGGAAGCCGTAGAAGGCGACGCCGGCGGCGATCAGCCCGATATTGTCGTCGCTGCCCTCGCGCCACGCGCGCACCAGCACCTGCTTCCACGCTGGCCGCGGCATCTGCCACGGGGTCGCGGCGTCACGCCCGGCGCCGGTCGGCGCGTTTGAACCATCGGCAGCCTTCGTCAATCGCTGTTTCCCCTTGTCCTGCGCAAACAACTCGCCGGCGAGGCGCCCGTTGCGGGACTTGACGTGGATCAGCGCGGATCGGCCGCCTGCGGGAACGTTTCCCCGCGCGCGTGATGCATCGCGGCGACGAACGTCGGATCGGCGCGCAGCCGCCGCATGACATGGACGATGCCGCGCCGATCGACCGGTACGGCGCCGAGGTCGAGCGCCGCGCGGCGCTGTGCCTGCGGCAGATCGTAGTGCGGAAAGCTGCGCGGCTGGAACCAGCGCCGCTCCATCCCGATCGCGTCTGCCATCGCGTGCAGCTCGTCGAGCGTATCGGCGATCATGTGGCACATCAGGTGGCCGCGAAACGGGTTGCGCGCATCGTCGACGTAAACGGCCATCGCCTGTTCCCTGTTGGCGCGCCCGGCAGGAATCGAACCTGCGGCCCCAAGCTTAGAAGGCTCGTGCTCTATCCAACTGAGCTACGGGCGCGCGCGGGAACGGGCGTTAGCGCGGATTGCGGGCGGGCGAAACCGTCGGCATGATTGCGGCCATGATCGAGGGGGAAACGGTGGGCCGCGTGTCGGCCGATGCGCTGCGCGGGCGGGCGCTGCGCTTCTACGATTTCGTGATGGCGGCGTTCGTCGCGATCCTGCTGCTGTCGAACGTGCTCGGCGCCGGCAAGGTGGCGCAAATCTGGCTGCCCGGCGTCGGCTATTGGCCGTTCGGGGCGGGCATCCTGTTCTTTCCCGTCGGCTATGTGATCGGCGACGTGCTGACCGAGGTATACGGCTATGCGCGGGCGCGGCGGGTGATCTGGGCGGGGTTCGCAGCGACGGTGTTCATGGCGCTGATGGCATGGGTGGTCGTCGCGCTGCCCCCTGCGCCCGACTGGACCAACCAGGCGGCATATGAATCGGTTTTTGGCCAAGTGCCGCGGATCGTCTTTGCGAGCATGTGCGCCTTTTGGGCGGGCGAGTTCGTCAATTCATACGTCCTCGCGCGGATGAAACTCGCGACCGGCGGCCGGCACCTGTGGATGCGCACGATCGGCTCGACGATCGCGGGGCAGGGGATCGACAGCCTGATCTTCTATCCGCTCGCCTTCCTCGGTGCGCAGGGTTGGACGACAGAATTGGTCGTGACCGTGCTGTTCACGCAATGGGCGCTGAAGGTCGCGTGGGAGGTGGTGCTGACGCCGCTGACCTATCTGGTCATCGGCTGGCTGAAGCGCGCCGAGGGGATCGACGTGTTCGACGACGCGACCGACTTTACCCCGTTCGGCGCCAAGGTTTGAATGTTAGTCGAGCTTGCGACCGATCAGCGAATTGCCGCAGGCGAGCGCCATCACCGTTTCGGGCGAAAGCTGATCGACGATGCCCCGCCACAGCGCATCTTCCGGCGGTGCGCCGGCGAGCGCGCCAACCGACATGTCGCGAACTTTGGCAAAGGTGTCGGGCGCGCGCTCGGCTAAGTCGCCCAGCAGCACCGACAAAATCCAATGTAGCGTGTGCGCTGGCGTCTGGTTCGGAAAGGTATCGAGCTCATCAATCGCGAACCGACCCTCGAACATCCGCCGCAGCCCGTCGCGCGTCGCATTGTAGAAGTGCGAGGGATAGCCGTGAACCGGCTGCAGGAACGGCCAGTCGATAAAGACCTTACCCCCCGGCTTGAGCATGCGATGAAATTCGGCGACCACCGCCCACGGATCCTCGACATGTTCGAGCACGGCGAAACAGCCGATCCCATCGAGCGAGTTCGACGCGATCGGATAGCGGGTCGACGGGGCCATCACTAGGTCGGCAGAGACTGAAGGATAGACCTCTAGATAGAGGCAATTGTCTTCCTTCGCATCGCGCCGGCCGCAACCGATATCGGCGTAGAGCTTGTTGGGGTTGGCGCGCACTTCTTCGACGAACGGCCCGAAGCCGCAGTTCGCCGACTCGCGATCGTACATGTTGAGATCGTAGGCGGTGTCGCCATACACGATCGGGAAGGCGTTCTCGCACACTGCAAAGCGGAAATCGCCGCCTGCGCCGGCTAAGGGCTCGAGGATCGACCTGAACGCCGCGTAGCGAAGCTCCGGAAGCTTCGCCTGCCGGTCAAACGCCTCGGCGGTCATTTGCCGACGCCGCTCCGCCATTCCGTAATCGACGAAATGCTGCCGCGCATCGCCGCCGGCCGCGACATAATCGGCAACGTCGGGGTTGGCGGCGCAATAACGATCTGCGTCGAAACGGTCCGCGGTGGCGAGTTCCGTCTCCGACGTATCCGTCAACCGACAAGCTCCAGCAGCCCTTCGAACAGGCGGCGGCCGTCGGTGCCGCCATGGGCCGGTTCGATGCGGCGTTCGGGGTGGGGCATCATTCCCAGAACGTTACCTGCGTCGTTAAGGATGCCCGCGATACGGCGCGCGGAGCCGTTGGTCTCGCCGGCATAGCGGAAGGCGACGCGGCCGTCCCCTTCGATCCGGTCGAGCGTGTCGGCGTCGGCGACGTAATTGCCGTCGTGATGCGCGACGGGGACGAGGATCGTCTCGCCCGCGATGTAGCGCGAGGTGAAGCGGCTGTCGGCATTCTCCACCGTTAGCGGCACGTCGCGACAGACGAAGTTGAGTCCCGCGTTGCGCATCAGCGCGCCGGGCAGCAGCCCCGCCTCGGTCAGCACCTGGAAGCCGTTGCAGATGCCGAGGATCGGCAGGCCGCGCGCGGATGCGTCCGCCACGGCACGCATGATCGGCGAGCGTGCCGCCATCGCGCCCGAGCGCAGGTAATCGCCGTAGGAGAAGCCGCCCGGCAGCGCGACGAGGCCCACGCCGTCGGGCAGCGACGTCTCGCCGTGCCAGACCATGTCGGGCTTGCGGCCCGTAACGCTTTCCAGCGCGACGGCGATGTCGCGATCGCAGTTCGACCCCGGGAAGACGACGACCGCCGTCTTCATGCGTGCTCAATCCGGTAGTTCTCGATCACCGTATTCGCGAGCAGCTGGCGGCACATCGCATCGACCTGCGCGTCGTCGGTCTCGTCGGCGACGTCGAGCTCGATCAGCTTGCCGACGCGCGCGCCGGCAATGCCGGTGAAGCCGAGCCCGGCGAGCGCGTGCTCGATCGCCTTGCCCTGGGGATCGAGGACGCCGGGCTTGAGCGTGACGTGGATGCGCAATTTCATGGCCGATCCGCTATAAGATGCCTCGTCCGATCGCAACCGTTGCCGGACGATGCATGCGCCCGGCCGCGCGACTTACTTGCCGCGCCGCTCGCGATGTTCGGCCATGTCGAGCACCGCCGTCTCGCCGCCGTCGGGCAGCAGGCCGAGGCGACGCGCAACCTCCTGATACGCCTCGACCTCGCCGCCGAGATCGCGGCGGAAGCGATCCTTGTCGAGCTTCTCGTTGCTCGTCATGTCCCACAGGCGGCAGCAATCGGGGCTGATCTCGTCCGCAAGGATGATGCGCCCGTAGTCATTGTCCCAGATGCGACCGAACTCGAGCTTGAAGTCAACGAGGCGGATGCCGACGCCCGCGAACAGGCCGCACAGGAAATCGTTCACGCGGATCGCCAGGTCCGCGATGTCGTGCATTTCCTCCTGGCTGGCCCAGCCGAACGCCGCGATATGCTCGTCCGAGATCATCGGATCGCCGAGTTCGTCCGACTTGTAGGCATATTCGATGATCGTGCGGGGCAGCTGAGTCCCTTCCTCGATCCCGAGCCGCTTCGACAGCGTACCCGCGGCGACGTTGCGCACCATCACCTCGATCGGGACGATCTCGACCTGGCGGATCAGCTGCTCGCGCATGTTGAGCCGACGGATGAAGTGGGTCGGCACGCCGATTGTGCCGAGCAGCGTGAAGATGTGCTCGCTGATGCGGTTGTTGAGCACGCCCTTCCCGTTGATCGTGCCCTTCTTCTGCGCGTTGAAGGCGGTGGCGTCGTCCTTGAAATACTGGATCAGCGTGCCGGGCTCGGGACCCTCGTAGAGGATCTTCGCCTTGCCTTCGTAGATCTGCCGCCTGCGCGCCATCCGCGTGCCCTTCCCGTCAAACGAAGCGCCCCGGCATGCGCGAGCCTATGCCGCGCGGCCGGGGCTGATAGTCGCCGCGGGCTATATGCGACGGGGGGGCGCCGCGCAATCAGCGCGCGGCGGGACGGCCGAGCAGGGCGAGGATGCGGCGCCTCGTGTCCTGCCACGCCGCGCTGTCCGGCGTGACGAGCTCGACATGCCCGGTGGCGGGAATGGTCACCAGCTCGACGCGGTCCCCCGCCGCCGTCGCGCGGGCGACGTAGTCGGTCGCCATGCGATAAGGGATGATCCTGTCCTCGCGGCCGTTGACGAGCGTTTGCGGCACGCCGAGCGGGAGGAGGCGGGGGACCGAGGTATCGGCATAGGGGTCTGCCCGGTCGGTGCCGACGAGCTTCGCGACAACGTCGGTACCGCAGCCGTTGTCGGGGCTGGCGGCGGTAGCTTCGAGATCGGGCAGGCCGCCGAGGCTGACGACATGCGCGATCTTGAGCGGGTTGGCGGCGACGAGCGGGCTTTTCGAAGAGAGTTTCACGCGAGCGGCGAGCCACAAGGCGAGATGCCCGCCCGCGGAATGGCCGACGGCGACGACGCGGGTGAGATCGAGGTCGTACTCTTGCGCGGCGGTCGCCAGCCGATCGGCGGCAGCGGCAGCATCGGCGAAGGTGCCGGGATAGCCGCCGCCGGCGCGATCGACGCCGCGATAGTCGATGTTCCACACCGCGATGCCGGCGTCGCGCAGATCGCCGGCGATCCAGTCCATCAGCGAGCGATCGGCGATCTTCGTCTGCCAGCAGCCGCCGTGAACCATCAGCACGACGGGGTGCGGCCCCTCGCCGGACGGACGCCACAGGTCGATCTTCTGCATCTGATCGCTGCCGTAGGCGATCGTCGCGTCCGCCTTCGGACGCGGGCGTACGGTGAGATCCGCCCAGGTGAGCGGGGTGAACGCCTTTGCAGGCGCAGGTTCGGACGTGCGCGTCATCGTCGTCGGCGAACATGACGCGACGCACAGCGCCGTGGCAAGCAGCACGCAGATGTTGCCGGCGAAGATGGTGCGCAGGTATCGGGGCACGGGCGTTTGATCCAAATATGCTGGGCGAAGTCGGCCGGCACCATGACGGCTTGTCGGAAGCGACGCTACCTTGCTTGGTCACGCTCGCGGCATGTCTGCGTGCCGACTGAGCCGCGCGAAGCGCTGAGGCGGTCCGCGGGTCGCGGGTCGATCAGGGCGGAACGGTTGTGGAACAAGCGTCGGTGCTGCTAGCACGCGGGGATGCCGACCGACGCGACGATCCTGCCGCCCGACAATCCGCCCGTCGGGATATTCGATGCGCCGTTCGATTCGGCGCTGTCCGAGCGCTATCTCGTCTACGCGCTGTCGACGATTACCGCGCGGTCACTTCCCGATGTGCGCGACGGCCTGAAGCCTGTGCACCGGCGCCTGCTGTGGGCGATGCGCCTGCTGCGGCTCGATCCTAGCCAAGGGTATAAGAAATGCGCGCGCGTCGTCGGTGACGTGATCGGCAAATACCATCCGCACGGCGACCAATCGGTCTATGATGCGATGGTGCGGCTCGCGCAGGATTTTGCGCTGCGCTATCCGCTGGTCGACGGACAGGGCAATTTCGGCAACATCGACGGCGATAACGCCGCCGCCTACCGCTACACCGAGGCGCGGCTGACGCAGGTCGCGATCGACCTGATGGACGGGCTCGACGAGGACGCCGTCGGCTTCCGCCCGACCTACAACGGCGAGGAGCAGGAGCCCGAGCTGTTCCCCGGCCTGTTCCCCAATCTGCTGGCGAACGGTGCGAGCGGCATCGCGGTGGGGATGGCGACGAGCATTCCGCCGCACAATGCCGCCGAGCTGATCGACGCCGCGATCGCGCTTATCGACGATCCCGCGGCCGATCCGCTGGCGTTCGTCGCGGGGCCGGATTTCCCGACCGGCGGGATCATCGTCGATCCGCCGGCGATCATTCGCGAGGCCTATGCCACGGGGCGCGGATCGTTCCGCGTGCGCTGCCGCTGGCAGGTCGAGAAGGAGAAGGGCGGCGGCTGGCAGATCGTCGTCGACGAGATTCCGTACGGCATCGCGAAGGGCAAGCTGATCGAGCAGATCGCCGGGCTGGTGAACGACAAGAAGTTTCCGATCTTGGCCGACGTGCGCGATGAATCGGATGCCGCGATCCGACTGGTGCTCGAGCCGCGCAGCCGCACGGTCGATCCGCAGCTGCTGATGGATGGACTATTCCGCCTGTCGGACCTCGAGACGCGCGTGCCGCTCAACCTGAACGTGCTCGACGCGCGGCGCACGCCGCGGGTGATGAGCCTGGCCGAGGCGTTGCAGGCGTGGACCGAACATCAGTTCGTCGTCCTGCGGCGGCGCACCGAGCATCGGCTAGCGAAGATCGCCGACCGGCTGGAGCTGGTAGCGGGATATATCACCGCTTTCCTCAACCTCGACCGGGTGATCGAGATCATCCGCAACGAGGACGAGCCCAAGCCGGTGATGATCGCCGAATTCGCGCTGACCGATCGGCAGGCCGAGGCGATCCTCAACATGCGGCTGCGCAGCTTGCGCAAGCTGGAAGAAATGGCGCTGCGGCGCGAGCAGACGAGCCTGGAGAAGGAGCAGGCCAGCCTGCAGCTGTTGCTGGGATCGGAGCAGCGCCAGCGGACACGGCTGAAGAAGGATCTCGCCGCGGTGCGCGACCGCTACGGCCCCGAGACGGTGCTGGGCAAACGGCGCACGACGATCGAGGAGGCGGCGCCCGCACGCGAGATCCCGCTGGAGGCGATGATCGAGCGCGAGCCGATCACCGTGATCCTGTCGCAGCGCGGCTGGATCCGTGCGATGCGCGGGCACGTCGACCTCGCCTCCGCCGAGACGCTTAAGTTCAAGGAGGGCGATGGTCCGGCGTTCGCGTTTCACGCGCAGACCACCGACAAGCTGCTGCTCGCGGCGGAGAACGGGCGTTTCTACACGCTGGCGGCGGATAAGCTGCCGGGCGGGCGCGGTTTTGGCGAGCCGGTGCGCGCGAGCATCGACCTCGACGGCGGGGTCGGCATCACGCGGCTGCTGCGCGCCGAGCGCGACGGGCGGCTGCTGGTGGCGGCGAGCGACGGGCGTGGCTTCGTCGTGCCGGTGGCCGACGTCGTCGCCGAGACGCGCAAGGGCAAGACGGTACTGACGCCGCGGGTCGGCGCGAAACTGATCATCGTGCGGCCGATCGCCGCGGGCGACGATTACGTCGCGGCGATCGGCGACAACCGCAAGATGCTGGTCTTCCCGCTCGGCGAACTGCCGCAGATGAGCCGCGGGCAGGGCGCGCAGCTGCAACGGTATCGCGACGGGGGCTTAAGCGATGCGATCACCTTCCGCTTCGCGGACGGGCTGAGCTGGCCGATGGGCGGCGATACGGGACGCACCCGGACCGAGACCGATCTGACGGCGTGGCGCACCGCGCGCGGCGCGGCGGGTCGGATGCCGCCGACGGGCTTCCCGCGCGACAATCGCTTCGCCTAAGTCGTTAGAATGGATTAGGCGAACCTTAACCGGGCACGCTCTAGCGCGGGGCTAATGCGCTTATCCGTCGCCCCCCGGCTGCCTGCCGACGAGCCGACCCTGCCGCCCGGGAATACGGCGGCCGAGGGCGCGCTCGAGCTGCTGCCGATCGCGGCGGTGGTCGTGAGCGTCACGGACGACGGGCTACGGTTCGACCTACCCAACGGCACGTTTCGCCGGCTGGGACTTGGAAGCACGGCGGACACATCGATCCTGGCGCGCGATCTGGGGGCGAGAATCGTCGCGTTCCTCGCCGGGCAGGCGCTGCGGCTGCAACTGCCGTGGGCGGTCGGAGACGCGGTCGAGCAGCGTCATTTCGAGGTGACGCTGGCGCGGGTCGCGACCGCCAACGGCCCGCGCTGTCTGGTGACGCTGATCGATCAGACGGGCGAGATGCGCACCGAAGTCAATTTGCGCCGCGAGATGACGACCGACAGCCTGACCGGGCTGCCGAACCGCGCCGGCTTCGGTGACCGGTTGGAGCAAATGATCGAGGCAGGGACCACCGATTATGCCGTGCTGGTCGTCGATCTGGACCGGTTCGGGCGGGTCAATTCGTGCCTGGGCAGCATGGCCGGCGACGAGCTGCTGATCACCGTCGCGCGGCGGATCAAGGGCGCCCTGCGTGCCTGCGACGGATTGGGGCGGATCGGCGGCGACGAATTCGGCATCTTGCTGGCGCTCGATCAGGACCGATCGGAGGCCGACAACGTCGCGCGCCGCGTTCGCCAAGTGCTTGCGACGCCGTTCCGGCTCAGCGAGTTCGAGATTCGGGTATCGTGCTCGATCGGTGTCGCCTTCGGCGCGGACGCGATCGGCGATGCCGAGGACATCATCCGCCACGCGCAGTTCGCGGTGCGCCGATCCAAGGAAACGGGCCAGGCCGAGGCGTACCAGACCGACGCGCTCGATCGTGCGCGCGAGCAGTTCGCGATGGAGACAGCGCTACGCCGTGCGATCGAGGCGAAACAGCTTCGTCTTCACTATCAGCCGATCTGTGACCTATCGACCAGACGGATCGTAGCATTCGAGGCGCTCGCCCGCTGGGTGGACGAGAATGGCAACGACGTGCCGCCGGCGCAATTCATTCCGGTCGCCGAGGAATCGGGGCTGATCGTGCCGCTGGGCCGATGGGCCATCGACGAGGCGCTGCGCACGCTGGCAGCGTGGGACGCGCGAGCGGGGGGCGATTGCGGCGTCGCGGTGGCGGTGAATTTGTCGCCGATCCAGCTGCAACGCGACGGCGTCGCGCCGCTGGTTACGGAAGCGCTGGCGCGTCACGGATTGGCGGGCGAGCGGCTGAAGCTGGAGCTGACCGAAAGCGCGCTGATCGCCGATCCGGACGGCAACGCCGAGGTGTTGCGCGCGCTGAAGGCGACCGGCGCGACGATCGCGATGGACGATTTCGGGACGGGCTATTCGAACCTCGCCTATCTCCAGAAACTGCCGATCGACATCCTCAAGATCGACCGCAGCTTCGTTACCGGCATGCTCGCCGATCGCGACAAAATCGCGATCGTACGCGCGGTGCTCGGGCTCGCCAGTGCGCTTGGCATGGAGACGGTGGCCGAGGGGATCGAGACGCAGGAGCTGGGACAGACGTTGGCGGCGCTCGGTTGCACCTATGGCCAGGGTTATGCCTATGCCCGGCCGCTGGCCGCGGACGAGGCCTATGCGTTACTGGCGGCGTGCACCGACTGAGCCGTGACGGCGTCGGCGATCGCTGCCACGCGATCGGCTTCCGGGAAACCCTCCGCGATCCAGCGCGACTCGACTTCACGCAGCACGCACGCGACGTCCGGACCCCGCGCGACCCCGCGCGCGACGATCTCGCCGCCGCCGATCGGCAGGCGCGGGGGCGTCCATTCGGCGATGTCGTCGAGCGGGGCGCCGGCGACGAGCAGCCGATCGATCGCCTGGGTGGTGCCGTAGCGGTAGGCGAGCGCGCGCGCGCCCTCGTCACCCGCACCGGCCGATGCGGCGACGAGCCGCTTGCGATCGGCGTTCGACAGCCGAAGCCGCGCGCCGATGGTTTCGGCATCTGCACACGGGATCAGCGTTGCGAGGCGGCGGATCGGATCGGGTGCGACGCCCGCGGCTTGCTCGCGCGCGGCCAGGGCGGCCAGTGCGGCAGCGTCGGTGATTTCGGGCAGGACGGGGCGGAAAATGCCGCGCTCGATCATCAGCGCGACGACGGGCACGGCATTGCGCGCGACGAGCAGCTTAAGCAGCTCTGCCGCCACCCGCTCGCGCGACAGCGCCATCAGGTCGTTCGCGCGATCGGTACAGGCGTCTAGCCCCGGCCGATCGATCACGTCGCCGAAACGCGCGTGGAAGCGGAAGAAGCGCAGGATCCGCAGGTGATCCTCCGCGATCCGGCGGTAGGGATCGCCGATGAAACGCACGCGCCGTTCGGCGAGATCGTCCAGGCCACCGAAATAGTCGAACACCGCGCCGGTCAGCGGATCGGCGTAGAGCGCGTTGATCGTGAAATCGCGCCGCGCGGCATCGGCCTGCCAATCGTCGGTGAAGGCGACCGTCGCGTGGCGCCCGTCGGTCTCGACGTCCTCGCGCAGCGTCGTCACTTCCACCACCGTGCCGGCGGACACGGCGGTGACGGTTCCGTGGGCAATGCCGGTAGGGATTGCACGGATGCCGGCCGCCTCGAGCCGCGCGACGACATCAGCCGGTGTGTGGCGCGTTGCGATGTCGATATCGGCGACGTCGAGGCCGAGCAGCGTGTCGCGCACCGCGCCGCCGACGTAGCGCGCGTCGCCGTTCGCCGCGCCGAGCGCGTCGGCGAGCGCGTCGAGGCCGGGGCGGTCGCGCCACACGGCGCGCGGCAGGATCACCCCTGCCATCGCAGCCGCCGTGCGAGGTTGACGATCATCGCCGCCGTGGCGCCCCAGATGCGGCGATCCTGCCACATGATCTCGTAATAGCGCCGCTCGCGGCCCTGCCAGTCGACGGTGGCCTCGACGTGATTGGCGACGTCGAGGAGGAAATCGAGCGGCACCTCGAACACGCTGGCGACTTCCGCCTCCGACGGCACGAGCGGGAGATCGGGCGGCACCACGGCGACGACGGGGATGACAGTGTAGCCGGTGACGGTGCGATAGCGGTCGGCCTCTCCCACCACCGTTACCGCCGACGGGGGCAGTGCGATCTCCTCGTCAGCCTCGCGCAGCGCCGCGGTGATCGCATCCTCGCCAAGATCAAGACGGCCGCCGGGAAAGGCGATTTGCCCCGCGTGGCGGCGCAGCGTCTCGGTGCGCTGCGTCAGGATCACGCCGGGGCGCGGGCGATCGGTGACTGGCACCAGCACCGCGGCCGGCGTGAGCGTATCCTCGGGCGCAGCGTCGAGATCGACGTGATCGCCGGCGAGCAGGATCGTCTGCTGCCCCATGCCATCGGTGAGCGCGCGGCCGAGCCGGTCGACGAGCGAGGTCACGGTGCGATGGGGAAGAACGTGCCCGCGCTCCACACGCCCGGCGTCGCACCATCCTCGCCGGCGAGCGCGCGTTCGGCGAGCTCGTAATAGACCGGCCGGGCGATCAGCGCCTCCAGCCCGCCGCGCACGTGAACATAGGGGTGGGGCCCATCGTCATGCGCGACGACACGCAGTGGGTGATCGGCCGAGGCGGTGACCACGTCGCCGGTGTTGAGCCGGAAGGCGAGCGTAGCGTTGCGGCCCTCACCCTCTGCCTTGAGCTCGACTGCGACGAAGGGCGCGTCCTCGACCGCGATGTCGAGCTTCTCGACCGGAGTAACGAGGACGTAGCCGCCGTCCGGCTCGCGGCGCAGGATGCGGCTGAACGCGCGCACCATCGCCGCGCGCCCGATCGGACTGCCCTGGTGATACCAGGTGCCATCGCGCGCGATCCGCATGTCGCTGTTGCCGCAATGGTCCGGGTGCCAGCGGTCAACCGGGGGCAGGCGGTCGCTGTCCGCCAACCGCGCGATATCCGCAACGGTCAGCGTGTCGAAATCGGGTTGCGGGGTCATTGGCATGGTGCCGAGGTAGGGCGCGCGGGCGTGCGGGTAAAGGCTGGCGGCGATCAGGCGCCGATCAGACGGGGGTGCGCACGTGCGGCCCGATCGCGCCGGCACCGTCAGGCACGCCGGGGCCGCGCGCGAGCAGGCGGTGGCGCTCGAACGGGCCGGGGAGGCGCCACGCGCCGGTGCGCGCGGCGGTGAAGCCGAAGAAGCGGCCGTAATATCCGGGATCACCGATCAGCATCAGCGGCGACTCGCCCATCCGCTCGATCGCCGCAGCGACGAGCAGCCGGCCGATCCCATCGCGCTGCCGCTCGGGCACGACGGCGACGGGGCCGACCAACGTAAGCGGCACGCGCCGGCCGTCGTCGCCGGCGAAAACGATCGGCCACAGCTGGATCGTCCCCACCAGCCCGCCGTTGTCGATCGCGGCGAGGCTGGGGCCGGGTAGCGCGTCGACACCGTCACGCAGGCGATAGGCGGTGCGCGCGTGGCGATCGCGGCCGAACGCGCGGTCGAGCAGACCCTCCACCGCGGCGGCATCCACCGTCTCCAGCGCGACCAGTTCGACCATTCCCCGCTCCAACCGCGGCCGCGCAAACCCGGCCGAAAGGCGCCGCGCTCTAGCCGCTGCCGATCTGAACGCAAGCGGAATGGCGCTGCCCGCGATCAGTCGCTAAGCGCGCCGGCGTGGAAGACACGCTCGAACTCGAAGTGCACGATCTGGAAGTGCCGGTGCTGACCGGCGTCTATTCGGAGGAAACGCACCTGCCGCAGCCGCTGCGGATATCGCTGACCGTGCTGCTCGATGCGCCGGCACACTATGCGCCCGACACGCCGCTGTCGGGATCGAAGAACTACCTCGACCTGAAGCATGCGGCGACGGCGGCGCTGCCCCCCGGCGTGCACTTCACGCTGATTGAGGGGGTCGCTGATCACATCGCCGAGACGCTGTTCCTGCAGGACAAGCGCGTGCAGCGGGTAAAAGTGAAGATCGTCAAGCTGGCGATCGCCGAGGCCGGCGAATCGATCGGTATCACGCTGGTGCGCCACCGCCGCTGACGCGGCGGTCGACGGCGATCAGCCGCCGGCGCCATCGCGGCGGCACGGGCCCAGCTGAGCGACGACGAAGCGATAATCATCCTGCGCGATGCGCGCATCGTTCGCGTCGAGCGCGTGCGTACTGCGTTGGGGAAGCACGGGCGGCAGCGCGCAGGCGAGGCGATACCACAGCAACGAATCGCGCGGCGGCGGGCCGGCGGCATCGTCGACGATCTCCGACAGCGCGACCGCCCAGCGCGGCTGCTCGCCCGGTCGCCGCAGGATGCTGAGCGATACGGGGCGATTGTCGCGCGTGGTCAGGAACACTTGCGTCTCGCCCTCGCCGGGAAGCGAGCCGGGGACGTGGAAGGCGTTGCCGATCCCGGTGACGACGGGGGGCGCGTCACCGGCGACGAGTTCGCCTGCGATGCGACGCGTCACGGCGTCGAGCGCGGGCGTCCAGCCGCGCTGCGCATCGGGGGTAACGAGCTGGATCTGGCCGGGGCTGCCGGCCACCGCGCGCGCAAACAAAAGGACGCGCGCCTTCTTGAACTTCGGTTGCCGCCCATCGGGGCCGAGCGGCGCGTCGAGCACGTAGCCGACGCGCGGTGCCACCGCGTTGATGCCGCGGATCAGCGCGGTGACGTCCGCCTCTACATAATAGCGCGTGACGCCCGGCGGCACGTTCGCCGCCTCCGCGCCCTTGATCCGGACGGTGGACGCGATCGCCGCGTCGATCACCAGATCGCTGGCGATCACCAGGTCGGCGACATCGGCATAGGCGGGCGCGGCGACATTCTCCGCTGCGAGGGCCGGGGGCGAAGCGGGCTGCGCGCACGCGGGAAGGGCGCTCGCCAGAAGCAGCGCGAGCGAACAGATTGGTTTGCTGGCCATGCGTTTCGGTTAATCGATCGCCATGCCGCGATACAGAAATAAATCCGCGATAGGGCGATTGTACGTTTGTTGCGTCCGACAAAGCGTTTGCGTGTCGTTAAACGCCAAGTTAGGACTCGCGGACTGCAAGGGTGTCGTTTAGCCCTTGCGGACGGACCGGCACGCCCATTCCGCCTAGCGGGAGCCGTGGCAGGCCGCCCGGCCCCTTCGGGCCATAGGGATTAGGGAGTGCTTTTGCTGAATGGCCTACTCTGACCAGAAGATGAGCGGGAGCAAGGTCGTCGCGATTGTCATCGTGGCGCTCATCCATGCTGCTCTCGGCTACGCCTTCGTCACCGGCCTCGCGTTCCAGTACGTGAAAAAGGTTTCGGAGAAATTGAACACGTTCGACGTGGAGGAACCACCACCCCCGCCGCCGGACGAACCGCCGCCCCCGCCGCCGGACGTTCCGATGACGCCGCCGCCCGTCGTGACGCCGCCGCCGATCGTGTCGACGCCGTCGCAGGCGCCGGTGATCCAGTCGGTTCCGACGCCGCCGCCGGTGTACATCCCGACCCCGGTCGCTCCTCCGGCCCCGCCGCCTCCCGCTCCGCCCGCACCGCCGGTCGTCAGCAAGGCAGCAGGCGCGAAGGGTGATCCGGCGCAGTGGATCACCAACGACGACTATCCGCCGAGCTCGATCCGGGCCGAGGAAGAAGGCACCACCGCGATCAAGTGGACGATCAACACCCAGGGTCGTGTCGAGAATTGCGTCGTTACCGCGTCCAGCGGTTCCAACGCGCTCGATCAGGCCGCCTGCCGCGCGCTGACGCGCCGCGGTCGCTACGCGCCGGCAACGGACGCAGCGGGCAACCCGATCGCCACGACGCAGACCCGCCGCGTGGTGTGGCGTCTGCCGAGCGAATGACGATCTTCCACTTACGATTTGCGATTTTCAGAGGGATACCATTCGAATGATCACCACCATCCTCGCCGCTGCCGCGGCGCCGGCAGCCCCGGCGGAAAACCCCTACGGCCTGGGCGCCGCGCTCGAGCAGGGCGGCATTATCGCCCAGTCCGTGTTCGGCATCCTGGTGCTGTTCTCGGTCGTCTCGTTCTACATCATGTTCACCAAGCTGTTCGAGCAGCAGAAGATCATCAACCAGTACAAGCGCATGCGCTCGTCGTTCTGGAGCTCGAACTCGCTGCGCGAAGGCTCGGCGAAGCTGGAGAAGAACTCGGCGTACAAGCAGATCGTCGACGACGGTCTCGCCGCGCAGGAGCAGCACAGCAAGCTGACCGATCCGGTCGAGGCGCATGACTGGCTGCACGGTTCGCTGAACCGTTCGGAAGCCGCGATCAACTCGAAGCTGGGCGGCGGTCTCGCCTTCCTCGCAACGGTGGGCGCGACCGCACCGTTCATCGGCCTGTTCGGCACGGTGGTCGGCATCTACCGCGCGCTGGTGAAGATCGGTGCGGCCGGTCAGGCGTCGATCGACGCGGTTGCCGGCCCGGTCGGTGAGGCGCTCATCATGACCGCGCTCGGCCTCGTCGTCGCGGTTCCCGCGGTGCTCGCGTACAACTGGCTGCAGCGCCGCAACAAGGCGATCGCGGAAGACCTGTCGTCCTTCTCGAACGACGTTCTCGGCTACCTCGCCTCGGGCGGCGCGGTTCGTCCGGCGTTCGCCGGTGCGGCGACCAAGCCGGCGCCGGCCGTCGCCAACAAGGCCGTGCCGAATACGACCACGGCCGGCCAGGTCGGCGGCGTGCAGACCCGCGGCTGAATGATGTCGGGGCTGCCCACCGGCGGCCCCGATCCCGCCCCTCCGCTGTTCGGACGGGCGCAAAAGGATAGGATCAATCGCGCATGGCGATGAATGTCGGTGGAGATTCCACAGAGAAACCGTTGTCGGACATCAATGCGACGCCGCTCGTCGACGTCATGCTGGTGTTGCTGATCATCTTCCTGATCGCGGTTCCCGTCGTGATCCAGACGGTGGACGTGAAGCTGCCGCAGGTCCGCTTCGATCCGACGACGACCAAGCCCGAGAACGTCTCGCTCTCGGTCACTACCAAACCGGACGGCGGTTGCGCGGTATATTGGGGTATGTCCCCGGTGACGCAGCAGGAGCTGCTCGATCGCGCGGTGGCCAAGCTGAAGCTCGAGATCGAGAAGCAGGGCGGGGTCAACAACCCCGATCTCGAACTGCCCGAGGCGCATATCCGCGGCGACGTGAATGTGCCCTGGAAGTGCGTGGCGGGTGCGATCTACAATATGCAGATGGCAGGTTTCGCCAAGGTCGGCTTCATTTCCGAGCCGCCGGCGGGCACCACGGTCGAGCGTCTGTAAGCAGAGCCACCAGGAGTATTTGACATGGCAATGAGTGGCGGCAGCGATGACGGCGAGCCGATGATGGACCTGAACATGACGCCGTTGATCGACGTCCTGCTCGTGCTCATCATCATGTTCATCATCACGATCCCGATCCAGACCCACGCGGTGAAGGTGGACCTTCCGCAGAACGCGGCGAACAACACGCCCCCGCCGGTCGATCCGCAGAAGAACAAGATCACGATCTCGACCGACGGCACCGTCGCGTGGAACGGCGCCCCAGTGGACCAAGTTCGCCTGCGCCAGTATCTCGACGTTGCGGCGGCGATGAACCCGGAGCCCGAGCTGCACTTCCAGCCCGATCCGCAGGTTCGCTACGACTCGGTAGATCGGACGCTTGCGGTGATCAAGCGGTCGAACATCACCAAGCTCGGCTTCATCGGGAACGAGCAGTTCTACAAGGAATTCTGATTTCCCTCGGGTGATCGAATCCACGATCGCGCTGGCAAAGCGACGATCACGGGCGGCCTTCGAGCCGCCCTTTTTTTGTTCGTGGCCTGATGCGGTTAACCGGACAGGCTGGTCGATCGAAGGCGCCGCACCCGAGCGTGGTCCTCCCGCTCCCAGCTGCTAAGCCTGCTTGTCACCGGATGCCGGATCGCAACGCAGCCCAGATTTGTCAGAGGCTTGAGTACGACACTTCGTCGCCTATTAGATGGCGAAGAAGTGGAAAGCGGTGGTCGCACCTAATCCGCAATAGCGTGCTGGTGATTTCTCCAGCGATGCGGAAGGCGGGAACGCACGCCCACCGCGCAGAGATGAGGACGCGCCCCGGCCGGTAATCGAATTTCAGTCCAGCAGGCGACATATAAAGATATCTTTATATTTGTAACGCTGTCGCGCTGTCGCTATGTGCGCGGCCATGCCGGCCGGTAAGACGTGCCTTGGTCGGCTTCACAATCCCTGGAGACCCGTTGTGGCCACCGTGCTCGATCGCCCCACCAATGCCGACTATGTCATCAAGGACATCGGCCTCGCCGATTTCGGCCGCGCCGAGATCAACATCGCCGAGACCGAGATGCCCGGCTTGATGGCGCTGCGCGAGGAATATGGCGCGTCGCAGCCGCTGAAGGGCGCGCGCATCACCGGCTCGCTGCACATGACGATCCAGACCGCGGTGCTGATCGAGACGCTGACCGCGCTCGGCGCCGACGTGCGCTGGGCGACGTGCAACATCTTCTCGACGCAGGATCACGCCGCCGCCGCGATCGCTGCTGCCGGCATTCCGGTGTTCGCGGTGAAGGGCGAGAGCCTGGCCGAATATTGGGACTATGTCGGCTCGATCTTCAACTGGGGCGCCGATGGTGACGGCACCACCGCCAACATCATCCTGGACGACGGCGGCGACGCGACGATGTTCGCACTGTGGGGCGCGAAGCTCGAGGCAGGCGCGACGCTCGGCGAGCCGGAGAACGCCGAAGAGGTCGAGTTCCAGCGGGCGCTCAAGGCGTTCATCGCGAAGTATCCGGGCTACCTCACCGAGACGGTCAAGAACCTGAAGGGCGTCAGCGAAGAGACGACGACCGGCGTCCACCGGCTGTACGAAATCGCGAAGAAGGGCGAGCTGCCGTTCCCCGCGATCAACGTCAACGACTCGGTGACCAAGTCGAAGTTCGACAACCTGTACGGCTGCAAGGAATCGCTGGTCGACGCGATCCGCCGCGCCACCGACGTGATGCTCGCGGGTAAGGTCGCCTGCGTCGCCGGCTTCGGTGACGTTGGCAAGGGCTCGGCGCAGTCGCTGCGCAACGGCGGTGCGCGCGTGATGGTGACCGAGGTCGATCCGATCTGCGCGCTGCAGGCGGCGATGGAAGGCTTCGAGGTCGTGACGATGGACGAGGCGGTGAAGCGCGCCGACATCTTCGTGACGGCGACGGGCAATGCCGACGTGATCACCGCCGATCACATGAAGGCGATGAAGCCCATGAGCATCGTGTGCAACATCGGCCACTTCGACAGCGAGATCCAGATCGCGGCGCTCGACAATTACGACTGGACCGAGGTGAAGCCGGGCACCGATCTGGTGAAGTTCCCCGACGGCAAGCAGATCATCATTCTCGCCAAGGGGCGCCTGGTGAACCTGGGCTGCGCGACGGGCCACCCGTCGTTCGTGATGAGCGCGTCGTTCACCAACCAGACGCTTGCGCAGATCGAGCTGTGGACCAAGGGCGAGAACTACAAGAACGAAGTGTACGTCCTGCCGAAGCACCTCGACGAGAAGGTCGCGGCGCTGCACCTCGAGAAGCTGGGCGTGCAGCTGTCGAAGCTGACGGCAAAGCAGGCCGGCTACATCGGCGTGCCGGTCGAGGGGCCGTTCAAGCCGGATCACTATCGCTACTGATCGATATTTGATCAGTAATGGCGGCGGTCGTCCCGGCAGCGGGGCGGCCGCCGCTGTCGTGTCGACGCCATGTTGCTAACGGGCGACAGTCGACAGGCTGACGATGAGCCGAGGTAGGTCAGGCTGGCATCCCGAACTCAACCGGTGAATTCGCCGATCGGGCGGTACTTCTACGCCGGCGCACGGATCGCGCTCGACTCGATCTCCTGATCGGGCGAAACGAGATAGGGAGGGGCCGGAACAGCGATGTTCCGGCCCCTTTCCCATTGTCGGTTACGCGCCGGCGGCCTGCTTCATGACGCGGGCGCCTTCCGGTTCGACGATGACGTCCTTCAGCGCGGCGAGGTAACCGGCCACGTCGCCGGCGCTCGACGGCACCGCTTGGCGCAGCGTGATGAAGCCGTGGACGTTGCCGACAGCCTCGCGATACGTCACCGGCACGCCGGCGAGGACGAGCGCTGCAGCATAGGCGCGGCCCTGATCGCGGATCGGATCGAGGCTGGCGGTGATGACCACCGCCGGGGGCAGACCGACGAGGCTGCCGACCATCGGCGAGCCGCGGAAGTGCGTGAAATCAGCCTGATAATGGTCCGCGAACCACGTCATCGTGTCGCGCGTCAGCAGGAAGCCTTCGGCGAAATCGTTGAACGAAGGATATTCCTTGTTCATGTCGGCGGCGGGGTAGATCGGCGCCTGGACGATGACCGGCACGTCGGCGGGCGTATCACGTAGCGCCATCGTGGTGGTGATCGTCAGCGTGCCGCCGGCGCTGTCGCCCGACAGGATGAGGCCGGTCGCACGGCGGCCGAGCTCGGCCGGGTTCGACGCGACCCAGCGTGCGGCGGCCTCGCAATCTTCCGGTGCAGCTGGCCATTTGGCTTCGGGCGCCAGCCGGTAATCGACTGATACGACGGGCAAATCGAGCTGCCGTGCCATCTCAGCGGTGAAGCTCGCATGGGTATCGATGTTGCCGATGACGAAGCCGCCGCCATGGAAGAAGACGACCACCGGGCCGGGCTCGCGGCTATCGCGCGGATCGAACAGGCGCGCCGGGATATCGCCGGCGGGCCCGGGGATGGTGAGATCCTTGACCGTGCCGAGCGTGCCGATCGGCGGATCCGCGATGTCCTTCATCGCGAGATACATCGCGCGCGCCGCTTCCGCCGTGCCCTCGTGTGTCTTCGGGCCGGGAACGCTGTTGAGATAATCGAGGAAGCCGCGCACGTCGGCGCGGACATAGGGACCGGCCGCCGCGGCGGGCGCCTGCGTCCGGTCGTCGTCGATCAGCGTATCGGTCATGCGGCTCTCCTAACGTTCGCTTTTGCTACCTATCTTGGCGCAGATGATCCACGTCGTCCATCACCCCGATTACGTTGCCGAGGCGCCGGCGCGTTCGACCTATCGCTGGGGCAAGAACGGCGCGATCCGCGACCTGCTGGTCGCCGAGGGCGAGCGGATCGCGTGGCACGTGCCCGAGCCTTCGCCGCGCGCGTGGCTGGAGGCGGCGCACGACGCCGACTATGTCGCGGAGGTGATCGAGGCGCGCGTGCCGCACGAGAAGGCACGGCGGATCGGCTTTCCCGTCACGCCGGTCGTTGCCAGCCGCGCGCAGGTGGTGCCCGGCGGCACGTATCGCGCCGCGCAGCTTGCATTGCGGCACGGGTTCGCCGCGAATACGGCGGGGGGCAGCCACCACGCGCTCGCCGATACTGGGGCGGGCTATTGCGTGTTCAACGATCTCGCGGTGGCGGCGATCAGGCTGGCGCAGGAGGGGCGGCGGGTGCTGATCGTTGACGTCGACGTGCACCAGGGTGACGGCACCGCCGCGCTGACGGCGGGCTTTCCCGACATCGCCACCTATTCGATCCACGCTGCGAAGAACTTCCCGGCGCGCAAGGCACGATCGACGCTCGACGTGGCGCTGACGGACGGGATCGGCGACGACGACTATTGCGCGGCGTTGCGCGACAGCCTGACGCCCATGATCGCGGGGTTCGGTCCCGACCTCATCCTCTACCAGGGCGGGGTCGATCCCTATGCCGGTGATCGGCTCGGTCGGCTGGCGCTGAGCGACGATGGCCTCGCGCAGCGCGACGGCATCGTGGCCGAACTGGCGCTTGGGCGCGGGTTGCCGATCGCGAGCACCGTTGGCGGCGGCTATGGCGATGATGTGTTGGCTATCGCGCAACGCCACGTCGACGTCATCCTTCGGCTCGGCGCGGCGTACGAAAAAGCGTGGGTTGCACCGGGGCATGATCATTCTACGTTGGAGGCGCAGGCGCCGCAGGCATAGAGAGCGCCTCGTCTAGGGAATTGCAGGAAGACATATGGCGACTGCCGCGCATGAAGTGACGCCGACCGACGCGTCCGCCAATCCGCCCGCTGAATCGATGGTCGTCCGCTTCGCCGGGGACTCGGGCGACGGCATGCAGCTGACCGGCGGGCAGTTCACGCTGTCGACCGCGCTCGCCGGCAACGACTTGGCGACCTTCCCCGATTTTCCGGCCGAGATCCGCGCGCCGCTCGGCACGCTGTTCGGCGTCAGCGCGTTCCAGATCAACTTCGGCTCGACCCAGATCGAGACCGCCGGCGACGATCTCGACGTCCTCGTCGCGATGAACCCGGCGGCGCTCAAGACCAACGTTCAGGCGCTGCGCCCTGGCGGGTTGGTGATCGCCGACGAGGGTGAGTTCAACGAGCGCAACCTCGCCAAGGCGAAGTATGACGCCAACCCGCTCGACGACGGCAGCCTCGCCAAGTGGCAGGTCATCCGGCTCAACATCTCGCAGCTGACCGTCGACGCGGTGAAGCCCTTCGGCCTTGGCAACAAGGACGCGCTGCGCTGCAAGAACATGTGGACGCTCGGCCTTGCGCTCTGGATGTTCGACCGCGATCGTCAGCCGCTGATCGATTGGCTGAAGAACAAGTTCGCCAAGGCGCCGACACTCGCCGAAGCCAATATCGCCGCGCTCAACGCCGGGCATGCCTATGGCGAGACCGCCGAGCTTGCCGGGCCGATGAAGCAGCACGCGCTGCCCGCCGCGCCGGCCGAGCCGGGCCTGTACCGCACGGTGACGGGAGCGGACGCGATCAGCCTCGGCCTTGTCGCCGGCACGCAGCTCGCCGAGCTGCCGATGTTCTTCGGCGGCTACCCGATCACGCCGGCGTCGGCGATCCTTCACGCGCTGTCGCGGCTCAAGGAATATGGCGTCACGACCTTCCAGGCGGAGGACGAGATCGCCGCGATCGCCTCGGCGATCGGCGCCAGCTACGCCGGGCAGCTCGGCGTCACCTCGTCGTCGGGGCCGGGCATCGCGCTCAAGACCGAGGCGATCGGGCTGGCGATCATGACCGAGCTGCCGCTCGTCATCGTCAACGCGCAGCGCGGTGGGCCGTCGACCGGGCTGCCGACCAAGACCGAGCAGTCGGACCTCTACCAGGCGGTGTATGGCCGCAACGGCGACGCGCCGGTGCCGGTGATCGCCGCGCGTTCGGCCTCGGATTGCTTCGAGGTCGCGATCGAGGCGGTGCGCATCGCCACGACGTACATGACGCCCGTGATGCTGCTGACCGACGGCTATATCCAGAACGCGGCCGAGCCGTGGAAGGTGCCCGACGTCGACACGCTCGAGCCATTCCCGAAGAAGTATCTCGAGGAGGCGCCGGCGGATGGGTTCAAGCCGTTCGGGCGCGACGCGGTCGGCGCGCGCCCTTGGGTGAAGCCGGGCACGCCCGGGCTGCTTCACCGCATCGGCGGGATCGAGAAGGCGGTCGGCACGGGCAACATCGACTATTCGCCTGCCAACCACCAGGCGATGACCGAGTCGCGTCGTGCGAAGATTGCCAACATCGCGGTGCCCGACCAGCAGGTCGAGGCGGGCGAGGCGGGCGGCAAGCTCGCGGTCGTCGGCTGGGGCTCGACCTTCGGGCCGATCCATCAGGCGGTGCGGCGGATGCGGCGCCGCGGCTATGACGTGAGCCACATCCACCTGCGGCACATCTGGCCGATGCCGGCGAACCTCGGCGCGCTGCTGAAGAGCTACGACAATGTGCTGGTGCCGGAAATGAACACCGGGCAGCTTAAGACGGTGCTGCGCGACCAGTTCCTGGTCGATGCGAAGCCGCTCAACAAGGTGTCGGGTCAGCCTTTCCGCATCGTCGAGATCGAGGAAGCGATCGCGACCTATTTCGACGGGATCGATGGCAATGAGGGCGGCGATGTGCCGGTCGATGCGACGCAGCTGCCCGGATCGGAGCAGGGGCACGACGACGGCTCGCTGCGCGAGGCGACGTCGCCGCAATCGGCGTGATCGCCGGCCGTCTGTCCTTTCGTTCCCACGTTTCAATTTTCTCGCAGTGAAGGCCGCATCATGAACGACATGACGCCCGTCAAGAAATCGCTCCCGAAGGATTGGGAGACCGATCAGGAAGTCCGCTGGTGCCCGGGTTGCGGCGATTACGCGATCCTAAAGGCGGTTCAGCGCACGATGCCGGAGATCGGCGCACGGCCCGAGAACACCGTGTTCGTCAGCGGCATCGGCTGCTCGTCGCGTTTCCCTTATTATATGGAGACCTACGGTTTCCACACGATCCACGGCCGTGCGCCGGCGGTGGCGACGGGCGTCAAGCTCGCCAATCCCGAGCTCGACGTGTGGATCATCACCGGTGACGGCGACGCGCTGTCGATCGGCGGCAACCACACGATGCACCTCATCCGCCGCAATCTCGATTGCCAGGTGCTGTTGTTCAACAACGAGATCTACGGCCTGACCAAGGGGCAGTATTCACCGACCAGTCGTGTCGGCACGCAATCGCCGTCGACGCCATTCGGGTCGGTCGATCGCCCGGCCAATCCCTGCGCCTTTGCGCTGGGCGCGGGCGCACGGTTCGTCGCGCGCGGGATCGACGTGCACAAGAATCTGCCGACGGTGCTGAAGGCAGCCTATGCGCACAAGGGCACCGGCTTCGTCGAAATTTTCCAGAATTGCATCGTCTACAACGACGACGTGTTCGCGCCCTTCGCCGCCAAGCCCAATGCGGTCCCTAATCAATTGTGGGTCGAGCACGGCAAGCCGCTGCTGTTCGACGGCGGCAAGAAGGGCCTCGCCCTCGATACCGAGCGGCTGGTGCTCAAGGTGGTCGACGTTGCCGACAACGATTGGCAGGCGGCGAGCGTGATCGTTCACGATCAGACCAACCGGGGGCTCGCGCACATGCTGGTCGAGATGCCGTTCGGTGCCTTCCCGATGGCGCTCGGCGTGATCTTCGATGATCCCGCCCCGACGTTCGAGAGCGCGGTGGTGGAGCAGAACCGCCGCGTGAGCGAGGGCAAGAAGCCCGATCTGCAGAAGCTGCTCGCCAAGGGGCAGACGTGGATGGTCGACAAGCAGCCGCATACGATCTGAGTTAGGAACATCGGTCGGCTCGCGGCGTAATGTTGCGATGCCGACCCTGCTCTGGTTCCGCCAGGATCTCCGCCTCCACGACCAACCCGCGCTGCTCGCCGCGATCGAGGACGGCGAGGTGGTGCCGGTCTTTATACTGGACGACGAGGCGCCGGGTGCCTGGCGCATCGGCGGCGCGCAGCGCTGGTGGCTGCATCACAGCCTGAAGTCGCTCGACAAGGCGCTGCGGGACAAGGGCAGCCGCCTGGTCCTGCGGCGCGGCGATTGCGCTGATGTTCTCTCTGATCTGTGCGAGGAAACGGGGGCCGAGCGGATACACGCGCTACGCCACTACGAACCATGGTGGCGCGAGATTGAGGGCAAGCTTGCCGATGACCTGTGCCTGCACGACGGCAATCACCTGAAGCCGATCGAGGAGGTCACCACCGGCGCCGGCAAGCCGTTCAAGATATTCTCGTCGTTCTGGAAGGCGCTGTCGGCGATGGCGCCGCCCGATGAGCCGCAGGATGCGCCGCGATCGATCAAGGCGCCGGCGAAATGGCCCAAGAGCGACAAGCTGGACGCGTGGAAGCTGCTGCCGACCGAGCCCGACTGGTCGGCGGGTTTCGACGAATGGACACCCGGCGAGGACGGCGCGCGCAAGGCGTTGGAGACGTTTGTCGACGCGGTTGGCGACTATGACACCGCGCGCAACCTGCCGTCGGTCGAGGGAACGTCTCGCCTGTCCCCGCACCTGCATCACGGCGAGATATCGGCGTGCGCGGCATGGCATGCGCTGCACGGGCGGGGCACCGGGGTACAATCGTTCCGCCGCGAGCTGGCGTGGCGCGATTTCACTTCGGGCGTGATCCTGGCGATGCCCGATTATGCCGAGGCAAACGGGCGGCCGAAGTTCGACAAGCTCAAGTGGCGCCGGTCGAAGCGCGACTTCACCGCGTGGCAGAAGGGCCAGACGGGCTATCCGGTCGTCGACGCCGGCATGCGCCAGCTGTGGACCACCGGCTGGATGCACAACCGCGTCCGCATGATCGCCGCGAGCTTTCTCATCAAGCACCTGCTGATCGACTGGCGTGAGGGCGAACGCTGGTACTGGGATACGCTGGTTGATGCCGATTACGGCAACAATTCGGTCAACTGGCAGTGGGTCGCGGGGACGGGGATCGATTCGAACATGTTCTCGCGCATCATGGCGCCGCTGTCACAATCGGAGAAGTTCGACGCTGGCGACTATATTCGCCGCTGGGTGCCCGAGTTGAAGGACGTGCCAGACGCCGCGATCCACGATCCGGAAGAGGCCGGATGCCGCCCCGACGCCTATCCGGCGAAGATCATCGGCCACCGCGAGGCGCGCGAGCGAGCGCTGGCGGCGGCGCGCGACGCACGCTGACCACTTTGCGCGGCGGGCGCGAGCGTGCATGAGCGCGCGCGATGCATGCCATGGTGGATCAGCCGAGCCGTACCAGCCGATGGGCGCGCCGTGTCGCGCCGATCTTCCACCGGATTCTCGATCGGATCGACGCCGGACTCGAAAGCGGCGCGATCGACGCGATGCTGCCCGACGGGACGCGACGACTGCTCGGCGGGCGGAACGATGGGCCAGTCGCGATCGTCACCCTGATGCGCTGGCGGGCGCTGCGGCGGCTGATCACCGGCGGGTCGATCGGCTGGTACGAAGCGTGGATGGCGGGCGACTGGACCAGCCCGGATCTGGTGCCGATCTTCGACCTGTTCATGCGCAATCGGGCGACGCTGGGTGATGTCGCGCGCGCGAAGCGCGGCGCCCGGCTCGTTGCGAGAGTGCTGCACATCCTGCGCCGCAACGATCGCGGCAATGCGCGACGCAACATCGCGGCGCACTATGATCTCGGCAACGATTTCTACGAAGCATGGCTCGATCCGTCGCTGACCTATTCGAGCGCGCTGTTCGACGACGGGGACACACTTGTAGCGGCGCAGGAGCGCAAACTGACGGCGGTGCTTGACCGGGCCGCCGTGCCCGCAGGCGGATCGCTGCTTGAGATCGGCTGCGGCTGGGGATCGCTCGCCGAGGCGGCGGCGAGGCGCGGCATCAAGGTACGCGCGATCACGCTTGCCGCCGAGCAGCAGCGCTTCGTCGCCGAGCGTACCCGCGGCATGCCCGTGGCGGTGTCGATCACCGATTATCGCGACGTTCGCGGGACATACGACGGGATCGTCTCGATCGAGATGGTCGAGGCGGTGGGGGCGGAATATTGGTCGGACTATCTCGCGGCGATCGCGCGGCTGCTGAAGCCGGGGGGCCGCGCGGCAATCCAGTTCATCAAGATCGCTGACGATATCTGGCCGGCCTATTCGAGCAACGTCGACTTCATCCAGGCATGCGTCTTTCCCGGTGGGATGCTGATCCACGAGCCGGAGTTCGCCGCCCTCGCGACGCAATATGGGCTGTCGTGGACGGATCGCCGGGCGTTCGGGCTCCATTATGCCGAGACGCTGCGGCTGTGGCGCGAGCGGTTCGATGCGGCGATCGCCGAAGGACGCCTGCCGACACGCTTCGACGCTCGCTTCGCGGCGCTGTGGCGCTATTATCTGATGTATTGCGAGGGCGGGTTCCGCGGGGGCGGGATCGATGTCGTCCAGATAACCTTGGTGAAGGAGGGGGCATGAAAGCGATCGGAGTTGCGGCGCTGGTGGCAGCGCTGCTCGGCGGGTGCGCGCAGCAGCGGCAGATTTCGGCGGCGGGCACGCCTAGCGCGGTGGCCGCGGGCGTGCCGATCACCGACGGCAATCGCGACAAGCTGAAGCAGATCGGGGCGGAGATCCTGTTCTGGTCGCAGGAGCAGCGCGATCGCAACTTCCCGGCGATGGAGGGGATGTTTCCCGGCCACGTGGTGAAGGCGGGCCGCAAGCCGTCACCGCTGCCGGTGGGGCTGCCGCTGCCGGTGCCGCAGGCGGACGTCGACGCCTATATCGCCGCCAACAATGTCGCCGGCCTGATCGTGGTGCAGAACGGATCGGTGCGGCTCGAGCGCTACGCCCGCGGGCTGACGCGCGAGGGACGCTGGACGAGCTTCTCGGTCGCCAAGTCGTTCACCTCGACGCTCGTCGGCGCGGCGATCCGGGATGGCTATATCAAGTCGGTGGAGGAGCCGGTGACGCGCTACATTCCCGACCTGGCCGGAAGCGCGTATGACGGGGTGACGATCGCGCAGCTGCTGACGATGACGTCGGGCGTGCGCTGGAACGAGGATTACACCGATCCGCAGTCGGACGTCGCGCGGATGTTCTCGATCCCCGTGCCGGCCGGGATGGACCCGACCGTCGCCTATATGCGCACGCTGCCGCGCGAGACGGCGCCGGGCGCGAAGTGGGTGTACAAGACGGGCGAGACCAACCTGATCGGCGTGCTGGTGAGCGCGGCGGTGAAGAAGCCGCTGGCGACGTATCTCAGCGAGACGGTGTGGCAGCGCTTCGGCATGGAGCGCGACGCTTTCTGGATGGTCGATGCGACGGGTCGCGAAGTGGCGGGCTGCTGCCTGTCAGTCTCGCTGCGCGACTATGCGCGGATGGGGCAAGTGGCGCTGGGGGGCGGCGCAGGAATCGTCGCGCCGGGCTGGTTCGCCGACGCGACCAAGCCGCATGCGTCGATCGGGCGGCCGGGGTTCGGCTACGGCTATCAATGGTGGACCTATCCCGAAGGCCGGTTCGGCGGACAGGGCATCTTCGGGCAGAGCATCACGATCGATCCCGCGACCAAGACGGTGGTGGCGATGGTCTCCGCATGGCCCAAGGCGACTGATCCGGCGCTGTCGCGCGCGCGGCTGGAGTTTCTTGAAAAGCTGTTCGTGGCCGCGAAGGGGCGCTGATCGCACGCCCCTATCGCTGACCGATCAGGCCTCGACGCGCTCGAAATGATCGGTGTCGAAGCCCGTGGTCGCAAGCGCGACGATGCGTGCCGCGACCGTCTCGGGCGGCTTCACCGAGGCGGGATTCTCGCCCGGATAGGCGCGCGCGCGCATCGCGGTGCGCGTCGCGCCCGGATCGACAATTGCGGTGCGGATGCGGCTGATCTCGGCCACTTCGTCGCCATAGGCGCCGAGCATCGTCTCGAACGCCGCCTTCGACGCGCCGTACGCGCCCCAATAGGCACGTGGCTTGCGCCCAACCGACGACGTCACGCCGATGACCTTGCCCGCTGCGGCGCGGCGCAGCATCGGATCGAACGCCTGGATCAGCGCGACCTGCGCCGACACGTTGAGCGTCAGCACGGCGGCAAGCTCCTTCGCATCGATCGCCGGCACCGCGGCGAGTGAGCCGAGCGTCCCCGCGTTGAGCACCAAGAGGTCGAGCGCCTGCCAGCGCTCGCCGATCGCCGTCCCAAGCCGCGCGATGGCGTCGTTCTCAGTCAGGTCGAGCGGGGCGATCGTGGCCGATCCGCCGGCGTCGAAGATCGCTTGCTCGACCTCCTCGAGCGCCTTGGCCGAGCGCGCGGTGACGATGACGTGCGCGCCCTGTGCCGCGAGCGCGAGGGCGGTTGCAGCGCCGATCCCGCGGCTGGCCCCGGTAACGAGGGCGAGCTGATTTTCGAGCGGCTTGGTCAAGATCGGCATCCCGGCAGGCTGTCGGGACGTCGCATCCCGCGTTGATGATGACGGCCGTCGTACCCAACACCCGTCGGAGTTGCGGACGCTAGGCGACGCGTTCCTCGAGCATCGCGAACTGATCAACGTCGGCACTGTCGTCGTGATCTGTCAGCGAGGTCGGATAATCGCCGGTGAAGCACGCGTCGCAATAGCCCGGACGGATCGGCGCGCGCCCTTCCTTGCCGAGCGCCTTGTAGAGCCCGTCGATGCTGACGAAGGCAAGGCTGTCGGCGTGGATGAAGTCGGTCATCGATGCCAGATCGTGCGTCGCGGCGAGCAGCTTGGCGCGTTCGGGCGTGTCGACGCCGTAGAAGCAGCTGTGCTTGGTGGGCGGGCTGGCGATGCGCATGTGCACCTCCGCCGCGCCGGCCTCGCGCATCATCTGCACGATCTTGAGGCTGGTGGTGCCGCGCACGATCGAATCGTCGATCAGCACGACACGCTTACCTTGGATCAGCGCGCGGTTGGCGTTGTGCTTCAGCTTGACGCCGAGGTGGCGGACCTTGTCGCCCGGCTGGATGAAGGTGCGGCCTACATAGTGCGAGCGGATGATGCCAAGCTCGAACGGAATGCCGCTCTGCTGCGCGTAACCGATCGCGGCGGGCACGCCCGAGTCGGGCACCGGGATGATGAGATCGGCATCGACCGGCGATTCGATCGCGAGCTGCTCGCCGATCGCCTTGCGCACCGAATAGATCGACTGGTCGTTGACGATCGAATCGGGACGCGAAAAATAGACCCACTCGAAGATGCACGGGCGCGGTGCGACCGGGCCGAACGGGCGGATCGAACGAATGTCGGTGCCCTGGACGATGATGAGCTCGCCCGGCTGCACGTCGCGCACGAATTCCGCGCCGACGACGTCGAGCGCGACCGTCTCGCTCGCGAAGATCACCGCGTCGCCGAGCTTACCCATCACCAGCGGGCGGATACCGAGCGGATCGCGGCAGGCGATCATCCCCTCGGGCGTCATGACGATCAGCGCATAGGCGCCTTCGACCTGCTTCAGCGCATCGATGAAGCGATCGAGCAGCGTGCGATAGTTCGACGTCGCGACGAGGTGAATGATCGTCTCGGTATCGCTGGTCGACTGGAAGATCGAGCCGCGGCGGATCAGCTCGCGCCGAACCTTCATCGCGTTGGAGATGTTGCCGTTGTGCGCGACCGCGAAGCCGCCGCTCGCCAGCTCTGCATAGAGCGGCTGGACGTTGCGCAGCGCCGTCTCGCCCGTGGTCGAGTAGCGCACGTGGCCGCAGGCGACCTCGCCCGGCAGCGCGCCGATCACGGCTTCGCTGTCGAAATTGCCCGCGACGTGGCCCATCGCCTTGCGCGTATGGAAGTTCGCGCCGTCGAAGCTGGTGATGCCGGCGGCTTCCTGCCCGCGGTGCTGCAGGGCGTGGAGCCCCAGCGCAACGAGCGCGGCGGCGCCGGCCGAGCCGGAAACTCCGAAAATGCCGCACTCTTCGTGCAGATGGTCGTCGTCGAACGGATTGGTGGTCAGCATAGCGTGGGGGCTCGCATCGTGCGCCGCCGATATAGCGGCTGTCGCGCGTTTGTCATCGGCTTGGAGCGAAGCGCCGGGCGAATGGTTGTCCTGCGGTGACAGGAGGCGCGACGATGGCGAAGGATCACGGTGCGAAGGATCATGGCCCGCAGATCAAGGACGACAAGCTGTACGAAGACCTGCGCCGGCAAGGCGAATCGAAGGAAAAGGCGGCGCGCATCGCCAATGCCAAGGCGGCGGGCACGCTCGACCATCGCGGTGAGCGGCTGGAGGATCGCACCAAGGACGATCTGTACGAGGAAGCGCAGGAGATCGGGATCGCCGGCCGATCACGGATGAGCAAGGCAGAGCTGGTGGAGGCGATCCGCACCCACAAATAGCGCGTCGTGCCGCCCTCTGGCGCGTGGGCGTGCCGCGGCGCTAAAGCGGCGGGATGGACGAAGCGCGCGAAACCGGTCTCGATCTCGACCCGCGGTACGATGCCGCCGGTCTCGTAACCGCGGTGGTGACCGATCGGCGAAGCGGCGAGGTGCTGATGGTCGCGCATATGAACGCCGATGCGCTGGCGGCGACACGCGCTACGAAGAAGGCGACGTTCTGGTCGCGCAGCCGGCGGGCGCTGTGGGTCAAGGGCGAAACCACCGGCAACACGCTGCACGTCGTCGACCTGCGCATCGACTGCGATCAGGATGCGATCTGGGTCATCGCCGAACCGGTCGGTCCCGCGTGTCATACCGGCGCGCGAAGCTGCTTCTATCGTCGGATCGGCGAGCGCGCTCTGGAGCCGATCGATTGAGGACGTGCGGCGCGGCGGTAATTGCGGTGCTGCTGTTGCTCAGCGGATGCGGGCGGGGCGCAGAGCAGGCCGAACGGCGCAGCGCTGCCGGGGCGGCGCTGGAAACGCGTGCGATCGCGAGCGGGATCATTGCCGATCCTGCGGACCTCGACCCCGTCGGCGCCTATGCCACCGAGACCGATCGCATATGTATCGTCCCGCAGGCGGGCAGCTATCGCGTCGGCGCCAGCATCGATTATGGCGAAGGGCAGAACTGCGTCGCACGTGGCACCGCGAGCGGGCAAGCGACCATCACCTTCGATCTCGGCGACGATTGTCGGTTCGACGCACGGTACGACGGGACGCGGATCGTGTTTCCCGCGACATTGCCCGGCACATGCGCCCGGCGGTGCGTTGGGCGAACGACGATGGCGGCGCTGTCGGCGGCGCGGCTGAGCGGCGCCGTCGCCGAAGCGCGCAGCATGGTCGGCGTGGACAACGAGGTGCTGTGCGATTGACGTTCACGTAAACGGAAGATAGGCGAACGACATGTCGGTCGCTGCCGCCTTCGACTCGATCCCGCCGCGCGAGGATCGAACCCATTTCACCATCACCGATCTGTCGGCCGAGTTCGACGTGACGCCGCGCGCGCTGCGCTTCTACGAGGACGAAGGGCTGATCGCGCCCGGTCGCCGCGGGACGAGCCGGATCTACTCGCATCGCGATCGCGCGCGGCTCGCGTGGATCCTGCGCGGCAAACGCGTGGGCTTCAGCCTCGGCGAGATCCGCGAGATGATCGACCTCTACGACATCGGCGACGGGCGCAACACGCAGCGCGCGGTCACGGTTGCGCGGTGCCGCGCGCGGATCGACGCGCTCGAGGCGCAGAAGCGCGACATCGACGCCGCGATCGCAGAACTCGACCAATTTGTCAGCTTACTCGATCAAGCCAGGGACTGAACATGCCGCAATATACGCCCCCCGTGCGCGACACGCGCTTCGTGCTCGAACACGTCGTCGGCCTCTCCGGCCACGCCAACGTCCCCGGCTTCGCCGCCGCGACCCCCGATACGGTCGACGCGGTGCTGGAGGAGGGCGGTCGGTTCGTCGCGGAGGTGCTGTTCCCGATCAACCAGTCGGGCGACCAAGAGGGCTGCACGCGGCACGCCGACGGATCGGTGACGACGCCGGCGGGCTTCAAGGAAGCGTACAAGCAGTTCGTCGAATCGGGCTGGGGCACGCTGGCGGCGCCCGAGCAATGGGGCGGGCAGGGGATGCCGCACGTCGTGTCGACGGCGTTCCAGGAATATATGATCTCGGCCAACATGGCGTTCGCCATGTACCCGGGGCTGGCGCACGGCGCGATCGCGGCGCTGATCGCCAAGGGCTCGCCCGAGCAGCAGGCGATGTACCTGCCCAAGATGGTGTCGGGCGAATGGGGCGGCACGATGAACCTGACGGAGCCGCAGTGCGGCACCGATCTGGGGCTCATCCGCACGCGCGCCGAGCCGCAGGGCGATGGATCGTACAAGATCACCGGTACCAAGATCTTCATCTCGGCGGGCGAGCACGACCTGACCGACAATATCATCCACCTCGTCCTCGCCAAGACGCCGGGCGCGCCGGAAAGCTCGAAGGGGATCAGCCTGTTCGTGGTGCCCAAGGTGCTGGTGAACGAGGATGGCTCGCTGGGCGCACGCAACGCGGTGTCGTGCGGATCGATCGAGCACAAGATGGGGATCCACGGCAATGCGACGTGCGTGCTCAATTATGACGGTGCGACCGGGTGGCTGGTCGGCGAGGAGATGAAGGGCCTCGCCGCGATGTTCATCATGATGAATGCGGCGCGGCTCGGCGTAGGCCTGCAAGGGCTGGGCGTTGCCGAGACGGCGTATCAGAATGCGGTGCAATATGCGGACGATCGCCGTCAGGGCCGCGCGCTTACCGGAGCTGCCGAGCCTAACGAGAAGGCCGACACGCTGTTCGTCCACCCCGATGTGCGGCGCATGCTGATGAACGCCAAGGCGTGGACCGAAGGCCTGCGCGCGCTGTGCCTGTGGGGCGCGCTGCAGGTCGATCTCGAGCATTCGGCACCCGACGAGGCGGCGCGGCAAGAGGCGGCGGACCTGATCGGGCTGCTCACCCCCGTCATCAAGGGCGTCGGCACCGACAAGGGCTATCAAATCGCGACCGATGCGCAGCAGGTCTACGGCGGGCACGGCTACATCCAGGAATGGGGGATGGAGCAATATGTGCGCGATGCGCGGATCGCGATGATCTACGAGGGGACGAACGGCGTCCAGGCGATGGACCTCGTCGGGCGCAAGCTGGCGATGGGCGGCGGGCGCGCGATTCAGCTGTTCTTCAAGATCGTGGCGGAGGAATGCGCGGCGGCAAAGGGCGGTGCAGTGGCCGATTTCGCAACGCGGCTCGAGAAGGCGCTCGGCGATCTGCAGGCGGCGACGATGTGGTTCATGGGCAATCTGTCGAACCCGAACAACGTCGGCGCCGGTGCCGTGCCGTACATGCACCTGCTCGGTGTCGTCGCGGTCGGGCTGATGTGGCTGCGCATGGCGGTCGCGGCGGCCGCGCTCAAGGACGCAGGCGAGGGCGACGCGGCGTTCCTCAACGCGAAGCTCGTCACCGCGCGCTTCTTCGCCGAGCGCGCGCTGCCGGAGGCCGGATCGTACCGCCGCCAGATCGAGGGCGGGGCCGACGCGGTGATGGCGCTGCCGGTGGCGATGTTCCGCGCCGCCTGACGAATGTGCGCTGCTCCGCCGGCGGACCGGCGGGGCAGGGCGTGAGGTTATTCGGGGCTGGCGGAGTTGCCCTCGGGCGGCTCCGCCACCACCGTCTTGCGGCGCACGCCTTCTAGCTCGGCGGGGCCCGCGGCGGGTTCGGCGACGGGCATCGCGCGGATCATGAAGCGCTTCATGCAGGGTGTGCGCTTCTTGAACTCGACACAGTTCCATAGCGTCCGCTCGAGCCCGCTCGCCCGGTCGCGGATATAGCTGAACGACATCGCGTTCATCTGGTCGGGCGACAGCGGCATCGTGAACGCCATCGCGTCGGGCTCGGTCCAGCCCATGAATTTGCACTTCGCGCGTTCCCCGCACGATGCCTGCGCCATGCTGGCGAACGTATCCGCCTGCGCGGGGTTGAGCATCGTCAGAAACGTGTTCTGATCGCTGGCGAGCGGCATCGGCGTGCGGCCGAAGAACGGCGTCGCCTCGACGATCGCGGCATCGGCATCAGCGAGCACCGCGCCGGTGCGATGCGCCTCCGACAATGCGGCGAGCTTGGCGACAGATCCCTCGCCGGGCAGCTGGTTGCGGTTGAACGCGCCGCCGGTGCCCCACCAGCCTGTCCAGCGGAAGAACAAATGCGTGTCGACCGCAGCGATCTTGTCGAGGCTGGAGCTCCAGTACGGCACGACCCAGTCGGTGTGATAATGCGTCGCCCAGCCGACCGGCTTGTAGACGTCGCCGCGCAGCGCTCTGGTCGCGATCTCGCGCGCGCGGGTCCAGGCGGCGGGCGAGGGCGTGCGCGCAAGCGCGCCGTCGCAGGTGAAAGTGAACTGGCAGCCGGTGCTGCGTTCCGATCCCTGGAAAACGACACCGCACACCGTCTTCGGAAAGGCGGGATGGCGCAGGCGGTTGAGGACGACCTGCGCGACGGCGCGTTCCCCGATCGCGTCGTCGCCCGCCTCGTAATAAACCGCAGCGGCGAGGCAATCGGTCGCGCGGGTGAAGTCGTCAGCAGTGCCGACGAAGCGGAACGGGCGCGCGGGCGGGACGGGGCCCGCCACGAAGGGCACCTTGGCGTTGATCGAGCGCGCATCATCGGGCGCGATCGCGGCATATTCGACCGGCTCGACCGGTGGAAGCTGCTTGGCGGGGATCACCTGCCGCTTGGGCAGCGCGGCGGCGATTGCGGGCGGCGGCGGGACGGCCGGGACGAGCCGAACGACGACGAGCGGGAGCAGCATGGCGACGAGTGCGATGACGCCGAGGACGAGGTGAAGCGGACGCAGGGAAGACACGGCGCGGGCGCTTAGCGCAAAAGCGCGCGACGGCGAATAGCTGCCGCCGCGCCATCCGCGTCCCGCCGGTTATCAGAACGGGACGCGGATGTGGCAGTCAGGCGTCAGGCCTCGGGCAGGAAATCCGGCACCGACAGGTAACGCTCGCCCGTGTCGTAGTTGAAGCCGAGCACGCGAACGTCGTCGGGCAGGTCGGGCAGCTTCTGAAGGATCGCGGCGAGCGTCGCGCCCGACGAGATGCCGACGAGCATGCCCTCCTGCGTCGCAGCGCGGCGTGCCATGTCCTTCGCGACGGCGGCATCGACCTCGATCACGCCGTCGAGCGCCTGGGTGTGAAGATTGGCCGGAATGAAGCCCGCACCAATGCCCTGGATCGGGTGCGGACCGGGCTGGCCGCCGCCGATGACGGGCGAGGCGGCGGGCTCGACGGCGAAGACCTTGAGGTTTGGCCACTCCTTCTTCAGCGTCTCGGCGACGCCAGTGATGTGGCCGCCGGTGCCGACGCCGGTGATCAGCACGTCTATCGGCGCATCGCGGAAGTCGTTCAGGATCTCCTGCGACGTCGTCCGCACGTGCACCTCGATGTTCGCCGCATTCTCGAACTGCTGCGGCATCCAGGCGTTGGGCGTGCTCGACACGAGCTCGAGCGCGCGCTCGATCGCGCCCTTCATGCCCTTTTCGCGCGGGGTAAGATCGAAGGTCGCGCCATAGGCGAGCATCAGCCGGCGCCGCTCGAGCGACATGCTTTCGGGCATGACGAGGACGAGCTTGTAGCCCTTCACCGCTGCCACCATCGCGAGGCCGATGCCGGTGTTGCCGCTGGTCGGCTCGATGATCGTGCCCCCGGGCGTGAGATCGCCCGACGCCTCGGCCGCCTCGATCATCGCGAGCGCGATCCGATCCTTGATCGAACCGCCGGGGTTCGATCGTTCGGACTTGATCCACACCTCCGATCCCGGAAACAGGCGCTGAATGCGGACGTGCGGCGTGTTGCCGATCGTGTCGAGGATCGTGTTCGCCTTCATGGCTGGCTCACTCCGTGCTGTGTTTCGGGCGGGATGACCGCCAGGGGTTGTTCTGGGGGATCAAAGGTCCGCGCGTTCTTGAGTTCCGGAAAGAGCCGCGCCCACAGCAAGGTTACCGCGATCGCACCCACCCCGCCGACGACCACCGCGGCGACCGGGCCGAGTAGCGAAGCCATCAGCCCGCTCTCCGCCTCACCCAGCTCGTTCGACGCCGAAATGGTGAGCTGGCTGACCGCGCTGACGCGGCCGCGCATCTCGTCGGGCGTGTGCAGCTGAATCAGCGAGCCGCGGACGTACATCGACACCATGTCCGCCCCGCCCGCGACGATCAGCGCCACGAGGCTGAGTGCAAAGATCTTTGAGATGCCGAATGTGATGATGGCGAGGCCGAACACGACGACCGAGATCAGCATCTTGCGCCCGACGTCCGTCGTCATCGGGCGGAAGGAAAGGTAGATGCCGGTCAACGACGCGCCGATCCCCATGCCCGCGGCGAGGAAGCCGAGGCCGGTCGCGCCGACGTGCAGGATATCGCGCGCGTAGATCGGCAACAGCGCGGTTGCGCCGGCGAGCAGCACGGCGAACAGATCGAGCGTGATCGCCGCCTGCACCAGCCGGTTGCGCTTCACATAGGCGAAGCCGTCGACGATCCGCGCGAGCGGGCGGCGATCCTTCTGCGCGGCCGGTTGGGGCACGCGCCGGATCGTGAGGAGGAGCAGCAGCGCGACGAGGAACATCGCCGACATGCCGGCGTAAGCGACGATCGGGCCGATCGCGAACAGCAGCCCCCCGACGCTGGGCCCGGCGATGAAGCCGACCTGCATCGCGATCGATCCCAGCGCGATCGCCGTCGGCAGGCTCTCGCGCGGGACGAGATTGGGGGCGAGCGCCGAATAGGCGGGGCCGGCGAAGGCGCGTGCCACGCCGACGAACACTGCGGCGCCGAACAGGACGGGCAGGCCTAGCCACCCCTCCCACGTCGCGAAGCCGAGCATGCCGGTGGTGAGCGCGAGCAGCGTCGTCGTGCTACGTACGATCCAGCGGCGATCGATCGAATCCGCGATCAGCCCGACGATCGGCGTCAGGACGAACAGCGGCACGAACTGCGCGAGGCCGATCATGCCGAGCAGGAACGCCGCGTCGCGAATGTCCATCGTCTCGCGCGCGATACTGTATACCTGCCAGCCGAGCACGATCGCGAGCGCCGACTGGGCGATCGTACTGGCGAGCCGCGCCAGCCAGTAGCTTCGATAATTGGCGATCCGAAGCGGGTGTACGGTGGACATCGCGGTCGGGCTTAGAGTGCGGACCGGCGGGGCACAAGAAACGCCGCGCGTGCTTGCGCCGTGCCTGGCAATTGCACGTTTCGCGGGTTCGCGCCTATACGCGCCGCATCCCTCTCCCCCCAGGAACCTGCGAGGTCCAACCCCGTGGCAAAAACGCCAAGCGCGAAGAGCGCCGAACCAGCCATCACCAATCGCGAGCGGCCCAACGAGCCGCAGCCGTACAAGGCATCGCGCGACGAGCTGATACAATTCTACAAGGACATGCTGCTGATCCGCCGCTTCGAGGAAAAGGCGGGGCAGCTCTACGGGCTCGGCCTGATCGGCGGCTTTTGCCACCTGTACATCGGGCAGGAGGCGGTGGCGGTCGGGCTGCAATCTGCGCTGTCGGACAAGGACAGCGTGATCACCGGCTATCGCGATCACGGCCATATGCTGCTGTGCGGGATCCCGCCCAAGGACGTGATGGCCGAGCTGACCGGGCGGCAGGCAGGCATCTCGAAGGGCAAGGGCGGCTCGATGCACATGTTCAGCGTCGAGCATAAGTTCTACGGTGGGCACGGCATCGTTGGGGCACAGGTGTCGCTCGGCACCGGGCTTGGGTTCGCGCATAAGTATCGCGGTGACGGCGGCGTGTGCCTCGCCTATTTCGGCGACGGTGCCGCGAACCAGGGCCAGGTGTACGAGAGCTTCAACATGGCGGAGCTGTGGAAGCTGCCGGTGATCTTCGTCATCGAGAATAACCAATATGCGATGGGCACCAGCGTGAACCGCGCGTCGGCCGAGGACCAATTGTACCGCCGCGGCGAGAGTTTCCGCATCCCCGGCATCCAGGTCGACGGGATGGACGTGCTGGCGGCGCGCGGCGCAGCCGAGGAGGCGCTCGCCTGGGTGCGCGCGGGCAAGGGGCCGATCATCCTCGAGATGAAGACCTATCGCTACCGCGGCCACTCGATGTCCGACCCTGCCAAGTATCGCAGCCGCGAGGAAGTGCAGGCGGTGCGCGACAAGTCCGATCCGATCGAGCACGTCAAGAAGCTGCTCGAGGCGGAAGGCGTGAAGGAGGACGAGCTCAAGAAGCTCGAGGCGGAGATCCGCAAGACCGTGGGCGAGGCGGCCGATTTCGCCGAAAGCACGCCCGAACCCGAACCGCAGGAGCTGTATACCGACGTGCTGGTGGAGACGTACTGAGATGGCGATCGACATCAAGATGCCGGCGCTGTCGCCGACGATGGAAGAGGGCACGCTCGCCAAGTGGCTCGTCAAGGAAGGCGACACGGTGAAGTCGGGCGACATCATGGCCGAGATCGAGACCGACAAGGCAACGATGGAGTTCGAGGCGGTCGACGAGGGGACCGTTGGCAAGATTCTCGTCGCCGAGGGTACCGACAACGTGAAGGTCGGCACCGTCATCATGCAGCTGAACGGCGAGGGCGAGGATGCGGGCAATGCCGACACCGCGCCGCAAGAGACCAAGGACGACGCGCCCGACGCGAAGGCCAAGGCCGACGCGAAGAAGGACGACAAGGTCGAGGATTCCGCGCATCCCGCGCAGGAGAAGGTCGAGACCGGCGCGCGCCAGATGTTCGAGGCGGCGAAGCACGATGCCGAGGTCGCCGATCCGGCGATCCCGGAAGGCACCGAGATGGTCAAGATGACCGTCCGCGAGGCGCTGCGCGACGCGATGGCGGAGGAGATGCGCGCCGACGACCGCGTGTTCGTGATGGGCGAGGAAGTCGCGCAATATCAGGGCGCGTACAAGGTAACGCAGGGTTTGCTGGACGAGTTCGGCGAACAGCGCGTGATCGACACGCCGATCACCGAATACGGCTTCGCCGGCGTCGGCACGGGCGCCGCGATGGGCGGGCTCCGCCCGATCGTCGAGTTCATGACGTTCAACTTCGCGATGCAGGCGATCGATCATATCGTCAATTCGGCTGCCAAGACGAACTACATGTCCGGCGGACAGATGCGCTGCCCGATGGTGTTCCGCGGCCCCAATGGCGCCGCGAGCCGCGTCGGCGCGCAACACTCGCAGAACTATGGTCCCTGGTACGCAAGCGTTCCCGGGCTGATCGTGATCGCGCCGTACGATGCGGCGGATGCCAAGGGGTTGCTGAAGGCGGCAATCCGCACCGAGGACCCGGTCGTGTTCCTCGAGAACGAGCTGCTCTATGGCCGCTCGTTCGACGTGCCCAAGCTCGACGACTGGGTGCTGCCGATCGGCAAGGCGCGGGTGATGCGCGAAGGCCGCGACGTGACGATCGTCAGCTACTCGATCGGCGTGGGGTTGGCGCTCGAGGCGGCGGACAAGCTCGCCGAGGAAGGCGTCGAGGCGGAAGTGATCGACCTGCGCACGCTGCGCCCGCTCGACAAGCAGACGGTGCTGAAAAGCCTCGCCAAGACCAACCGATTGGTCGTCGCCGAGGAAGGCTGGCCGACCTGCTCGATCGCGAGCGAGATCGTGGCGATCTGCATGGAGGAAGGGTTCGACGATCTCGACGCGCCGGTGATCCGCGTCTGCAACGAGGACGTGCCGCTACCCTATGCGGCGAACCTAGAGAAGCTGGCGCTGATCTCGTCCGACCGCATCGTCGAGGCGGTGAAGAACGTAACGTATCGCGGGTGAGATAGCCGAGACATCTGCGCGAATTAGGCTGTATAGTTCGCGCAGACGCTCGCCGTTGCACCGGTCGCGGCTTTCAGCGTCTCCGCGTTGCGTTCGCGAACGGTGAACGACGCTTCGGAGCGCAGGATCGGCGTGCCGAGCAGCGTGGATGAGACCACCGGCTTGTAGCGATAGGTCACCTCGGCGAAGATCATCGCCGAATTCGGACTCGCCGCGATCTGGCGGCCGGCGGCGCCCATCGCCTGTAGCGTGCCGTCGGTCGCGCCCTTGCCCTCGGCACCGTATTTGGGCTGCGATTCGGGCGTGTTGAGCGCGCCGGTGCAACGCTGCCACAGGATCTTCTGACCGGCGTTGGTGCCCGTCTGACCGTTCGGCATAACGTCGCTGAGAATGATGCGGCCACGACTGGCGAAATCCATGCGCTCGCCGACGATCTTGCCGCCGATCAGCACTTCGTTGACGTCGGCCTCGTTGATCGAATCGCGGACACGCGCGGCGTTGTCGGCGGCGGTGGCGGCGATCTGGTGCACCCGCAGCGAGGCGAGGCCGTAGTTCGCGATCTCGAGGCCATAGAGCAGCAACGTCAGCACCAGCGGCAGCGTGAAGGCGAATTCGAGCAGCGCCAGACCGCGGCGGTCAGCGCGTAGACGGCGCAGCGTGGCGGCCGCAGCCATGGCTATTGCGCTCACGGGCAGCGCACCGTCGGTATCGCGCGAGACGTGAACGGCTGGTTGCGCAGCACGGTGGAGGCGGTGATGTATTGCTTCGTGCCCCAACCCATCAGTGCGTTCACCGGCATGATGTTAGGATATTCGACTTCGACCGTATAGCGGACGATATCGTCCGCCGTGCCCAACCCGGTATTTAGGTTGACGTCGTAGACGCTGTTGTTGTTGGCATCCTCGTAACAGTCATCAGAGGCGTCGTAGCTATTATTGTTGTTCTTATCGAAAGTGATTTTCTCCGGCTTTCCGACGTTCGTGAAGTTGTAGAAGTTCTCCTTCTTGATGCTTTTCACGTTCATCGCGTTCGACAGCATCGCGACGCGATCCTTGATGATCTGATCGATCTGCGCGGCGGTACGATCGCCGATCGTCGCGCGACGCGACGCCTCGAGCAGCGCGCCTTGCACGATTGCGCCGAGATACACGCGGTAGCCGAGCTCGAACCCCGCCGCGAGTAGCGAACAGACCACGGGGATGATCAGCGCGAATTCGAGGATTGTCGCGCCGCGTTCGTCACTGCGAAGCCGTCGCAGCATCACTGGCTGAGCCTCAGCGAGCCGATCTTGGAGCCGATCTCCTGGAATTTGGCGATGAGGGCAGCGTTCGTTGACAGTCCGGCAGCCTGCTCGGGCTTCGACGCGCAATTCTGCATGTCGGTCGTCAACGTCGTGGCGAAGGCAATGACCCAGACGTCGATGCCTTTCGCCTTCGCAGCGTTGCACGCCATGCGGAAGCGCTGGAGGTGGCGGTCGAGCAAATTCGATGCACCTGCAGTCACCCGTTGATCCAGACTCTCGACTCCATATGGAGAGTAAAGAAAATATTCGGGCTTCATTTCGCCGTCGGTCATGAAGATGATGTACTTCTTTACACCGAATCCCCTGATCTTCACGGGATTGTCCGGCGTTGTGAGGTCATTGGTTTCGGATGGAGAGGCCGCAAAGATCCCTGTGGGCGAGATAAAACGCGCTCCCCAAATCATTCCAAGATCGTGATAGGTTCCACCTATTGCATCCAGACTATCGACATAGTTTTCAAAGCCGGATTTATCCCCATAGTAATTGCGCAATCGCCGTGCGGCAGTTGGACAATAGAAACTGCTGGTCGGCCTTAATGAATTGGGTTCGAAATATGTATCCGGCCAAGCCGGTCGCCAGCGCTTTGAGTCGTCGTTGGGCGGAAGGTCGATATCGAGATCATAAGCCGAAGTTGGAGCAGTCGTTGCAGCCCCCCCATCAATTATGGCGGAGTCGGTTAGACGTTCTTCGATACACCCCGCCCAGCGTGTCGAGGCTCGATTCCTACTTAGAAGAAATGGCGTTCCACCCGCAAGATAGCTTGTAACGTCATGTTCAATTTCTCTGTACAACCACGTGCCTGTATTGTAATCTACAGGGTATCGACAGTTACGATAATATTCGTTTCGTCCTGTCCAAAAGTTATACACGTACCCCTCGGTGAAATTTCCCAATTTGGCATCGCACCATGCACGTGTCTTGCTATTGTCGTCCAATGCTGGAATTCTTGATTGATATGAAGACCTCGTCACAAAATTTGATGAGTTCTTCTGGTAAAGAGCCTCTCCCACATTTACGCCGCTTGAATAATTTACAAAACCGTACCGCATACGGAGATTGTTAGCGTAAAGCTGATCTTGAGCCGGTTCTAGCGTTGCATAAAGTGCCTTTGCGGCGGCCTTTAACGCGTCGAGCTTAGAGTTCGGCTGATTAACGCCTCCACAGTCACCAACGCCTCCTGGAGCGCAGTTCATCGATCCCGAAAGATCGAAGACGAGCATTAGATCCGTATTGACGAAATCCTGCGTCGCCGAGCACGTCGCCGAAATGGGCAGCGTGTTGAAGCCGAAGATCTTCATCAGCGTCGTCGGGATCGTCGTCTCGCTCGCAATGCGCAGCGTGCCCGCCGTCGGGATCGACATGGCGAGCGTGTAGGCGGCGGACTGGAACTGGCCCTGCGGGAAGTTGAAAGTGAAATATTTGGTCGCCTCGTCGCGCACGTTCTGCGTGACGGTGAGACCGCTGAGCAGGCGGCGGCCGGCCAAGGATCCCGCGTCGCAGGCCTGACGAAATCGGTTCTGCGCCATGTAGGCGCGCGTCATGTCGATGCCCGAGCCGATCATCGCGATCAGCGGGATCATCGCTGCGGCCATGATCGCGAGCGTGTTGCCGCGGCGGTCGCGGCGAAGGCGGCCGAGGAAAGTCGCCATGATGTTCTCGCGCGCGCGCATCGTCACTCGTATCGATCTGGTTGGCTTCGCGTGGCGCGATACACGATGAGCGGCTAAACCGGCCTCAAGCGACATGGTTAACGACGCGGAAACCTTGGGGATCGATCCCACGGACGGGCATCCCGAGCGGGCGCTTGCGCTGTCCTATGCGCCACGGGCGGCGCGTGCGGGCGTGGCGGCGGTGTTCGCGCTCGATGCGACGCTGGCGCGGCTCGCGCTGGGGACGCGCGATGCGATGGTGGCGCAGCTGCGGCTGACGTGGTGGTACGAGGCGCTGGGTGATCTGGCGCAGGGCGTCGTGCCGGCGCAACCGATCCTGCGGACCTTGCGCGACGAGGGAGCGGACGCGGCGGCGCTGATGAAGGTAGCCGAAGGCTGGGAGCTGTTGCTGCCCGCCGAGATCGGCGACGGCGATCTGGAGGCGTTCGCGGCGGCGCGGGCGAGCGTTTTCAACGAGGCGGCGCGGCTCGCAGGTGCGCGCGACGATGTCTCGGCGGCCGGTCGCGGGTGGGCGCTGGCCGATCTCGCGCTGCGTAGTGCGGAGCCGGCGCGTGTGGCCGCGGCGACGCGGTTGGCAATGCCGTCGTTGCAGGCGGCCGCGGCGCAGCGATGGAGCGGGGCGGGGCGCTTCCTAGGGGCACTGGTTCATGTCGCGCGGGCGGATCTCGCAGGCGCCGCGCCGCCGGGCGCGCCGCGCCGTGTCGCGCGGCTCGCCTGGCACCGGCTGACCGGACGGTAGGCTTGCGGTCGCCGCGGGGTGCGCTAGCATCGGCCGACGGGGGGAGCGGGGCGATGTGGCGATATCTGGCGGGAGGTATGGCGGCGCTGCTGATGGTGGCGGCGGGCTGGCTGCTGTTCTCGAGCCGCGCAACAAGCGATCCCGTGCTGCCGCCCCCGCCGCCCGCCCCCCTGCGCGCCGACACGGCGGGCGATGAGCCCGCGGCTCCGGTGCCCGAAGCGACCGAGCGGACGCGCGAGGAGAAGCGCTTCGACCGCTACGACAAGGATCGCGACAGCCGCATCACGCGCGACGAATATCTCGTCTCCCGGCGCAAGGCGTTCGCGAAGCTCGACGCCAACGGTGACGGCCGGCTGTCGTTCGACGAGTGGGCGGCGAAGACGACGGCGAAGTTCGCCGCTGCCGATCGCGACAAGTCGGGCGTGATGGACCGCGCCGAGTTCGCCACTACGGCAGTGAAGCGCAAGGCGAAGCCGCGATGCGTCTGTCCCCAAGCGAGCGCCGACGACGGTAATTAGGCGGTGAGCCACCCCGCCAGCGCGGCGCGTGCGCGATCGGTGTACATCTTCTTGCGATCGGCCTTCTTGGTGCGGCCCTCGATCGGCGGGAAGAGGCCGAAGTTGACGTTCATCGGCTGATACGTTTCCGCCACCGCGGCGCCGGTGATGTGATTGAGGAGAGCGCCCAGCGCCGTCTCGACGGGGGGCGGGGCCATCGACCCACCCGCAAGCTCCGCCGCGGCGAAGCGGCCGGCCAAGAGGCCGATCGCGGCGCTTTCGACATAGCCTTCGCAGCCGGTGATCTGCCCGGCGAAGCGGACGTTCGGGCGCGACTTCAGCCGCAGCTCGGGATCGAGCAGCTCGGGCGAGCGCAGGAAGGTGTTGCGGTGGAGGCCGCCGAGGCGCGCGAACTCGGCCTTTTCCAGGCCCGGGATGGTGCGGAACAGGCGGACCTGCTCGGCATGCTTGAGCTTCGTCTGGAAGCCGACGATGTTCCACAAGGTGCCGGCGGCATTGTCCTGGCGCAGCTGGACACAGGCATAGGGCCAGCGGCCCTGCGGGTGCTTGTCCGAGGCGGTGCCGGGCTGGTCGAGGCCGACGCCCTTCATCGGGCCGAAGCGCAGCGTCTCGCGGCCGCGCTCCGCCATTACCTCGATCGGCATGCAGCCTTCGAAATAGGGCACATTCTCCCATTCGCGCGGCACGCTCTTCTCGCCCGCCAGCAGCCCTTCGACGAAGGCGTCATACTGTTCGCGGGTGAGCGGGCAGTTGATGTAATCGGTGCCGTCGCCCTTGTTCCAGCGCGACTGGAACCAGGCCTTGTCCATGTCGATCGTGTCGCGGTGGACGATGGGCGCGATGGCGTCGAAAAAGGCGAGCGCGTCCTTCCCCGTCTCGCCGGCGATCGCCTCGGACAGGCCGGGGGCGGTGAGCGGGCCGGTGGCGATGATCGCGGGGCCTTGCGGAAGCGTGTCGATCCGCTCGCGCACGATCGTGATGTTGGGGTGCGCGTTGAGCGCGGCGGTGACGCCAGCGGAGAAGCCGTCGCGGTCGACCGCCAGTGCAGAGCCGGCGGGGACCTTGTGCCGGTCGCCTTGCGTCAAGATCAGCGAGCCCAATGCGCGCATCTCCTGGTGGATCAGGCCGACGGCGTTGCTCTCCGCATCGTCGGAGCGGAAGCTGTTCGAGCAGACGAGCTCGGCGAGGTGATCGGTGTGGTGCGCGGGGGTGTTCTCCCCAGAGCCGCGCATTTCGGAGAGGCGGACCTTGTGGCCGGCCTCGGCGAGCTGCCAGGCGGCCTCGCTCCCGGCGAGCCCGCCGCCGATGACGTGGATGTCGTGGGTCATCGTGGGCATTTAGGCGGGTTGCGGAGGGAAGGGAACGGGTGGGTTGCGGGGGCGATGTTGGCGCGAATGTTGAGAAAGTTGAGGCGCTGGAGGTGTTTTCTACTACGGATGTCAACATTCGCGGTTTGGATGGGGTGGCGAATGGATACGAGTTTAAGTCGCGGCGGGCGCGTAGAACAGCTTGCGACACCGACCATTTTCTAAGCCTTATTTGGTTATTCTGGACAAGGCCGATCCAGCCATGGTCCTGCTACCGTGACACGCTAACGCCGGGAAAATGGATCGCGCGGAATAATGCCGGTCGCGCTAGGCGTGTCATAATCGTGTAAGGTTGGGCAGGTCGAGTACGGGGGTAAATGGTCGCGCAGAACTGTCTGATTGCCCTCTCGCAAATCTCACTCGAAAATTGGTCGTAAGGGGTTTGGCGGGATCGAAGGACGGCGGTAAGTTACTCTCATGATCGAACCCTCCGCTGATGAGCTCTTGATATATGACGATATCTCAAAGCTAGCCGAAAGGCTTTGGAGGATATCAACCGCCATCGAGGGGCTAAATACTGATCCAAAAATGTTTTCTATCATGCTTTATAAGCGTCTTTGGAGCAATCAACGGGGATATACTGCCTTATGGAAGATGAACTTACATGTCGAGGCAAATATAGTACTAAGGTCTGCTGTTGAAACCGCTATATGTCTCGCCGCCAATGAAAAGCTCAGAGAGGAATTCGTTCTTCTAATGAGCAGGGATGCTGCTGCTACGATTCAGGGGCAGATCAAGGTTCATCGAGGTGAAGAGGCTTATGACCTAGTAAGGGAGGGAGAGGCGACGCTGCGCTTTCTACAGGCTAGACTTCCAGAGGGAGCTAAGCCCGCTACTTTGCGTTGGAGAGAGCTTGCGGAACGAGGTGGGGTGCCTCAGTTATACAGCTTCCATAAGATGCTATCGAGTGTCTCGTCACATGTTACGGGATTGTCTATCCTCCGTGGCGTGACCAATCCAAGAATGGATGCAGGCCAGAGAGAGATAAGTAAGTTAGAGCGGAAGATGCACCTGATGATGATGGCCAGTGCCATGCTTCAAGGAGCTAGGCTCCACTCGGTTATGATCGAAGCGTATGCTGAGCTAGAAATTGCGATTGCTCTGACAGATCGGCTCGCGACGCTGTCTATGAGTTGGCCGGGCGTAGGGCCGAACGATTGATGGGCCGCGCGCTGCCGCAGCTAATTAAAACGGCTTATACAACTGTATCGATACTCAGAAAAATATCTCTTGTTTGTTAATGCTTAGGTTTGAGAGCCAATCCGCTCGGCTCCACCGGCGCCTACACCTCCGTAGGCACCGTCAAGATCGTACGACGAGGGACAAGCGTCTAAGTTGATCGATTAAGCGATCTCTACCCTGCCGCCTTCGCCAGTCCCTTCGACAGTTGCAGCGCGCCGTGCAGCCGCGCGGCCGGGTCGGACCAGTTGCGGGTCAGCGCCAGTTTCGAGTCCGGGCGCAGTTTCGCGATGCCGCCAAGCTTGTCGACGTAGGCCAGCAGGCCCGGGATGTTGGGCGGCTTGTCGTCGTGGAAGCTGACGAGCGCGCCCTTGGGGCCGACGTCCATCTTGGCCACGCACGCGACTTTGGCGTTCATCTTGATCTCGATGACCTTGACGAGATTGTCGGTCGCTTCCGGCAGTGGCCCGAAGCGGTCGATCATTTCCGCCGCGAAGGCCTCCAGCTCGCGCTTCTCGTCGAGCTCATTGAGGCGGCGGTAGAGCGCCATGCGCAGGTCGAGGTCGGGAACGTATTCCTCCGGGATCAGGATCGGCGCGTCGACGGTGATCTGCGGCGAAAAATCGCGCGGGCGGTTGGCGAGTCCGCCGGCCTTGGCGTCCATGATCGCCTCCTCCAGCATCGATTGGTAGAGTTCGTAGCCGACTTCCTTGATGTGGCCGGACTGTTCGTCGCCGAGCAGATTGCCCGCGCCGCGAATGTCGAGATCGTGGCTGGCGAGCTGGAAGCCGGCGCCGAGGCTGTCGAGATCGGAGAGGACCTTGAGGCGCTTTTCGGCGGCGTCGGTCATCATCCGCTCAGGGGGCGTGACCATATAGGCGTAGGCGCGCGTCTTCGACCGGCCGACGCGGCCGCGCAGCTGATAGAGCTGCGCCAGACCGAAACGGTCGGCGCGATTGACGATCATCGTGTTGGCAGACGGGATGTCAATGCCGCTCTCGATGATGGTGGTGGAGACGAGCACCTCGAACTTCTTGTCGTAGAAGGCGCTCATCCGCTCCTCGACCTCGCTCGCCGCCATCTGGCCGTGGGCGATGACGTAGCGGATCTCGGGCACTTCCTTGCGCAGGAACTCCTCGATGTCGGGCAGGTCCGCGACGCGCGGGGTGACGAGGAAACTCTGCCCGCCGCGATAATGTTCGCGCAGCAGCGCCTCGCGCAGGACGACCGGGTCCCAGGGCATGACATAGGTGCGCACCGCGAGGCGATCGACCGGGGGCGTCTGGATGACGGAGAGTTCGCGCAGGCCCGACATCGCCATCTGCAGCGTGCGCGGGATCGGCGTCGCGGTGAGCGTGAGGATGTGGACGTCGGCGCGGAGCGTCTTGAGGCGTTCCTTGTGCGTGACGCCGAAGCGCTGTTCCTCGTCGACGATGACGAGGCCGAGGCGCTTGAAGTCGACGTTCTTGGCGAGGAGGGCGTGGGTGCCGATGACAACGTCGATCGTCCCGTCTGCGAGGCCTTCCTTGACGCGCTTGGTCTCCGCCGCGGTGACGAGGCGCGAGACGCGGCCGACCTGAATCGGGAAGCCTTCGAAGCGGGCGGTGAAGTTGTTGTAATGCTGGCGCGCAAGGAGTGTGGTGGGGCAGACCACTCCGACCTGCATGCCGGCCATGGCAGCGACGAAGGCGGCGCGGAGCGCGACCTCGGTCTTGCCGAAGCCGACGTCGCCGACGATCAGCCGGTCCATCGGCTTGCCGGCGGACAGGTCCGCCAGCGTTTCCTCGATCGCGCGGTCCTGGTCGTCCGTTTCCTGATAGGGGAAACGATCGACGAAGCTGGGGTAGCCGCTCGAGTCCGGTTCGGCGACTTCGCCCTGACGGAGCGCGCGCAGCGCGGCGGTGGCGATAAGTTCACCCGCGATCTCGCGGATGCGCTCCTTCATCTTGGACTTGCGGCGCTGCCATGCCTCGCCGCCGAGCCGGTCGAGGCTCGCGCCTTCCTCGCCCGAGCCGTAGCGGGAGAGGACTTCGAGGTTCTCCACGGGCACGTAGAGCTTGTCGCCGCCGGCATATTCGAGCTGCACGCAATCGTGCGGCGCCTTGGCCACGGGGACCTGCGTCAGCCCGACGTAGCGGCCGATGCCGTGATCGGTGTGGACGACGAGATCGCCCGGCGAGAGCGTGGCGAGCTCGGCGAGGAAGGCGTCGGCTGACTTGCGGCGCTTGGCGCGGCGCACCAGGCGGTCGCCGAGCATGTCCTGTTCGGTGAGGACGGCGACCTTGGGGGCGGTGAAGCCGTGGTCGAGCGGGAGGACGATCAGCGCGGTCTGCGTTTCCCCAACGCCCTGCGCCTCCTGCCACGTTTCGACCGCCTTCGCGCCGGAGAGGCCGTGATCCTTGAGTAGATTGCCGAGCCGATCGCGCGCGCCAGGGGAGTAGCTGGCGAGGACGGGCGTGCGGCCCTCCTTGCGCAGCGCCTTGAGGTGATCGACGACGGCTTCGTAGACGTTGGTGTTGGCGGCGCGTTCGGGCGCGAAATCGCGCGGGCCGGCGACGGCGAAGTCAATGACGGTGGCGGATTCGGGCTCGTGGAACGGGGTGGTGACGTGCGCGGTCGCAGCAAGCAGCGCGTCCTCCCACTCCTTGGGCGGCAGGTAGAGCGTCTTGGCAGGGAGCGCGCGGTAGCTGCCGGGCTGGGCGGCTTCGGCGCGCTTGCGGTTCTCGTAATAGTCGGCGACCGCCTCAAAGCGGGATTCGCCCGCCGCTTTCACGCCGCCGTCGCGGACGATCAGTGCGTCGTCGCCGAGATGGTCGAAGAGGGTCTCCAGTCGCTCCTCGAACAGCGGCAGCCAATGCTCCATGCCGGCGAGGCGGCGGCCTTCGCTGACTGCCTGGTAGAGCGGGTCACCCGTCGCGGTGGCGCCGAACGTCTCGCGATAGCGGCTGCGGAAGCGCTTGATGCTTTCCTCATCGAGCAGCGCCTCGGAGGCGGGGAGGAGGGTGAAGCCGGGGATCTTGCCGGTGGTGCGCTGGTCGGCGGGATCGAAGGTTCGGACGCTCTCGATCTCGTCGCCGAAGAAGTCGAGGCGCAGCGCTTGGGTTTCGCCCGAGGGAAAAAGGTCGACCAAGCCGCCGCGAACGGCATATTCGCCCGCGTCGTGGACGGTGTCGGTGCGGACGTAGCCGTTGGCGGAAAGGAGCGCGGCGAGCTTGTCGCGGGCGATGCGCTCCCCCGGCTTCAAATTGGCGACGAGCTGGCGGATGCGGAACGGGGTCAGCGTGCGCTGCGTGGCGGCGTTGACGGTGGTGAGGACGAGCTGCGGGCCCTTGGGCTTCGCCTGCAGCTTGTGGAGCGCGCCGATGCGCTCGGCCATGACGCGCAGGGTGGGGGAGGCGCGGTCGTAGGGCAGGCAGTCCCACGCCGGATATTCGACGATCTCGATCTCGGGCGCGAAATAATGCGCGGTGGCGGCGATCGCACGCATTGCGGCTTCGTCGGAGGCGATGAAGACCGCGCGGCTCTTCGCGGCGCGGGCAAGATCGGCGAGCAGGCTGGGGAGAAAGCCGCTCGGCACGCCCGACAAAGTGAGGGGCGCAGCGGCGGTGAGGATCGTCTTCAGATCAGGCAAAGCGTGTCCGTTCGTGATGAGCGGCGAAGGGTCAGGCGCCGGGCTGGCTGCCAGGAATGGCGACGGCGAAATCAACCGCGCGCATCGCCTGCATCATCTCGCCGTCCCATTCGGGCGGGCAGGGGATCGATCCGATCGCCCATCCCATGATGTCGACGTCCTGCTGCTCAAGCAGCCGCTCGAACCATTGCAGCTGCTCCTCGCTCCAGTCCGTGTGATGCGCATCGAAGAAACCGCCGATCATGAAATCGGCCTCGCGCGTGCCGCGGTGCCAGGCGCGGAAGCGGGTGCGCTTCAGGCGGGTGTCTTGATCCATGCAGGCTCCAACGGCGATGGGCCGGCCGCGGTTTCGCGCGGTCGGCTTAGGGGCTATCGGGGCAGAGATAGTCATGCGTCCCGATATCCTCAATCCACTGTTCGCCGAGGTAACCGCCCTGAAGGGGGTGGGGGCGGCGCTCGCCAAGCCGCTGGAGCGGCTGGGGCTGGCACGCGTCGTCGACGTCGCGTTCCACCTACCGAGCGGGTGGATCGATCGGATTCCGCGCGACGAGCTGATGGGGCAAGACGTTGGCCGCACGATCGCGATCACGCTGACGGTGCGTGACGTGCGTACCTCATCCAGCCCGCGCGCGCCGACGCGGGTGCAGGCGGCGGACAGGCACGGCAACATCGTCAGCCTCGTCTATTTCGGGCGCTCGGGCGGACTGGTGCGCAAGCTCTACACTGTCGGCGAGCAGGTGCGTATTTCGGGCAAGGTCGAGCAATACGGCCAGGATTTACAGATCATCCATCCCGAGGTCCTCGAGGAAGGTGCCGGGTTCAGGGAGCGCGAGGCGATCTATCCGCTGTCGGAAGGATTGACCTCCCGGCGGGTCGGCGGGCTCGTCGCGCAGGCGATCGAGCGCGCGCCCGACCTGCCCGAGTGGATCGAGCCGAGCCTGCTCGCGCAGCGCGACTGGCCGGCGTGGAAGGACGCGCTGGCGCGCATTCACGCCGATCCGTCCGATGCGGTCGCGCGGGCGCGAATCGCTTATGACGAGGTGTTCGCCAACCAGCTCGCGCTGGCGCTGGTGCGGCAGGATACGCGCAAGCGGCGCGGGCGGGGGCTGCGCGGCGACGGGCGGCTGCGCGACCGGCTGAACCTGCCCTATGCACTGACGGGTGCGCAGGCGCGCACGATTAGCGAGATCGAGGGCGACCTGGCGCAGGACGCGCCAATGCTTCGGCTGCTGCAGGGCGATGTCGGATCGGGAAAGACGCTGGTCGCGGCGCTCGCGCTGCTGATCGCGGTGGAGGCGGGGGCGCAGGGCGCGCTGCTGGCGCCGACCGAGATCCTTGCGCGGCAGCATTACGAGACGCTGCGCGAGACGCTCGCCGGCTTGCCGATCAATCTCGCGGTGCTCACCGGGCGCGACAAGGGACGCGTGCGCGAGAGCACGCTGATGGGACTGGCGGACGGCTCGATCGATATCCTGATCGGCACGCACGCGATCTTCCAGGAGGCGGTGACCTATCGCGACCTGGGGCTGGTGGTGGTCGACGAACAGCATCGCTTCGGCGTGGCCGAGCGGCTGGCGCTGTCGGCGAAGGGCAAGACGACGCCGCATCTGCTGGCGATGACTGCGACGCCGATCCCGCGCACGCTCGTCCTCGCGCAGCATGGCGAGATGGACCAGAGCCGGCTCGACGAAATGCCGCCGGGCCGCGAGCCGGTCGAGACGCGGGTGATCAGCGAAGAGCGGCTCGATGAGGTGGTCAACGCGCTCGGCCGGCACCTGGCCGAGGGCAAGCAGGCGTATTGGGTGTGCCCGCTGGTGGAGGAGAGCGAGAAAAGCGATCTTGCCGCGGCCGAGGATCGTGCGGCGACGCTGGCGGCGCGGTTCGGGGATCGCGTAGGCCTCGTTCACGGGCGGATGCGCGGGACGGAGAAGGACGCGGTGATGGCGCGCTTCGCCGGCGGTGAGCTAGGCGTGCTGGTGGCGACGACGGTGATCGAGGTCGGCGTCAACGTGCCCAATGCGACGCTGATCGTGATCGAACATGCCGATCGCTTCGGGCTGGCGCAATTGCACCAGCTGCGCGGGCGCGTCGGGCGCGGCGGGGGGCAATCGCGGTGTTTGCTGATGCGCGGCAATGCGCTGAGCGAGACGTCGCGTGCGCGGCTGGCGCTGATGCGCGAAACCAACGATGGGTTCCGCATCGCCGAGGAGGATCTGCGGCTGCGCGGCGGGGGCGAGCTTCTCGGCACGCGGCAGTCGGGTGAAGCGGCGTTCCGGCTCGCGACGCCGGAATTGCTGGGTGAGCTGCTGCCGATCGCGGCGGACGATGCGCGGCTGCTGATCGATCGCGACGGCGGGCTGGCGGGCGCGCGCGGGCAGGCGGCGCGGGTGGCGCTCTACCTGTTCGAGCGCGAGGCGGGTGTGGCGCTGCTGCGGTCGGGCTGATAGCCGCGCCGGCCATGGCTGCTTTTTTCCCGCTGCTCTTCGCCGCTTTCGCTGGCCTGTGCGTGGCGATGCAATCGCCGAGCAACGCGATGCTGGCGCGGTCGACCGGCTCAATATGGTTCGCCTCGCTCGTGTCGTTCACCGGCGGGGTGACCCTATTGTTGGCGATCTGGGCGTTGTTCGACCGCACACCGGTGGCGATGGTTCGCCAGGCGCCGCCGTGGGCGTGGATCGGCGGATTGTACGGCGTCGTGTTCGTGGCGGCAGTGGCTTATGCGACGCCGCGGCTCGGGCTGGCGGTGACGCTGACGGTGACGCTTGCGGCGCAGCTGTCGATGGCGGTGGTGCTCGATCACTTCGGGTGGCTGGGATTGAAGCAGGAGCCGGTGACGCTGACGAGGTTGGCCGGGCTGGCGCTCGTGGTGGCGGGGGTGTTCCTGGTTCGGCGCTGATGGCGCTCTTCGCTATACCCGCCACCACGTCCAACAGGCTCAGTTTTCCTCCTTCGCTATGATAGGAAGGAAGACTTGAGGCTACCCGGCGATCAGCAGCCCGTGGTTCTTTTTCCCGGCCGAGACGCGCACCGGCTCGGCCCCGACCGTCACGGTCGCCGCTTCGTCGGTCACCTTGTCTGCACCCACACGCGCGCCGCCCTGTTTGATCAGGCGGCGGGCCTCGCCCTTCGACGCGCAGAAGCCGAGGCCGACGAGCACGTCCACTAGCGCCACTTCGCCGCTTGCAGCGAAGGTCGGGAGCCCGTCACCGCTGGTGCCCTCCTCGAACGTGCGGCGCGCGGTCTCCGCCGCCTGCTCCGCTGCCTCGCGGCCGCGGCACATGGCAGTGGCTTCGTTGGCGAGAATCTTCTTCGCCTCGTTGATCTCTGCGCCTTGCAGCGCCTCGAGGCGGGCAATTTCGTCCATCGGCAGGTCGGTGTAGAGGCGCAGGAAGCGGCCGACGTCGCGGTCGTCGGCGTTGCGCCAGAACTGCCAGTAATCGAAGTGTGGCAGCTGATCCTCGTGCAGCCAGACGGCGCCCGCCACCGTCTTGCCCATCTTGGTGCCATCGGCGGTGGTGAGCAGCGGGGTGGTCACGCCGAACACCTCGGTGCCGTCCATACGACGCGCGAGCTCGATGCCGTTGACGATGTTACCCCATTGATCGCTGCCGCCCATTTGCAGCCGCACGCCGTGGCGCTGCGACAGCTCGCGGAAGTCGTAGGCCTGCAGAATCATGTAATTGAATTCGAGGAAGCTGAGCGATTGCTCGCGTTCGAGCCGCAACTTCACCGAATCGAACGACAGCATGCGGTTGACCGAGAAATGCTGGCCGACCTCGCGCAGGAAGGGGATGTATTCGAGCGTGTCGAGCCAGTTCGCATTGTCGACCATCACCGCATCGGCCGGGCCGTCACCGAACGTTAGGAAGCGTTCGAAGATGCGGCGGATCGAAGCGACGTTGTGTGCGATGCGATCGTCGGTGAGCAGCTGGCGCGACTCTTCCTTGAACGACGGATCGCCGATCTTGCCGGTGCCGCCGCCCATCAGCACGATCGGCTTGTGACCGGTCTGCTGCAACCGGCGCAGCAGCATGATCTGGACGAGACTGCCCACGTGGAGCGACGGTGCGGTCGGATCGAAGCCGATATAGCCGGGCACCACCTGGCGCGCGGCGAGCGCATCGAGCGCCGCCGCGTCGGTCATCTGATGGACGTAGCCGCGCTCGGTGAGCGTGCGGAGCAAATCGGACTGATGATCGGTCATGACGTGCGGGCACATGCCCGTCCCGGCAGCGCGTCGCAAGGGAGGCGGCACGGCACGCCGCCGCGCCGCGGATCAGCGGCGCGGCAGCTGCCCGGTGGGATCGACCGGCGTGCGGCCGCGCCGCAGCTCGAAATGGACTTCCGGGCGGTCGGCGAAGCCGGTGTCGCCTGACAGCGCGATCGTCTGGCCCTTCTTCACCGCCTGGCCGCGCTGAACGAGCAGCTTGGAGGCGTGACCGTAGACGCTGGTCCAATTGTCGCCGTGACGCACGATGACGAGCCCGCCGAGCGCGGCGATGCCGTCGCCGACATAGGCGACGGTGCCGTCCGCTGCCGCCTTCACCGGCGTATCGACCGGAACGGCGATCTTGATGCCATTGTTGCGCTCGCCGCTCGCGCCCGCGCCGAAGCGGCTGACGATGCGTCCGTCGACCGGCCAGAGGAAACGACCGGGGCTCGCGGTTGGCGCGGCGACCGCGACGGTCGCCGGCAGCACGCGACGCGCGGTGGTGACAGGCTTGGCGGGCGCCTGATTGGCGGCGATCGCGGGCTCGCCGCCGGTGATGATGTCGTCAATCTCGAGCCGGAAGGCGGCGGCACGCTCGGCCGCGGAGCGCGGGCGCGCGTCGCCGGGGATCAGCACGCGCTGGCCGGTCCGCAGGATGAAAGGTTCGACAAGCGCGTTGGCGGTGACGATCCGCGACCATTCGACGCCATAGGCGCGCGCGATCGCGATACCGGTCTGCCCGGCGCGGACGAGATGGTAGCGGCCGCCAGGGATGGTTAGCCGCTGACCGGTGCGGATCGTGTAGGGCGCCTCCAGCCCATTGGCGCGCGCGACCGCGTCGGCCCCGACACCAAGCCGTTCGGCAACGAGCCGCAGCGAGTCGCCGGGGCGCACGACATAGACCTGATCGGCAACGTCGCGCGCGTCAGCGGCAACCGAACGCGCCTCCCACGCGGGGCGCGGCGCGGGCAGCTTCGCAACCTCGTCCGGTTGGCGCGGGCTGGCGTCACCGTCGCGCGGCGCCTGTTCCCGGCGATCGTCATCCTCGCCGGGACGATCCCACGCGCGCGGCATGTCGCGGGGGCGATCGGCCGGCGGTGGGGCGTCGGCCGGATAGGCCGGCCGGTCGACCGACGGGATGCACGCCGCGAGCGTGGACGCGAGCAGCAGCGCAGATGGAAGGGTGATCCGCATCGACGCCTGATCTAGCGCGGCGATCAGCGCGGCTCCAGCCGGTTGAGCCCGCCGAGATACGGCTGCAGCACCGCCGGCACCGCGACCGATCCGTCGGCCTGCTGGTAATTCTCGAGGATCGCGACGATCGTGCGGCCGACCACCAGCCCCGAGCCATTGAGCGTGTGGACGAAGCGAGTCGCCTTTTCGCCATCCGGGCGGAAACGGGCATTCATGCGGCGTGCCTGGAAGTCGGTGCAGGTCGAGCAAGACGATACTTCGCGGTAGCGATCCTGGCCGGGCAGCCATACTTCGATGTCGTAGGTACGCGCGGCGGAGAAGCCCATGTCGCCGGTGCACAGCTTCATGCGGCGGAAGGGCAGTTCGAGCCGCGTCAAAACGTCCTCAGCGGCGCCGGTCATCCGCTCGTGCTCGGCTTCTGACTGATCGGGCTCGACGATCGAGACCATCTCGGCCTTATCGAACTGATGCTGGCGGATGAAGCCGCGCGTATCGCGCCCCGCCGCGCCGGCTTCCGAGCGGAAACAGGGGGTGAGGGCGGTGAAACGCAGCGGCAGATCGGTCGCGGCGAGGATCTTCTCGCGCACGATGTTGGTGAGGCTGACCTCGCTGGTCGGGATCAGCCAGCGCCCGTCGGTGGTGCGAAACAGGTCCTCGGCGAACTTGGGCAGCTGGCCGGTGCCGAACATCGTTTCGTCGCGGACGAGGAGCGGGGGCACGACCTCTTCATAGCCATGATCGCGCGTCAGCACGTCGAGCCCGAACTGGCCGAGCGCGCGGGCGAGACGCGCCGCGTGGCCGCGCACCAACGTGAAACGCGCACCCGAGAGCAGCGCGCCGGTTTCGAAGTCGAGGCCGATCGCGGGGCCGATCGCGTCATGCTCGCGCACCGTGAAGTCGAACGCCGGTCGGGTGCCACGCTCATGGATCAGCAAGTTGTCGTTCTCGTCCACGCCGTCGGGCACGTCGGCGAGCGGCAAGTTGGGGAGCGTCGCGAGCCGGCCGTCGAGCTCGGTCGTCAGCGCGCCGTCCTGCGCCTCAAGCTCGGGCAGCCGCTGCTTGAGCGTCGCGACCTCCGCCATCAGCGCGGCGGCCGCTGCCTCGTCCTTGGCCGCCTTGGCGGCGCCGATCGCCTTCGATGCCTCGTTGCGGCGTGCCTGACCGACCTGAAGCTCGGTCACGACCTCGCGGCGGCGACGATCGAGATCGAGCACCGCATCGGCACGGGTTGCATTGCCGCGACGCTGCATGGCGGCGTCGAAGGCGGCGGGATCGTCACGGATGAAGCGGATGTCGAGCATGGCGCGGGCGCTATGCCGGGGCGGTCGGGGGGAGGCAACCCAGCCGCCAAGCGGGGCGTTCGTACCGCGAACAGCAACCACAGGAGCCAATGCCATGCACGTGCCGCACAATTCCGTCGTTCTGGTCGCCGACGGGCGCAAGCTGCTGTTCCTTCGCAACGAGGGTGACGACGTCTATCCGAACCTGACGGTTGAACATGCCGAGGAACGCAGCAATCCCGCCGACCGCGACCAGAAGACCGATGCCGCCGGCGCCGCTTCGTCGACGCAGTCGGGGCCGGGCGCGCCAGCGGTGGCGCAGAACGGATCGAACCACGCACGCGGCGGCGGGGCGCAATTCGCGCCGTCGCGCGGATCGCTGGGCGAGACCGATTTTCACCAGCTGGAAGAGGATCGCTTCGCGGCCGATGCCGCTGAATTGCTGAAGAAGCGCGCACTGGCGAACGACTTCGAGAAACTGATCGTCGTCGCGCCGCCCAAGACGCTGGGCGAGTTGCGCAAACACTATCACAAAGAGGTCAGCAACCGGCTGAGCGGCGAGCTGTCAAAGGACCTGACCGGTCATCCTATCGCAGACATCGAAAAGGCGCTGCTCGACGGCTGATCTTCCCGCGACTGGAAATGAAAAAGGGCACCGCGCCGGGTGGCGCGATGCCCTTTTGCTTGTCGGCGACTGGGTCAGGCGGCGATAGGCTTGGCCAGCTTGCGCCGCGCGATCAACGCTGCCGCGGCAGCACCGAACAGGACCAGCATCGGCGGCGCGGGAACCGGCGACGGATTGCCGCTGCTGTTACCGCTGCTGCTGGGCACCGGAGGCTTTGACCCGCCGTGATCCGATCCCCAGCCCTTCGACGACGATCCGTAGTCGATCTGGACCTGGCCTTGCCCCTGCTGCTGACCTTGTTGCTGGCCCTGCTGCTGCCCCTGGTTCTGTTCCTGGTGATTGCTGTTGTTGTTTTCGTTGTGGTTCGAATTGTGGTTGTTGCTCTCGTTCTTGTTATCGATGTCGATATCGATCTTGCCGCCGCTGCTCGACGACGAGCTGCTCGAGCTCGACGTGGACGAGATGACGATGCCGCTCGACCCGCTTCCTCCCGAGCCGCCGAAGAACCCGCCGGCGAAGAAGCCACCGCCACCAAAACCGCCGCCGCCGCCGATCACCGGCGCCACCTGTCCACCGCCGGAGGCCAGCACCGGGCTGGCCGGCAGCGGAACGGGGATTGGCGCTGCCTGCGACGCTACGGTGACGACGGCCGGCGCACAGGATGCGGTCGTCGTGGTGACGATGCGGCGTACCTTGCTGCGGCGGACGACGCGCTTCGCAACCCGCTTCGGCGCGACCTTCGCGACCTTGGTGTACGCCGTTCGTGCCTTCTGCGTTTCCGCCACGTGGACCGCGCCGCCGCCGACGACTGCGCCACCGACGGTGCATGCACAGAGTTTCGCTAAAGCCATCCGCACCGACATGATGTCACTCTCTTCGCTCAATGACGACGTCACCGCCGTTCTGGTCCTGTCGCAACGACGAGGCTGCTATGAGCTAAAGTGCGGAACAAAGAATTAAGCGCAACGCCGTTAACCATCATTGCGACGTCCATGGACGATTCTTGCGGTAATGCGCCGGCCGGATCATGGTTAACGTACCAGCAGGGGACGCTTCAGGACACGGCCGCGCGTTGGTGTGCGACGTTCAGCTTACGTCAAGCGCCTGTCCGCCATCGCAAAAGTTGCGTTCGCGGGCGCTTGTGGGTTCGAAAACGCATCACTATAGGCCCCGCAAGGGGCGCGGTGGTGCTGACGACACCCTGACGCGGGCGGGGAGATAGTCGATGGCGACGGCGTATAATCGCGTGGACGAACCGGACTACCAGGGCCGTGATGCGGCAAACGACGCAGACGACGGGTATCGCCCGCACGCCGACGAGCCGTTCATGAATCCGCGTCATCAGCTGTATTTCCGCAACAAGCTGCTTGCATGGAAGGAAGCGATCCTGCGCGAATCGCTGGGAACGCTATCGCAACTTCAAGTCGATTCGCTGCGTGAGGCGGACCTCAACGATCGCGCGTCCAGCGAGACCGACTGGTCGATCGAGCTTCGTACGCGTGATCGTCAGCGCAAGCTTATCGGCAAGATCGACGCCGCGCTGCGCCGTATCGAAGACGGCGAATATGGCTATTGCGAGGTGACGGGCGAGCCGATCAGCCTGGGTCGCTTGGAAGCGCGGCCGATCGCCACGATGACGGTTGAGGCGCAGGAACGGCACGAGCGGCATGAAAAGGTGTCGCGCGAGGATTGATCGCGGGCGTTGTTGAGACTTCGTCAATCATTGGGGCCATAGTCAGCGATCATGGAATCCGTTCGTGCCAGTGTCTTCACCGAGGCTGTTTCCGCCGATGGCGAGCCGCGCGGGCGTGACAGCCTCTTTCTTCACGCGCGGCTGAAGGTGAATGGGTGGCGCGAGGAGCGGCAGGTGCGGGTGCGCAACCTGTCCGCCGGCGGGCTGATGGCTGAACTGCCGGAGCCGGTTGAACCTGATTCGGCTGTCGAGATCGAGTTGCGCGGGCTGGGCTGGCTTACCGGCCGCGTAGCTTGGCAAACCGAGGGGCGCGCCGGCATCGCATTCGATCGCACGATCGATCCGCAGCGCGCGCGCAAGCCGGTCGGGCTTGCCAAGGATGATGGCGCCCCCCGGCGCATGCGCTTTCCTGCTTAAACGCTGACAAGGCTGGACGCGCGCCCGCCGATCGTGGCAATGGCGCGGGCCTGAACCACGCGGGCGTGGCGGAATGGTAGACGCAGCGGACTCAAAATCCGCCGTTGGCAACAACTTGTCGGTTCGAGTCCGACCGCCCGTACCACGATCAAGGCGCGACGCCCTCCAGGCGATGATCGTGCTCGACGTTCGCTGCCCGATACGGCATCGCGCATGCGATGTCCGCGATCGCCTTGCTCCGTTCCCAAACCGCTGCCGCACACGCGATGGTCGACGCCGCGTTCGGATCGCATGATTTACATGATCACATGGCCTATGCCGCCTTCCTGCGATCGCATGCCCGTGCGCTGCCGGCAGCCGAGACGCAGGCCGCGACAATATGGCCGACGCTTCGGCGCCGTATGCCGGCACTGGCTGCCGATTTGGCGGCGCTCGACGTTGCGATGCCGCCCGCGGCTGTGACACTAAGCCGCGGTGCTGCAGCCGCTTGGGGCGCGCTGTACGTCATCGAGGGATCACGGCTCGGCGGCGGGATGCTCGCCAAGATGGTCGGTCCCGGACTTCCGCGCGCCTATCTCGGCGCGACACACCTGCCGGGCGAGTGGCGTCTGATTCGCGAAGCGATCGATGCGGCCGCTGCGGGCGAGGACGACGCCTGGCACGCCGCGATGGTGGACGGCGCGCTTCGAACATTCGAACTCTACGATGCTGCCGCCCGCGCCGAGCATGCGCCGGTGGGCTAGCTCGTCGCGTCCTCGATCGGCGCGGTGACGATCGTACGCAGGCCGGGCGCATTGTCGACCTGCTCCAACTCGCCGCCGAGCCGCGCCATCACCGCGTTCATCATTCGGCTGCCGAAGCCGCGCCGATCCCCCGATACGCCGACCCCGTGATCCGCGACGATCAGCCGCAACCGGTTGCGATGCTGTTCCAGCGCGATCTCGATCGGGCCGGTACCGCCGGGATAGGCATATTTGGTGGCGTTGATGACGAGCTCGGCGGCAATGAGGCCCAGGTTCACGGCGCGATCGGTGGGGATCAGGATCGGATCGAGGTTGATCGACATGTGCGGCGCCCATTGCATGCCGAGCGAGCCCTTCAGATCCTCGACCAGATCCTCTAGGTAGCGCGCAAGGTCGATCGTTTCGATCTGATCGTCGCGATAAAGCCGGCGGTGGACCAGCGCGACCGCAGACAGCCGCGAGCCCGCCTCGATCAGCTGATCGGCGACGGAGCCGGGGCCGGCGTCGCGCGCCTGCAGCGTAAGGAACGCCTGGACGAGCTGGAGGCTGTTCTGGACGCGGTGGTCCACCTCCTTCATCAGCACGTCCTTCTGGACGAGTGCCGCGTCCTTTTCGACGATCGCACGCTCGAGATCGCGATAGAGACGTAGCCGCTCGCGCGCATCGCTCGCCTCGCGCATCGCGCGGCGCAACCGGTGCGCGGCCTCGACCTGCTCGAGCGTCCATCGCCGCGAGCGGCAATGCACCGACTCGCGCCACGATTCGAACGACGTGCGCGGCGTCAGCTGCGCGTTGCTATCGAGCGCGACGCCCTTGTGCGGATTGCCCGCCCACTCGATCTCCTCGACCTGTTCGACGCGGAACCAGATCAGCGTCGCGCCTTCTTCGGGTACCGGTAGCGCGAGAATGCCGCTTGCGCGGTCGGCGAAGCGTTCCGACCCCGGCATCAGCTCGGTCAGATGACGGGTCGCCAGGATATCTGTATTGTTGCGTCCGACGAGCCAGCGGCCAAGCGCGGCGACGTCGGCGCGCTCCGGGCAGTGGCCATACATCTCGATGCCGTCGGAGTGGATCAGAGCGAGCCCGTCGCCGTCGATCATGCGGCGGATTTCTTCGTGCCGGTCGGCCACAGCGCGCCGCAGCGACGGCTTGAGCGCAGGCACGAGCGAGTCTTCGGCCATGCGGAGCGCCAGCCGCTCGCGATAGCTTTCCGCTTCTTCCTTGGTGCGGATCTGCCGGGCAAGCCCGCCGGCGAGCGCCGCGCCCGCCAGCCGCACGTCGAGCGGCATGATGCGTGGCGTGCGATGATGGCACGCGATCATGCCCCACAGGATGCCGTCCTTGACGATCGAGATCGATGCCGAGGCGGCGACGCCCATGTTGTGCAGATATTGGACGTGGATCGGCGACACGCTGCGCAGCGCGACGTCGCTGAGATCGACCGTCTCGAACCCGGCGGGGCGAAGCGGAGCGGGCTCGTACCCGGCATCGGGGATGACGCGCGTGCGATTGCGCACGTAGAGCGCGCGCGCCTGGCGCGGGATGTCGCTAGCCGGGAAGTGATGGTTCATGAAGCTGTGGAGCGCGGGATCGCGATCCTCGCCGACGACGCGCCCGGCATCGTCGTCGAGGAAGCGATAGATCATCACCCGGTCGAACCCGGTCAGCGTGCGAAAGGCGATCGCCGCGCGGGCGCAGAGCGAGGGGATCGTTGCCGCCCGTTCGAAGCCTGCGGCAATCGAATCCATCCACGACAGCATCTCACCGGCGAGAAGCGGTTCGGCCGACGCAGGCTCGAGTTCGACGATCAGCCACGGCGCCGCCTGATGGATTGTGACGTCGAACCGGCGATCCTGCAGCATGATCGTGGCGCCGCGGATCGTGCCGCCGGGCCCGGCGACCAGTGTCGAGAGGAGCGCCGAAACGTCCTGCGCGATCATCGTGTCGAGCGATCCGCCCAGCCAATCGTCGCCGAACACCTGCTCGAGGCGCCCGGCTCCTGCCACGACGCGCCGCGTCGCAGGATCGGCGATCAGGACGAGGCCGTGCGGCTGGATCGCGCCGGGGATGTGGATCGGCTCACGATCGCACTCAGTAACATCGGGCGCCGCCCGCTCGCTGCGCGTTGCCATTCGGCTCCTTTACGCCACTCCGGAGCAGCGAAACCACACTGCTCCGGCGACGCATGGCAAAGCGGCCGACGCCTTGCAACTGATCTGAATCAGCTTAACGCCTACTCCGCGGCCTCGGCGTAGCGACTGACCATCGCCTGCAAGCGGCTCTCGATGATCTGCTCGGCCTCGGCGACGATACGGTCGACGAGTTCCTTCACCGTCGGTACGTCGTCGATCAGGCCCTGCACCATGCCGGCGGACCAGATGCCGCCATCGGTATCACCGGCGTGCATCGCGTCCTGTCCACGCTTGCCGGCGACGAGATGCTGGATGTCGCTGAACTGCGCCCCGCCGGCACGCTCGATCTTGACCACCTCGTCCGACACGGCGTTCTTCATCACGCGCGCGGTGTTGTGCATCGTGCGGAAGATGAGGTTGGTAGCGCGCTCGTCGTTCTCGACCATCTTCTGCTTGAAGCTGTCGGCGATCTGCGCCTCCTGCGTGACGCAGAAACGGGTGCCCATGTTGATGCCGTCGGCACCGAGCGCGAGCGCGGCGACGAGCCCGCGCCCGTCGGCGAACCCGCCGCTCGCGAGCATCGGGATCTTCACCTTGTTCGCCGCGGCGGGAATGAGGATCAGGCCGGGGATATCGTCCTCACCCGGATGGCCGGCGCATTCGAAGCCGTCGATCGAGATCGCGTCGACGCCCTTGCGCTCGGCCGACAGCGCGTGGCGCACGCTGGTGCACTTGTGGATGATCTTGACACCGGCGGCCTTGAACATCTCCCACTGCTCGGCGACCGCGGGCGTGCCGGCGGTCTCGACCACCTTGATGCCGGCGTCGATGATCACCTGTGCATAAGCGTTGTAATCGGGCGCGTTGATCGTCGGGAAGACAGTGAGGTTGACGCCGAACGGCTTGTCGGTGAGATCCTGTGCGCGCTTGATCTCGTCCGCCAACGCCTCGGGCGACGGCTGCGTCAGCGCGGTGATGAAGCCGAGCGCGCCGGCATTGGCGACGGCGGCAACGAGGTGCGCCTTGCCGACCCACTGCATACCGCCCTGGGCGATCGGATATTCGATACCGAAGGTTTCGGTGAACCGCGTCTTGAGCATTGTCCTCTCCCCAAAGGCGCCGTCACCGGCGCGCTAACGTAACAGATGTTATGGCGGATCGGCCCGTCTCGCAAGCCTCCACCAATAAGCTGGAATCGCCGCCGCGGCCGAATACCGTGCCGCGGCGGCGCGTGCCGATCAGAAGACGCTGCCGAGCGCCTGCTTGCCCGAGCGTGGTCGGATCTGGCTGTTGCGATAGTCGACGTCGTTCCAGTCGAGTTCCTTGAACTCCTGCCGGCGCGGGCCGAGGTAGCCGAACAGGAATGCGGCGACCTTGCGCATCTGGATCTCCTCCGCGCCCTCGGTGATGCGATAGCGGCGGTGGTGGCGATAGATGTGCTCGAACGCCTTGTGGCGCGAATAGCCGATGCCGCCATGGACCTGCATCGCGCGATCGGCCGCCTCGCAGCACAGGCGATTGCCCCAGTAATTGCACATCGACACCTTGTCCGAGAGGCGCTTCTCAACCTCATGGTGCGGCATCTGATCCATTTCCCACGCGGTCTTGCGGATCAGCAGGCGCAGCATCTCGGCCTGCGTCGCGAGCTCGACCAGCGGGAACTGGATCGCCTGATTGCGCGCGAGATCCTCGCCGAACGGCTTACGCTGTCGCGCGTAGCGGATCGATTCCTCGATACAGTAGGTTGCGGCGCCCAATGAAGAAGCGGCCTGGCGGATGCGGTTCTCGTGCACGAAGGCCTGCGCGACGGGCAGGCCGTTCTCCGGATCGCCGAAGATCGTCGTTTCCGGCACCCATACGTCGGTGAAGCTGACGCGCGGGTGATCCGTTGGCATGTTGAAGGTCCAGAGATATTCCTCGATCTTCACGCCTTCGTCGTCGGTCGGCACCAGGAAGCAGGTGATGCCCTTCGCCGCGCCGTCGTCACCGCTGGTACGCGCGAAGAGCGCGCAGTGCGTCGCGACGTGCATGCCCGTCGTCCACATCTTCTCGCCGTTGATGACGTAGCCAGGCACGCCGTTGCGCGACTCGGGCTTGGCGCGCGTCTCCATGTGGGTCGCGTCCGATCCGTGATACGGTTCGGTCAAACCGAAGGTCACGCGCCGCGTGCCATTGAGCGTGCCGGTGATGAACTCCTCCTTCTGCTCCTCGGTGCCGAAATCGTCGAACATCTTGGCGAAGGGGTTGTTGGCGACGATAGAATGCTCGGTCTGCAGGTCGTTGTGGAGGCCGAGGCCCTTGGCGGCGAGGTATTCGCGGATCACGCACATCCACAAATTAGAACCGCCCTTGCCGCCGAACTTGGGGTCCATCGCGAAGCGCAGATGGCCGGCCTTGTCGGCGCGGCGCTTCGCCTCGCGCATCAATTCTTCCCATTCGTGGCGCGGCAGGCCGCCGGCCTCGAAATCGGTACGCGCATATTCGCGGCGGTGGTCGAAGAAGCGGACGTTGTCGTCGGCATCCTCGAGCGGCTTGATCTCCGCTTCGATGAAGGCATCCAGCTCCTTGAGATAGTCGAGCAGATCCTGCGGCAGTCCGAAATCCATGGCCCTCTCCCGAATTAAGTCGATCCTTTTAACTTGCGTAGCGCGCTCAGGCAGGATTTACAGCCCCTAAATCAACGGTGCCGGGGAACCATGGCGGAGAGGCTTTCGAAGGACGAGTTGGCACGGCGGCTATCGACGCTCGCTCCACGCATGGCCGAGGGCGCCGAGCGAATCGACAATCTGGTACGGCTGACCGGCGGGGCGAGCATGGAGACATGGGCGTTCGACGCGGTGGGACCGGGAGGCGCGGTGCCGCTGATCCTGCGGCGGCGCACGCGCGCGGTGGAAAGCACTGCCGTGAACAAGCCGCCGCTGCGCCGCGAGGCGGAGGCGATCGCGCGCGCTGTGGCGGGCGGAGTGCCGGCGCCCGATGTCACCTACGTGTGTGACGAGGCGGCGGACGGGCTTGACGAGGCCTATGTCATGCGCCGTATCGGCGGCGAGACGCTGGGCAAGAAGATCACCAGCGATCCCGCGTTCGAGCCGGCGCGCGGCAAGCTGGCGCGGCAGTGCGGCGCGGCGCTGGCGCGGATCCACGCGGTCGAACCGCTTGACGGGCTCGACCGCACCGATGCGGCGACGACGCTCGCCAATTACGAGGCGACCTGGCGCGCGACGGGCAACGTCCGCCCGACGATCGAGGCGGCGTTCCGCTGGCTCGAGAAGCGGCTGCCGACCGAGCCGGTGACGCCGCGGTTCGTGCACGGCGACTTCCGCAACGGCAACATCATGGTCGATCCCGAGGCGGGGCTCGCGGCGGTGCTCGACTGGGAGCTGGTCCACATCGGCGATCCGGCGGAGGATCTCGGCTGGCTGTGCACCAGTAGCTGGAAGTTCGGGCGGCCCGACCGCTACGTCGGCGGCTTCGGCGACATCGAGGATCTGCTCGCCGGCTATGTCGAGGCGGGGGGCGAGCCGATCTCGGCGGCGCGCGTCGATTTCTGGTCGATGCTCGGCAGCCTCAAATGGGGGGTGATGACGATGGGAATGTACGCGAGCTTCGCCGCCGATCCGACCGCCGGGCCCGAGCGCGGCGTGATCGGGCGGCGCTTGTCGGAGACCGAGGCCGACATCGTCGCGATCATCGAGAGGAATGCGGCATGATTACGCATCCGACGGCGCAGGAATTGGTCGCCGGCGTTGCGACGTGGCTGCCGGTCGACGGCAGCGCGAGCGTGTTCGGGCTGCGCGTCGCGCGCAATGCGCTCGAGATCGCGGCGCGCGACATGGCGCTGAGCCCCGCCGCCGACGCGCGTGCGGTGACGCGGATGAGCGCCTTGCTCGGACGCGACGGCGATCGTGACGAGCTCGACCGGGCGCTGGTGGAAGCGATCCGGTCCGGCACGGTGGCGCCAGACGATCCGGCGCTGATCGCGCATCTCAAGGCGACGGCGCTCGATACGATCGCGATCGACCAGCCGAAATATGCACACACGCTTGGCTCGCCTGGCTGAGCGGCTATAGCCACTTCGCAAACCCGCCGGCCCGGTGCCGCGCAGATCGCGGGCAGGGCTGCGTGGCCGATCGGCCATGCCGGTCCGGTTCGGCGGGACAGGGCATGATGCCCGCACGTCAGGTGGAGTGAGTGCATGGCCGGCATGGGCGCGTTCGATTGGGCTGATCCGTTCCTGCTCGACGAGCAGCTGAGCGAGGACGAGCGGATGGTGCGCGACAGCGCGCGCGCCTATGCGCAGGAAAAACTGGCGCCGCGGATCATCGACGCCTTCGCCAACGAGCATACCGATCCCGCGATCTTCCGCGAGATGGGCGAGTTGGGACTGCTCGGTCCAACGATTCCGGACGAATATGGCGGGGTCGGCGCGAGTTACGTCGCCTACGGACTGGTCGCGCGCGAGGTGGAGCGGATCGACTCGGGCTATCGCTCGATGATGAGCGTGCAGTCGAGCCTCGTCATGTACCCGATCAACGCCTACGGCTCGGAGGCGCAGAAGCGCAAATACCTGCCGAAGCTGGCGAGCGGCGAGTGGATCGGCTGTTTCGGCCTGACCGAGCCCGATGCCGGCTCCGATCCCGGGGGCATGAAGACGCGCGCGTTGAAGACTGATGGCGGCTATCGTATCTCGGGTAGTAAGACGTGGATCTCGAACGCGCCGATCGCCGACGTCTTCGTCGTCTGGGCGAAGAGCGACGCGCACGGCGGCGGCATTCGCGGCTTCGTGCTTGAGAAGGGCATGAAGGGGCTGTCGGCGCCGAAGATTCAGGGCAAGCTGAGCTTGCGCGCGTCGATCACCGGCATGATCGTGATGGATGAGGTAGAAGTCGGCGAGGACGCGCTGCTGCCCGACGTGCAGGGGCTGAAGGGGCCGTTCGGCTGCCTCAACCGCGCGCGCTACGGCATTTCGTGGGGGGCGCTCGGTGCGGCGGAATTCTGCTTCCACGCCGCGCGGCAGTACGGGCTGGACCGCCAGCAGTTCGGCCGGCCGCTCGCGGCGACGCAGCTCTACCAGAAGAAGCTCGCCGACATGGAGACCGAGATCGCGCTCGGCCTGCAGGCGTCCTTACGCGTCGGACGACTGATGGACGAGGGGCGGTTCGCGCCCGAGATGGTCTCGATCGTGAAGCGCAACAACGTCGGCAAGGCGCTCGATATCGCGCGCGTCGCGCGCGACATGCACGGCGGCAACGGCATCTCGGGCGAGTATCAGGTGATGCGCCACGTGATGAACCTCGAGACGGTCAACACCTACGAGGGCGCGCACGACGTTCACGCGCTGATCCTGGGGCGGGCGATCACGGGGATCGCGGCGTTCTGAGCCATGCGTGAGCCTCCGCTGCGCGGCATCAAGGTCGTCGAGCTCGCGCGCATCCTGGCTGGGCCGTGGGCAGGGCAGATCCTCGCCGATCTCGGTGCCGAGGTGATCAAGGTAGAAAGCCCCGCGGGGGACGATACGCGCACCTGGGGGCCGCCGTTCGTTGAGCACAGCGGCGAGCGCGCCGCGGCTTATTATCACGCCTGCAACCGCGGCAAGACCGGCATGGTCGCGGATTTCACCAATCCCGACGATGTCGCCCGCGTGAAGGCGCTGATCACGGATGCCGACGTGGTGATCGAGAACTTCAAGGTCGGTGGGCTGGCCAAATACGGCCTTGATTACGCGAGCCTGGCAGCCGAGCATCCGCGGCTCGTCTATTGCTCGATCACTGGCTTCGGGCAGGACGGGCCCTATGCCGCGCGCGCCGGCTACGATTTCATCGTCCAGGGGATGGGGGGAATCATGTCGCTGACCGGCGAACCCGATGGGGCGCCGCAGAAGATCGGTGTTGCCTTCGCCGACATCATGACCGGGCTGTACGCGACGATCGGCATCCAGGCAGCGCTGACAATGCGCGAGCGGACAGGCAGGGGGCAGCACGTCGACTGCGCGCTGCTCGACACGATGGTGGGAGTGCTCGCCAACCAGGCGGCCAACTATTTCGCGAGCGGCGAGAACCCGCCGCGGATGGGCAATGCGCACGCGAACGTCAGTCCCTATGCCGTGTTTCCAACGCGCGACGGCTGGTTCATCCTGGCGGTGGGGAACGACGCGCAATATCACCGCTTCGCCGGCATCGTCGGGATCGCCCCCGATGCGCGGTGGGACAGCAATGCCGGGCGCATCGAGCATCGCGACGCGCTGTTCGCGCTGATCGAGGAACGCTGCCGGCTGTTCGATCGCGACGATCTGCTCGCACGGCTAGAGGCCGCGGGCGTGCCGGCGGGGCCGATCAACACGGTGGCGCAGGCGTTGAACGATCCGCAGGTCGTGGCACGCGGGATGGTGCTGGCGCCGAATGCAACGCGGCCGATCGCCGGGCTGCGGACGCCGATCCGATTTTCCGACGCTGATCTAGCGCTCGACCGCGGCGCACCGCCGCTCGCACGATAGGCAATACGCCCCGCCATAACTTTTGTTGTGCTTGCCGCGACGGCGCGATACCTCCTGCCGGAAACGTAACCAGGAGAGAGCATCCGTGAGCACGCCACCCCTCGCCGGCATCCGCATCGTCGAATTTGCCGGCATCGGCCCGGGGCCGTTCGCGGGCATGATGCTCGCCGATCACGGTGCGGAGGTGATCCGTATCGATCGACCCGGCAAGCCGCAGGGCAATGCGGTGGCGGAGCAGGACCCGCTGCTGCGCAGTCGCAAGTCGATCGGGATGGACCTGAAGGACCCGAAGTCGATCGCCGCGGTGCGCAAGATCGTGAAGAGCGCCGATGCGATCATCGAGGGCTTCCGGCCGGGCGTGATGGAGCGGCTTGGCCTTGGGCCGGACGTGTTGCTCGCCGACAACCCCAAGCTCGTCTACGGGCGCATGACCGGCTGGGGGCAGTACGGCCCGATGGCGCCCGAGCCGGGGCACGACATCAACTATATCGCGATCTCGGGCGCGCTGCACGCGTTCGGCCGCAAGGGCGAGAAGCCGACGCCGCCGATCAACATGGTCGGCGATTTCGGTGGGGGCGGGATGTTCCTTGCCTACGGCATGCTGGCGGCGCTGCTCCACGCCGCGCGCACCGGAGAGGGGCAAGTGGTCGACGCGGCGATGACCGACGGGTCGGCGGTGCTGATGACGATGATGTGGGGCTTCCGCGGCATGGGCCGCTGGAGCGACGAGCGCGGCACCAATTTGCTCGATACCGCCGCGCACTTCTACGACACCTACGAGGCTAGCGACGGCAAGTTCATCTCGCTGGGCGCGATCGAGCCGCAATTCTACGCGGAGTTCCGCCAGGTGATGGGCCTCGGCGATGACAAATGGGCGGCGCAGATGGACGCGCGGCAATGGCCCGCGTTGAAGGACGAGCTGACGCAGCTGTTCAAGACGAAGAGCCGCGACGAATGGGTTGCCGCGTTCAAGGGCCACGACGTGTGCTTCGCGCCGGTGCTGGGCTTCGACGAGGCATATGACGATGCGCACAACAAGGCGCGCGGCACCTTCGTCGAAGCGGGCGGGATCAAGCAGCCCGCGCCGGCACCGCGCTACTCGAAGAGCGGCACGGTGGCGCCCGACATGGGCGGCAACCGCGACGACGCGGGCGTGCTGCGCAGCCTGGGCTTCGATGATGCGGAGGTCGCCGCGCTCGGCTATTGAGCGCTAGATGACGAAGCTGACGGTGAACAACGAGGCGATCGAATATCGCCTCGACCCCGCCACCCCGCTGCTGTGGGCGCTGCGCGACGCGTCGAACCTGACCGGCGCGAAATACGGCTGCGGCACGGGCGCGTGCGGGGCGTGTACCGTCGACGTCGACGGGCGTGCGGTGCGTTCGTGCCAGGTGACGATCGCGTCGGTCGAGGGCAGCTTCGTGACGACGATCGAGGGGCTGTCGCGCGACCGGGCACATCCGGTGCAGCTCGCGATGCTGGCGGAGAATGTCGTTCAGTGCGGCTATTGCATCCCCGGAATCGTCATGGCGGCGGCGGTGCTGATCAAGAACGATCGCGATCCTTCGGAGGCGAAGATCCGCCAGTCGATCACCAACCTTTGCCGCTGCGGCGTCTATCCGCGACTGGTGGAGGCAATCCAGCGCGCGGCTCGGGTGGCGCGCGGCGACGAGACGCTGGCGGCGGGTGCGCGGCCGGGGATCGAGCCGCACGAGGCGGCGCGCGGCGTGCCGGCGCTGGCGCCGCGGCCGTAAGTCTGTCGGCCGTTAATCCTCGTTGATGCGGCTGGTCGCGCGCGTGTCGCGCATGCGCAGATAGACGACGAGCGACACGCCGATCATCGCTGTGACGTACCAGTAGAAGCCGCGCTCCCAACCCGCGTTCTTGAAGCGCAGCGCGACATATTCGGCGGTGCCGCCAAACAGCGTGTTGGCGAGCGCGTAGGGCAGCGCGACGCCGAGCGCGCGGATGTTGGCGGGGAACAGCTCCGCCTTCACCACCGCGTTGATCGACGTGTAACCGGTGACGATCACCAGCGCCGCCATCACGAGCAGGCCGGCGACGAGCGGGCTCCTCACCGTCTCCAGCGCGGCGAAGATCGGATAGGTCGCGAGGCAGCCGAGGATGCCGAAGCCGACCATCAGCGGCTTGCGCCCGATGCGATCGCTGAGCGCGCCGGCGAGCGGCTGGAGGCACATGAAGACGAACAGCGTCGCGGCGTTGATCCGGCTTGCCACCGCGCGATCGAAGCCGCTGGTGTTGACCAGGAACTTCTGCATGTAGATCGAGTATGCATAGAATGCGAGCGTGCCGCCGGCGGTGAGCAGCATGACGGTCGCCGTCTCGCGCGGGTGCTGCGTCACCAGCGTCCAGAACCCCGACTTGGGCCCTTCGGCGCGCTTGAAGCTCTCCGTTTCGGCGAGCCCGCGGCGGATGCGGAACACGACGATCGCGAGCACGCCGCCGATCGCGAAGGGGATGCGCCAGCCCCAGGCGTCTAGCGCGGCCTCGCTCATCGTCGATTGCAGCAATAGCAGGACAAGCAGCGCGACGAGCTGCCCCGCGATCAGCGTGACGTACTGGAAGCTCGAGAAGAAACCGCGGTGCTGCCTGCCCGCCATCTCGGACAGATACGTCGCGCTCGCGCCGTACTCACCGCCGACCGACAGCCCCTGCATCAGCCGCGCGACGACGAGCAACGCGGGGGCGAGGACGCCGATCGTCTCGTACCCCGGCGTGACCGCGATGAGGAACGAGCCCGCGCACATCAGCGTCACCGACAGCGTCAGCCCCGCCTTGCGGCCCCGGCGGTCGGCGTAAATGCCCATGATCCACGCCCCGATCGGCCGCATGACGAAGCCGACCGCGAAGACCGCGGCGGCGCTGAGCAGTTGCGCGGTGCGATCGCCGGCGGGGAAGAAATGCGGCGCGAAATACAGCGTGAAGGCGGAATAGGCGTACCAATCGTACCATTCGACGAGATTGCCGGTCGATCCGCCGACGATCGACTTGAGCCGCGGGTTCATGGTGCGACCTCGCCATCGGGCAAATTCTCGATCGGCGGCAGCCGCCCGGCGAGCGCGGCGTCAAGCTGCGCGCGGTCGAGCTCGCCCTCCCAGCGCGCGACGACGAGCGTTGCGACGGCGTTGCCGACGAAATTGGTGAGGCTGCGGCATTCGGACATGAAGCGATCGACGCCGAGGATCAGCGCCATGCCGGCGACGGGGACAGTCGGCACGATCGACAGCGTCGCGGCGAGCGTGATGAAGCCCGCGCCGGTGACACCCGCCGCCCCCTTGGACGAGAGCATCGCGACGACAAGGAGCAGCAGCTGCTCGCCGAGCGACAGATCGGTGTTGGTGGCTTGCGCGATGAACAGGGCGGCGAGTGTCATGTAAATGTTGGTGCCGTCGAGATTGAATGAATAGCCCGCCGGGACGACGAGCCCGACGATAGACTTCGGCGCGCCGGCACGCTGCATCTTCTCGATCAGCGCCGGCAGTGCCGCTTCGGACGACGATGTGCCGAGGACGAGCAGCAGCTCGGCCTTGAGATAGACGATGAGGCGCAGGATCGAGAAGCCGCACATCCACGCGACCGTTCCAAGTACGAGCAGAACGAACAGCAACGAGGTGAGATAGAAGGTCGCGACGAGCCCGGCAAGGTTGGCGAGCGTGCCGACGCCATAGGTGGCGATGGTGAACGCCATCGCGCCGAACGCCCCGATCGGCGCCGCGCGCATCAGGATCGAAACAAGCTTGAACACTGCGATCGAAATATCCTCGAGCACCGATACGATGCGGTCTCCCCGATCGCCAATCGAGGCGAGCGCGATGCCGAACAGGATCGCGACGAACAGCACCTGGAGGATGTTGCCGGCGGTGAGCGCGGAGACGAACGTGTCCGGGATGACCGACAGCAGGAAGCCGGTCAGCGTCGTTTCATGCGCCTTGGCGGCATAGCCCGATACGGCGCCGGCATCGAGCGTTGCTGGATCGATGTCGAGCCCGGCGCCGGGCTGCACGACGTTGGCGACGATCAGTCCGACGATCAGCGCGAGCGTCGAGAAGAACAGGAAATAGCCGAATGCCTTGGCGGCGACGCGCCCGACGCGCGCGAGATCGCGCATCCCGGCGATGCCGGTGACGATGGTGAGGAAGATGACCGGCGCGATGATCATCTTGACGAGCTTGATAAAGCCATCGCCGAGCGGCTTCAGCGCGGCGCCGGCATCGGGGTAGATGTGGCCGATCGCAACGCCGAGCGCGATTGCGATCAGTACCTGGACGTAGAGCTGCCGATACCACGCGATCGGCGTGCGCGGGGTGGCCGCGGTTTCGAATTGCATGTCTCGTCGATCCCCCTGCCGTCGGCTCGGCTGCGCGACGGCGTGCCAGCAAAAAAGAGTTGATGCAAAGGGGCGATCGGCTCGAAAGGACGATGAAAGGAGAGGGGCCATCCGAAGCCTGTTGATCGCCAACCGCGGCGAGATCGCGATCCGCATCGCGCGCACCGCCGCCGCACTGGGCATCGAGACCGTCGCGATCCATTCCGCCGACGATGCCGACGCGCTGCACGTCGCTGCCGCCGATCGCGCGATCGCCTTGGCGGGGGACGGGCCGGCGGCGTACCTCGACATCGCGGCCGTCGTCGCGGCGGCGCGTGAGGCGGGGTGCGATGCGATTCACCCCGGCTACGGCTTCTTGAGCGAGAATGCTGATTTCGCCGCGGCATGTGCGGCGGCCGGGCTGACGTTCGTCGGGCCCGGCGCGCGCCTGCTGGCGCTGTTCGGCGACAAGGCGGCGGCGAAGCGGCACGCGGCCGGGGCCGGGGTACCGGTGCTAGCCGAGGGCGACGCGGCGGACGGGCCGGTCATCGTCAAGGCGGTGGCGGGGGGCGGCGGCCGCGGCATCCGCGTGGTGACCGATCGCGCGACGCTGCCCGCGCAGATCGCGGCGGCGGGCGCTGAGGCGCTGGCGGCGTTCGGATCGGACGGTGTGATCGTCGAGCGCTACATTGCCGATGCCAAGCATATCGAGGTGCAGCTGGCGGGCGATGCGGCGGGGCGGGTTGCGGCATTCGGCACGCGCGACTGCACGGTGCAGCGGCGGCACCAGAAAGTGATCGAGATCGCTCCGGCGCACAGCCTGGACGATGCGCTGCGCACGCGGATCGAGGGGGCGGCGCTGCGGCTGCTCGACGGCACCGGCTACGTCGGTCTCGCGACCGCGGAATTCCTGGTCGATCGCACGCGCGCCGCGGACGACGCGGAGGCCTTCGCGTTTCTCGAGGTCAATCCGCGCCTTCAGGTCGAACATACCGTCACTGAGGAAGTGTTTGGGATCGATCTCGTCGCGCTACAGCTGCGGCTGGCGATGGGCGAGCCGCTGCCGACGGTCCCCGCCGCTGCGCGCGGTGTGGCGGTTCAACTACGCGTCAACGCCGAAACGATCGGGCCCGACGGCATATCGCGCGCGGCGGGCGGAGCGGTTTCGCGGCTCGATCCGCCGGGCGGACCGGGAATACGGATCGACGGCGCGATCGCGATCGGGACCAGGGCGAACCCGCGCTTCGACCCGATGGTTGCCAAGCTGATCGTGCACGGGCCCGATTGGGCGACGACGGTCGCGCGCGTACGGCGCGCGGTGGCGGAATATCGCATCGCCGGGATGGCGACGAACCTGCCGCTGCTCGCGACGCTTCTCGATCGCGCGGAGGTGGCAACGGGCGCGGTCAACACGCGATGGTTCGACGAGAATATCGCCGCCCTGGCGCCGCCAGTATCCGCCGAGAGCATGCCGGCGGACGCGGAGGCGATCGCGGCGCCGCTGGCGGGCGTCGTCGTACAGATCACCGCGGCGGTCGGCGAGCGCATCACCGCGGGCGCCGAGGTGGGCACGATCGAGGCGCTGAAGATGCAGCACGCGGTCGTCGCGCAACGCGGCGGGGTGGTCCGCGCGATCGCGGCGGCGGCGGGGCAGGTGATCGACGAGGGCGCGCCGTTCCTTCACTTCGACGCGGCAGACGACGACGGCGGTGAAGTGCGAGCCGCGGCGTCGATCGATCCCGACCTGATCCGCGCCGATCTTGCCGAGGTGCGCGAGCGACACGCGCTCGGGCTGGACGAGCATCGGCCGGCTTCGGTCGAGCGGCGCCGCAAGACGGGGCAGCGCACCGCGCGCGAGAATATCGCCGACCTGTTCGATGACGGTAGCTTCATCGAATACGGCGCGCTGACAATCGCGGCGCAGCGCCGGCGCCGCAGCCTCGACGATCTGATGCGCAACACGCCTGCCGACGGGATGATCGGCGGGATCGGCACCGTCAACGCCGCCGACCACGGCGAGGAGGCGGCCAAGTGCCTTGGCCTCGCCTATGACTATACGGTTCTGGCGGGCACGCAGGGGCACAACAATCACCGCAAGACCGATCGCCTGCTCGGCATCGCGGGTGACCTCAAGCTGCCGATCGTCTTCTACACCGAGGGCGGGGGCGGGCGGCCGGGCGACGTCGATTCGGTCGGCGCGACCGGGCTCGACGTGCCGACGTTCAAGAGCTTCGCCGCGCTGTCGGGCGTCGCGCCGCGGATCGGCATCACGTCGGGCTATGCCTTCGCCGGCAATGCGGTGCTGTTCGGCAGCTGCGACATCACCATCGCGACGCGCGACGCGCATATCGGCGTCGGCGGGCCGGCGATGATCGAGGGTGGCGGGCTCGGCGTCTATTCGCCGAAGGAAGTGGGGCCGGTCGACGTGCATTGGGCGAGCGGTGCGATCGACGTGCTCGCCGTGGACGAGGCGGAAGCGACCGATCTCGCGCGGCGGCTGCTGTCGTTCTTCCAGGGGCGGGTGCACGGCGGCAGCGCGCCCGACCAGCGCTTGCTGCGCCACGTCGTCCCCGAGGATCGGCTGCGCGTGTTCGACGTGCGCCGCGCCATCGACGGATTGGTCGATACGGGAAGCTTCGTCGAACTGCGCGGCGGCTATGCCAGGGGGATGATCACCGGGCTGGCACGCCTCGACGGGCGTGCGGTCGGCGTGATCGCCAACGACTGCCGCTACCTCTCGGGCGCGGTCGACGCCGAGGGGGCGGACAAGGCGGCGCGCTTCTTCCAGCTGTGCGACGCGTTCGGCGTGCCGATAGTGTCGCTGTGCGATACGCCCGGCTTCATGGTGGGGCCGGAGGCGGAGAAGAGCGCGCCGATCCGCCGTGCATCGCGCATGTTCATCGTCGGTGCGGCGCTGGGTGTGCCGGTCTTCACCGTCGTTCTGCGCAAGGCCTATGGGCTCGGCGCGCAGGCAATGGCGGGGGGATCGCTTCACGCCGGACCGTTCACGGTGGCATGGCCGACGGGGGAGTTCGGCGGCATGGGGCTCGAGGGCGCGGTGCGACTGGGATACCGCAAGGAATTGGAGGCGATCAACGATCCGGCGGCGCGCGACGAACGCTATCGCGAGCTGGTGGCGAGCTCTTACGCGCGCGGCAAGGCCGTCTCGGTTGCTCAGTATCTCGAGATCGACGCGGTGATCGATCCCGCCGACACGCGCACCTGGCTTCTGCGCGGCCTCGCCTCGACCCCTGTGCGGCGATCGGGCCGTTACATCGATACCTGGTAGGATTGCGGACGATGATCGAGCTTTACCACTGCGCCGATGCGCGATCGTTCCGCCCTTTGTGGGCGCTGGAGGAGATGCGGCTACCGTACGGGCTGCATCTTTTGCCCTTTCCACCGCGCGTGCGGGAGCCGGCGTACCTCGACGTCAATCCGCTCGGCACGATCCCCCTGCTGGTCGACGGTGCGACGCGGATGAGCGAATCGGCGGCGATGCTCGAATATCTGGCAGTGCGGCACGGGCCGAGCGACCTCGCCGTCGCGTCGGACGACGCAGATTACGGCGCGTGGCTCAATTGGCTGCATTTCGGCGAGGCGACGCTGACCTTCCCGCAGACCCTGGTGCTGCGCTACCGCATGCTCGAGCCGCCCGAGCGACGCCTGCCACAGGCCGCGGACGACTACGCGCAGTGGTTCCACTCGCGGCTCCGCCACGTCGAGCGCGCGCTCGACGGGCGCGACTGGCTGGTCGGCGATCGCTTCACCATGGCCGATATCTCGATCGGCTACGCGCTGCTGCTCGCCAAGAGCCTCAAGATAGACAACGGTTTTCCGCCGGCGACCGCGGCCTATTGGGAGCGGCTGAAGGCGCGCGACGGCTTCGCGCGCGCCAAGGCGGCGCAGAAGGGCGAGCTGGCGGTCTAGCGCGCGGCGAGCTTGCGCAGCGCGCGCGCGATCCGCTCGGGTGCCTGCGCGCCGCTGATCACGAACTCGCGATCGATCACCATCGTGGGAACCGCGGTGATTCCTTCGGCACGCCACGCGATCTCGTCGTCATGGACCGCGGTGGCGTAGCGACCCTTAACAAGGACCTCGACCGCCTCGTTACGATCTAGCCCCGCCTCTGCCGCGGTGTCGGCGAGGACGGCGTGATCGGAGACGTTGCGGCCGTGCGTGAAATGCGCGGCGAGCAGCGCGTGCTTGAGCGCGCGCTGCTGGCCTTTCGCGCTGGCCCAGTGGAGCAGGCGGTGTGCGTCGAACGTGTCGTAGAGCCGGTCGGGGCGGCCGGCTAAGGACACGCCGGCTTCCTCCGCAGCGGCGCGCACCGCGCCGCCGCGCGAGCGCGCCTCGTCAGGCGTGATGCCGTACTTGCGCGCCATATTGTCCGCGGCCGCCTCTCCCTCGGGCGGCAGGCCGGGATTCAGTTGCAGCGGGTGAAAGACGAGATCGACGTCGACCTCGTCCTCCACCTCGGCGAGCGCACGTTCGAGGTTGGCGAGGCCGATCAGGCACCACGGGCAGACGACGTCGGAGACGAAGTCGATCCGCAACCGACGGGACGGCGGAACGTCGGCGCTCATGGCCGCGCCACGCTTTCGATCGCGGCGACGATCTGCGGCACTAGCTCGACCGGCAAATTGTGGCCCATGCCGGGGAGCTCGACGAGCCGCGCGCCCGGGATGCTCGACGCGGTATCGCGCCCGCCCTCGACCGGAACGAGCGGATCGGCGGCGCCGTGGATGACGACCGTGGGCGCCTTGATCGCCTGCAGCCGCCGACGGCGGTCGCCGTCGGCGATGATCGCCGCCATCTGCCGTGCGAAGCCGTCGGGATAGGTCGACCGCTCGATCGTCTCGCGGATGCGGGTCGCAAGGAGATCCGGCGCGACGGGATAGGCCGGGCTGCCGGTGACCTGCGCCGCGCGGATGCCGTGCGCGACGAGCGCGTCGATATCGGTCGTCTTCAGCCGGTTGATGAGCACGTCCATCGCCTCGCGAGTCGCGCGCGGCAGTGCGGGATTGCCCGTCGTTGACATGATCGAGGTGAGCGACAGCGTGCGATCAGGATAGGTCGCCGCCACGAGCTGTGCGATCATCCCGCCCATTGAGGCGCCGACTATGTGCGCCTGGCGCACCTTGAGGTAGTCAAGCAGGCCGATCGCATCGGCGGCCATGTCGCCGAGCGTGTAGGCGACGCGCGGCTGCATGCGCAGCAGCCGCTGCATCATCATCAGCCCGAGGCGCGGACGGCCGGCGCGGTCGAGCTTGGTCGACAGGCCGACATCGCGATTGTCGTATCGCACGACGCGAAAGCCGCGCGCGACAAGCGCCTCGATCAGCGGCAGCGGCCATAGGGTGAGTTGCGCGCCAAGCCCCATGATGAGCAGGATGGTGGGATCGGCGGGATCGCCGAAGCTCTCATATTCGAGTTCGATGCCGTTCGCGCGCGCCTTCATGGCCTCTCCCTCACGCCGTGACGATGGTGCCAGCCTCCACCCGAACGGGCCACGGCGTCAAGCGCGTGCCGGGGCACGGCCCGCCGAGGCACGCGCCGCTCTCCGGATCGAACAGCGCGCCGTGCCAGCTGCACACGATGCGATCGCCGGCAACGTAATCTTCGAGCTTCTGCGCGAGCGGCAGGCCCATGTGCGGGCAGCGATCGACGTAGCCGAAGGCGCTGTCGCCGCGGCGAACGACGAAGCCGTGGAAGCGGCCGGCGCGCATCTCGAGGACGAAGCCGCGCGCGGTACCGTCGGCGATCTGATCGAGCGCGCCGAGCGTGACACCGGCAGGCGTAGCGGTGAGCCGCTCGGTCAGGGCAGGCGTGCCTTCGGAAAGTCTGCCCAGCAGGCGTCATAATCGGGCTGGGCGTGCTCGAGCGCGAAGGCTGTCGGGCGATAGGGCCAGCAGCTCTCGAGCATGAACGCCATCGTTCCGCCGATCTTGTGCGGCTTGAGATCGGCATTGGAAGCGGCGTCCCACGTCGCCTTGTCCGGCCCGTGCCCGCTCAGCAGATTATGGAGCGAGAGTCCGCCGGGGCGGAACCCTTCCGCCTTGGCGTCATAGGCGCCGGTGATGAGGCCCATCGCTTCGGACATGATGTTGCGGTGGAACCAGGGTGGGCGGAACGTGTCCTCCGCCACCATCCAGCGCGGCGGGAAGATCACGAAATCGGCGTTGGCGCGGCCCGGCACGTCCGACGGCGAAGTCAGCACGGTGAAGATCGACGGGTCGGGATGGTCGAAGCTGACGGTGTTGATGGTGTTGAAATGCGCCAGATCGTAGCGCCACGGCGCGAGATTGCCGTGCCAGGCGACCACATCGAGCGGCGAGTGATGAAGCTCGGCACGCCACAGGTTGCCGAGATACTTCTGGATCACCTCGACCTGCTCGTCGCGATCCTCGAACCAGGCGGTCGGCGTTTCGAAATCGCGCGGGTTGGCAAGGCCGTTTGCGCCGATCGGCCCGAGATCGGGCAGGCGGAACATCGCGCCGTGGTTTTCCATCACATAGCCGCGCGCCAGGCCATCGGGCAGAAGCGCGCGGAAGCGCACGCCGCGCGGCACCAGCGCGATCTGGCCCGGTGCGATGTCGATGCGGCCAAGCTCGGTGAGCAGCGTCAGCCGACCTTCCTGCGGCACGAACAGCAGTTCGCCGTCCGCGTCGACGAAGACGCGGTTCTCCATGTCGCGGTCGGCGGCATAGAGGTGGATCGCGACGCCTTCGAGATCGGCGGGATCGCGGTTGGCGAGCATCGTCGTCATGCCGTCGATCAGGTCGACGCCAGTGTCACCGGCGACGGGATCCCAGCGCAGGCGATTGGGCGCGAGCGGTTCCTTGACGGTGCCCGGCGCAAATCGTGGGGCGCCTTCGTAGCGGGTGAAGGGCGGGTGCTCGGCGGAGGGGCGCAGGCGATAGAGCCACGAGCGGCGGTTTTCGTGGCGCGGCGCGGTGAAGGCGGTGCCGGAGAGCTGCTCCGCGTAGAGGCCGAAGGGCGGCTTTTGCGGCGAGTTGCGGCCGATGGGGAGGGCGCCCGGTACTGCTTCGGTCGCGACATGGTTGCCGAAGCCGGGGGTGTAGGGGGCGGTGGTGTCGTTGGGCATCCTCACCTCGGGCGGGTTCTTGTTTTGATTACGGGTTTCGGGTGGTGTGGCTCGCCGACGCGTCAGACGCGGCACAGCCGCGCCTTGTGCGCCGGCTTTGCCGCGCTGGCCGGTCGATGGCGGCGCCGAAGCACCGCACCTCGATCGAGGCAGGCGCCCCGATCATCGGTCAGGCATCGACCTTGATGACGCCCCGACGGATCTGATCGAGCTCGATCGACTCGAACAGCGCCTGGAAGTTGCCGTTGCCGAAGCCTTCGTTGCCCTTGCGCTGGATGATCTCGAAGAAGATCGGGCCGAACATGTTCTCGGTGAAGATCTGGAGCAGGATGCCCTCGCCATTCTCGATCGAGCCGTCGAGCAGGATGCGGTTCTTGCGCAGCCGTTCGAGATCCTCGCCGTGGCCGGGCACGCGCTTGTCAACCAGCTCGTAATAGGTCTCGATCGTGTCCTGCAGCTTCACGCCGCGGGCACGCAGCCGCTCGACGGTGTCGTAGATATCGTCGGTGGTCAGCGCGAGGTGTTGGATGCCTTCGCCCTGATATTCGCGGATGAATTCCTCGATCTGCGAATTGTCGTCCTGACTCTCGTTCAGCGGGATGCGGATCGCCTTGTCGGGCGCGATCATCGCCTGGCTGAACAGGCCCGTCGCCTTGCCCTTGATGTCGAAATACTTCTGCTCCTCGAAATTGAAGAGCGTGCGGTAGAACTGGCTCCACACCTGCATCTGGCCGCGGCGGACATTGTGGGTGAGGTGATCGAGCAGGTCGAGCCCGACGTTATTCTTGGCCTCGGCCTCCTGCCAGCCCGGATATTTCGCCCAATTGGCGTAAAGATCCGCATCGTCCTTGATGAAATAAAGGTACGAGCCGCCGATCCCCTTGATGACGGTATCGTCCTCGTCCGTCAGCTCGGCGCCGTTGGCGACGGCCCACTCGACCGCTTTGGCCGGATCGGCGACACGGAACGCCATCGCGCTGGCCGAGGCGCCGTGTTCGTTGCGAAACTGCTTCACCCGGCCCGCCTCGTCGCGGTTGAGCATCAGGTTGATGCGGCCCTGCTTGTAGCGCGTGATGTTTTTGGTCGGGTGGCGATGCGTCGCGACGAAGCCCAGCTGCTCGAACTGTCGCGCCATCGCCTCGGGATCGGGCGAGGTGAATTCGACGAACTCAAAGCCGTTGAGGCCGAGCGGATTATCGGCGGCAGGGCTCAGCGGCGTCTCGAGCGAAGCGACAGTCGACATGGCGGCATCCTCAAATGGTATCATTTGAAACCATCATCGCGCCTTGAGCGGATCGTGTCAAATGCTACCGCTGGCATCATGACCAACCAGCTCGTGCTCGACCGGTTCCTGCCGTATCGCCTCTCGATCACGTCGAACCTCGTCAGCGATCGCATCGCGCGTGCGTACGAATCGCTGTTCGGGCTGACGATCCCCGAGTGGCGGCTCGTCGCGGTGGTGGCGGAGGCGGCGGCGATCACCCAGGCAGAGATCGGCGAGCGGACGCGGATGGACAAGGTGACGGTGAGTCGCGCCGCGATTGCACTCGTCGATCGCGGACTGCTGGTGCGCGCACCCAACCCCGGCGACAAGAGATCGCACCATCTGTTGCTGACCGATGCGGGGCGGGACCTTTACGCCAGCGTCGCGCCCAAGGCGATCGAGCTGGAGGCGAAGGTGTTCGCACGCTTCACCAGGGCCGAACTCGACAATTTCGTCGCGATGCTGCGGCGGATCGACGCCGCGGCGTTGGAGGAATGACGATGGACGACGCGCCGCTGATCGCCGGGGTTGAACTGGGCGGCACCAAGTGCATCGTCATGCTGGCGAGCGGGCCGGAAGCGGTTCACGAGCGCGTCGAGCTGCCGACGACCAAGCCCGACGAGACCCTGGCGGCGATCAAAGCGGTGATCGACGGCTGGCGCGGCTATGCGGCGCTCGGCATCGCGAGCTTCGGGCCGGTATCGATCGACCCCAAAGCGGGCGACTATGGCCGCATCACCTCGACGCCCAAGCCGGGCTGGGCGGGCACCGATGTCGCGCGCCGTTTGGCGGCACGGTACGGCTTGCCGACGGGGTTCCACAGCGACGTTGTCGGCGCGGCGCTGGGCGAAGCGCGATGGGGCGCGGCGGCGGGGCTCGACGATCTCGCCTATGTCACCGTCGGGACCGGGATTGGTGTCGGTCTGGTGGCACACGGGCGACCCGTCGACGGGCTGACGCACAGCGAGCTCGGCCATGTTCGCCCGCAGCGCCTTGGCGGTGACGACTGGAGCGGAGTGTGCCCGTTCCACGGCGCCTGTGTCGAAGGGCTGGCGTCGGGCCCGGCAATCGCCGCGCGCAGCGGGATAAAGGGGGAGGATCTGCCGCCCGATCATCCCGCGTGGGACGGAGTGGTGCACGCGCTGGCGCAGATGCTGCACATGGTGGTGCTGACCGGCGTGCCGCGGCGCATCGTGATGGGCGGGGGCGTGATGGTGGGAAGCCAATTCCTTTTCCCGCGCGTGCGCGCCGCTCTGCGCCAATCGCTTGGCGGCTATATCGCGATTGCCGAGGTGGAGGATGTCGACACGTTCGTCGTGCCCCCAGCGCTGGGCAACAATGCCGGGCCGCTCGGCGCGATCGTTCTCGGCGAACAGGCGCTGCGCGCCGGCTGAGCGCGGTTCGCGCAAGCTGATGAAAATCATCGTTTACGCAGCGGTAACCTCGTCCGCTTACGCATGACACATCAGTTCGGGCGGTCTGTCGCCCGGCGTTCGAGGTATGGCTGATGCGTTTGCTGATCGTTGACGACGAACCCGCGATGCACGAATCGTATCGGCGCAGCTTCGCGCCGATCGGCGACGGTGCCGCGACCGCCCTGTCGGCGATGGCGAGCGACCTGTTCGGGGAAGGGGCGGACGACGCCGGAGCGACACCGGACGTCCCGGCGTTCGAGTGCGTTCATCACCTACAGGGGCTCGACGCCGTCGCTGCGGTGGAGGTGGCGATGCATGATGGCCATCCCTTCGCCGTCGCATTCATCGACGTGCGCATGCCGCCGGGGATCGATGGCAAGGAGACGGCGGCCCGCATCCGGGCGCTCGATCCGCACATCAACATCGTGATCGTCACCGGCTATTCCGATTTTTCCCCGGTCGAGATCAGCCGCGTCGCCGGCCCGGCCGACAAGATCTTTTACCTCGCCAAACCGTTCGAAGTGGCGGAAATCGTGCAGACTGCAACCGCGCTCGGCCGCCGCTGGCAGGTTGATCAAGAGCTCGAGGCGGCGCGCGCCAGACTGGCGCAGCAGGTGATCCAACTGGAGGAGCAGGCGGCGGAACTTGCCGCGAACGAGAGCCGCGCGGTCCATATCGCCAATCACGACACGCTGACCGATGCGCCCAACCGGCTCGCCTTCCAGCGCGCGCTTGGCGAGCGGGTGCGGCGGCCCGGCCGGTTCGCGGTCGCGATGGTCGATCTCGACCGGTTCAAGCTTATCAACGATACGCTTGGGCACCTGGCAGGTGACGAGCTGATCCGCGCGATCTGCGGCGTGCTGCAGGGCGCGCTGCCCGAAGGCGGCATGATGGCACGGCTGGGCGGCGACGAATTCGGCCTGCTGTTCGACACCGCGGGCGACGAAGCGGCGGTGATGGCGTGCGATCGCGTGGTGGCGGCCTGCGGCACGACGATCAAAGTGCTTGGCCACTCCGTGCAGGGCTCCGCCTCCGCGGGCGTAGTGACCGCGGACGAAGAGGGCGCGCGCGATCCGGTCGATCTGATGAGGCGTGCCGATCTCGCGCTCAACGATGCCAAGCGTCAGGGCCGCAACACCGCGCGCCTGTTCGACGAAAGCATGGACGAGGGCATTCGCGTGCGCCGCCGAATCGAGAATGGCCTGTCGCAGGCGATCGCGCGCGATGAGCTGGGCATGGTGTATCAGCCGATCGTCGCCAACGGGACGTTCGAGATCGTCGGGTTCGAGGCGCTGCTGCGCTGGTACACCAAGGAGCACGGCCCGATCAGCCCGGCGATCTTCATTCCGATCGCCGAGGAATCGAACCTCATTCACGAACTCGGCGATTGGGTGCTCGCCAAGTCGCTGGAGGTGTTGAGCCAGTGGCCGGGGCAATATGTGTCGGTCAACTTCTCGCCGCGCCAGTTCCGCCGGCACAATTTCGTCGGTCACGTGATGGAGCAGGTGCAGCGCGCTGGCGTTGAGCCGCATCGGCTGCAGATCGAGATCACCGAGACGGCGATCTTCGATGATGCCGAGCGTGCGTTGGAGACGCTGTACAAGCTGCGCCAGATGGGGTTCCGCATCGCGCTGGACGATTTCGGCACCGGCTATTCCAGCCTCTACAACATCCGCAAATTCGCGCTCGACAGCCTGAAGATCGATCGCAGCTTCATCGACGGCATGGGCCGCGAGCGCGAATCGGCGGCGATCGTCCACTCGATCATTCACCTCGGCCGCGCGCTTGGCCTTGGCGTCATCGCGGAAGGGGTGGAGACCGAGATGCAGGTCGCGCTGCTGCGCGCCGCGGGCGCGAGCCATCTGCAAGGGTATCTCTTTTCGCGCCCGGTCGCCGCCGACGAGGCACGTGCGATGGCGGAAGCGCGCTACCTTGCGGGCCCGCCTGACGACGAGGAACTTGCCGCGACCGGCACCAACGGCTGACGGTGCGCCGCGCCATGGCTTCGCTGATCACCCGGCTGCGTCAACCGTCATCGCTCGGGGCGCGACTCGTCCTTATCATGACCGCCGTCGGTATCGCCGGCGCGTTGGGCATCACGATGCTGCTCGCCGGCGTCATCACCCCGAATTTCAACGAGCTCGAGCAGCGTGCGGTAGCCGCGCATATCGATCGCACGCGCGCCGCGCTGATCGAATATGCCTCCAAAGTGGAGAGCGCGGTCAAGGATTATGGCGACTGGAACGCCAGCTACGACTACATGGCGACGCCGAGTGCGGCGTTCGAGCGCGAAAGCTTCTCGCCATTGGCGATGGCGAACCTTGATATCAACGGCATGGCCTATGTCGGCGCCGATCGCCGTGTCTTGATCGCGCGCTGGATCGACGATGATCGCAAGGAGCGCGCCGCGATGCGGCGGCGGCTGATCGATGAGATCGATCGGACCGACCTTGCCGCGTTGCTGAAGGGGCGCAATGCCACCTATTACTACACTCGCCTGGGTGACGTCGTCGCCGCGGTCGGCGTGGCGCAGGTGCGGCGCAGCGACGGAACCGGCACGCCGCGTGGCTATGTCCTCATGGCGCGCGAGATAACCTCCGCACAGCTAAGCGAGCTGTTGCAGCTGAACGCACGGATCGAGCTTGGCACCGAAACGCTGCCGGGCGGACGCAACACGCCGACGCGAATGGCGATCGCGGTGCCGATCACCGGTGCCGATGGACGTGCGGTGGCGCGGGCCCATTTCGTCGTGCCGCGTGACGTGTCGGTGCTGGGACGACGGATGCTGCTGCTCGCGGTCGCCGGTTCGACGATGCTGCTGCTGGTGGTGCTGGTGGTGCTTCGCCGGATGATCGCGCGGCTGGTGCTGAAGCCGCTCGCCCGGGTCGAGACGCATATGCTGCGCGTTCGGGCCTCAGGATCGATGACGTTGTTGGACGACGACGGGCGACGCGACGAACTTGGCTCGCTCGTGCGAAGCTTCAACGCGATGCTGAGCCAGCTCAAGGATCTGCGCGAGCAGGTCGAGGTACAATCCTTTGCCCTTGGCCGATCGGAGAGCGCGGTGGCGGTGATGCACAATGTGCGTAACGCGCTGAACCCGATCTCGACGATCATCGGGCGCGGGATCGCGCAGGCCGCACCGATCGACCGCGCGACGCTCGACCGCGCGGCGACCGAGCTGGCGCGCGACGATATACCTGCGGCCCGGCGCGCGAAGCTGGCGGCGTTCGTTGCCGCCGCGATCGAGGCGCTCGACACCGCGCGGCGCGAACAGGTGCTGCAGCTGGGGATCGGCCGTGAGGCAATGGCGCACGTGCTCGACATCATCGGCGAGCAGCAGGCGCACGCGCACGAGCGGCCCGCGCTGGCCGCGTGCGACGTAACCGACATCATCGCGCAGAACGCGACGATCGCGCGCTATTCGGCGGGAACCTCGATCGCCTTCAGCTTCCCCGCGCAACCGCATCCGGTGCTCGCCAATCGCGTGATCCTGAGCCAGGTGATCGGCAATCTCTTCGCCAATGCGGCCGAGGCGATCGCGGCGGCGGGGCGGCAGAGCGGATCGCTGGCGGTATCGGTGAGCGAGGCGGACGATACCGTCATCGTCAGGATCCGTGACGACGGCGAGGGCTTCGACCCCGACACAGGCGCTACCTTGTTCCAGCGCGGCTTTTCGACCCGCCGACACAAATCGGGCGGGCTCGGGCTACACTGGTGCGCCAATTCGATGACCGCGATGGAGGGATCGCTGCGGTTGGAAAGCGAGGGCCGCGGCCGCGGTGCGGTGGCGATCCTGACACTGCGCGCGCCGGCGCCGGTGCTTCTATCCCAAGCCGCATAGAGCGCGGCGATTGGTCGCAGGCGGCTTGGTGCCGCGCAGATAGGGCGCGACAATATTCCGCGCGAGATACCAATGCTGCCGTTCGGGTGGCAGTGTGACGAAGGCGCGCACCACGCCGCGACAAATCGGGGCGCCGCACCGGCACCCCATCGACCAGCCGTCGTCCGCCAGCGTGGTCGAATAGTCCCACGTGATCTCCTCGTTCTGCGCGATGTCGCGGATCGCGATCAGCACGACCTCGTCGGCGGCGAAGCGCAGGCCGGCGTTGGGCGCGCAGCTGTGGTTGACGAGATCGTCGATTCCGCCGGACGGCCCCAGATACGCGTCGTGCGCCACCTGCAGATAGCGGTCACGCGACCCAAGCAGCCGGCGCGGCAGCCGCTTCGCCGAAACGCGCCGGCCGCCGAAGCGCACGATCCGCTCGCCCGCGACGAAGCCCTGTGCGGCATAGACCGCCTTGCCGAGATGATTCTCCGCGATGTGGAACGGGTTCACCGCGGGGGCATAGGCGTCCAGCACACGTAGCCGCCCGTCGCGCCAGCCGAACGAGCGCAGCGGGTTGATCGTCGCCAGACCGATGATGAACCACACGCTGGCGTGGCAGACGAGCTCGACGAAGACATAGGCGTATTCGCCGACATCCTGGCTGCCCGATCGCGTCGCGAGCAGCAGCGTCGCGAGGTCGCCGACCGTCCACAAGCCCCATGCCGGGGATCGTTCGCGCGCGCGATCGGCGATCGCGGAGCGCCACGTCGGCCAGAAGCTGATCGGCACCACCGCGACCACCAGCATGTGTGCCCAGAACGCCTCGCGAAACACGAGCCACAGCACGATCGCTGCGAGGCTGGCCCCCATGCAAAGGCTTTCGACCGTGTCGGGCGCGCTCCAGCGCGAGCGCCGCCACAGCGCCAGCGCGATACCGAGGCACGCGGCGGCGGACAGGAGGAAGACGTAGGATTGTGGCGTGCGGGGATTGAGCGCTGCATAGGTGACCGCCTCGATCGTCGTCGATGTGCCCCAGATCAGCCAGGACGCACGGTTTGGCTCGACGAGGCGCTGACGCAGACCGGCGAGGTAGATCGCATATCCCGCGAAGCTGGCCACCACCGCGACGAAGAACCACGGATCGTCGATGACCTGAACCCCTAAACGCCCCGTTAACCACGCTATCGCGTCGCGGACTCGACGTCCAGCGGGGGCGAAGATTGGGGCCTAGAGCGGCAGCGTTGGCTGCACGGTGGGCACGTGATCGAGGATGCCCGAGAGCGTCAGGCCTAGAAGCCGGATGCCGCCCGCGACAGGAAGCTCGCGTGACAAGAGGTCCTGGCCGATGCTCAGGAATTCGGCGGTATCGGCGATCGGCCGCGTCAGCGAGCGCGCACGGGTGCGCGTGTTGAACGCCGCGTCGCGCAGCTTGAGCGTGACGGTGCGGCCCTGCTCACCGCTGCGCGCGATGCGGATCCAGGCGGCGTCGGCGACGTGGGCGAGCGCCGCTGCCGCCTCCGCGGCGTCGGTGATGTTGACCTCGAACGTGCGTTCCGCACCGATCGATTTCGTCTGGCGGTGAGCGCGCACCGGCCGATCGTCGACGCCGCGAGCTGCGCCGAACAAATAGTCGGCGTGGCTCCCGAAATGCGCGCGCAGGAAGGCGATCGGATGCGCCGCGAGGTCTGCGCCGGTCGCGATGCCGAGCCTCGCCATTTTTTCCGCCGTGACCGGCCCGACGCCGTGGAAGCGTTTGACCGGCAGCCCCGCGACGAAAGCCGCGCCGTGCCGTGGCGGGATAACGCATAGCCCGTCGGGCTTGTTCTGATCGGAGGCGAGCTTGGCGATGAATTTGTTGTAGCTGACGCCGGCGGAGGCGGTGAGGCCGGTCGCTTCCCGGATACGCGCGCGGATCTGCTCCGCGATCGCGCGTGCGGAGCCCAGGCCGTGGCGATCTTCGGTAACGTCGAGATAGGCCTCGTCGAGGCTTAGCGGTTCGATGCGGTCGGTGTAGTCGGCGAAGATCTCGTGGATCTGGCGGCTGACCGCGCGATAGACGTCGAACCGTGGCGGTACGAAGACTAGGTCGGGACAGCGCCGGAGCGCGGTGACCGACGGCATCGCCGAGCGTACGCCGAAGGCGCGCGCTTCATAACTGGCGGCGGCCACTACCCCGCGCGCCCGTGATCCGCCCACCGCGACGGGCCGACCGCGCAGCGCCGGTTCGTCGCGCTGTTCGACCGACGCATAGAAGGCGTCCATGTCGATATGGATAATCTTGCGCACGGCGTCGCTCACGGTGAGCGATATAGGGCGCGGACGCCGGACGCTCCACCTGCGTGGTCAGCGTGGGGTGACGCGCAGCCGGATGCCGTTCTTCGGGCGCAGGGTCAGACGGCTCACCGGTTCGGGCACGTCGCGCGGAACCGGCGCGAAATCGAACGCGCGGATCACGCTGGCAAGGATGACCACAGCCTCCTGCATCGCGAAACCTTGGCCGACGCAGGTGCGCGGGCCGGCGCCGAACGGCAACCATGCCTCACGCATCGCGGCGCGGTTCGCTGCATCGTCGAAGCGCGTTGGATCGAACGTGTGGGGGCAGGCCCAATTGTCCTCGTTGCGCTGGATCAGCCACGGCGAGACGACGAGCATCGCGCCAGGCGCGAGCTGCTTGTCGCGCATCTGTGTGGGGCATGTCACCTCGCGTGGCATGAAGGCGACCGGCGGATACAGGCGTAGCGCCTCGCGGAAGACGTTGCGGGTTAGGGATAGGCGCCTGATCGCCTCCGCGTCGATCGGATCGTCCCCACTGATCGCCTCCACTTCGCGGCGCACGGCGGCCTGCGTCGCCCGATCCTCGGCGAGACAGTAGAGTGTCCAGCTCATCGCGCTTGCCGACGTCTCGTGGCCGGCGAGAAAGATCGTCGAGACTTGGCTCATCAGCTCGTGGAAGGTGAACGGGCGGCCGCTCTCCGGATGTCGGGCGGCAAGCAGCGCGGCGAGGATATCGTCGGCCGGCGCCGCGGCTCCCGCGTGATAGGCGTCGTAGCGCGCCTGCACGATCGGTTGAAAAACGGCGTGGATCGCGGCCGCCGCGCGCCGCGAGCGGTGGAAGAAGCCGAACGAGGGCAGGCGGTAGAAGCGCATCATCGACGCCGATTGGGCGTGGCGCTGGAACCGGTTGAACCCGCGGTAGATGCGCTGCGCGCCCGCGGCATCGAGCGGCACCGAAAAGAGCGTCCGGAAAATAACGTCCGCGGCGACGTGCGTCATCAGCGGATCGATATCGACGGGGCGCAGCGGATCGCACGCACGAAGCCGTTCGACCAGCGCGTCGGCCGCAGCCCGCATCATCGGCAGCGTGTGGCCGAGCGCGGTCTGCTGAAACGCCGGATTGATCATCGCACGTTGCGTCGCCCAGTCGTCGCCATTGGCGGAAAAGACGCTGTTCCCGATCGCTGGCCCAAGCGTGCGGACGAGCAGGCGGTGCTTGGGAAACTCGCGCCAGTTCGCCATGATCCGCTTCACCAACGGCAGCTCGTTCGCGATATACATGTGGAGACCCGGCGTGCGGATCTCCCCCATCTTCATCGTATAGCTCTTCGCGAACAGCACGTGGATCCACGAATTCCACCCACGCACGAAGCGCCAGAAGAGCGATGATTTCTTCGGATGGGGATCGGGGAATGGCGGCGTGAAGCGACCGTCACGATGCTCACCGCCGATGTTGGGCAGGGACATGCGACTAGGCGATCTCGCGGAACGCCGCGATCGATGCGTCGATCGGACGCGACGCCGTCATGAGGCTGGGGAAGTCGAGCGGCGAGACGCGGTCCCCCATGCGCAGATAGTCGAAATGAATCTCGTACTTGTTCGCGTAGCCGCTGTGGTACGTCGCCGGATCGTAGAACAGATGGAAACGCGGGCTGAGCAGGTCGAGGCGCGGCCGGGTGTGGGGTGCGACGATCGCCATCGGATCGACACCGAAATAGGCCGCCCCGTCGGGCGGCGATCCGATGTCCACCCACCGTAAATCCACGTTCGCCAGACGGCGCAGCTGATCGTGAAAACGCGTCGCGTCGCGCCGACAGGCGACGAGCGGAATGCAATGCCCCATCGTCACCAACGCGAAGTTCGGCGGCAGCGTATCAGCGCATCGATCAAGCAGCCGGTTCATCAGTGGTACGGCAAGGATCGAGCCGTTGCTGTGCGTGAGCAGCAGGATTTCGTCCCAATCTTCGGCGAAGCTCGCGATGATTTCGTCGGCGAAGGCGTCCAACCGGGCTTCGAGGCGGGGCTGGGCTACCTCGCTGACGAACTCGCTGTTGAAGACGAAAAAACGCAGCAGCCAGGGCGCATGCCAGCGCGTCAGCAGCGGCGAAGCGATAGCAATTCCCAAAAGCAAGCCGACGATCAATGCAATGGTGGCGGGCAGCCAGATCGCGGCGATCGCAAAGATCACCAGTGCCAGGAGGATGGGGAAAGCTAGCGTGAGTACCGGCGGATAGAATAGCGTGACGAGCGGCCCCTTGCCGAGCCGTTTGCCGGTAGCGAAATCGAGGTGGCGCAGGTTCGCGCTATAGGCGCGCCACGCCCGTACCGCGAGCGTGAAGGGATTGCGGATCCAGGCGTCGCGGACGAGATCGTCCCAGCGCAGGAAGCTGTAATCGGTGGTGGTCCCGACCGAGGAATCTTCGATCGACCAATCGGTGCGATGATCGCTGATCGTGCGCCGCGTTGAAACCGCGGCGGGGCGACCGGTAAGCGCGGCAAAACGGGCAATCTGCTCGACAGCGAGCGCGTGGTAGAAGCGCACTCCGCGGGGGTCGAACCCACCGACGTAGAAGACTTTGCGCTTGAACCCCGCCATCGCGCCTGCCTACACGATCGAATGGCCGCGCGAGAACGGAATTACTGTCTGTTACTTAATCCGACCAAATACAATCGCAACGCCGGCTGCCGTCGACACGACAATCTGTACGGCATCAATGGCGGCGGCAGTGAGTGGCAACGCTGGTCGGTCGATCGGCAATTCCTGCAAACGATGCGCGCGAACGGCGATCCGATGGCTTTGCCGTCATACCTTGCCTGCGTGGTCTTCGGATGGTTCTTTTGGAACTACCATACGGCACCCTGGCCCTGGCGTGGGCAGCTGCTACGCCGCTTCGTCAAGGCGCGCGGCTGATGAGCGATGTCGCGGTAGGTGATGTGACATTCGGCAACGATCGGCCATTCGTGCTGGTCAGCGGACCGTGCCAGATCGAGAGTCGCGATCATTGCCTTAGGCTGGCCGAGGCGCTCGCCGACGTGGCGCGCGCGGCGGGCGTGCCGTTCGTCTTCAAGGCATCCTTCGACAAGGCGAACCGAACGTCGCTTTCGGGGCGGCGCGGCGTCGGCATCGACGAGGGGTTGCGGATCCTGGCTGACGTACGTGCGGCACTCGGGTGCCCGGTGCTGAGCGATATTCACGCACCTGAGCAGGCAGAAGCAGCCGCGCAGGCGGTGGACATTCTGCAGATCCCCGCGTTCCTGTCCCGGCAAACCGATCTGCTGCTCGCGGCGGGTCGCACGAGCGCGGCGATCAACGTCAAGAAGGGGCAGTTCCTCGCACCGTGGGATATGGCGGCGGTGGCGGCGAAGATCGCATCGACGGGCAACGCGCGGATCATTCTCACCGATCGTGGCGCCAGCTTCGGCTACAACACGCTCGTCAGCGATCTGCGCGCGCTGCCGATCATGGCCGAGACCGGTTATCCAGTGATGTACGACGCGACGCATTCGGTGCAGGCGCCGGGCGGCATGGGGCAATCATCGGGGGGCGAACGGCGCTTCGCGCCGGCGCTGGCGCGCGCCGCCGTCGCGGTCGGCGTGGCGGCCGTATTCGCCGAGGCGCACGACGATCCGGACAATGCCCCGTCGGACGGGCCGGTGATGCTACCGCTGGATTGGATGCCCGGGCTTATCGATACGCTGCGGCGGATCGACGCGGTGGCAAAGGAGCGGTCCTAGCATCGACTCTGTTCGTCCGGTCGGACATCCCACGCGATGAGGCGGCCGTCGACAATTTCGCCATATGCCCCCGTCCGCAGCTTTGCAGGCGGCATGCCAAGCGCGAGGAGGGCGAACCGGGCAGCGCCGTTGCTCGTGACGAGCAGGATCGTACCGTGCGCGGTGGCAAAAAAGGTTTGCCAGGCTTTCAGGCGCGCCGCGGCGTCGACGATCCAGTCGGTCGGCGCCACAGCGCGGGTTTCCCAAGCGAGCAATGCGGCGGCGCCGATCCGGGCTCGCACCGCCGTTTCAGGCAGGCCTTCATCCGGCCCGTGGTCGATCTCTCGCAGCCAATCTGTAGGTCTTGCGCGAAGGCCGGGTGCGACGATCGCAGCGGTCTCGCGGGTGCGCCGCAAGGACGAGGTCAGGCAGGCGTCGATCGCCATTCCTGCAAAGGACGCTGCGAGGCGTTGTGCCTGTGCACGCCCGCTTTCGACCAACGGCAGATCGGTTCGCGCGCCGATCCGACGCGGTTCCTCGTCATGCCGGAAGGTATCGCCATGGCGGACGATGATTGCCCTCATGGCTGATGCGGATCACCGTGAAGGGCGATCATCGCTTCGGCACGCGCGATATCGGCTTCGGTATCGATGCCGGAAATGTCGAACGGCGCTGGCGTGACTTCGACGGTATCGATCGCGATGTCGAGATCGAAGAAGCGCAATTGTTCAAGCCCTTCGAGGCGTTCGAGTGATGAAGGCGGGGCAGCCTCGAAATCCTGTAGTGCAGACATGCGATAGCCGTAGAGGCCGACGTGGCGCCATATGGGGCAGGGTGCGCCCGAAGCGCGCAAGGTGGCTTCGTTGCGGATCACGGGCAGGATCGTCTTGGAAAACCAGTGCGCACGACCGTTCGGCGCCCGAACACAGGTCGTCCCGCTGAACGGCTCGATCAGCTTGTGGGCGCGCAGCGAATCCAGCGCCGACCACGTGAGCCGAACCACCGGCGTCGCCACCGCTATCGCGCTATCGCTCAACGCGGCGATCACGGCGGGAAGCGCGGTCGCAGGCTGAAACGGCGCGTCCCCCTGCATGTTGATGACGATCGAAGGCGGGGTCGGCGCCGTCAGTGCCGCGGCCAGCGCCCGACCGGAGCCGGACGAGATCGCGCAATCCGTCATCACTGCCGCGCATCCGACGACAGCGGCGTGATCGGCGATGCGCGCATCGTCGGTTGCGACCACCAAGCTTGCGGCGTCGCCGATCATGCCTCGGCGGGCCAGCGCGATGGTCCGATGAAGCAACGTGACGCCCGCGATCGCGCGCAGCGGCTTCATCGGCAGCCGGGTCGATCCGGCGCGGGCGGGAATGACGACGAGAACACTCATGGCTGGCGCGCGGCGATCAGGCCACGCCGGCGCGCAGCACGTCGTGCATGTGAACGACACCGACCAGCCGATCGCCATCGTTGACGAACAGCAGAAGGACGTTGCGTTCCTGCAGCAGGCGAAGCGCCTCCGAGGCGAGTTCGTTCGGTCCGATGCACAGCGGATTCGGGCTCATGAAGCGACCGACGGCTTCGGTGAGGCCGCGTTCCAGGGTGACCGATCGTCGCAGATCGCCGTCGGTGAACGCGCCGACGAGCAACCCCATGCCATCCACCACCGCCGTTGCACCGAGCCGCGTTCGCGTCATCTCGATCGTCGCGTCGAGCAGCGTCGCATCGGGCGCGACGCGCGGTACATCCCCGCCGCGCGCCATGATGTCGCGCACGCGCAGCAGCCTGGCGCCGAGCCGACCGGCAGGATGGAAATTGTGAAAGTCGTCGGTCGAGAACCCGCGCCGCGCCATCAGCGTCATGGCAAGTGCATCACCGAAGACCAATTGCAGCGTCGTCGATGTCGTCGGACTCAGCTCGATCGGGCATGCCTCGCGGACGACGGGCAGGCGTATCGCGAAATCTGCCGCGCGTGCCGCCGTCGAATTAAGGCGGGCGGTAATCGTTATCGTTTTGATTGCGAAACGCTTGCAATAGGCGAAGATCGTCGCGAGCTCGCTGGTCTCGCCTGAACGGCTCAGGATGACGACGACATCACCCTCCGTGACCATGCCTAGGTCACCATGACCCGCCTCCGCCGGGTGCAGGAACATCGCGGGCACGCCGGTCGAGGTCAGCGTTGCCGTGATCTTGCGCGCGATGATTCCGCTCTTGCCCATTCCTGCCAGGATCACGCGCCCGGGGGCTTCGACGATCGTGGTGACGAGCCGTTCGAACCGAGCAACGAAATCAGCATCCGAGAAAGCCGTTTCGAGCGCCACGAGACCGTCAACCGCCAGGGCCACCGTGTGTGCCGCAACCGACCGGCGGCCAGCCCGCGCCCGGACCGGACGGACGTTATCGTCGATCATCGTCACTTTCGGTCACTCGCAGGAAAGCCCGAGAGCGGCCGCGAGAGGTTAGGCACCCGTTTAAAGGGAACCGCCCGCCTCATGTCGGATCGGCAGATCATCTCCAACGATCCGATCAGTTGGTGACCGCCCGTACCGCGAGGATCGGCGAGAAGAGCTGGCCAAGGATCTGTGCGAGCTTCGCTGGCGCATTGGCGCGCGCAGTGGCGATATAGATGACGTCCTTGTCGTGCATCCCCACCCGCTGCGATAGGAAATAACTGTCGGGGCGGATCATGTTCAGGCGGTAGATGACGGGCGTCGTGCCGTCGGCCCCGCTCGCCGTTGGCGTGTAGCGGAAGAGATAGACGGCGGAGGCGTCGGCAATCCGCTCGCTAGGGCCGCCGACGCGGGCAAGCGCCTCCGCGAGCGAAAGCTGGTTCGCGCCGAAAGCGACTTGGCTGACCTTTTCACTCGCGCCGAAGACCAGGAAAGTGCGCGGACGATTGAACAGTTCGACCCGGTCGCCCGGCAGCAAAGCGACGTTCTGAGGCCCGGCTACGTCGACCGCCGACAGGCGGGTCTCGGCCGACACGCCATCACGGGTGATGCGGACGACCATGTCATCGGGCTGGTTCACGGTGCCGCCGGCGCGCGCGAGGGCATCCAGCAATCGTTCGCGCGGAAGAGCGAGTTCGTACCGGCCAGGCGTGCGGACGTCGCCCGAGACGTAGAAGACGTTGAAGGCGTTGTTGCGGATCGACACGAGCGCCTGCGGCCGCTGCGACAGGCCGCGCAGTCCGCGTTCGATCATTCCTTCCACCTCGCCCGGCGTCTTGCCGCTGACCGCGAGGCGACCGATGTACGGAAGCTGGATATTGCCGCCCGCATCGACACGCACCGGACCGAGCGGGGTACCGCGCGCAGAGGGATTGAAGGTACCTCCCTGAGCCGGGCCCGTCGTCTGTGCCGTAAAAAGCGTAACCCCCACCTCGAAGAGATTGACGTCGAGCACGTCACCCGGACCGATCGTGTCGATCCGCCCTTCGCGTGCCAAGCTTGCGAGCGCACCGGGCGCGGGCGGGGTGAAGGCCAGCGCGGGGGCCGACTGAGCGTCGATATCGACGATCGTGAAGCCGGTCTGGTTATGCGAAACCAGCGCCTGGTTTATCTGCGCCGCCGTCGGCCCCGCGCTGGGCAGCGTCGAACAGCCCGCCAGCAACGGCCCGGCCGTGAGCGCGGCGATAACCGCACGCGACGATCCGAGAAAACCGGCAATGCGCATAAAGAATCCCCACCCATAGGCCCTGCACGGCCCGGTACCCCGCAAGGAAAAGCAGGTATCGCGTGGACGTGACGAAGACAATCCGCCTCGCGTACAGAGGCTATGCCACAGCGTCCGCACGCTCGACTTCGCGTGCGCGCGCTCCAAGGCTTTGCAGTCGATGATGAACGTCCGCCGCCTCCGCGATGGTATCGTAAAGCGTGACGGCACCGCCGTAGACTACAGCGCCACGCTGGCAATAACGGAACAGCGTGTTGGTATCGTGAGACACCATCACCAGAGTTCCGCGCTCACGGCGCTCATGCAGTGCTTCCTCGGACTTTACCTTGAACCGCTCGTCACCCGCGCCGGTGACTTCATCGACGAGGTAACAGTCGAACTTGATAGCGAGCGAGACGCCGAACGCCAGCCGGGCCGACATACCGGCCGAATAGGTACGAATCGGCTCATGCAGGTAAGAGCCGAGCTGCGCGAAATCGCTCACGAAGGCAAGCAGCTCGCGCTCATCGACGCCGTAGATGCGGGCGATGAACTTCGCGTTGTCGGCGCCCGTCAGGCTGGGGTGGAAGGCCGTGGTATATCCGATCGGCCACGAAACCGACATCGTTCGCGAGATTCTGCCGGTCGTCGGCCGCTCGACCCCCGCCAGCAGCTTCATCAGCGTCGATTTGCCCGCACCGTTGGCGCCGCAGACGCCGATCGAGTCGCCGGGGCGGATGACGAGGTTGACATCGCGCAGCACTTCGTTGTCGACGTTATGCCCGTGATAGACCTTGGAAACGTTGTCGAGGACGATCATCGCGGGCCAATCGATTGTGTCGGCCAACGATAGTGGATCGTGACGCTATGCAAAAGGTGCCGGTTTGCGTCGACGGACGACTGGCGGCGACAGAGGCGACGGGCGTGGCAAGTTACGCACGCGGACTTTGCACGGCGCTGGCCGCCACCGGCCCGGCGGCGATGATCCTCGATGACGCGCGGCGCGGAGCGCTGCATGCAGGCAATCACTGGCCGGAAATCGTGTGGCGCGGGCTTCGCGCAAGATGGCCGGGGGCGGTCCGTCTCGAAGATGATGGCCAGCGGTTTCTCGCCAGCGACGTATTCAGGCTAGCGCATGCGCGCTTCGCGGCCACCGGCAAATTGCTGGAGCTGCAGGCGCCCGGGCGGCCGGGCATCATGCATTGGACGTACCCAATCCCTGCGCGTGTGGCCGGCTGGATCAATCTGTACACCGTGCACGACGTCATCCCGCTGACCGATCCGTCCCTGTCCCCTATCGGGCCGGCGGGACTGCGCCGACGCCTTGAGGCGGTCGCATCGGTCGCTGACCGCATCGTCACGGTATCGGACCATGCGCGTGATGCGATAATCGCGACGCTTTCGATCTCGTCCGATCGTATCGTCAACGCTGGCGCCGCGGTGAGCGACCTCGATCAGCCGTCGCGGCCACTGCCGGCCGGTCTGGTGGGCAAGGACTATTTTCTATTCTGCGGCTTGGCAGAACCCAGAAAAAACCTGCCGCGATTGATTGCGGGGTGGCAGGCAAGCGGCGTCGTCGAGCCGCTCGTCCTCGCAGGGCCATCGTTTGCCGGTGTGCCGATGCCGGACGGTGTAATCGTCCTGCCCTATCAGCCGCGCGACGCACTTGTATCGCTGATCTGCCAGGCTCGCGCACTGCTGTTGCCGTCGCTCGCGGAAGGATTTGGCTTGCCGGTGATCGAGGCGATGGCGCTGGGAACGCCTGTGCTCGCGTCGAATAACGGCGCCGTCGCCGAGATCGCTGGCCGCGCGGCGCTGCTCGTCGATCCGAGCGACGTCGACGCGATCGCGGGCGGCCTGCTCGCCTTGAGCCGGGACCGGGACCTCCGGCGCGCGCTCAGCGAGCGCGGACTGGGCCACGTGGCCAGGTTCACGCCGATCGCCTTCGGCGAACGTGTTCGCGCGCTGCACCGCGAATTCGCTGGCGATTCCCGTTTGGTGAGTTAGGCGTGGCAACCATGGGGGATAGCGCTGCCGACGTACCGGCGATCGGGATCGACGGCTACAATCTGATCCTGCCGCATGGTACGGGTGTCGCTACCTATGGACTGGCGGTGGCGGAGGCCGTGCGCGCCCTTGGCCTGCCGCTGCATGGCATATTCGGGATGCCGGTGGGTCGCGACCCCAGGCTACGCGAAATCCTCTATTACGAAGCACTGGGGCGCGGCCTGCCGCCGCGGCGCGGACCCGCCTGGGCCCGTGGCCTGATCGATCGTGTAACTACCCGGCGCGGGTTGGCTTTAACCGACATACCACAGAGCGATGCGATCGAGCGACAGGGTTTCGCCGACCGCCTGCCGACGTTCGACCGCTTGTACAGCGCTGCCTTCTTGTTCGAGCGCGCCGACCGTTACTTCCGTCGCACCCAGCGCCTGCTTGAGGTTGAGGTGTCCAGGCCGCCTGCCATCATGCACTGGACCTATCCGGTTCCGGTGCGGATAGCTGGCGCGCGCAACATCTATACGCTGCATGATCTGGTGCCGCTGAAACTGCCCTTCGCCACGCTCGACCGAAAGCGTCTCTATTTCCGGCTGATCGAACGCTGCATCGCGCAAGGCGACCATGTGGTGACGGTTTCCGAATCAAGTCGCCGCGACATCATCGACCTGTTTGGCGCCAACCCTGATCGGATCACCAATACCTACCAGCACGCCCCGGTCCCGGAGAGCGATGTTGACGAGGCGGTCGACGTTGGCGCGGTATTCGGCCTGCCACCCGGTGGCTACTTCCTTTATTTCGGCGCGATCGAGCCGAAGAAGAATATCGCACGGCTGATCGAGGCGTATCTATCGACGGACAGTGCAGCGCCGCTTGTCATCGTCGGTGCGCGCGGCTGGCAGCAAACCGAGGAATTGCGGCTCGCCGAGGCGATCGCCAAGCGCGGCGGGGCAGGCGGCGCGAGGATCGTCCAGCTCGATTACCTGCCACGGCGGCTGCTGATGCATCTCGTCGCCAATGCCCGCGCCGTCGTGTTTCCGTCGCTCTATGAAGGGTTCGGACTTCCGGTGCTCGAGGCGATGCAGCGTGGGGTGCCGGTCATCACCAGCGACAGGGCGTCGCTGCCCGAAGTGGCGGGGGACGCTGCGCTGTTGATCGATCCGTACGATGTCGGGGCGCTGGCGGGTGCAATACGGCGGATCGACGCGTCGGCGGCATTGCGATTGCGGCTCTCCGCCGCCGGCTACGCCCAATCGGCGCGTTATGGCCTCGACGCGCATCGTCGAGCGCTGCACGCACTCTATACGCGTGTCCTCGAGGCCCCGGCGACGCACGGCCCTTTTCGCTGAGCCTGCGATCGGCTAGCCGTCCTTCAGTAAAACCCGGGGGCAGTGCGTATAACATGGCGAGCGTGATCGACGATCGGCCGCGAATGCACGGATCGCTCCGTCGTGGTTTTCGCGTTCAGCGCCGTGTTATCGCCGCGTTGATCCTGCGCGACTTGCACACGCGCTATGGCCGCCAGAATATCGGATATCTCTGGCTGATCCTCGAGCCGCTGCTGCTCGCCAGCGCGATCGGCCTGCTGCATTCGCGCACGCCAAATCATTTCTCGGGGGACATGAAGCCGGTTCCGATGGCGCTGATCGGCTATTGCAACTTCATGACCTTCCGTTCGATGGTCAGCCGATCGGAGGGCGCGCTCGAGAGTAGTCTGTCGTTATTCTATCACCGGATCATCAAGCCGATCGACATTCTGGTGTCGCGCGCGTTGCTCGAACAGGCGGGCACCTTCATGGCATTCACCATTCTCATGGGGTTGGCCGTCGCCACCGGCATTGCCAATCCGCCCGAACGGCCGCTCATCTACCTGTTCGGTGTCGCACTGATGTTTCTGCAATCCTTTGCGCTTTCACTCGTCGTGTGCGGATTGACGCACGAGCGCCCCGCGGTCGGGCGGCTGATCCATCCGATGGTCTATATCATGATGCCGTTGTCCGGCGCCTTCTTCGTGATGAACGGGTTGCCGGGCGGTATTCGCGATTTCCTGCTGAAGATTCCGCTCGTCCACATCTATGAGATCATGCGCTACGGCTGGTTCAAATCGGCACATCCCGAATATATCGACGGCTATTATCTCGCTGCTTGGATTCTCGGCACACTGCTGATCGGTCTTCTTTTGATTTCGACGGCGCGCCAGCGTATTCACAAGCCGTAGGGCGCGTCGTCAGCGGCGAGCGGGCGGACGAGGGGAAAACTACGTGCACGGTTTCATGACGCCGGCGGAAGTCCAGGCCGCGCCGTCGCTTTCGCCGGGCGAGCGCCTGGCGCGCTTCGCTCGGCGCAACAAATGGTTCCTCCTCGTGGTCGTGGCGCCGACGCTGCTACTGGCGACCTATCTCTACGCGCTCGCGTCGAACCAATATGTGTCCGAAGCCCATTTCCTGGTGCGCACGCAGGGCGGAACGACCGCTGCGCCTGCCAGCGGGATTGGCGCCGCGCTCGGACTGGGCGGGGCGGCGGGCGGCGCTGCATCGGGCGAAGCACAGAGCGTGTCTGATTATCTGACGTCGCACGACGTGGTCGACACCCTGCAGAAGCGACTCGATCTGGTGAAACTGTTCCGGCGACCGGAAGCGGATATCGGCAGCCGTTTGCCGATGGAATCACCGACGCCCGAGTATCTGCTGCGCTATTATCAGAAGCAGGTCGACGTTTACTACGACACCGATACCGGCATCACCACGCTGAAGGCGCGGGCCTTTCGTCCGGACGATGCCTATCGTCTCACCAGCACGCTGCTAATGCTGGGGGAGCAGCGGGTGAACGAGATCAACATCCGCGGGTTCGCCGACGCTGTGGCGCTGTCCCGTCGCCAGCTCGACGAGGCGGAACGTGCATTGGGGCAGGTCCAAACGCAGATGACCCGTTTCCGCCAGTCGGAGCGCGACGTCGATCCGGCGGGGACCGCCCAGGCGCAGATCGCCCTTGTCTCCCGCCTGTCGCAGGAACTGTCCGCGGCGCGTGCGCAGCTTGCAACGACGCAGGCGCTGATCGGCGGGGCCAGCCCACAGGTTGAGGCATTGCAGCAGCAGATCCGCAGCCTCGAGCGCCAATTGGCGGCGCAGAACGGGCGGCTGACGGGGGGATCCAGCACGATCGCCGCCGGACTTGGCGGTTATGAACGGCTGCGCATCCAGCAGGAATTGCTTGCCAAAAGGTATGAAGCGGCGAGCGCTAGCTACGAGGCGGCGCGGCAGAATGCGGTACGCCAGCAGCTGTATGTCGCGCGAATCGTCGAGCCGAACAGGCCGGTCAAATCACTATATCCCAAGCGCGCGTTGACGCTTCTGACGGTGTTTTGCGGTCTGCTCGTCGTCTATGCGATCGGCTGGCTGATTGCCGCAGGCGTGCGCGAGCACGCAGCGTAGGCGACCACGAGCGAGGCTGAAGGGTGCCGACGCCCTCCTTTTTCCTGCGGTCGCCGCCCTTTCCGTGGGTGCCGCGTCACGTCGCCGCGGTGTCGGTCCCTGGACGATCGCGGGTCGACGACATCGATGGGACGCTGGCACTGCTTCGATCGGCTCAGGTAGGCGGGGCCTTCTGGTCCGATGATGACCCCTGGCGACACCAAAAAAGCGACGGCCCCGACGCACGGATCGTGCGCGCCGTCCGCGAGGGCGATAAGACGGCAACCGTCATCGCCGCGCTGGAAGGCGCATCCTACCGCGATCCCTTCAGCGGCGAGCCGATCGACGTACAGGCGGCCATCACCATCCTGGCCGATTGGCGACGGACGATCGACGCAAATTGCCGGATCGGCGCGGCCGTTGGCATGGCGGCTTGGAAACGCGACGCGATGCGTCAATTTCTGTGGAACGGTCGCAAGTCGCTGCTTTTCGCCGCTGCCGGCGATATGACGGGAGGCGCCGCTGCCGATGCGGCGATTGCCTATTGGCCGTCGCGTGTACCGCCCGGCTTCGCCACGCAGATCGATCGCGGGGGCGGTGCGGCGTGGCAGGTGGAGGACGGCTTTATTCGCTCTTCGGGCCTCGGCGTCGAATGCCGTCCCCCGATGTCCGTCATCGTCGATCCGACGGGTGGGATCCATTACGATCCCACGCGGGAAAGCAGTGTGGAACAGCTGCTGCAACACCATGCGTTCGACGACGATATACTGGAGCGGGCAGCACGGCTACGGCGCCGCATCATCACCGCACGGATCGGCAAGTACGGGATCGACCGCGCCACGCCGTTGCCCCCGCTTCCGTCCGATCGCCGGATCGTGCTGGCCGTGGGGCAGGTGTCGGACGACCTTTCGGTAAGGCACGCCGGCGGGCCGTCGGGCACGGCGCGTTTCGTGGAACGCGTGCGTGCGAGCGAGCCGGATGCATTCATCATCTATCGCCCGCATCCCGATGTGTGCACTGGCCTGCGCGCCGGTGATCTGGCCGGCGATCGTCACGTCGATCTGACATTGGGGGGTGGATCGCTGCTCTCACTGATCGAACGCGTAGATGCAGTGCATGTCGTTTCATCGCTCACCGGCTTCGAAGCACTGCTGCGCGACGTACCGGTGACCGTGCACGGCGTTCCGTTCTACGCAGGTTGGGGGCTGACGCGCGATCTTGCCCCGATGCCGGTACGTCGGACGCGCCGCCTCGCGCTCGACGCACTGGTCGCCACCAGCCTCATTCTCGCGCCGCGTTATCGCGATCCGGTAACGCTGCTGCCATGCCCGGTCGAGGTGCTGGTCGATCGGCTCGCGGCCAACGCGGTCGGCTCGGATACGCTGCTGACTGGATTTCGCAGGACGCTGGGCGCGACGCGTCGTGTGATGCGACGGATCGAAGGCCGCGCCTGATGGACGGTGAGCGGCGCGTCTTTCTGTTTCTGCAAGGTCCGCATGGGTCGTATTTCGCGCGGCTCGCCGGCGCGCTCGCGTCGCGGGGTCACGTGGTGCACCGGATCAACCTGTGCGGCGGCGACCAGCTCGACTGGCCGGGGCAGGCGACGAATTATCGTGGCACGCTGCGGTCGTGGCCCGTGTTCGTCGACGATTATCTTGTGAAGCACGAAATCACCGATCTCGTTCTGTTCGGCGATTGCCGGCCGCATCACACCAGCGCGCACGGCATGGCAAAGGTGCGTGACCTGCGCGTTCATGTCCTGGAAGAAGGCTATATCCGCCCGGATTTCGTGACATTGGAAGAGGGCGGGGTGAACGGCCATTCGCGCCTGCCTCGCGATCCGGCGTGGTTTCGTGCGGAGGCGCAGCGGCTGCCTCCAGAACCGGCCGGGCCGCCGATCGCGGCGAGCTTCCGTCGCCGTGCCATCGAAACGATATGTCACCTGCTCGCGACAATGTTCCTGATGCCCCTCTACCCCTTCTATCGGACGCATCGGCCATATAGTCCGCTGATCGAGGCGATCGGCTGGTTTCTGTGGGCGGCGAACAGCGGGATTGAGCGCCGCCTGTCACGGCGAACATTGCGCCGGGTGCTCGAGGAACGCGATCAGCGCCCCATCTTCCTCGTGCCGCTGCAACTGAATTCCGATTACCAATTGCGCGTCCATTCACCGTTCAATGATATGCGGGCTGCGCTGCGTTTCATCATCAAGAACTTCGCGGAGGCGGCGCCGCGCGACGCGCAGCTGTTGGTGAAGCGGCACCCGTTGGACAACGGGTTGGTCCCGTGGCGTACTATCACCGCCCGGCTAGCCCGCCGGCACGGGGTCGGCGATCGTGTGGTCTATATCGGTGATGGGGATCTCAATGCGATCCTTCCCAACAGCGCCGGCGCAGTGATGGTCAACAGTACGGTCGGCACGCTGGCACTCAATCTCGGCATCCCGGTCGCGGTGATTGGCCGGGCGGTCTACGATGTCGACGGCGTGGTGCATCGCGGCGCGCTGGAGGATTTCTGGCAGGCGCCGCCGCGTCCCGACGAGGCGCTCTGGTCGTCGGTCCGGCGCGTCTTCGTCGATCGCTCGTTAATCCGTGGCGGCTTCCTTAGCGAGGAGGGCTTGGCGATGCTGGTCGAGAACGCCATCCCGCGGCTGACGGCTCCGGTTCGCCCGATCGCCGACAACGTGACACGGATCGTCCGTTGGCGCTGAAACCGTTTCGCGCACCAGCGAAAATGTTGTTCAGCAAGGGCCTGCCGGGGACGGGGCGGCACGATCAACGCGCGCGCCGGCCGATCGTGTTCGATCTGTCGCGCCTATTAAGCCGAGCCTATTTCACGACCCCGACAGGTATCGACCGCGTCGAATACGCCTATGCGGTCGAGCTTCTGAACCGCGTGCCCGAACGCTTGCGCTTTGCGGCGGTCCATCCCGCTGGCGGCTATTACGGGCGGCTGCCGATCGGCGCCGTTCGGCAGTTTCTGGCCTTCACCCAGGCGCGTTGGCAAACGCGGGGTGAGGCCGCCGCCGACGTACGCGCCCAGGCGATCCGGCATCTCTTCGCCCTGCGGCCGCGAGCGGTACCGGTACCGCTGGGCCCACGCATCTACATCCAGGCCTCGCCGCATCACCTTGAGGACACGCTGCTGGTGCGGAACATCCTGCGGACCGAGCGGGCGCGGATGGTGGCGCTGGTGCATGACGTGATCCCGCTGACCCACCCGGAATTCGCGCGCCCCAATGGGGCAGCGCAGCACGCCCGACGGGTGCGATCGATCGATACTTTCGCCGACGGGATCATCGCGAACTCGCAATCGACGCTGGATGCCCTCGCCGCGCGCCTGACCCCAAGGCGCAACCGCATTCTGCGCGTGGCGCATCTCGGCTGCGAGTGGGGCGACACGCCAATGTTATCGCTGGCGCAGACGGACGAGCGACCGTATTTCGTGTGCATCAGCACGATCGAGCCGCGCAAGAATCACCTGCTGCTGCTCAACGTCTGGCGCCGGATGGTCGAGCGGATGGGGGAGGGGGCGCCGCAGCTCGTGTTGATTGGCCGGCGGGGCTGGGAAAACGAGAACGTCATCGACGTACTCGAGCGATCAGTGTTGCTGCGCGATCATGTCATCGAACACGCAGACCTCGACGATCGTAGGCTTGCGCAGCTGGTCGCGGGCGCGCGCGCCGTTCTGCTACCGTCGTTTGTCGAAGGATATGGCATGCCGGTGGCGGAGGCGCTTGCCGCCGGCGTGCCGGTGATCGCCAGCGACATTTCCTCGTTGCGTGAAGTCGGCGGTAATGTTCCGGAATATCTTGATCCACTCGACGGGCTGGGTTGGCTCGACATGATCCTCGATTACGCCAAACCCGATTCGGCACGCCGGGCAGCGCAATACGACCGCCTGCTCGAATGGTCGCCGGTTGGCTGGGGCAGCCATATCGAAACTGTTCTGCAGGTTGTCGACGAACTCGCCGACCGTCGCGGCTGATCAGTCGCGCGTGAGAAGCAGCATCTGATCGTCGACCGGCGAATGCTCGAGAACCTGGCGCGCCGTTCGCATCTCTATCCCGTGTTCGAGGTCGATGATACCAAGCGAGAAGCCATGTGATAGGATCTCGTCCAGAAATGCGGCGGGATCGGCATATCGCCCCGACGTGAATTCCAGCAGGATGGTCAGCGGGCGATCCGCGGCGAGAATATCGCGCAACCCGCGCCAGATCGATTCCTCCGCGCCTTCGGCATCGATCTTGATGAAGTCGGCCGCGCCAGCGCCGGGGATCTGATCCGCGCGAACCAAGGGCACTTGCAGCAGTGTCTCTCCGACACCGCCCGGCACGATATGCGCGTTCTTCGGCTCGTTCGCCGGTACGTCCAGCGCGGCGATGCCGGCCACGTCACCCAGCGCTACTTCATGCACCGTCGTGCGTTCGGCGAAACCGTTCACCGCGATCGATCGGCGTAACAGGTCGGCGATCGGCGGGTTTGGCTCGAACGAGTGGACGTGGCCGGTCACACCGACCAGATCGGCCATCAGCACGGAGAAATAGCCGCAATGCGCGCCGACATCGAGCACGGTCATTCCGGGTTTGATGAGTGAGATGATCGCCTCGGTGTTCCACATCTCCCAATAACCGTCGAGCATCAGGTGGCTGGCGATGCCTACGTCATTCGTGTCGACATACATCTTGTACCGACCGAGCACGCGGCACAACGCGCGGCCTTCGCCAAGATAGGCCGAGTGGCACAAGCCGCGGATCACCGCTTCGTGACGCCAGCGTGCGCCGCCACGCAACGTCCAGATGTCGAAGATGGCGCCCTGTGCCTCGCTGTGGCGACGAACATCGGCGGGGGTCGCCTGCTGATCCAGGAAACGCATCAATCTACCTCACAGGCCCGACGACTTGCGGCCGAACGCACCCCGCTATCACCTTCAGGCGGTGTCGTCGTCGGTCGACTTGCGGACGACGATGCCGAACGGCGTCCCGTTTCCGGCGCTATCTGCGTGGCGTACCTGCGCGACGATATGGCCGAGCGCGGCGAGGCCGAGCACAATGCGGTTGATCGCGTGGCGATCGATCGCATCCGACAGCCGGACCATCTGTATCGCAAGCCCACCCGGACGCAGCCGATCGAGCAATTCCTCGATCGCACCAATCACCGCAGCGGATCCACGATCACCCAATACGTCGCTGCGCGACCAAATGAAGTCGTTGAGAGTGTCAGCCAAGGCAGTTGATGAGCAAGCCGTTCCACCGCCGGCGGGGGTAGAAGCGATGGTGGTGGCAATCTCGCAACCTGCCTTTCGCGCAAGCGTCGCCGCTTCGTCCGTCCCGGTGGCGATCGAAAGGCCGCGCGCCCCACTGGTCAGCCGACCGTACGTATCAAGAACGCGAAGGATGTAGGCTGTTTCCCACTGGTCAACGAGTGAACCTGTGCGCGGGTGATCGGCGGCAATCTGCTGGAACTGAGGCTCGCGTGCCTGCTCGGGGGTGAAACCCTGCGACACCGGCCAGGAAAGCGTCGGAACATCACCCGATGCCAAGGAGGCCACGCGTCTTGCACGCAGCCGTCCGAACGCGCTGCGTATCAGTGATACGTCGTCCGCACCTGCGTGACGTCCGCTGATGTTAACGCCGATCGCTGCCGCTTCCGCGGCGCACTCACCGAAGACGTATCCGGTAACAGCGTATTTCGCGCCTGGTACCGCGGTAAACGCTATTCGTATGGGGCGTTGCGTCTTGGCGATCGAAGGCAGAAGCGCGGTCAATTTCCCCTGTTCGGTAACGGCCGGCTTACCGCTTTCCAGATGCTGAAAGATGCGGACCGCGATCATCCCGCTTTCGGCCGTCAGTCCCTCGAATGACACGATGGCTCGCGACGGGCCGGCCGGCACTTCGACATAGGGCGTATGGAAAACGTAATTGACGTCTGCCGACCTTTCCGGCCCGCCCAGTCCCCTGATACGGCTGCGCTGTGCCGGCCAATAGCCGAAGGGGTCGAGCGCTAGCCCGCTCGCGGCCGGCGTTCCGGGGTTCGAAAAGGGCGTGATCGAGGCCATCACGATTGTCCCTAATCGACCCCCGCCGCCGGTGGCAATCGCGTTGAGACGGCTTGTCACGACGCGGGTGCTACGCCATGCAACCGCGATGTTGGGGACAGCATGATCGGCTGGGGAAGACGCGCGCGGCGCGCGGCGCCGTTGCCGGTAATGCCGCCGTTGCCGCCGCTTGCCAAACTGCCCCGACCGGCAATGAGAAGCGCGCTACGCGAGGCCGTGCTACCGCATGATAATGCGGAAGAAGCGCACTCGGCGGAGCGATGGCGGCATATCGCCGCCATAGCGGAAAGCCACGCGGACATGCGAGACATCGGTGATCGACTGTCCGCCCGATCGGGGTACCCGGTCGCCGCCTATGACCTTTTTCGACGCGACGTTCCGGTGCGACCACCGCCGCAAGCCAGCGCTGCGCCGCTCCCGCCGATGCTGGTGCTGGTCGACGCCCTAGATACCGAGCCCTTTCTGTTGCGTGCGACACTGCGTAGTCTGCAGGATCAATCGCATGGCGACTGGCGCGCGATCGTCGCTGCGCCTGCGGTGATCCGCGATCACCCCGTCGGCGCCTTTGCCGCCACTGATCCGCGAATCTCGTACACCGATCGAATGACGTCGGCGGCGTCGAAGGACCATCAGGCAACCGTCGTCGTACTGGACGCCGGCACCGTTATCGATCCCGAGGGACTGAGATGGATTGCTTTCGCCCTCGTGCGTACCGGTGCGGCGGCTGTAACGGTGGATCATGATTACGGCATCGCCGATCCGATGCATCACATCCTGCGTGTCAATCCTGCGTTACACGGGGTGTTCGATCCGGCATTGCTTGCGAACGGCCCGCCGCCCCTGGTTGCAGGCATGCAGCGCCCCGGTGATGCTGTAAGCAAAGCGGCAACCGGGAGTGAGCTTCGTGCTGCGCTCTTGGCGGCAGGGGTGGCCGCAGGTCGGGTTGCCGCCATCCCACGCATACTGGCGACGCGTATGGAGATGCCACTCGTGGCGCGTTCAGGGCTGGTGGATAGCGAGATGTCGCGGTCGCACACGCAGCACATGCAGTCGGGCGCAGCATCCACGCCAATGGACGACACCGCGATAACCATCGTCATACCGACGCGCGATTCGCCGGCGCTCCTCGCGCGCGCCATCACGTCGCTCAGGGCGACGGCACGTGCGCCCGATCGGTTGGATATCGTCGTTGTCGACAATCGGAGCCGTGAAGCCGAGACTTTAGCCCTTTTCGAAGCGCTGGCGCGTGATCGTATCGCACGCGTGATCCCGCTCGACGCCCCATTCAATTGGTCGCTAGCATCAAATCTGGGAGCCGCGGTGGGGATTGCGCCACTGCTCGCCTTCGTCAACGACGATGTCGAAATGCTGGCGTCCGGCTGGGACGACATCTACGCACAGGTGCTCGCAGATCCTGCCGTGGGGGCGCTGGGCGCGCGGTTGCTGTATCCGAACGCAACCGTTCAGCACGCCGGCATGGTGGCCGGTTTCGGTCCGACGGGGATCGAGCACGAGGGGCGTGGCGTGGCGGCGGGAGATCGTGGGCCTGGCGGGCGCTATGTCTTGGCGCATAACGTCGCCGCAGTGACCGGTGCCTTCCTCGGCGTTCGGCGTGAGGCATTCGATGCGATCGGCGGGTTCGACGCCGAGCGACTGATGGTTGCGCACAGCGATGTCGATCTGTGTTTCAAGCTGCGTGAGCGCGGTCTTGTCATCCGCTATTGTCCGGCGATCGAAGCGATACATGCCGAAGGTGCCACGCGCGGTGTCAATCGAAGCCAAGCCGAAATCGCGTGGGACGAAGGTGAGCGCGCAGACCTGATCAACCGCTGGGGTATGGCACTGAACGACGATCCGGGCATCAGCCCCTATTGGCAGCGCGGCGCCGTACCGTTCACGACGCTGCGTGAACCAAGCATTCGCGAAATTCTCGCGCATATCGATCGCAGCGTTAGTCCGATGCCGTGGCGGCCGGCGAGCGAGAGCGACTATGGCGGCTCTGCCTTACCAGGCTAGAAATATTGTCATCACCGTTTCCGAATTCGAATAGGTTAGCATGGCGAACGATCTGATCAGGCGAGCGGCGACGTTGTTCGGCACGGGCGCGCATCGAACTGGTGCCGCGAAGCATCGAACGCTTGGCGATCAGGCGCGCGATCGCGGCGATTGGCGCGGCGCGATGGAACACTATCGTCGCTTTCTCGAGGCGCAACCAATGGTGTTCGCGATTTGGGTTCAACTCGGTCACGCGACCAAGGAGGCCGGCGATCTCGATGGTGCCGAGCAAGCCTATCGCCGTGCCGAGGCGATCGAACCGGATAATGCCGATCTCGCGCTCAATCTTGGTCATCTGCTCAAATCGTTGCGTCGCCGCGAGGAGGCGGAGCGCTATTACCGTCGCAGCTTCGACCTAGATGGAAACGACGCCGCCCGTGCCGAACTTGTATCTTTCGGGATAAGTCCACGACGCGACCTTGCCGTCGTCGCCGAGCGATCAAATGGCGCGCCAATTGGAGCGATCGATCGGGTCGATGGCTATGCGGTACGCGGATGGGCGGTCGAGCCGTACGGTAGCGGCGAGCCGGCCCGAATCTTGATGAGCCTAGCAGGCGGAAGGGTGATCGGTCGGGCGATCGCGACGCAGCATCGCGCCGATATCGTCGCCGCTGGTATAACCGAGGGTCCAGCCGGATTTACGATGATCCTCGATGCCGATGACCTTGCCGGCGAGACGATTACCGTGGAGGCGCGTCTCGCCTCTACGGGTGAGCAGCTCGACGGTTCGCCGCTGACGATCGCTTTGCCGCTGCCGGCGGATCAGATCGCCGAACGCAGGATAACCAACGCGCGCTACACCTTTGCTAGGCCACTCGAGGCCGTCGGCGGCGAGCATGCTATCTTCGTTGCCTATGCGCCCACCGGCATGCTCCAGCCATTCGTTCGCCGGTTCCTGCGGTTGCTGGCGGATCAGGATATCGCTGTCTCGCTGGTTATCAACGCGGACCGGCCCGTGCTGCTTGACGATGACCTGTTGGCAAGCGTCGCCAGTGCGATGGTGCGTGACAACCGTGGCTACGATTTCGGCGCGTGGGCCCATATGCTTCGGGTGGCGCCCCAGCTTTACGGTGCACGCTCGCTCTACATCATCAACGACAGCATCTTCGGGCCGACGACCGAAGCGGCATTCGGCGAGGCGATAGCCGCGCTGCGAGCAAACCCCGCTGACCTCGCCGGGCTTTCCGAGACGCTGGAGCGCGGTTGGCACATCCAGAGCTATTTTTTGCGCATCAGTGCTGATCTGTTGTCGTCCTACGCCTTCCAGCTGTTCGTCAACTCGGTGCACGTCGTGTCCGACAAGGACGAGGTGATCAACGCCTTCGAGGTGCCGCTGACCACGCGGATCTGCGATGCGGGCTTCACCGCGGACGCGGTATTCAAGGTGGACGAAGCGCGTAACCCGACACTGTTCGCGTGGCGACGGCTGCTCGATGCCGGCTTCCCATTCGTCAAGCTGCTGCTGCTTCGCGGCAGGTTCCCGCATATATCGACGAAGGGGTTGGGGAAGGCGCTGCGCCACGCCGGCTTCGATCGCCAGCTGCTCGACGCAACGCTCGACTACGGAACTGACGAGCCTCAACCCGACGGAGAGTTTCCGTTGCTTGCCCGCGTCCGCCCGTCGAGCCGCGACGACGATCCGGTGCCGACTAAACCTTATAAGGTCGCCTTCTTCGGTCCTTGGAACTACGACAACGGTCTGGGATCGGCGAGTCGCGGCATCATCAGCGCGATCCGCAACACCGGCGTGCGGCTCAATCTCTACCCGATCCGAAAGCCGTTCCATGTCCATAAGCCGCTGACCCCGCCGCTCGACGTGATCGATTTCGACGGCCCGGCGGACATCGCGATCGTCCACCTCAATCCAGACTCTTGGCACCTGCTGACGGACGATCAGCGCGGAGAAATCGCACGCGCGGGTCGCCGCATCGGTTACTGGGTGTGGGAGATGGAACATCTGCCGCCGGCTTGGCGGCGCGACTTTTCGTCGGTTGACCGGATCTGGGCGCCGAGCGGGTTTAATGCCGCCCTGTTCGAAGCGCAGGATGAAGCTCCGGTCGACGTCATACCACATCTCGTTCCGGTGACACATGACGCGCCAAACGGTGGTGATGCGATCCGGAACGCGCTGGGACTGCCGACCGATCGGCGCCTGATCCTCTACGTCTTCGACGGCGCGAGCTATCTCGTGCGGAAGAACCCGGCCGCGCTGCTGCGGGCCTTTGAAGCGAGCGGCCTTGCCGAACGTGGCTGGTCACTTGTGCTCAAGACGAAGAACCTCATGGACCGTCCAGGCGACGGACGCGCGCTGGCGAAGCAGGCGGCGGCGATCGATGACGTCGTATTGCTCGATCGCTCGCTCGACACGCACGAACTCCACGATCTCGTTGCCGCGTGCGACATCTACGCGTCGCCACATTGCGCCGAGGGTTTTGGTCTTACCGTTGCGGAGGCAATGGCGACTGGGCGGACTGTGGTAGCGACCGACTATAGCGGCACGATGCAGTTCCTCGACGACTCGTGCGGCTTTCCGGTGAAGGCAAACCGCTGGACGCTCGACGAGGATTTTGGCCATTACACCATGGGTGGAACCTGGGGCCGGATCGACGAGAATGCCCTTGCCGACGCGTTGGTGAAAGCAACTGTTTTGATCGACGCTGGCGATACATCGATTGGAGACGCTGCGCGCTCGCGGATCGCGACAACATTGTCGATCGAGACCATCGGCGCGGCGATCGGCGCGAGTTTCGACGATGTCGTCCGACAGTCGCGTGACATCAGGCGGATGCCCCCCCGCATCGAGGAGGGCGCGACGGGCGTGCCGCTTGCGTCGTTCGAACCCGGGCCGGGCCTGTCGGTGGTGCCGCTGAAAGCCGGCACCTTGAAGCCGAAGGAGCAATGGCCTGGTGAAATCTCCGACAGGTCTGACGAATGGATCCTGTTCGTCCCGGAAGACTGCGGGCTGCATCCGCTGACGCAGCGCCTCCTGATGCGGCAGGTCGCAGCGCGTCCCGATGTTGCGATTTTCTACGCCGATGATGCAGCGTTCGGCGCACCGACATTGATCGAGCAGGTCCGTCTGAAGCCGCATTTCGATCGAACGATGTTCGCCGCGCAGGATTATATCGGGGTGCCGCTCTTCGTGCGCGCCTCGGTGCTGCACGAACTTGGCGGATGGGATACAGCCCAAGGTGACGCAGCGCTGTACGATCTCGTGCTGCGCGCAGCCGAACAAGGCCGCTCGATCGATCGAATCCCTGAAGTGCTCGTCGTTACGACGGGCAAGCGCGTCATTGCGCCGCGCGACATACGTCGCCGGTTGATCGATCGTTCACCGCTGTACGCCGCCTATCATGCCGTGGACGGGCCGACACAGGAAAGCCTGCATCTCAAGCCGCGACTGAATGGCGATCTTCCGCCAGTCACGCTATGCGTGCCGACGCGTCGGTCGGTGATCGAGGGCGGGGTCGGCACCTATGTCGAGCGGCTGCTGGACAGCTTGAAGGACGTTGATTGGCCGTTCGATCGATTGACGGTGCTGATCGGCGACGACGTTATCGGTGAGCCGACGTGGGAGAGGGCCGACTGGCCGTTCACCGTACGACGGATAGAGACGCCGCGAACGCCCGACGAGCCGTTCAATTTTTCTGCAAAGATGAACCAGCTGTGGCGCGCAGCCGACAGCGAGATCGTGCTCCTCGTCAACGACGATATCGTGGCGACGCAGCGCAATTGGCTGCGTGCGCTTGTCGGCTTTGCGGTCGATCGCGACATCGGGGCGGTAGGTGCGCGCCTGCTGTTCGATGACGGTACCGTTCAGCACGCAGGGATCTACGGCGGGGTAATGGGAACGAGCGTCCATGCTTGGCTGGGGCGGCGCGCAGGCGCGGCGACATACATGGACTGGGCGGTGACGCAGCGCGAGCTGTCGATGGTGACGGGAGCGATGATCGCGACCCGCCGCAGCGTGCTGGAGGCGGTAGGTGGCTTCGACGAACGTTTCACGCTCGAGTTCAACGATGTCGATCTGTGTCTCAAGATCCGTCAGCTAGGTCTGCGTATCGTGTACAACCCGGTTGCCGAACTGATCCATTCGGAGAAGAAATCGCGTGGCGAGCTTGCGCCGTCGGGCGAGCAGCTGGCGCTGTTCCTCAGCCGCTGGCAGGATTGGCTGTCTGACGATCCGGCACTGCCGCCCAATATGCGCCGCGACATGCTTGACCTGGCACCTGCCGCGGGACCGGGCAGCTGGTTCGTCTGATTGCTCTAGTCTATCAGTCTATCAGCTCGCCCGCGCGGTCACGGTCATCGCGGCGGACACGCCGCCGCGACTGGCGGCGCGGAGAATGACGCTCCAGCGCGACCGCGACGATCATGACGAGGAAAAGCATCGCTGCAAAAAAGATGATCGAATCCGATTCCCAGTCAATCGACGCAAATCTCATGCAGCCTCCTGTTCGGCGGTCACAATGCGCGAATGGTTGACGTCATTGATCATCGACCATTTCGTGAGCGCGCAGCGTACGCCATTCGTCTCGAATCGCCAGCAAGCGGCGATGGGCCGCTACGTAAAGGTCGCGATCGCGTTTGTTATGATCTAGAATGAAAGCGCGCAATTCAGGCGTATCGGCGACTTCGTTGTCGCCGGTGTTCTCGGTCCTGCGCCTATGCTCTGAGGGGAGCAAATTCTCGCCGAGCAGTCGCGACAGGATATTGAACGACAGCGGATACATTTCCAGCAGGCCGACGAAGGCATAGCGGCTGGTGAGGAACGCTTCGATGGCATCTCGGTCGCGAACATCCCCGGGCAGTAGGAAGCGCGCCATCTTATCCTGCGTCTCACGCGCTTCGACGTAGGATTCGATCGTCGGGAAGCGGGCGATCGTCTCGCGATAGGTCGGGTGGGTCGGCGTGCGCGAGTAGCGATAGTCGGAGATCACCCGCTGCACCGGATCGCGCAGGAAGGTGAAGAAGCGTGCATCGGGGCGGGCCGCACGAATCGGGGCCGCCTGATCCCAAGTGAAATGTCCTGAGCACGATCGAGCCGCGGCCAATGCGCCGCTATCGATGATCGTGTCGATCTCTTCTTCGAGTGAGGAGAAGGTCACGGTATCACCGCCGTGGAAGTATCGACGGTGGATATTGTGATACGGCGCGCGCATCCGCGCGAGTTCCGCGGATAGAGACGAACCCGCAGTCTTGGGAACGTGGATGAACACGCACAATTGATCGACGAAGCGATCGGCGACTAGAAAGTCGCGCAATCCACCAGTTTCAATGTCGCCGAATGACACGTCCGCCCGATCTCCTGCCGCGCGCGTCGATGCCACGCGTATCTCAGGCGCTCAATCGATTTTGGACGAGGGTAGAAGTCTTACGCCTTTACGCGCAGCGGCGTGGTGCGCGGCAAGATAATGCGCGCCGACCGTCGTCAGCGCGAGGAAGCCGACGACCAAGGCGTCCAAGCCGAGCAGGATCCAGACGAGCGCACGCGGCCGGCCCATCGCACCATAGTTAAGCGCGTAATGGACGGCCATCAGCGGGACGGCGCCGGCAATCGTGTAGCCGATCGCGCGCCAGAAGCTGCCAGCCATGATGGCGATCGAGCGGAGGGGGCCGATGCTTGCATTGCCGAGCGGCCACGCGACGAACAATGCCGTCAGATACACGCCGCCGATCGTTGCGAGCGCAATCGACGCAGCCGACACATAGGTCGCCGACGAGCCATCCAGTGCCATGGCCGCCGCAATCGACGGGCCGAACAGCGCGTACCATTGAAACGAGGCTTGTATCACGAACTGAAACGCGAACAGGCCGGCTGCCGGCCATACGACGCGCTTGGCACGCGCCGCGTCGCGATCCCAGGCCATGTACCGCACAAACCAATAGCCCGGCAGGATCAGCGCCAGGGTCTTGGCGAAGCCGAGTGTTAGCCGCCGGTTATCAAGCGCGGCCGCCATGCGATGGCCGTCGAACATGCCAAGGTCGATCTCGACGACGTGCTGAGTGAATTCGAGGATGACAGGGATCGAGAAGAGGATCGGCAGCGCCACCGCGAAAGCCGCGCTGTCATGATAGAGACGCCTGATATCAGCCCACATGTTAAAGCCCCGCCTTGCACGGTGGGAATGGCCGGGCAGGGCGGGGCTGGCAAGCGCAGGCTGTCGTGATCAGGCGGTCAGCAGCCTCTTTTCACCGGCGATCTTCATCATCGCCTTTTGAAGCTTTTCGAACGCGCGGACCTCGATCTGGCGAACGCGCTCGCGGCTGACGCCGTAGACCTGGCTCAGCTCCTCAAGCGTCTTGGGATCGTCGGTGAGACGCCGCTCGGTCAGGATATGCTTCTCGCGATCGTTGAGACTGTCCATCGCGTTGACGAGCATGCCGTGGCGCACGTCGGCTTCCTGCGCCTCGGCAACGACCTGATCCTGCAAGGGTGCATCGTCCTGCAGCCAGTCCTGCCACTGGCCCTCACCATCCTCTCGCATCGAGACGTTGAGCGACGTGTCGCCGCCCATCGCCATACGGCGGTTCATGCTGACGACGTCCGCCTCGCTGACGCCGAGGTCAGTCGCGATCTTCTGAAGGTTCTCAGGCGACAGATCGCCGTCCTCGAACGCGTCGAGCCGCGCCTTCATCCGGCGCAGATTGAAGAACAGCTTCTTCTGCGCCGCGGTGGTGCCCATCTTCACGAGGCTCCACGAGCGCAGGATGAATTCCTGGATCGAGGCTCGGATCCACCACATCGCGTACGTCGCCAGGCGGAAGCCGCGATCGGGCTCGAACTTCTTCACACCCTGCATCAGCCCGATGTTGCCCTCGCTGATCAGCTCGGACACGGGCAGGCCGTAGCCACGATAGCCCATCGCAATCTTGGCGACGAGCCGCAGGTGGCTGGTGACGAGTTGCGCCGCCGCCTCCGGATCTCCATGTTCCTGGAACCGCTTGGCGAGCATATATTCCTGCTCGGGTGCCAGAATCGGGAACTTCTTGATCTCGGCGAGATAGCGGTTGAGGCTCTGCTCGCCGCCGAGTGCGGGGATCGTCGCAGGGACGTTTCCGCTTGCCATGGTACGTCGTCTCCCTTTCCGGAGAAGCGTTTGCCGCGTCGCAGCGAAACGCTTTGATCCTATACGTCGAGTTGACTGAACAGTTCCTGCATGTCCGCAGGCATCACGCTGTCGAAGGTCAGCATTTCGTTCGTTATCGGGTGAACGAACCCGAGCCGGGCCGCGTGGAGCGCCTGACGGTGGAACGCCAGTTCATCAAGTGTACGCTTATGAACCTGTTTCGTTCTACTATAAACCGGGTCTCCCAGCAAGGCGTGGCCGATCGACGCCATGTGCACGCGCACCTGATGCGTCCGCCCGGTTTCGAGGCGACATTCGATCAGCGCCGCGTCACGCAGGCGATGCTCGGTGCGAAAATGGGTGACGGCGCGCTTGCCGTTGGCGACAATCGCCACCTTCTTGCGGTTGTGCGGCGAACGGGCGAGCGGCGCGTCGACCTTCCCGTCGGGGGGCATTGGCCGCCCGGCGACGATCGCCTTGTAGCGCCGATCGATCGAGTGGTCGGCGAACTGCTTCGCCAGTCCGACGTGCGTCCGATCGGTCTTGGCGGCGACCATCAGCCCCGACGTGTCCTTGTCGATGCGATGGACGATTCCCGGCCGCGCAACGCCGCCGATGCCGGAAAGCGAGCCGCCGCAATGGTGCAGCAATGCATTCACCAGCGTACCGTCGAGATTGCCTGCGGCCGGGTGGACGACGAGGCCGGCGGGCTTGTCGACGACGATCAAATGCTCGTCCTCGAACGCGACGACGAGCGGTATGTCCTGCGCCTCGTTGTGCGCCGGCGCGGGGGCAGGGACGGCGACCGCGAACAGATCGCCGGCGGTCGCGCGCTTTGCGGGATCGCGTACCGCCACACCGTCGCGCGTCACCTGGCCGGCGTTGATCAGCACCTTCAACCGCTCGCGCGATAGCGTCGGCACGACGTCGGCAAGCGCGCGATCGAGGCGCCAGCCATCAGCCGCCGCCGCGATCGTCGCTTGAATGATGGAAACCCCCCGGTCCATGTCTCTCGTACATGGGGATCAGGCTGCAGATTTCAAGATCGTTGCGGGAGCGGATCATTGCCGAGGCGACGGCTTCGCTGGATGAGATTTGCGGCCTGCTGCTCGGCGAGGGAGCAACAGTGAGCGACGCGGTGGCGTGCGCGAACGTGCATCCGACGCCGGCGACGCACTTCGAACTTGATCCCACCGTGCTGTTCCACGCGCTGCGCACGGCGCGGGCGGGCGGTCCGGCGGTGATCGGTCACTATCACTCGCACCCGACCGGCAGCACCATGCCCTCAACGACCGATGCCGCCGCCGCTGCGGCGGACGGCGCGTTCTGGATCATCGCGGCGGACGGCGGCGTGGCGGCGTGGCGCGCGGTGCGCGACGGGACGGTGCATGGCCGCTTCGATCCGGTGGCGCTTGCCATTGCGCGCTAGACTCGCCTGCGTCATGGACCAGACATGACCATCGATCCCGTCGATTTCGCCAGCTTGCTCTGCTCGCGCCTGTGCCACGATCTGCTGTCGCCGATCGGCGCGCTCAACAACGGGCTCGAGCTACTCGCCGACGAGACCGATCCGGCGATGCGCGAACGGTGCATGGAACTTCTGGCGGAGAGCGCGCGGACCTCGGCGGCGAAGCTCAAGTTCTTCCGGCTCGCGTTCGGCGCGGCCGGCGGGTTCGGCGAAATGGTCGACACGCGCGAGGCGCAGCAGGCGATCGAGGGGCTGTTCGGCGAAGCGAAGCGGCTGACGATCAACTGGATGGTAGACGAGCAATTCCTGCCCAAGACGGCCGTCAAGGTGCTGCTCAACCTCGCGATGATCGCGGGCGATGCGCTGGTGCGCGGTGGCACGCTCGATATCGGCGGCGAGGCGAACGAGGGCGCGATCGAGATCGTGCTCAAGGCCGAAGGACCGCGTGTCACGCTCGACGACGAACTTCGCGCGACGCTGGTCAACGGCGCCGCGGGGGAGACGGTGACAGCGCGCGCCGCGGCGGCATTCCTGGTCCACGAGATGGTCGCGGGGGCGGACGGCAAGGTGCTGGTGAGCGCACCGGGGGAAAATGTGCTTCTGTTCGGCGCCGCGATGCGCGCGCAGTGACGACGTCCTCGGCATCGCGCCTGCGGTAAACGCGGTATTTACCGCTGCCGGTGCAGATGTCGGCGGCCATGGACGATCTGCTGCAGGAATTCATCGCCGAGACTCGCGAGACGCTCGCCGCAATCTCGGGTGAAATCGTCGCGTGGGAGGCCGATCCCGCCGACCGCGCACGGCTCGATTCGATCTTCCGCTTCGTCCACACGGTGAAGGGCAGCTGTGGCTTCCTCGACCTTCCACGGCTCGCGCGGCTGAGCCACGCGGCGGAGGACGTGCTGCAATCCGTGCGATCGGGCGATCGTGTGCCCGACGCCACGCTCGTCAACGCCGTCCTCTCGATCATCGACCGGATCGGCGAGATCGTCGAGGCAATCGATGCCGGTGTGGCGCTAGACGATTCGGCCGAAGATCTGCTGCTCGCTGCTCTGGCCGGCGAACCCGTCACACCGATCAAGGCGAAGAGCGCACCGAGCGCTGCATCGCGCGCGCCAGTGCGCAGCATTCGCCTGTCGGTCGACCTGCTCGACCGCATGATGAGCGGCGTGTCAGAGATGGTGCTGGCGCGCAACGACCTCGCGCGGCGCCTGCGCGAGACCGGCGATCCCGCGCTCGAGGCAGCGGTCGATCGCCTCTCGCTGACGGTGGCCGATCTGCGCGACACCGTGACGCGCACGCGGATGCAGGCGATCGACGCTCTGTTCTCGCCGCTGCCGCGGCTGGTACGCGACACCGCCGCGCAACTGGACAAAAAGGTGACGCTGACGATCGACGGCGCGGACGTCGAGCTTGATCGCGAGATGATAGAACTGCTGCGCGATCCGCTCGTCCACATGGTGCGCAACGCGATCGATCACGGGATCGAGACGCCCGAGGAGCGGCGGCGCAGCGGCAAGCCGGAGACTGGTCGCCTGACCATTGCGGCGCGCCAGAGCGGCAATCAAATCATCGTTGAGATCACCGATGACGGACGCGGGATCGATACCGCGCGGCTGCTGGCGAAGCGGATCGTTCAGGAGCCGGCCCGCGCCGCGGCGCTGAACGCGCTCGGTGAGCGGGAGTGGCTCGAGCTCGTTTTCGAGCCGGGCCTCTCGACGCGCGACGAGGCGACCGCGCTGTCCGGGCGCGGCGTCGGCATGGATGTGGTGCGGACCAACGTCGAGCAGATCGGCGGGTCGATCCGACTGGCCAATACGCTCGGCCGCGGATTGACCGCGACGATCGCGGTGCCGCTGACGCTGTCGATCCTGTCGGCGATCGTAATCGAGGCCGGTGGCAGCCGTTACGCCGTGCCGCGGCAGGCGATCGAAGAGATCGTGGCGGTGGGTGCGTCCGCGGTGCGGATCGACCGGATCGGTGACGCCCTGCTCGCGACAGTGCGCGACCGCCGCCTGCCGGTCGTTGCCTTCAACGCCGTGATCGAAGCCGGTGATCGGCTGGGTACGCGGCTGATGATCGTCAACCTGCCCGGCGGCAGCTTCGCGCTCGCGGTCGACGCCGTGATCGACGCGCAGGAACTCGTCGTGAAGCCGGCAGCACCGGCCGTGATGGCGGCGGGAATCTACGCCGGGCAGATGCTGCTCGAGACGGGCGAGCCGCTGCTGCTACTCGATTGCGCCGGGCTGGCGAGCACCGCCGGTGTCATGTTCTACGCAGCGACGACAATTGAGGATACACCGGAAGAGATTGCCGCGCCGGCCTTCGCGGCGCTGATGTTCGTCGCGCTCGACGGTGAGCGTCGCCTGATCGCGCTCGACGCCGTCGACCGTATCGAGCCGGTGCCGCCGGCACGACTGAGCTTCGCCGGCGGGCGCTGGTGGGCGAGCGACCATTCCGGCACCGTGCCGCTGATCGTCGACACGCAGCCCCCCGCGGAGATGCTATCGATGCTGTTGCTGCATTCGCGCGACGAAGGTGAAGCACCGACCGGCTATCTGATCCGCGCGGCGAGCGATATCGTCAGCCTTGGCGGAGAGATCATGCCGGTCGACACGCCGGGCGCCGTGGTGGCGGTCGCGGTGATCGATGGGAAGCCGATCGAGGTGATCGATCCGCGCCGGATCGCAGTGACAGTGCCGGAGCCGGGCGCGACGCGTCCGGTCTGCCTGATCGAGGCCGAGACGGCGGATACGGGAGACAGCTTGCTGCGCCGGACGATCGAGACCGCCGGCTATCGGGTCGATACGATCGCGCCCGGTACCTCGGAACCCTCGGTACGTTCTGTTTCGACGAAGGCCGCGGGAGGAACGCGGTGAACGAAGCGCTGCATCTGCTGGCGCGCGTTGCGGATCGCGCGATCGCCGTGCCGGCGGCAATGGTCGATTCGGTGGTGGACGTGCCCGCGATCGTCCCGGCGCCGCGCGCGCATCCCGCGGTGCGTGGGCTCGCCGCGCTGCGTAGCCGGGTGGTGACGGTGGTCGACAGCTGGCACCTGCTGGGTCTCGGCAACGCGCCGCTCGACGTGCGCCGCGCGATCCTGACCGTCGTCGACGGCCATCATCACGCCATTCTGGTTGATACGCTTCACGACGTGCTGACACTTGCGGTGGAGCCGGTTCCGGCAGGCATGCCGCTAGGCCCCAGATGGGGCCCGATCGTCGTCGGAGCGTCGGTGCACGACGGCGAACCGCTTCTCATCGTCGATATCGCCGCGCTCGTTCGCACCATGGGGCGCGCCGATTAACGCGGTGCTTACCGTTGATGCCCCAAGACGCTAGCCTGTAAATTACTCGCGGAGTTGCGTGATGAAATCGTGTCTCGTCGTCGACGACTCCAAGGTGATCCGCAAGGTTGCCCGGCACATCCTGGAAGGTCTCGACTTCGCCGTGTCCGAAGCGGCCGATGGGCGCGAGGCGCTTGAAGCCTGCGTCGCCAGCCCGCCCGACGTCGTGCTGCTCGACTGGAACATGCCCGTGATGAGCGGCATGGACTTCCTGCGTGCCCTGCGCGAGTCGGCGCTGCCCAGCCGGCCCAAGGTCGTCTTCTGCACGACGGAGAACGGCATGGCGCACATTCGCGCCGCGATCGAGGCCGGGGCCGACGAATATGTCATGAAACCGTTCGATCGCGAGACGCTCGAGAGCAAGCTTCAGATCGTCGGCGTCGCCTGACAGCTGCCGTGGCGACCTCGTCGATTAATCGGGCCGTGCGTGGCCCAGCGCCGCAGCGCCTGCTGATCGTCGACGATTCGACGGTTGCGCGCGCCGTGTTGGCGCGCGCGATCTCGGCGGACGCCTCGTTTGTCGTTGCGGGCGCCGTGTCGAGCGTCGCCCGGGCACTGGAATTCCTCGCCGCCGAGCGGGTCGACGTGATCCTGCTCGACCTCGAACTGCCCGGCGTCGGCGGGCTGGCCGGCCTGCCTGCGCTGCTCGCCGCGGGGCGGGGGGCGAAGGTGCTGATCGTCTCCTCGATTGCCGGCGACGGCGCCGCGTCGACCGTCGAGGCGCTCGCCCTCGGCGCGGCCGATACGCTGGAGAAACCGGGGCAGGGGCGCAGCCCCGCCGCCTTCGCGCAGGCGCTGATCGACAAGCTAATTCGCCTGACCGAGACCGACCAATGCGCGCCCAGATCGCTACGCGCACTTCCGTTGCCACGTCGTAGCTTCGATCTCGTCGCGATCGGCGCCTCCACCGGCGGCATTCATGCGATCGGCAGCCTCTTGCGCGCGTTGCCGCGGACGTTCAGCGCGCCAATCGTCGTGACGCAGCATCTGCCGCGCGCCTTCATCCCCTATTTCGCCGATCAGCTTCACGCCATGACCGGCAGGCCGTGCCATGTCGCCACCGATCGCATGACGCCGATCGACGGCGCGATCATCGTCGCGCCCGGTGACGCACACGTCGTTGCGGTTCCCCATCCGCGCGGCGGCGCCACGATCAGGCTTAGCCGCGAGCCAGTTCCCAACGGCAATCTGCCGTCGGTGGATCCGATGTTCGCCTCGCTCGCCGCCTGTTACGGCGCTCGTCTGCTCGCGGTAATCCTCAGCGGCATGGGACGCGACGGCATTGACGGTGCGGCCCTTGTGCGGGCCTCCGGCGGCACGATCGTCGCGCAGGACGCCGCGACCTCGGTCGTCTGGGGCATGCCCGGCGCGGTAGTTCGGGCGGGGCTTGCCGACGCCGTACTGTCCCCAGACGCGATTGCCCGCTTCATCGCGCCGCGGGAGGGCGTCGCGTGACGGCGCTGCGCGAAACCGCGGGCGAGGCGAGCCCCGGCACTATCAACGTGCTTGCAGCTTTGCTGGAGGCGCGCACCGGCCAGCAGATCGCGGCCAATCGCACCTGGCGCATCGATACCGCGCTGCGCCCGATTGCGCATGAACGCGCACTTCCCAACGTCGACGCACTGGTTACGCGCCTGCTTGACGGCCGCGACGCCGCGCTCACCGATCGCGTGATCGACGCGATGCTCAACCAGGAAACCTCCTTTTTCCGCGATGCCGGCGTGATCGAAGCCGCCGCCAACGCGATCGCCGCGCTCGACGCACCGGCGCCGCGCATCTGGTGCGCCGGCTGCTCGACCGGACAGGAGCCGCTGTCGCTCGCGATGGCGTTCGCCGAGCGCGGCGGCGTCGTTCCCGAAATCGTCGCGACCGACGTGTCGAAGGCCGCGATCGCGCGGGCGCGTACCGGCCGCTTCACCCAGTTCGAGGTGCAACGCGGCCTGCCGATCAGGCGCCTGATCCGCTGGTTCGAGGAAAGCGACGGCGCGTGGATCGCGCGTCCCGATCTGCTCCAGCGCATCTCGTGGCGGCGCCAGAACCTCGTCGCGGACCTGCCGCCCGGCGGGCGATACGATGCGATATTCTGCCGCAACGTCCTGTTCTATCTTGCGCCCGGCCTTCGCGCGCAGGTGCTCGGCGCGATCGCGCAGGCGCTGCGCCCCGACGGGCTGCTGATCCTCGGCGCGGGCGAAACGGTGATCGGCCAATCGGACGCGTTCGTGCCGAGCCGGCGCTTCCGCGGCCTATACGAAATCGCGTCGGGCGACCCGAACGTGGTTTACAAGGCCGGCTGAGCGCCGCACCGGGGCGGCGATGACGTCCGCCCCGCCCGCACCCTTCGGCCCGCGCGACCTTCTTGTCGTCGTCGCGATGAACCTCTTGTGGGGGTTCAACATCATCGCGGTGAAGATGGCGGTCGGCGAGATCGCACCGCTGACCGCGGGCTTTCTGCGCCAGGCGATCGTGCTGCTCGTCTGCGCAGGGTCGCTGCGCATCGTGCCGGGTCGGATGCGCGCGTTGCTCGCGCTCGGCTTCCTTTCGGGCGGGCTGTTCTACGTCGCCATCAATCTGTCGCTGGTGGTGGCCGACAACGTCGGCGCGCTGGCGATCGCCGGGCAGCTCGGCGTGCCTTTCTCGATGCTACTCGCGATCATCGTCTTCAAGGAACGGATCCATGGCCCGCGCATCATCGGCATCGTGCTGGCGTTCGCCGGCGTCGGCCTGCTGGTCTTCGATCCGGCCGCGGCGCGCGAGGGGCCGGGCATCGCGCTGACCGCGATCGGCAGCTTCATCTGGGCGATCTGTTCGCTGATCCAGCGCCAGTTGCGCGGCGTGCCAATCCTGACGATCTATGCCTGGGTCGGGCTGATCGGCGCGCTGGTACTCGGCGGGCTTGCGGCATGGGCCGAGCCGGCCGCGATGCGCGCGATCCCGCAGCTCCGCCTCGCGACGCTGGGGTGGGTCGCGTTCTCCGCGATCGGATCGACCGTGCTGGGGCAGGGGGCGATGGTGTGGCTGCTGCAGCGCCACCCGGTCTCCACGGTTACGCCGCTGACGCTCGCCGCCCCGGTCGTGTCCGTCTTCGCGGCGAGCTACTGGTTCGACACGCCGCTCGGGACGGTGATGCTGGCCGGGGGCGGGGTGGCGATGCTAGGGGTCGCCATCGTGACTATCCGCACCGCTCGCGCCAAGGAACATCAATGACGCCGATCGAGGCGCCGTCGCCCAATTTCGACGATCGCGCGCTGCCGATCACGATGATCGTGCTGCATTATACCGGGATGGTCGATGGCGAATCGGCGATCGCTCGTCTGCGCGATCCGGATGCAAAGGTATCGTCGCATTATGTCGTCGCCGAAGACGGCACCGTGCTGCGACTGGTGCCCGACGACAAGCGCGCGTGGCACGCCGGCCGATCGCACTGGCGCGACGTCACCGACATCAATTCCGCGTCGATCGGGATCGAGATCGTCAATCCCGGGCATGAGTTCGGCTATCGCCCCTTTCCCGACGAACAGATCGACGCGGTGATCCGACTAGTCCACGATCTGAAGGACCGCTACGAGATCACCCGCGGCAACATCGTCGGCCATTCCGACATTGCGCCGGCCCGCAAGCGCGATCCGGGCGAGCTGTTTCCGTGGGGCAAGCTCGCACGGCTGCGGCTCGCGCTGCCGCGTCCGACGAAGAATTTGATGGACCCGATGTGGTCGGAGGCAGGCTTCCTGCTCGCGCTGGAGCGGTTCGGCTACGATGTGACGGACAAAATGGCGGCGATCGTCGCGTTCCAGCGGCGCTTCCGGCCCGAACTGATCGACGGCGAGATCGATGCCGAATGCCGCATGATCCTGCTCGCGCTGCTGCTGCCCAAGCCGCAGGGCGACGATTGACCGCAGCGAACCGGGCGCTACAGCGACGCCGACACCAGAGGGCCGGGCGACCGCGTCGTGCTTCATCGCACGCCGAGGAAAGTCCGGGCTCCGCGGAACGACGGTGGCGGGTAACACCCGCCGGGGGTGACCCCAGGGAAAGTGCCACAGAGAGCAGACCGCCCAATCTTCGGATGAAGGCTTCGGCCGGGCAAGGGTGAAAGGGTGCGGCAAGAGCGCACCGCGCTTCCGGCAACGGCGGCGGCATGGCAAACCCCACCGGGAGCAAGACCGAATAGGGGCGACATGGGGCTTCATGCCCCGGGGCGTGTTCCCGCCCGTCGCCCGGGTTGGTTGCTTGAGCGCGTCGGCAACGGCGCGCCTAGAGGAATGGTCGCCCAATCCCGCAAGGGATGGACAGAACCCGGCTTACAGGCCCTCTGGTGTCATCGTCCGCGCGTGCGCCGCTTTAACCTTCGTGTCGCAATCGCTAGATGCACCGCGATGACGCGTTCTTCCCGTTCGAACGACTGGGGTTTCCCTCGCTGGCGGCCTTATGGCGCCGAGCGTGAGGCGACAACGGTGCGTCTGTGCGACCGGCACGGCTGCGAGGAACCGGGCAATTGCCCGGCGCCCAAATCGCCCAACAGCCCGGAACGCTGGTATTTTTGCCAGCAACACGCCGGCGAGTACAACCGCGGCTACAATTACTTCGAGGGCCTGAACGCCGAGGAGGCCGCCGCGCGCGAGCAGAACGAGCGACGCGACGCGTCAGGCTTCGAACAGGCGCGGCATTATGGCTGGGGTGGCGCGGGCGACGGCACGCGCTCGCGTGACGAGATGCGCGCGCTCGAAGTGTTGGATCTTGAGAGCAACGCGAGCTTCGAGGATATCCGTACCGCGTGGCGGCGCCTCGCCAAGTCGAACCACCCCGATGTACGGCCGGGCGATGCCGAGGCCGCAACGCGGTTCCAAGCAATCCAGGCGGCCTATGACGTCCTGCGAACCGCCGAAGAGCGACGGAGCTGGAAGCCAGCGTGAAGCACGCGCGATCGCACTGGCGCGCCGCGCTGCTTGTATGCGGCAAATGTTCGAAGAAGATTGGCGGCGGGTTCGGCGCCAAGGGCCGCGACCGGCTCGCGACTGCGCTGCACGGCGAGCCGGGCTTCGGCAAGGGCCGCAAGGCGGATATCGGCGTGATCGAAACCAAATGCCTCGGGTTATGTCCGAAGCACGGCGTGGCGGTGATCGATACGCGGCGACCCGGGCAGTGGCTGATCGTTCAAGACGGCGAGGATGCCGGCCGGCTGGTCGACGCACTAAGCGCCGACCCGCCACGATAGTCGGCTCCGATCAGGCGGCGAGCCCGATCCTTGCCTTGGCAGCGTTGTACTGGCGCTCCATCCGGTCGATCCGGTCGGCGACGCTCTCGACCTTCTCGACCGCGCCGATGCCCTGGCCCGAGCCCCAAATGTCGCGCCAGGCTTTGGCCTTCGGCGCATTGTCGCCCTGGCCGAAATTCATCGTCTTATAGTCGCCCTCGGGCAGATTGTCGGGATCGAGCCCGGCGCGCTCGATCGAGCCGCGCAGATAGTTGCCGTGAACCCCGGTGAAGAGGTTCGAATAGACGATGTCCGACGCGCGGCCCTCGACGATGCCCTGCTTGTATCCTTCGTCGGCATTCGCCTCCGCAGTCGCGATAAAGGGCGATCCGATATAGGCGAAGTCCGCGCCCATCGCCTGCGCCGCGAGCACCGCATCACCCGTGGCGATCGAGCCCGACAGCGCGACGGGCCCATCGAACCACTGGCGGATCTCGCTGACGATCGCGAACGGCGAGAGCCGCCCCGCGTGCCCGCCGGCGCCACTTGCCACCGGGATCAGCCCGTCGGCGCCCTTCTCGATCGCCTTGCGCGCGAACCGATCGTCGATCACGTCGTGGAAGGTGATGCCGCCCCAACCGTGCACCGCTTGGTTGAGCTCCTCGCGCGCGCCGAGCGAGGTGATCGTGATCGGCACTTGCCACTTCTCGCAGGTGGCAAGATCGGCATCGAGCCGATCGTTCGACTTGTGGACGATCTGGTTGACCGCGAACGGTGCGGCAGGGCGATCGGGATTGGCGCGGTTATGCGCGGCTAGTTCCTCGGTGATGCGATGCAGCCATTCGTCGAGCAGCCCCTGCGGCCGCGCGTTGAGCGCCGGGAAGGATCCGACGATCCCTGCCTTGCACTGCGCGATCACCAGATCGGGGCCGGAAATGATGAACAGCGGCGAGCCGATGATCGGCAGGCGCAGGCGGGATAGGATCGCGGGAACGGACATAAACAAGGTTATGTCGTTTGCGATCCGACCTGTCCAGCGCGTTCCGACGTCGATCTGAACGCTCGTTAAAGCAGCGGTCAGTCCACGCGCTTCAGCCCGCTCGCCGCGGCGCGGGCATTCTCGACGTAATGAGCGGCGGAGACCTTGAGGCCAGAAATCGCGCGCTCGTCGAGCTGCTTCACGGCGCGCGCTGGGCTGCCGACGATGAGGCTGCCGGGCGGGAAGCTCTTGCCCTCCGTCACCAACGCATTGGCGCCGACGATGCAGTCGTCTGCGATGACGGCACGGTTGAGGACGGTTGCGCCCATACCGATGAGCACCCGGTTGCCGATCGTGCAGCCGTGCAGGATCGCATGATGGCCGATCGTGCAATCCTCTCCCACCGTCAGCGGTGAACCGGGATCGGAATGCAGCATCGCGCCTTCCTGGATGTTGCTGCGCGCACCGATCGGGATCGTCGTATTGTCGCCGCGGATCACCGCCCCGAACCACACGCTGGTGTCCTGTGCGAGGCGGACGTCGCCGACGATATCAGCGCTGGGGGCGACCCAGGCAGTGTCGTGACAGGTCGGTCGCTGACCGCGAAATTCGTACAAAGGCATCATCGTCTCCTGTGCCATCTTCGGACAGCGGCAAATTGCACCGGAAATCCACTGGGCGAAATCGTAAACAAGGCGTTAATCCGCGACCATGAAGCACCCGATGATTCCCGCCAACGGCACCGCACGGCACCCGCTTCGTCGCACGCTGCCGCCGCCGCCGGCCCCTGCCGCCGCGCGCAACGACGATCAGGATCTTAAGCTCTTCGTATTGAGTTTCACCGCCTTTTTCGTGTGCTTCTATACGCTTATCATGTGACGTTCAGTCGCAGGCGCGGTGCAGCCGCTGCGCGATCCACGCCGAGATCACGCACATGCCGGCGACCAGCAGCAACAGCTGGCTCGCCGTCGCGCCCAACGCGGTGACGCCGGCGACTGCGACCGATCCGATCGTCATCGCCCCGGCATTGACGACGTTGTTCGCCGCGACGGTGCGCGCAGTCTGATCCTTGGCAACGGTCGTGGTGAGGAACGCATACAGCGGCACCACAAACATGCCGCCGAAGATCGCTACAAACAGAAGCGCAAGCAGCACCAGTGGCGCGCCCGGGTGCGCGATGAACGCGGGGATGTCGTAGAGTGTGCCCGCGGGTGCCGCCTCCCAGCCGTTGACGACGAACCAGAAGGCGATCACCGCCCCGCCCATTGCGATCACCGAGGCAGGCGAGAAGCGCGCCGAGATATGCCCGCGCAGCATCAGGTTGATGACGACCGAGCCGATCGCGACGCCGACCGAGAAGATTGCGAGCACGAGGCTGGCAACGCTGGCATCGGCGGTAAGCACGTTCTTCACCAATGGCGGGAAGATCACCACCAGCACCGAGCCGATCGTCCAGAAGAAGCTGATCGCGCAGATCGCGAGGAATAGCCGCGGAATGTGCATCGTCGCGGCAATGAGGTTCCACGACGCGCGGAACGGATTGAGATCGAGCGTCAGCGGTGGGCCAAGGCGGGGGGCAGGGGGGACCATGCGCGCGGTGATGTACCCAAGCAGTGCCACCACAAAGGTGACCGCCGCCACCGTTGCGATCGAGTGGTAGATGAAGCCTGCCAGGATCGTGCCGAGCAGGATCGACAGGTAGGTGCCCGCTTCCACCAGCCCGGTGCCGCCCAGTACGTCGCCCTCCTCGAGGTGTTGCGGCAGGATGGCGTATTTGATCGGGCCGAAGAAGGTCGAGTGAATGCCCAGCCCGACGACCGCGCCAAGCATCATCACCACCGGCAGCGTCACCTGCCCGGTCCGCGCGAGCAGCAGCCCGCCGCAGCCTAGCGCCATGATGCCGAACTCGGCGATCTTCACCATCCGGATGATTCGCGCCTTGTCGGTGCTGTCGGCAAGTTGCCCGGACAGCGCGGAGAGCAGGAAGAAAGGAAGGATGAAGAGCGCGGCGGCCAGCGCGTTGAAGAAGCTTTCCTGCGCTTCATCGGCAAAGATCTGATAGGTCGCGAACAGGACCATCGAGGTCTTGAAAAGATTGTCGTTGAAGGCGCCCAGGAACTGGGTGACGAAAAGCGGCAGGAAATGTCGTCGTTTAAGAAGCCCAAGGGCATTGATCATGACGGAAATGCGCCCGGTTGTGGCTGTATCGGGGCGGCATAGCGTGCCCTCGCCAGCGCTGCCAACCCCGCGCAGCCGGGGTTGCGCGGACCGCCGGGGTGGCTAAGTCGCGGATCGTGCTCACGCTGCCCAACCTGCTCACCTTGTCGCGCATCGTCGCGGTGCCGGCCTTGGTGGCTTTATTGTGGTGGCCGACGTGGGAGGCGGGGTTTGCGCTCGCCTTCGCGCTCTACTGCCTGATGGGCATCACCGACTATTTCGACGGCTATCTCGCACGCGCGCAGGGCGCGGTGTCGCGACTGGGCGTGTTCCTCGATCCGATCGCCGACAAGATCATGGTGGCGGCGGTGATCCTGATGCTGGTGGGAACGCGGCACGACGATGTCGCGGCAATCACCGGCATCCATATCATCCCGGCGCTCGTCATCCTGCTGCGCGAGATCGCGGTATCGGGGCTGCGCGAGTTCCTTGCCGGGCTGCAGGTGTCGCTGCCGGTGTCGCAACTCGCCAAGTGGAAGACGACGCTGCAGCTCGTCGCCTTCGGTGCGCTGATCCTGGCGGGCGCACTGCCGGCACTCGAATGGATCAAGCTCGCGGGGCTCGTGTCGCTGTGGAGCGCCGCCGCGCTGACGATGGTGACGGGGTGGGATTACCTGCGCGTCGGCCTGAAGCACATGGATTGACGATGCGGATGGTATATTTCGCGTGGGTACGCGAGCGGATCGGTACGGGCGAGGAGGAGGTGTGCCCGCCTGGCGACGTCGAGACGATAGCGCAGTTGATCGACTGGCTAGCCGATCGGAGCGCTGGCCATGCCGCAGCGTTTGCCGACCTGGCGCGACTGCGTGCGGCGCGCGATCAGGCGTTCGTCGCGCTTGACACGCCGATCGCCGGCGCGCGTGAGATCGCGATCTTTCCACCGGTGACGGGCGGATGATTCGCATCCGCGTCGATCCGGCGCCGATCGATGTCGCGGCCGAAATGGCGCTGGCCGAGCAAGGCGGCGCCGTCGCGACCTTTACCGGGCTGGTACGGGCCGACGACGGGGTGCGCGTGCTGACGCTGGAGCATTATCCGGGCGCGACCGAGGCAGCGCTCGAGGCGCTGGCGCGGGCGGCGACGACGCGCTGGTCGCTTGCCGCGGTAACAATCGTCCACCGCGTCGGCCCAATGGTGCCAGGTGATCGTATCGTATTTGTCGCGGCCGCTGCGGCGCATCGCGGCGCGGCGCTCGAAGCATGCGCCTATCTGATCGACCGACTGAAGACCGATGCGCCGTTCTGGAAGCGCGAGACGGTGGGCGAGGCCGATCGCTGGGTCGAGCCGCGCGCCACGGACGCGGACGCCGCGGCGCGCTGGACCGGCTGATCAGCCGAGTCGAGGCACTAGCACGCCGTTCACGACGTGGACGATGCCGTTGGTCTGCTGCACGTCGGGCGTCTCGACGAAGCTCTTGTTGCCGTTGACGTCGGTGAGCACCACCGCCTCCCCGTCGCGCGTGACGGTGAGCGGATCGCCCTCGACCGTTGTCAGTCGGGCCGCGCCCCCGCTCGCCGCGACACGGGCGCGAAGCTGGTCGAGCGTGATCGCGCCGGGCACGACGTGATAGGCGACCAGCCGCTGCAACGTTGGCCGGTTTGTAAGTGCGAGCAGCTGGTCGACCGCGCCCACCGCCAGCCGGTCGAACGCCTGATCGGTCGGCGCAAAAACGGTGATCGGGCCGGGCGCGGCGAGGGTCGACCGCGTCTCGGCCGATGCGATGGCGCGCGACAGGGTACGAAGGTTCGGGGCCGCGGCGCAATTGTCCGCGATCGTGCGCGTGCCGAGCATCGCCGCGCCGCCGACGCGCGGATTGGTGACGGTCGCGGCCGCCGCGGCGAGGGCTGCCGACGCGTTCAGCGTGGCAGGCGCGGTGACGGGCGGGATGTACGCGGGCGCGGCAGGGGTCGCCAGCCTGGACGGCGCCGCTGCGCAGCCCGCCAGAACGATGGCGAGGGCGAACGTGGCGCTACGGGTGACGGTTTTCATGACGCATCCAACAATCGTGTGATGTTAGTACGTCTGGTGAAGCGGTGTAGTTGCTCATCCCGTCGCTGAACGGGTGCTGGTCGTCCCTGACGGTTAGCTCGCCGCGAAGTGAAAGCGATAGCGCCGCCGCTGCTCGCCCTTCACGGCTCTTCCGCCGGTGACTTCGTCTAGGACAACGCCAAGTCCGTTCGTGTCCGGCGCTCCGAGCGTGAGGTCGCGTTCGATCCGCGTACCGTGCCGTTCGATGCGTGTGCGTACGATCAGCCGGCCGGCCCATATGCAGGCGACCCGAGGAGGGCCGCGGCTATCTTCGATCACACGAAGCGGGGTTACCCGCAGTTCGCCGATTGGGCGCGCCTGCCCTAACGGCGCGACGGCAGAAGCCGACGCGGCTGATAACAGAGCCGAGAGTTGGACCGCGATGAGCAAGGGTGAGTGCATCAAGCCAGTTATGCCGGCGAAGGCTGACGGCGCGATGAACCCGCCAGCCATCCGAACTGGCGGCTTCCGTAGCAGACACGGGGGGGCTACCGGCAGGGGATGACTGACGATCCCCTCGGCCCGCTCGATCCAGATTTCGCCGCCTCGTTCCGACGCGACGATCGCCGTCCGCCATGCCAGCTGTACCTCGTCTCACCGCTGGACGTGACGGGCGGCTTCGCGGATCGACTCTCGCGCGCGCTCGACGCCGGCCCCGTCGCGGCGTTCCAGTTCCGCGTGAAGGACGTCAACCAGCATGACGCCGCCCGGCTGGCCGAACCGCTGCAGCGCATTTGCGCCGATCGTGACGTCGCGTTCATCGTCAACGACAGCGCCAGCCTCGCCAAGCGGATCGGCGCGGATGGCGTGCACCTGGGGCAGGACGACGGCGATCCGCGCGAGGCACGCGCGCTGCTTGGCCCCAACGTGCAGATCGGCGTGACGTGCCACGACAGCCGCCATCTTGCGATGGAGGCGGGCGACGCGGGCGCCGATTACGTCGCCTTCGGCAGCTTCTATCCCACGGTAACCAAGACGGTGAAGCACCGGCCCGAGCCGGTGATCCTATCGTGGTGGTCGGCGCTGTTCGAGTTGCCGTGCGTCGCGATCGGCGGGATTACGCCCGACAATGCCGCCCCGCTCGTGGCGGCGGGTGCGGACTTCATTGCCGTATCGAACGCCGTCTGGGGCGGCGACGAGGCCGCCGCGATCCGTTCCTTCGCCGCATTGCTCGGCTGAAACCGCTCGCCATTCGCTACGCGAGCGAAACCACTTGCGGCGCAGGCCGTTGGGGACGCAGCGTATCAGTGGAGGATCGAGCATGAAGAAATTCGTCATCGCATTCGCGGCGAGCAGCCTGCTCACCGGCGTTGCGATCGCGCAGCAGCAGCGTGGTGCGGCGACCCCCGCACCGCAGACGACGCCGGCGCCGCCGATCGATCGCTCGATTCTTCACGTCCAGGTGATCCTCGATAAGCTCGGCTTTGGGCCGGGCGTACTCGACGGGCGTGGCGGCATGTCGCTCGTCAATGCACTCAAGGGCTTCCAGCAGTCGCGCGGCTTGCCGGTGACAGGGAAGACAGACCAGGCGACGCTGCGCGCGCTTTATCCGTATCGCTCGGTCCGGCCGACGGTGACGCTGACGGTCGATCAGCGCGCGCTGGCGGGGCCGTTCGTCCAGACGATCCCAAAGGATTATGCCGATCAGGCCAAGCTCGACGGCATGTTCTACTCGGCGCCGGTCGAGAAGCTGGCCGAAATGTTCCACACCACGCCGGCGGTGCTCGCTGCGCTCAACCCGGGCGCGCAACTCGCGGCGGGGCAGAAGATGGTGTTCCCCAACGCGCTGCCGACGTCACGCGCCTACCCCGACGACGCCACGCCGCAGTGGCGCCAGACGCTGGCGCAGCTTAACGTCGATGCCGCCGCGCCCAAGGCCGACAAGATCGTCGTCGACAAGTCCGACAAGCTGCTGCGGGCCTATGATGCGCAGGGGCGGTTGATCGGACAGTATAGCGCGACGATCGGATCGGCGAGCGACCCGCTGCCGATCGGCAATTGGAAGGTGCTGCACGTCTCGCCCAATCCCGATTGGAAGATGAACCCAAAGATCCTGAAGCGCGTCAGCGACAGCAAGCAGGCGCAGATCATTCCGCCGGGCCCCAACAACCCGGTTGGCGTGGTGTGGATCGATCTCAGCCGCGAACATTACGGCATCCACGGCACGCCCGATCCGGAGAAGATCGGCCGCACCGAGAGCAACGGATGCGTGCGGCTGACGAACTGGGATGCGGCGCGCGTCGCGCTGATGGTGAAATCCGGAACGCCGGTGATCTTCCAGGCGTGATGCCGTGACCAGGCTCGGTGCGACGATCCTCGGGCTGATCGTGCTGATGCTCGCCGGCTTCGCCTCGATGGTGTCGTTCGGCGGCGGCTCAGCGGTTCGAGAAGCCGAGCCGGGGCGCGTCGCACCGGCATCGCCGCCGGCTTTGCCGACCGTCGGCGCGCCGCTCGCCGTGCCGGTGGCCGGCGTCCGGGCAGAGGCGTTGGTCGATACCTGGGGGCACAGCCGGGCAGGGGGGCTGCGCACGCATCAGGCGATCGACATCCCGGCGCCGGGCGGCACACCGGTCGTCGCCGCCGCACCAGGGACGGTAGAAAAGCTGTTCGGCAGCGTCGCTGGCGGGACCACGCTCTACGTACGGTCGCCAGATCGCGCGTGGAGCTATTATTACGCGCATCTCGCGGGCTATGCGCCGGGCGTCCAGGAAGGGCTTAGCGTCAAGCGCGGCACGCTGCTCGGCTTCGTGGGCGATACTGGTAACGCGGGAGCAGGAAACACGCACCTGCATTTCGGCGTCAGCCGGATGCATGCGGGCGAGCGCTGGTATCAGGGCGAGCCGCGCAATCCCTACCCGCTGCTTGCCGGATCGGCGCCGCGCCGCTAGAGGCGCGGATCGCTCTTTCCAGCAGGTATAGATCCATGAAGATCAGCGGCGTGGACATCCGTCCCGGCAACATCATCGAGTACGAAGGCGGCATCTGGCGCGCGGTGAAGATCCAGCACACGCAGCCCGGCAAGGGCGGCGCGTACATGCAGGTCGAGCTCAAGAACCTGCGCGACGGCCGCAAGAACAACGTCCGCTTCCGCTCGGCTGAAACGGTGGAGCGCGTGCGGCTCGACACCAAGGACTTCCAGTTCCTGTTCGCCGACGGCGACGGGCTCGTCTTCATGGACAAGGAAACCTATGATCAGGTGACGCTGCCGCGCGACCTGCTCGGCGACGCCGCCGCCTTCCTGCAGGACGGGATGGACGTGGTGATGGAACTCTACGAGGAGGAAGCCATCAGCGTGCAGTTGCCCGACACGATCGAGGCGACGATCGTCGAGGCGGACGCGGTGGTGAAGGGGCAGACCGCCTCGTCGAGCTACAAGCCGGCGGTGCTCGATAATGGCGTGCGCGTGATGGTGCCGCCGCACATCGCCAGCGGCACGCGCATCGTCGTCGACGTGTACGAGCAGACTTACGTCCGCCGCGCGGACTGATTTCGACTTGTTATGGAAGCGGCTGCCGATTGGCGCCGCTTCCCGACCCGCCTTCTGATCGGGCGGGCAGAAGGTAAGCATCATGCCAGCCCATTCCGGCCTCTTTTCCGTCATCGAGCGCGCCGCGCGCAAGGCCGCGCCGCGGCTGCGCCGCGACTTCAACGAAGTCCAGCAGTTGCAGGTCAGCCGCAAGGGGCCGGCGGACTTCGTGACGATGGCGGACAAGCGCGCTGAGCAGACGCTGTACGAGGAGCTGTCGAAGGCGCGGCCCGATTGGGGCTTACTGATGGAGGAGCGCGGCGAGATCGCCGGCGATCCGTCCAAGCCGCGCTTCATCGTCGACCCGCTCGACGGTACATCGAACTTCCTCCACGGCATTCCGCATTTCGCGATGTCGATCGCGGTCGAGGAGCCGATGCCGAGCGGCAAGCGCGAGATCACGACGGCACTCGTCTATCAGCCGCTGACCGATGAGAGTTTCTGGGCCGAAAAGGGCCGTGGCGCATGGTTGCAGGATCAGCGGCTGCGCGTCTCATCGCGGCGCGAACTGACCGAATCGCTGGTCGCGACGGGAATTCCGTTCATGGGTCACGGCGATTTCGCGCAGTGGACGCGAATCTTCGGCGCGATCGCGCCGCAGGTGGCGGGCATCCGGCGGCTCGGATCGGCAGCGCTCGATCTCGCCTGGGTCGCGGCCGGGCGGTTCGACGGCTATTGGGAATCCGACCTCAAGCTGTGGGATGTCGCGGCGGGGATGCTGCTCGTCAAGGAAGCCGGCGGCTTCGTCACCGATTTCCGCGGCGGCGACCGGGCGATCGAGCGCAACGAATTCCTCGCCGCGAACGACGGGCTGCATTCGAAGCTGCACAAGCTGCTCGCGGGCGGGCTGCGCTGACGCTGAACGCCGGCATCGGCGGTCAGAAGGTATAGACGAGCGACGCGCGGCTGGTGGTGTCGGTCGAAACGCGGCCGATCGGCGGCATGCTCTCATATTGGACGGTATAGCTGACCTGCGCCGATAGCGGCCCGATCAGCCGCGCGGCGATCGCGGTCGTACCGCTGATGGTCGAGTTGAAGCGCTGTAGATAGGCCGACGTATCCTGCGTCAGCGTCAGGCCCGGGGACAGCTTCCAGTCGAAATCGATACTACCGCGCGCGGCGATGCTGCTTTCGACATTGCTGTCGGTGAATTCGGTGTGGCGGAACGCCGGGCCGAGCTCGAGATTGAGCGTCATCGAGGGCTGCTGGATCGCGGTCAGCCCGGCACCGGCCGAGGCCGAGTAGCGATCGGTATAGCCGAAGAAGCGATCGCTCTCATATTGGGCGGCGCCGTAGACATATTGGCGCGCGTCGATCTTCCAATTGGGCTCGTACGCCGCGAGATAATGTTCGCGCGTCGTGATGCCGAACGCGCGCTGGAAATCGGCCTGGGCGCGCAGCTTGTGCCGCCATTCGAGGCCCTCGCGTGTCAGATCGAGGATGCCGGTAACGCCCGCGCTGTCGGTGTTGCCGGTGGTGACGAAGCCGCCCAGCTCAGCGCGGCCGGTCCACAGATCGAACAGGCCGGCGCGCTCGATTCGCGTCTGGCGCTCGCGCGCGCGCACCGCGCGCCAGTCGTTTGCGATCCTCGCGACGGCGTCACCGCTCGCCGGGTCGGCGGTACGGGCGTATTTGACGATCGTCGTAACGTCACCCTCGTTGCCCGAAGCGAGCGCGGCATCGAGCATCGCGCGGATCGCGGCGGGCACCTCTACGGGCTCGGCGCTGGCGACCGTCGCCTCGTCGGACGGCAAAAAAGGGGCAGCGAGAAGAAGGGCGAGGCGCACGGCGTTATGATATGGCAGCGCCGCGCGGCGATGAAGCGTGCGGGGGCGGATCGTGGCTCAGGTGAGGTGAGACGAGAAGGCGGCCAGAACCTGTTGGTAAAGACCGCGCTTGAACGGGACGATGATCGTCGGGAGATCGTCCGCCGCGGCCCAGCGCCACGCGCGAAATTCCGGATGCGCCGTTTCGATGTCGATATCGCTGTCACGCCCGGTGAAGCGGAACAGGAACCAGCGCTGGACCTGCCCGCGGTATTTGCCCTTCCACACCTTGCCGATGAGTTCGGGCGGTAGATCGTAATGGAACTCTCCCGGCGCCTCGGCGATCAGTTCGACGTGGCGGGGCGCGATCCCCGTCTCCTCGCCGAGCTCGCGGATCGCGGTAGCCAGCGGCTCCTCGCCCGGATCGATCCCGCCCTGCGGCATCTGCCACGCCTCGAGCGTCGAATCGAGCCGCTGCCCGACGAACACGTCGCTATCGCGGTTGAGCAGCATGATCCCGACGCACGGGCGATAGGGAAGGTCGGTCGGATCGGTCATCGGGACGCTCCTGCCGCCGGCGCGTGTTGGCTCAGCACCTGATAGGCCATGACGGCGGTGGCGACGGCCGCATTCAGGCTGTCGGCCTTGCCGCGCATCGGCAGCTTGACTAGCAGATCGCACGCGTCCTCCGCCTCACGCGGCAGCCCCTGCGCCTCGTTTCCGGTGAGGAGGAAGGTGGGCGCCTGATAGGTCGCCGCGCGATAATCGGTGTCGGTGCGCAGGCTGAGCCCGACGAGCTGACCCGGCCCGCTTCGCAGCCACGGCAGAAAGGCATCCCACGTCGTGCGCGCGAGCGGCATAGTGAACAAAGCGCCCATGCTTGCGCGTACCGCCTCGGTCGAGAAGGGATCGACGCTGTCGCCGATCAGGATCAGCCCGCCGGCACCCACCGCGTCGCCGGTGCGCAGGATAGTGCCGAGGTTGCCGGGATCGCGCAGCCGCTCGGCGACGAGCCAGATGGGGCTATTGGTGCGATCGAGCCGCTCGAGTGAGGTGTCGAGCGTGGCGAAGGCGCCGACCACCGACTGCGGATTGTCCTTGCCCGACAGTTTGGAAAGGATCGCCTCGGTCGTCTCGATCGCTTCGCCCCCGGCCGCCTCGACGGCGTCGATCAGCGCGATTACCAGCGGATGCCGCGCGCTCGCGGCGGCGTAGAACATCAGTTCCGGCACACGCCCCGTCTCGCGCGCCTCGGTGAGGATGCGCAGCCCTTCGGCGAGGAACAAGCCCTCCTCACGCCGGTGCCGCTTGTCGCGCAACCCCTGGACGCGCTTCACCAGCGGGTTGGAATAGGCAGTGATCGACCGCGGCATCGGCTGCGATCAATCCTCGCCGAACTTCGCCTCGACGAGATCGCACATCGTCGCCACCACCGCCTCGGCGCCATCGCCCTCGGCACTGATCGTGATCGTATCGCCCTTCGCCGCGCCGAGCATCATCAACCCCATGATCGACGTGCCGGTAACGGTCGATCCGCCCTTCGCCACGTGGACGGGGATCGGCTGCTGCGTCGCGAGCGTCACGAACTTCGCGCTGGCGCGCGCATGAAGCCCGCGCCGGTTGGCGATGAGCACCTCGCGCACCACGCTCATGCCGCCGCCTCACCTACGCCGAGCACCTCGGACGCGACCGAGATGTATTTGCGTCCTGCCTCGCGTGCGGCGGCAACTGCGGCGGCGACACCCAGCTTGCGCCGCGCCGATTCGAGCCGGATCAGCATCGGCAGGTTGATGCCAGCGATGACCTCGATCCGGCCGCGCTCCATCAGCGAGATCGCGAGGTTCGACGGCGTGCCGCCGAACAGATCGGTGAGAACGATCACGCCGCGCCCGGCATCCACCTCCGCGATCGCCGCGCGGATGTCTGCACGCCGTGCCTCCATGTCGTCATCTGGCCCGATCGCGACGGTGCGGACTTGCGTCTGCGGGCCGACGACATGCTCCATCGCCGTCACGAACTCGTCGGCCAGCCGGCCGTGCGTGACGAGCACCAGCCCGATCATCTGCGTCGTCAATTCGTTCATTGCCGGTCCGGCTGTCCCTCGAGCGTATCATGCGGCACGGCCGCCAAGTCGCGATGCGTGACCGTGGGCGAAAATCCTGCCTCACGCAACCGTTTGGCGATCCGCTCCGCCACGTGCACCGACCGGTGTCTCCCGCCGGTACAGCCGATCGCGACGTTGACGTACGCCTTGCCCTCCACGTGGTAGCGGGGGAGAAGCAGCAGCAGCAGGTCCTCGATCGCGGCAACCGCCGGCTCGTACGCCGGATCCGCGGCAACATAGGCGGCAACGGCGGGATCGCGCCCGGTGCCCGGCCGCAACGCCGGGTCCCAGTACGGATTGCGCAGGAAGCGCATGTCGAAGACGAGGTCCGCATCTGGCGGCAACCCGCGCGAGAAGCCGAACGAGGTGACCGACAGCATCGTCTCGCCCAAGCCCGGCCGCGTGAAATCGCGCCGGATGCGCTGCGCAAGATCGGCGCCGGTGAGGCGGCTGGTATCGACCAGATAGGTCGCCCAGCGGCACAGCGGATCGAGCAGCGTCCGTTCATGCTCGATCCCCTCGCGTGCGGGGCGGTCGCGCGCCGAGGGGTGGCGCCGACGCGTCTCGTCGTAGCGCCGCGCGAGCTCGTCAGTGGCACAGGTGAGGAACAGCGCGGTGAGCTTGAGATCATTGCGATCGCGCAGTCGCGCGACCTGATCGATGATCCGCGCAGGATCGAAATCGCGCGTGGCCGCGCCGATCCCAATTGCCAACGGTCGCGACGTGCCCTTCGCAATCGCCGGCGTATCGGCGCTGAGCAACCGATCGAGCAGCGACAGCGGCAGATTGTCGACCACTTCCCAGCCGATATCCTCCAGCGTGCGCAGGACGGTCGATTTGCCGGCACCCGACAGGCCGGTGACGAGCATGATCTCAGGCATATCGTTCATGGCAGGCGATGCTTCAGCGCGAGCTCGACGAGCAGAGGTGCGGAGGCGGGGCGGGGATCGAGCGCGAGGCAGGGGATGGCGATCCCGCCGATGATGTCACGTTCCGCTTCCGGGATGCGCTGCGGCGGCGCGTCGACGCGGACGGCAAGCGCGACCACGGCTGGGTCGGCGGGCGGGCAGGGGACGATGCCGAGCCCGCGCACCTCGATCCGTCCGGCGATCGTCTCCGGTGCGCTGGCGACGAGCTGGCCATCACGCGCCTCGATCACGGTATAATCGTCCGACACGAGCTGCGCGCCGCGATCGATGAGGCGCAGTGCGAGATCGGACTTGCCGCTGCCCGACGCGCCGCGGATCAGCACGGCGCGGCCGCCGATCGCCACCGTCGAGGCATGAATCGTCTCGCGTAGAGGCACGTCAACTCCGGTCATTGAGCGGCAGCCGAACGACGAAGCGAGCGCCGCCCAGGCGATCTTCGCGCGATTCGACGTGAATGCTGCCCCCATGCGCCTCGACGATCGTGCGTGCAATCGCGAGGCCGAGCCCGGAGTGCCGGCCGAACGCCTCGACATCGGGCCGCACAGAGTGGAAGCGGCGGAAGATTTCCTCGCGCGCCTCCTCGGGTACGCCGGGTCCCTCGTCCTCGATCCGCACGTCGAGCGCCGCGTCGCTGTTGAGCGCGGAGAGCGCCACCGTGCCGCCGTCAGGCGAGAAGGAGATGGCATTATCGACGAGATTGGCAAAAACCCGTTCCAGCCGCGCACCGTCGCCGAAGACCGTCAGCGCGCGATCGTCGGTGATGTCCAGGCGTAGGCGAACATCGCGCTCGACGCCGCGGTCGATCCGCGCGCGGACCAGCGCGGCGAGCAGCGCGGCGAGGTCGAGCGGCTCGAACTTGGCGCGACTGAGCTGTGCGTCGAGGCGCGACGCGTCGGAGATGTCGCTGATCAGCCGATCGAGCCGGTGAACGTCGTCGCGCACGATCGTCAGCAACCGTTCCCGCAGCGCAGGGTCGTCGACGGTGCCGAACACGTCGACCGCGGAGCGGAGCGACGCCAGCGGGTTCTTGAGCTCATGCGTCACGTCGGCGGCGAACGCCTCGGTCGCGTCGATCCGCGCACGCAGCGCCTGGCTCATGTCCGACAGCGCGCGCGCGAGCATGCCGATCTCGTCGCCGCGATCGGGCAGGCGCGGCACCACCACCTCGCGCGCACGGCCGAGCCGGACGCGTACCGCCGCGCGCGCAAGGCGGCGCAGCGGGCGGACGATGGTGCGCGCGAGGAACAGCGACAGCAGGATCGACACCAGCGTGACGATCAGCAGGACGATGCCCAACCACAGGCGCTCGACGCGTACCGTCTGCGTCACGTCGCGCGCGTTGGTCGTCGTCATCACCGATCCCGCGCGGTTGACCAGCGGCGCGGCGGCGGTGATCACCGGGGTGCGATCGGGCGCGCGCCATACGGTGCCCGACGCGCGTCCGGCGGTCGCGGTACGCACGTCGGGCCACGTCATGCCGCCGCGCCGCTCGCGGTAGAGCGGCGCGCGGACCGCGCCTACCACGGTGTCGATCCCGGCATCGAGGAAGCGTGCGACGCGTTTGCGCCAGCCCTCTTTGTCTGGATCGCGCAGCAAGAAGCTGCGGTCGCCCATTGCCCGCGTATCGGCGATGATCGTGCCGTCGGGTGCGTAGAGGCGCAGCCTGGCGCCGGTGTCGCGCGCGAGGCGGAGCATCAGTAGGTCGCGCCGATCGGGCGTCGCCGCGCTCAGCGCCTCGGCAACCAGCCGCGCCTCGCGCATCGCCTGCTCGACGCGACTGTCGAGGATCCGACTGCGGTAGGAATCGAGATAGAAGAAGCCACCGGCGAGCATCAGCAACGCGAAGATGTTGACCGCCAGGATCCGCCGCGTGAGCGAGACGCGCCCGGACCAGCGCAGCGCCAGATCGCTGCCGTCACTCTTCGGAGAAGCGATATCCGGCACCATATAATGTCTCGATCGAATCGAACCCGGGATCGACCTCGCGGAATTTCCGCCGGACGCGCTTGATGTGCGAATCGATCGTTCGGTCGTCGACGTAGATGTCGTCCTGATAAGCGGCATCCATCAGCTGGTTGCGCGTCTTCACGATGCCGGGCCGCTGTGCCAGCGTTTCGAGGATGAGGAATTCGGTGACGGTCAGCGTCACCGCCTCGCCGTTCCAGGTGACGCGGTGACGCGCCGGATCCATCGAGAGGCGGCCACGCTCGAGCGGCGGCTGCGCATCGGCCGCGGCGGGATCGGCCGTCTGCGTCAGTTCGGTACGGCGCAGGATGGCGCGGATGCGCGCGATCAGCAGCCGTTGGCTGAACGGCTTGGCGATATAATCGTCCGCTCCCATCGCCAGGCCGAGCGCCTCGTCGAGCTCGTCGTCCTTGCTGGTCAGGAAGATCACCGGGATGCGGCTCTTCTCGCGCAGCCGACGCAGCAGTTCGAGGCCGTCCATCCGCGGCATCTTGATGTCGAAGATCGCGAGATCGGCGGGATTGTCGACCAGCGCCTTCAGCGCCGTCTCGCCATCCGAATAGACGCGCGTCAGGAAGCCCTCGGCCTGGAGCGCGATCGAAACCGAGGTGAGGATGTTGCGATCATCATCGACGAGCGCGATCGTAGCCGTCATCACGGCGCAGTTAGTGCAAAGCAGGGACGCGCTCAATGCCGCGGGCGTTTGACGCGCTTATCCCTCGCCGATATGCGGACGGGAAAGCCGCATACGTATGCAGGGCGGACGCACGCAGATTGAATTAGGGGAAATGGACGTGAGCGATCGAATTCCTGACGCCGGTCTCGAGACGCAGGGTATCGAGATCCGCGCCACGTTGCACTGGAACCTTGTTACCGCGCGACTGGTGGAGGCCGCGGTCGCGCGCGGCGAAGGCAAGCTTTCGGCGGACGGCCCGCTGGTGGTGGAGACGGGCGCGCATACCGGGCGCTCGGCGCAGGACAAGTTCATCGTGAAGGATGCCGAAACCGCCGACACGGTGTGGTGGGGCAAGTCCAACAAGGCGATGGAGCCGGCGCACTTCGCGGCGCTGAAGGAAGATTTCCTCGCCTGCCTGCGCGAGAAGGAGGACGTGTTCGTCCAGGACCTCTTCGGCGGGTCGCAGCCCGGACATCGGGTGCGTGTGCGCGTCATCAACGAGCTTGCCTGGCATAACCTGTTCATCCGCACGATGCTGGTCCGCCCGGAAGAGGCGCAGCTCAAGGATTTCGTCGCCGACTATACGATCATCGATCTCCCGAGCTTCCGCGCGGACCCGGCGCGTCACGGCTGCCGCAGCGAGACGGTGATCGCGGTCAACTTCACCGACAAGCTGATCCTGATCGGCGGCACCAAATACGCCGGCGAGATGAAAAAGAGCGTGTTCGGCCTGCTCAACTACCTGCTGCCGCCGAGCGGCGTGATGCCGATGCACTGTTCGGCAAACATGGGCGCCGACGGGTCGACCGCGGTATTCTTCGGCCTGTCGGGCACCGGCAAGACGACGCTGTCGGCAGACGCGAGCCGCACGCTGATCGGTGACGACGAGCATGGCTGGTCGGATACCGCCGTCTTCAACTTCGAGGGCGGTTGCTACGCCAAGATGATTCGCCTCTCGCCCGATGCCGAGCCCGAGATCTTTGCCACCACCAAGCGTTTCGGCACGGTGCTCGAGAACGTGGTGATGGATCAGGTGACGCGCACGCTCGACCTCGACGACGCGAGCCTCGCGGAGAACAGCCGCGGCGCCTATCCGATCGATTTTATTCCGAATTCGTCGGAAGAGAATATGGGCGGCGTGCCCAAGAACATCATCTTCCTGACGGCGGACGCCTATGGGGTGCTGCCGCCGATCGCGAAGCTGACGCCCGACCAGGCGATGTATCACTTCCTGTCGGGCTATACCGCGCGCGTCGCGGGGACCGAAATCGGCGTGACCGAGCCTGACGCGACCTTCTCGACGTGCTTCGGCGCGCCGTTCATGCCGCGCCACCCGTCGGTCTACGGCAACCTCCTGAAGGAGCGGATCGCGAAGGGCGGGGTCGATTGCTGGCTGGTCAACACCGGCTGGACGGGCGGCAAGTACGGCGTCGGTAACCGCATGCCGATCAAGGCGACGCGCGCGCTGCTCAACGCCGCACTCGACGGCAGCCTCAACGACGTCGAGTTCCGCACTGATCCCAACTTTGGCTTCAAGGTGCCGGTGTCGGTGCCGGGCGTCGATAGCGCGATCCTCGATCCGCGCGCGACCTGGACCGACAAGGCCGGCTACGACACGACCGCGGCGAAGCTCGTCGACCTGTTCAACGAGAATTTCGCGCAGTTCGCCGAGCACGTCGACCAGGGCGTGCGCGACTCGGCCCCGAAGGTGGCACAGCCCGCCTGACGGCACGGCCGGGGCGCGGAACCCGCGCACCGGCCAGCCGCTATGGCGGCATGACGTTCGATTGGACCGAATGGCGCGATTGGGAAGTCCCGGTCGCGCTGATGAACCTCATCGTGGTCGCGGCGGCGGTGGTGCTTGCGCTTGCCGCGCATGCACTGGCGCTCGCGATCGGCAGGCGCATCGCGGCGCGGACGCCCGAATCGGTCGACGATGCAGTAGTTGAACTGTCGGCGCGGCCGCTGCGCTGGGTGGCGGTTGCCGTTGCGCTCGCGGCGGCGCGGCGCTTCCTCGATCTGTCCGAATGGTCGAACGATCTGTGGCAATTCGCCACCGGCTTCGTCGTCCCAGGCCTGATCGGCTGGCTGCTGATCACGGTGGTGCGGGTCTACGTCCGCGCCGTCGAACTGCGCTACGACATCGGGGTGTCGGACAATCTGCGCGCGCGGCGGCGGCGCACGCGGGCGGCGATCCTCGGCCGCGTGGTGGTGATCGCGATCGGCGTCCTCACGGCGGCGCTGATGCTGCTGTCTATCCCGAGCATCCGAAGTGTCGGCATCACGCTGATGGCCTCCGCAGGGCTCGCGGGGCTCGCGGTCGGCGCGGCAGCGCAGCCGGCGCTCAAGAACCTCATCGCCGGGATCCAGCTCGCCTTCACCGAGCCGATCCGCATCGACGACGTACTGATCATCGAGAACGAATGGGGCCGGGTCGAGGAGATCCGGCTGACCTATGTCGTCATCGCACTGTGGGACGAGCGGCGCTTGGTGGTGCCGGTGTCGCGCTTCCTCGAAATGCCGTTCCAGAACTGGACGCGCAACACGAGCCAGTTGTTAGGCAGCGCCTTCTTCTGGCTCGATCCGACCGCCGATATCCCGCGGCTGCGCGCGCGCTACGAGGAACTGGTGCGCGCCAACCCACGCTGGGACGGCCGATCGTTCGTGTTGCAGGTGACCGACACCAAGCCCGACGCGATCGAGGTTCGCGTGCTTGCGACAGCAAAAGATGCGGGCACCGCATTCGATCTGCGCTGCGATCTGCGCGAGGCGATGCTGGCATTCATCCGCGACGAGATGCCCGAGGCGTTGCCGCGCCGTCGCCTGCTGGCCGTTGATGCTTCCGCCGGCACCGCCGACGCCTGACGCTCGATCAAAGCACCTCGACCGACACGACCCCATCGAGGACGGCGGTGATCCGCATGGCTGTGCCGGCGGCGGTATCGGGCCCGGTTGCGGGCCATTCCCCGTCGCCGACGCGAACCCGGCCCCGTCCGTTGACGATCGGCTCGCTGACGATCGCGGACGCGCCGATCATCCGGCCCGCGCGGTCGTTGAGCAGCGGATCGCCCGATTCGATCGGATAGTCGCGATACCAGCGCCGGCCGATCAGCACCGTGGCGACGCTCCACGCGCCGAACGCGCCAAGCTGTGCGACCGGCGGCAGATCGGGCAGCGCAAGCAGCGTGGCAGCGACGATGCCGGCGGCGATCGCGAGAAAAACGAAGAACACACCGGGCGCGACAAGCTCGGCGATGCCAAGCACGACCGCCGCGATCAGCCAATAGGCGGCGTCCGTCACGCGCTGCTCACGCCGGGTCGCCGCCCTTGACGCGCGGAACGTGCGGCGTGGGCGTCTGCGCCGGCCGTGTCGCAGGCGCCGCCACGTCTCCGAGCGCGGCCTTCGCCAGCTCGCCGATCCCGCCGAGCGACCCGATCAGCTGCGTTGCCTCGACCGGGAAGAGGATCGTCTTGGCATTCGGGCTGGTCGCGAACTTGCCGATCGCCTCGACGTATTTCTGCGCGATGAAATAATTGAGGCTCTGCGTTCCGCCGGTCTCGATCGCCTGCGAGACGACCTGCGTTGCCTTCGCTTCGGCCTCCGCGCCGCGCTCACGCGCTTCGGCGTCGCGGAAAGCCGATTCGCGTCGTCCTTCGGCCTCGAGAATGCGGGCCTGCTTCTGCCCTTCGGCGCGCAGGATCTCCGACGCGCGCATGCCCTCCGCCTCCAGGATGTTGGCGCGCTTCTCGCGCTCGGCCTTCATTTGCCGCCCCATCGCGTTGACGATGTCGGCCGGCGGGCGGATGTCCTTGATCTCGACGCGGGTGATCTTGACGCCCCACGGCGTCGTCGCGTGATCGACGACGTTGAGCAGACGCGCGTTGATTTCGTCGCGCTTCGACAGCGTCTCGTCGAGGTCCATCGAGCCCATCACCGTGCGCAGATTGGTGGTGGTGAGCTGGAGCAGCGCGACCTGAAGATCGGACACTTCGTAGGCCGCCTTCGCCGCATCAAGCACCTGGAAGAACACGACGCCGTCGGTGGCGATCATCGCATTGTCCTTGGTGATGATCTCCTGCCCGGGGATATCGATCACCTGCTCCATCATGTTTACCCGCCGCCCGACGCGGTAGAAAAAGGCGGGGTAGAAATTGAAGCCGGGCGCGGCGGTGGTCGTGTAGCGGCCGAAATGCTCGATCGTATATTTGTAGCCCTGCCGCACGATCTTGATGCTGGCCATCAGATAGGCGAGCACGAGGATGAGGACGAGGGCGGCCGAAAGAAGCATCATGCGCGGCTTTCCAATTCGTTACAGGGCGCAAGCGTAGCAGGTGTGCGTCGGGGGGCCTAGCGGATCGGCGCCGGCACGGTTACATGGCCCGCCACCCCCGCGCGACACGGAACCCGGCACCCCATGGATATTCGCCTCGGCCTCACCTTCGACGACGTGCTGCTCGTCCCCGCCGCTTCCGAGGTGCTGCCGAGCGAAGCCGACACTCGAACCCGCGTGACGCGCGACATCGCGCTCAACATCCCGATCCTGTCCTCCGCGATGGATACGGTGACCGAGGCGGACATGGCGATCGTCATGGCGCAGCTCGGCGGGATGGGCGTGCTCCACCGCAACCTGACCGTCGAGGAGCAGGTGGCGGCGGTGCGGCAAGTGAAGCGGTTCGAGAGCGGGATGGTCGTCAATCCAATCACCATCATGCCTAATGCGACATTGGCGGACGCGCAGGCGCTGATGGCGCAGCACCGCATCAGCGGCATCCCGGTGGTGGAGGCGAACGGCAAGCTCGTCGGCATCCTTACCAACCGCGACGTCCGCTTCGCCGAGAACCCGCTGCAGCCGGTGTCCGAGTTGATGACGCGCGACAATCTCGCGACCGTTCACGCCGGCGTCGGGCAGGAAGAAGCGCGCCGGCTGCTGCATCAGCGCCGGATCGAGAAGCTGATCGTGGTCGACGACCAGTACCGCTGCGTCGGGCTTATCACGGTGAAGGATATCGAGAAGGCGGTCACCTATCCCTCGGCGACGAAGGATGCCGCGGGCCGTCTGCGCGTCGCCGCCGCGACGACGGTGGGCGACAAGGGGTTCGAGCGGACCGAGCAGCTCGTCGAAGCCGAGTGCGACTTGATCGTCATCGATACCGCGCACGGCCACAATCGCGATGTCGCGCGCGCCGTCGAGCGCGTGAAGAAGCTGTCCAATTCGGTGCAGGTCGTTGCCGGCAACGTCGCGACGGGCGCCGCCACGCGCGCGTTGATCGACGCCGGCGCGGACGGGATCAAAGTCGGCATCGGGCCGGGCTCGATTTGCACCACGCGGGTCGTCGCGGGCGTCGGCGTGCCGCAGCTGACCGCGGTGCTCGACTGCGCCGAGGCGGCGAAGGACACGGGCGTGCCGGTGATCGCCGACGGCGGGCTGCGCACGTCGGGCGATCTTGCCAAGGCACTGGCTGCCGGCGCAGCGACCTGCATGGTCGGCTCGCTCCTCGCCGGAACGGAGGAAGCGCCGGGCGAAACGTTCCTCTATCAGGGGCGCGCGTACAAATCGTATCGCGGCATGGGCAGCGTTGGCGCGATGGGGCGCGGCTCGGCTGACCGCTATTTCCAGGGCGAGATCAAGGATCAGCTCAAGCTCGTCCCCGAGGGGATCGAGGGGCAGGTGCCGTACAAGGGGCCGGCGCGCGAGGTGATCCATCAGCTGGTCGGCGGGATTAAGGCGGCGATGGGCTATACCGGATCGGCGACGATCGCCGACCTCCAGGCGCGCGCCGATTTCGTACGCATCACTGGCGCGGGGCTGAAGGAGAGCCACGTGCACGACGTGACGATCACGCGCGAGGCGCCCAATTATCCGACGCGCTGACCTTCGATGAGACCCGCGGCACGCACGCAGGCGGCGATCGAATTGCTCGATGCGATTATCGCCGCGGCGCGCGAGGGCGGGGCGGCGGCGGACACGCTGATAGTGCGCTATTTCGCCGCGCGCCGCTACGCCGGATCGAAGGATCGGCGTGCGGTGCGCGACCTCGTCTACGCGGCGATCCGCGCGTGCGGCGAGCTGCCGCCGAGCGGGCGGGCCGCGATGTTGGCGCTCGCGCGACGTGATGCGGCGCTGGCAGCGACCTTCGACGGCTCGGCTCATGCGCCGGCGCCGATCGTCGCGGATGAGCCGGTGGCGACCGAAGCCGCCGCCCCCGCATGGATCGGCGCGCTGCTTCGGGATGCCGGAATCGACGTCGAGAGCTGGCCCGCGCTTGTCTCGCGTGCGCCGCTCGACGTTCGGCTGCGCCACGATGTGTCGTCCGCCGAACTGATCGCGGCGGTGCCGGACGCGGCGCGCATCGCCGGTCTCGAACACGGATGGCGCCTGCCCGCCGGGACCGACATGGCAGCGTTCGCCGGCCGGGCGGAGATCCAGGACGCCGGCAGTCAGATGGTCGCACTCGCCGCGCAGGCCGCGCCCGGCATGACGATCGTCGATCTGTGTGCTGGGGCGGGGGGCAAGACGCTGGCGATCGGAGATGCGATCGCGGAAGCCGATGCGGCAGGGACAGCGCCGCAATCGCGCCTCATCGCCTGCGACGTCGATCGCGCGCGACTGTCCCGGCTCGCGCCGCGCGCGCAGCAGGCCGACCTGTCGTCCGTCGAGACGCGGCTACTCGATCCGGGTCGCGAGATGGCGGGTCTCGCCGATCTGCGCGCCGCCGCCGACGTCGTCTTCGTCGACGCGCCATGTTCGGGAACGGGAACGTGGCGGCGCAATCCGGAGGCGCGCTGGCGGCTGACGCCATCGCGGCTTGAACGGCTGATGCAGACGCAGGCGCACGTCCTCGATGTCGCCGCGCCGCTGGTGCGGCCGGGCGGCGCGCTGATCTATGTCGTCTGCTCGCTGCTCGACAACGAGGGCCGCGGGCAGGTCGACGCTTTCCTCGCGCGGCACGCAGGGTGGCACGCCGATACGATTGCGCGGCCGTTCGGCGAGCCGCACGGGGCGGGCCGGCGCCTCAACCCGGCGCGCGACCATACCGACGGTTTTTTCGTCGCGCGGCTTTTGGCGCCATGCTAGCGATTTAGCCGCCGTGCCGAAGCTGGAGCCCCTGATGCGCTATACGTCCGTCGCCGTCGCCGCTGCCCTGACGATGGTGTCGATCTCTACATCGCTTCACGGCCAGCGCCCCGACGATCAGATCAACGAGAAGTCGCTCGCGCTGTTGCAGCAGGGCAAAGCGGCGCGTGCGGCGGGCAATCTGGAAGGCGCCACCGATCTGCTCGAAAGCGCCGTCGTCGTCGATCCGCGCAATCGACAGGCATTCATTGTCATGGCGGAAGTGGCCGAAGCGCGCGGCCTGCCCGGCAAGGCGATCCGGCTCTACCGCGAAGCGCTGCTGCTCGAACCGAACGACGTCGATGCGTTGCAGGGGCAGGGGGAGGCGCTGGTCGCCAAGGGTGCAATTGCGCGCGCGCGGCAGAACCTCGCGCGCGTCAAGGTGCTGTGCAAGGGCGGTTGCGCGCAGGCTAATGCGCTGGCGGCGGTGATCGCGAAGGGACCGCCGGTCACGACTGCGCAGGTGGTGCCGCCGAAGGCCGCGACCGCCAAGGAATAGGCTGGGTCAGCGATCGAGGCGGCGCGCGATCGCGACATATTCGTCAACGCTGACCGTCTCCGCCCGTCGCGTCGGATCGATCCCCTCCGCGTCGAGCGCCGCCAGCGCGCCGAGGACGCCGCGCAGGCTCTGTCGCAGCATCTTGCGGCGCTGGCCGAAGGCGGCTGCCGTTACCGCCTCCAGCGTCGCCAGCCGTACCCCATCGGGCTGCGCCGTGGGGACGATATGAACCACCGCCGACATCACCTTGGGCGGCGGCGTGAACGCGGAGCGGTGAACGGGTAACGCGATCTTCGCGGTCGATCGCCATTGCGCGAGGACGGACAGGCGGCCGTATGCGTCGCTACCCGGCGCCGCGACGATGCGGTCCGCGACCTCGCGCTGGAACATCAGCGTCAGCGATTGCCACCACGGGTGCCAGTCCGCCGACAGCCAGGCGACGAGCAGCGCGGTACCGACATTGTACGGCAGGTTGGCGACGACGTGCGGCCGGCCGGCGAACAACGCGCGCGCATCGATACGCAGCGCGTCACCCTCGATCACCGTCAGCTTGCCGGGATAGGCCTCGGCGAGTTCGGCAAGCGCTGGAATGCAGCGCCGATCCATCTCGATCGCCGACACGCGCGCGCCGGCGGCGAGCAGCGCGCGCGTCAGCCCGCCCGGGCCCGGGCCGATCTCGAGTACCTCGGCATCGTCGAGCGGACCGGGAACTCGCGCGATTCGCGCAAGCAGGCCGGCGTCGAACAGGAAATTCTGGCCCAGCGCCTTCGACGCCGTCAGCCCGTGCCGCGCGATGACCTCACGCAGCGGAGGCAGCTCGGTCATGGCGCGGGGCGGCACGCTGCCGTGCGGCGCTCCGCGGCCTCGCCCGCCATCGCAATCGCCGCGATCATCGCGCCGGGCTCCGCCCGATCCTGCCCGGCAATTGCGAAGGCGGTGCCGTGATCGGGCGAGGTGCGCACGATCGGCAGGCCGAGCGTGATGTTGACGCCCTCGTCGAAATGCAGCGTCTTGAGCGGCACGAGCGCTTGATCGTGGTAGCAGCACATCGCCGCGTCGTAGCGTTCGCGTGCGCGCGGATGGAACATCGTATCCGCCGCGAACGGGCCGGTCGCATCGATGCCAGCATCGCGCAGCTGCGCGACCGCGGGTTCGATCACGTCGATCTCCTCCTGCCCGATCGCGCCCGATTCACCGGCGTGCGGATTGAAGCCGGCAAAGGCGAGGCGCGGCGCGACGATGCCGAAATTGCGTTGCAGCCCACGCGCCGTCGCATGCGCCTTGGCGACGATAAGATCGACCGTCAGCAGCGCGGAGACCTGCGCGAGCGGCACGTGCGTGGTTATCGGCACGACGCGCAGCGACGGACCGGCGAGCATCATCACCGCATTGTCGCGCGCCACGCCGAAGCGTTCCGCCACGAACTCGGTTTGGCCCGGATAGTTGAACCCGATCGCGTACAGCTGCGCCTTCGACACCGGGCCAGTGACCAGCGCACGCGCCGCACCCGACCGCGCCAGCCCCGAAGCGAGCTCCAGTGCGTGAAGCGCGCAGCGTGCTCCATCGATATCGGGCGTCCCCGGCGTGACCGAACCGCCGGCGTCGACCGCAAGGATCGGCAGAGCGTCGGCGAAGACGCCGGCGACGTCCGCCAGATCACCGATTTCCGCGACCGGGCCGCCCCACACCGCGCGGATCGCCGCCGGATTGCCGACGGCGAAGAAAGGGGGCAGCGCTCGCTCGTGTCGCGCTTCCCAAGACTTGGCGATAATCTCCGGGCCGACGCCTGCCGGATCGCCCATCGAGACTGCTAGCGGCAGCATGGAGCGCGGCTCAGCGATAATCGATTACCGCATCGCGCCGCAGATCGCGAAGCGCCTGTTGCGCACGAAGGTTCACGCGCTGCTGCTCTAGCTGATTCTGGATCTGTTCGGCACCGGGCAGTTGCCCGCTCGCGACGTCGTCGCGCCCGCAGATGACGAGCGTGCGGACGCCCTCCTGCGGATTGCCGAACGGCGGGGTCGCCTGACCGACCTGCAACTGGAGAACGATATCCTGTAGCGGCGCGGGCAGGTCGCGGACGCGGATCGCGTCATTCTGAACGACCTCCGCATTGATGCCGGCGGCAACCGCTTCGACGCTGCCGCAACCCTGCAGCTTGCGAATCGTGGTGGCGAAATCGGCGGTACGCTGCGATGCCTGCGCCTGCGTGGTGCCGGCCGGGAATTTGATCGTCATCTGCTTCAGGCTAAGCCGCGCATCGCGGGCGTTGGCAGTTAGCACCTGCCGCTTGTCCTCGAGATAGAGGATCGAGAAGCCACCTGGCACCTCCACCGGACCGACGACTTGGCCGACCTGCATCTGCGCGGCAGCAGTCGCCAGCTCCGGCGGCAATTGCGCCGCGCGCACCCAGCCGAGATCACCGTTGACGCCGCGCGTCGACGCTTCGGAAAAGTTGCGCGCATAATAGCCGAACGGCGCCTGGCCCTTCTGGATCTCGCCGATCAGCTGACGCGCATTGGCATAGACCTGCTCGACCCGGTCGGGCGTTGCAGCGAGATAGATCTCGTTGAGCTTGAATTCGTCGGCTCCTTTCGCTGCCTCAAGCCGATCGAGGATGCCCTTCACTTCCTCCTCGCTGACATTGACGAACGGTTCGACACGGCGACGGAGATAGCGTTGCCACGCAAGTTCGGCCTCGATTTGCCGCAGCATCGATCGTTCGGAGGATCCCTGCGCGACGAGAAAGGTGCGGAACTGCTCGGGCGTACGCTTGAAGTTTTTCGCCAGGCGATCGAAACTCTGCGTGAGTTCCGCCGGCGTGATGGTGACATCGGCACTTTTTGCCTGCTGAATCTGCAACACCTCGTCGATCAGCTGGCGCAGCACCTGAAAGCGAAGTCGATCTGCTTCCTCGGTAGTCAGTTTGGCGTTGTTGGCCGCCACGATCAGCGCAAGACGCTGATCAACATCGGTGCCGGTGAGGACGTTGTCGTTAACGATCGCCGTCGCCTTACGGATGTTCGGATCGACCTTCCCGAAAATCTGAAGATTTTGCGGAATGTCGAGCCCGGCATTGTCGGGCACGCTCTGGTCGGTAACCGTCGCCGGCGGCACCTGCTGGCCCACCGCGGCGGTCGCGCCCGCGAGGGCCAACGCCAGTCCCGACAGACGAGCGATTCGCGCCGTCTTAATCCCGATCGTGCTCACGTGTTCCGGAATCCCATCTTGCGCACCGTCGCGCCCCGCACGGCACTGCCCCGATCTAGCTGAACCAAGGCTTAGCGCCCGAGGTTCTTGAACGCCAGCGTCAAGAGATAGCTGTCGCCGCGGCGTGCATCCCCCGTGGTGCGATAGTCACGCCGCCATGTCACGCCCAGCGTCAAGCAATCGTCCTCGTACTGAACGCCTAGACGGTGGCGGATCGGATCGAACCCGTCCGACTGAGAGAAGATGTCTTCGCTGCGATCGGTAAGGTCGACCACGCCCGACGCGAAGGCCGACCAGAAGCGCTTGAACTGGACGCGCCCGGCAAGGCGCACCTCCTCACGATCCTGCAGATCCTCGACCTCGTCGATGTCTCTGTTCAGCCGCAGATAGCCGAGCAGGACGTAGGACGAACGCGAGCCGATCGTGGCGTCGATCTCGTTGCGACGCACGCCGAGCCCGTCCTTGTCGAGCCGGTAGCGATGGACGAGCGAAACGAAGTCCCGGAACCGCACTGTCGTGCGCCCGACGATATCGGAGAAGCGATCGCTGAGGCCCGTGCCTGGCGGCAGGATCGTCGGGCGATCGTCGAGGCGATAGCTCTGGCCCACGACCGTGGCGGCAGTGAAGCCGGGCAGGTCGAAGCCCCATTCGAGGCCGTAGGTCGCGCGGCTCGAATCCTCCCAGCGATCGTATCCCGGGAAGCGGTTGAGCGCGAAGAGGTTCGAGTCCTCCAGATCGATCGCGCGCGAATCCTCGTTCGGAACGCGCAGATTGGCGACCTTGGGCGTAGCGACGATCTGGAACCGCGGCGTCAGCCGCTGCGTCCCGCCGGCGAAGCTGCCGATGAAGGGCCAGCGAACGTCGACGGCGAGCGCGCCGATCGCGCGTGTCTGGAAGCCGTCGAGCCCGCGATAATTCACCACCGCGGTCGCCGCAGTATCGTCGGTGTTATACGCATCGGCGCGGGCGAAGGCGGTGAACGTCACCTCCTGCCCCCAATTGGTGAGACGGCGCAGATCCCAGCGTGCGCTGCCGAACGCGCGCTGCGTGTCCTGACCCGCCTTTCGGCCGAGCGCGAGCGAGTTCAGCTGAAACTGCACGGTGCCGCCAAGCAGCCCTTCGGTGAAACGCCGGCGATAGTCGAGTTCGGGCAGCGCGACCGGCTGCTGGCCCTGCCGCTCGCCGACACGCAACGTCTGAACCGCCCAGCCGGCGAGCGAGAAATAGCTGTCGCGATCGATCCGCTCGAGCGCCAGCGTCGTACGCAGCCGATCGCCGCCCCAGATATCGTAGCGGCGCAGGAAGGTGCGGTCGGTCACCATGCGCAGCGAGGCTGACAGGCTCCAGTTTGGATCAAGCTGGAAGCGACCGACCCCCTCCAGATAGCCGCGGAAGGCGCGCTCGGTGGTGGTAGTGAAGCCGCTCGACAGATCGTCGCTGCGCCGGCTCGACGTGGCGTAACCGGTGATGCTGAACGCGCCGATCTCGCTCAGCTCCTGGTAATTCGCCTGAATCAGCGGCAGCACCGCCGAGTAGATATGCGGCGTGACGGTGACGCTGCGGTTCGGGGCCAGCCGAAAGAAATAGGGCGTCGCGAGTTCGGCGCCGTTGACGCGGTCGTAACGGATCACTGGGGGCAGCAGCCCACTCGCATTTCCCTCGCCGACCGAGTGCGAGAACTTCGGCAGCGGGATCGACGGCAGGCCGAACAGATGGACCTGCGCGCCGGTATAATAGACCCGCTCGCGATCGGGGCGGTACAGCACCTGCACTGCCGTGACCTTCCACGTCGGCTCCTTCGGGCAGCCTTCCGAATCGGTGACCGAGCAGGCGGTATAGGCGGCGCGATCGAGCGAGATCGTGCCGTCCTCGCGCCGCGTTCCGCGATCTGCGGCGAGCCGCCCGCCGCGATCGAGCACGACGAGCATGTTGTCGACGATGCCGTCCTTGAGCGAATCGGTGAGTTCGATCGAATCGCCGTAGGCGGTGTCGCCCTGCGGGTTGGTAACGGCGATGTTGCCGGTCGCGACGACCTTGCCGGTCTTGCGGTTCCAGACGACCTTGTCGGCCCGCAGCCGCTCGCCGGCGCGGAACATCCTGACGTCGCTCAATGCGGTGACGACGTCCGCCTCATAGTCGTATTCGAGCGAGCCGGCGCTGAAATCGACCTGATCGGGCGCAGGCGGCGTCGTGGCTGGGGGCGGCGGCGCAACGGGGCGATCCTGCAGCACCTGTCCCGCGGCCCCGGGGGCGAGCAGCATGGCGAGCGGAAGCGCGCAACCGGCCAAAAGGTCGAGACGCGTCACTCAGTCACCCGCAAAGCCATACCCCCGCCTCGCAGCCGGAGTGGTGCGTCGGTAGCCGACCCTATCGCATCGTGCGCACTAGCCTGCAACGCTTTGCCAGCAGCCGACCGAGCACCTACATGCGGTGTCATACCAGAAGGATCTCCGATGAACGTCACCTTTGCTGCCTCCCGTCCCGCCGATACCGCCGTTCTCGCGCTGCCCGTGGCGAAGGACGGCGTGGCGGCGCTCGCACCGGCCGAGTTCGACGAGGCGGCGCGTGCCACGCTGACGGCAGCGGCGGCAGGTCAGCGGTTCACCGGGGCGGAAGGAACGGTGGCCGAAGCCTATGTGAGTGCCAATGGCGTGACGCAGCGGGTGTTGCTGCTTGGCGTCGGCAACGGCGACGATGCGAACTTCGAGCGGGCGGGCGGCGCGCTGACTGCGCGGCTGCTGACGTCGGGCGCCAAGGCGGTGACGGTCGATCTTTCGGGCGCAACGGGCGAGCCGCAGGCCGCGGCACGGCTCGCGGCAGGCGCGGCGCAGCGCGCGTGGCGATACGACGTCTATCGCACCAAGCTGCCTGAGGAAGCGCGCCCGACGCTGGAGCAGATCACCGTCGTCGGCGCGCCCGACGACACCGACGCGGCGTGGGCGGCGCGCGACGCGCTGACGCAGGGGCTGGCGCTCACCAAGACGCTCGTCACGCTGCCACCGAACATCCTCTATCCCGAGAGCTTCGTCGAGCTGGTGACGAAGGAAGTCGACGGGCTTGGGCTCGAGATCACCGTGCTCGACGAAGCGGCGATGCGCGAACTCGGCATGGGGGCGCTGCTCGGCGTATCGCAGGGCTCGCGGCGCGAGGCGCGCATCCTGGCGCTGCACTGGAAGGGCGGGGGCGACGGAGCGCCGGTGGCACTGGTCGGCAAGGGGGTGACGTTCGACACCGGCGGCATCTCGATCAAGCCCGCGGCCGGCATGGAAGACATGAAGTGGGACATGGGCGGCGCAGGCGCGGTGGCCGGCGCGATGAAGACGCTCGCGCTGCGCAAGGCGAAGGCGAATGTCATCGGCGTCATGGGCCTCGTGGAGAACATGCCCGATGGCAATGCGCAGCGGCCGGGCGACGTCGTCACGTCGATGTCCGGCCAGACGATCGAAGTGATCAACACCGATGCCGAAGGTCGGCTGGTGCTGTGCGACTGCATCACCTGGGTACAGCGCGAGCACAAGGTAAAGACAATCGTCGATCTTGCGACGCTAACCGGCGCGATGATCATCAGCCTCGGCAACGAGCACGGCGGGCTGTTCGCGAACGACGAGGCCCTGGCGCAGGGTCTGCTCGCCGCAGGCACGGCAAGCGGCGACACGCTGTGGCGGTTCCCGATGGGTAAGGCTTACGACAGACTGATCGACAGCGCGATCGCAGACATGAAGAACGTCGGCCCGCGCGGCGGCGGCTCGATCACGGCGGCGCAGTTCATCGCGCGTTTCGTCGACGAGGGCGTCGCCTGGGCGCACCTCGACATCGCCGGGATGGTCTGGTCCGAGAAGGACGGCCCGACGTGGGGCAAGGGTGCGACCGGCTACGGTGTGCGCCTGCTCGACCGCTTCATCGCCGATCAGCACGAGGGCTGATGCAGGTCGACTTTTACCACCTGACGCATATGCCGCTCGAGCGCGCGCTGCCGCGAATTGCGGAGCGCGTGCTAGCGGCGGGCGAACGGCTGCTTGTCGTGTCGCGCGACGAGGCGCAGCGCGCGGCGATCGACAAGGTGCTGTGGGATTATGCGCCGGAGAGCTTCCTGCCGCATGCGCGGCTCGGCGCGGGCAACGACCGGGCGCAGCCGGTGCTGATCGCGCCTGATGTCAATGCGGCGAACGGCGCGCGGCATATCGCGCTCGTAGATGGCGAATGGCGCGACGACGCCCTCGACTTCCAGCGCGCGTTCCATTTCTTCGACGACGAAGCGATCCGCGACGCCCGCCTCGCCTGGATGGCGCTCGCCGATCGCGATGGCGTCGAGCGGCGCTATTGGAAGCAGAACGATGCCGGCCGCTGGGAGCAGGCGGCTTAGCGCCATGCCTCCTGCGGTTGCACTCGGCGCATCGCCCCGCTAACGCGCGCGGCACTTTCACGCACATTCTCAGATACAGGAGCAAGCGACCGCCATGGCCGCCAATCGTACCTTCTCGATCATCAAGCCCGACGCGACGCGCCGCAACCTGACCGGTGCCGTCACCAAGATGCTCGAGGACGCCGGACTTCGCGTCGTCGCGTCGAAGCGCATCCAGATGACAAAGGAGCAGGCCGAGGGTTTCTACGCCGTCCACAAAGAGCGGCCGTTCTTTGCTGATCTCGTGTCGTTCATGACCTCGGGTCCGGTCGTGGTGCAGGTTCTCGAGGGCGAGAATGCGATGCAGCGCAACCGCGACATCATGGGCGCGACCAACCCGGCGAACGCAGAGCCCGGCACGATCCGCAAGGAGCTCGCCGAATCGATCGAGGCAAACACCGTCCACGGCTCGGACTCGGACGAGAATGCCGCCATCGAGATCGCCTATTTCTTCAAGCCCGAAGAGATCGTCGGCTAAGCTGATGCCCGCGTGGCAGCTTCGACCGGCACAGGCCTCCGATTCGGACGCGCTGGCGATGGTCGCGGCTGCCACGTTCCTTGAAACGTTCTCTGGTATCCTTCCGGGCGCGGACATCGTCGCGCATTGCACGCGCAAGAGTTCGCCCGAAACCTTCGCCGCCTGGGCGGGCGATCCGCGCAGCGCGGTGACGCTCGCCGAGCATACCGATGGCGGAGCGCCGGTCGGCTATGCGGTGGTGACGACCCCCGATCTGCCAGTCGATCTGTTCGACACCGATATCGAGCTGCGGCGGATCTACGCGCTGTCGAACACGCGCGGCACCGGGCTCGGTCATGCCCTAATGGCGCGGGCGATCGCCGACGCGCGACGCCTTGGCGCAAAGCGGATGTTGCTGGGCGTGCTTGGCACCAACCATGTCGCGCGCGCCTTCTACGAGCGGCAGGGGTTCGCGCTCGTCGGCACGCGGCGCTTCAATGTCGGTGCCGGCTGGTACGATGACGTGATCTACGCGCGCTCGCTTTAACGCTTCAGTTCGGCGGCCCATAGAGCATCGATCCGCGCGGCGCTGCCGCCGGTCTCGCGCACCCGTGCCGCCTCGATCGTCAGTGTCCGCCCACCGATCATACGGCCGTGCGTTCGCCAAACGAGATCGACGATCGCCCGGCCGGTGCGCGTAGCCTCGCCGACGCGATAGCTCGCGGTGACGAGGACGGGTAGCCGCCCCTCGCGCTCGTCCACACCGCCGTCGGTCGCCTTCAGCACCGCATCCGCGAACCAGTCACGCTCGATCCGCGCCGTAGCCGGCGTGCGCGCCGTGAGCTTCAGCGCGGCAGGAAAGATCACCGAGGTGTCGAGCAGTTCGTGGCGTGGATCGGACAGCCGGACCTCGTCGCCGTCGCTCGCCAGCTCGGCGCGGAGTGCGAAGCGCGCTTCGGCGGCGCGCGTCTTTTCCTCGGTGACCGCTCGATCGCGTTCGCTCGCGCGATGATCGGACCAATTCATCCAGAAAGTCAGTGCGGCGATAATGACGCCCGATACCGCGACCAGTTCGGCCAGCGTAATCCAGCGGCGGCGCGTGCGCGCCTGATCGGCACTCTCGCTCACCGGCCGCCGATCTCGAGCAGCCGCGACGGCGCGATCATTTCCCAGCTCACGGCGATGCGATCCTCTACACGGTCCCAGTCGGTGTCGGCGCCATTTACCCGCATCGCCACCCACCCCGACGGGCCGAGATAGGCCGGTTTGAAGTAGCAGTCTGGATCGGCCTCGATCAGCATCGCCTGCTCCGCGGTCCCGCTCGTCTTCACCAGCACCGCGATCTCGCCGTCAGCGTGATGGTTGTCCCAGAAGTAGGCGAAGAAGCGTCCCTTGACGATGTGGAAGCCGGGTGAGCCGTGCGACAAGCGTTCGGCGGTTTCGGGCAGCGCGGCGGCGGCAGCGTGGCTCATCGGGTCAACCATGCCTGCACGACGCGAGGATAGAGGAGATGTTCCTCCTGCAGCACGCGCGCTGCGAGCGTTTCGGGCGTGTCGTCCGGAAGGATCGCCACCTCGCTCTGGCCCAGCACGTCGCCCGCATCGAGCTGCTCGGTGACGAGATGAACCGAGCATCCGGCAATCCGATCAGCCGCCGCGATCGCACGTGCATGCGTGTCGAGCCCCTTGTACTTCGGCAGCAGCGAGGGATGAATGTTGACGATCCGTCCGCGCCACCGCGCGACGAATTCGTCCGACAGCAACCGCATATAGCCGGCGAGCGCGAGGTGGGTCGCGCCGCTTTCGCGCAGCGCTGCATCGACCGCAGCCTCGTACGCCGGCTTGCCGACATCGCGCGGCGCAAGCGCGAACGTGGCGATGTCGTGCGTGCGCGCCCATTCGAGGCCCGGCGCCGTGGGATTGTCGGATGCGACCAGCACCACTTCGTACGCCGCGCCCGCACCGGCGACGAGCGCCTGCATGTTGGATCCGCGCCCGGAGATGAGGATGCCGAGCTTCGCGGTCATGCGTGGTGCGTGGCGTGCCACGCGGCGCGCGCGCTCCATGTCTCGTCCGAACCAACGACGGTGCACCCGCGGGTGCCCGCCTCGATCGCGCCGATGCGCCACACCGTCTCGCCGGCCTGCGCCAAAGCCTCCGCAACCGCCTCCGCTTCGTCCGCTGCGACAATGACTGCCATGCCGATTCCGCAGTTGAAGGTGCGCGCCATCTCGCCCGGCTCGATCGCGCCCTGCGCCTGAAGGAACGCCATTAGCCGCGGCTGCGGCCACGCATCGGCATCGATCCGCGCATGTACCCCCTCGGGAAGGACGCGGGGAATGTTCTCAAGCAGGCCGCCGCCCGTGATGTGCGCCAGCCCCTTCACCCGGTGCTGCTTCAGCAGCGGCAGCAGGCTTTTGACGTAGATGCGCGTCGGCGCCATCAGCGCGTCGATCAGCAGCGTTTCGGGATCGAACAGCGCCGGCCGATTGAGCTTCCACCCCTTGTCCGCCGCGAGCCGCCGGACAAGCGAGAAGCCGTTCGAATGCACGCCCGACGAGGCAAGCCCGAGGACGACGTCACCCGCCGCGATCGTCTGCCCGGTGACCACAGCGTCACGCTCGACCGCGCCGACGCAGAAGCCGGCAAGATCATAGTCACCCGGCGCATACATGCCCGGCATCTCGGCAGTCTCGCCGCCGATCAGCGCACAGCCCGCCAGGCTGCAGCCGTGTGCGATCGATGCGACCACCCGCTCCGCCACTGCCGGTTCGAGCTTCGCCGTGGCGTAATAATCAAGGAAGAACAGCGGCTCCGCGCCCTGCACGATCAGGTCGTTGACGCACATCGCGACGAGATCGACGCCGACGCCGTCGTGCCGGTCGTGCTCGATCGCGAGCTTCAGCTTGGTGCCGACACCGTCGTTGGCGGCAACCAGCAACGGATCGACGAAGCCTGCGGCCTTGAGATCGAAGAACCCGCCGAACCCGCCCAGATCGGCGTCGGCGCCCGGCCGCCGCGTCGCGCGCGCCAACGGGGCGATCGCGCGGACCAGCGCGTTGCCTGCCGCGATCGACACGCCGGCGTCGGCGTAGGTGTAGGGTTCGTTGCGGCGATCGGTGCTCATGCCGGTCGCCTAGCCACAACGCGCTTGGATTTCCACGCCTGCTTCGCCAAAAGGCGGCCGGCTTATGCGCGTCAAACCCCTCATCCTCGTCCCCGCCGCCCTCGCGCTGGTCCTCGCCGCGCGTGTCGGCGTCGCGCAGATCGAGGGGGGCGGGGGCGGAGTCGCGCCCGTCGACAGCTCGAGCGACTATGAGGTGTCGGGTGTCGCGGTCGACGTCGCGGCAAAGGACGCGGACACCGCGCGGCTCGGCGGCTGGCGCATTGCGCAGCGCAAGGCCTGGGCGCAGCTCTCTCGTCGCCTGGGTGCTGGGGGCGGGGCGGTCGGCGATTCGACGCTCGATTCGATTGTCACCGGCATCGTGGTCGAGAACGAGCAGATCGGGCCGACGCGCTACGTCGCCAAGCTCGGCGTGCTGTTCGACCGCGACCGGGCTAGCGCTATCCTCGGCATTTCGAACTATGTGCTGCGCTCACCGCCGATGGTGGTGATCCCCCTCGTCTGGTCGGGCGGCGTCGCGACGGGGTTCGAGCAGCGCACACTGTGGCAGGAAGCCTGGGCGCGCTACCGCACCGGGGGCAGCGCGATCGACTATATAAGGCCGTCGGGGAGCGGCCCCGACCCGCTCTTGCTCAACTTCGGGCAGACGCAGCGTCCCGGGCGCGGATGGTGGCGCACGATTCTCGACCAGTACGGCGGCAGCGACGTGCTCGTGCCGACGGTGAAGCTCTACCGCCAGTGGCCGGGCGGTCCGGTGATCGGCGTGTTTCAGGCGCGGCAGGGGCCGGACAACCGCGTCCTGTCGCAATTCACGCTGCGCGTCGGATCGGTCGGCGCGATCCCGGCGCTGCTCGATGCCGGGGTGAAGCGGCTCGACGAGACCTATCAGGGGGCGCTTCGCGCTGGCTATCTGCGCAGCGATCCCGGGCTCTCCTACGTGCCACCCAGTGAGGTGCCAGCGGTCGACGACGAGGTCGGCGAGAGCGTGGTCACCGACGCGCCTGTGGCTGCCGCCGCCCCGACGATCGCGATCTCGGTACAATTCGACACGCCGGGCGTCGGCGCCGTGACGGCGGGCGAGGGGGCGATGCGCGCGGTACCGGGCGTGTCGTCCGCGACAACCAGCAGTCTGGCACTCGGCGGTATATCGGTGATGTCGGTCGGCTATGCCGGCGATCCCGCCGCGTTCAAGGCCGCGCTGGAGGCTCGTGGTTGGCAGGTGTTCGGCTCGGGTACGACGCTGCGCATCCGCCGCGCGCCGCGCCTGCTGCCGCCGGATCTGGCACCGGACAATGCGACCGCCGGATAAGAACCGCGCGGACGATCGCGCCGCGGCCGACGATCGCCCGGCGATGAGGCAGATCGCGCTGCCGCTGACCTGGCCCGCGGATCCGCGCGACGACGCGTTCGTCGTCGGTGCGTCGAACGCCAAGGCGGTGCACATGATCGAGCATTGGGCGACGTGGCCGGTACGCGCGGCGCTGCTCGTCGGCCCGCGCAAGTCGGGGCGCAGTCTGCTCGCGCGGATCTTTGCGGCGAAGAGCGGCGGGACGATCATCGACGATGCCGAACGCCGCCCCGAGCCTGAACTGTTCCACGCCTGGAATCGCGCGCAGGAACAGCGCCGCCCCTTGCTGATGGTTGCAGAGGCGGCGCCGCCGCACTGGCCGGTCGCGCTGCCCGACCTTAGATCGCGGCTTGCGGCGACGCCGATCGCGGCGATCGAGCCGCCCGACGATGCGCTCGTCGCAGCGCTACTGGAGCGCGAGTTCGCGCGCCGCGGTCTGGACGCCAGGCCCGACCTAATCGACTGGCTGACGACGCGGATCGAACGCAGTCACGTGGCTGTCATGCGAACGGTCGATGCACTCGATCAGGAGGTGATGGAACGTCGCAAGCGACTGTCCATTCCTCTGGCACGGATGACGCTGGCAAGTGCGGCGTTGATCCCCCCTCTGCCGGAGCCCTGATGACCCGATCCGTCCGCCAAGCCCGACTCGATAGCGACGACGATCCATTCGAGGAGCGCGGCGCGGGGCGCTATTTCAATCGCGAGCTGTCATGGCTCGCCTTCAACCGCCGTGTGCTCGAGGAAGCGTGTAATACGGCGCACCCGCTGCTCGAGCGGCTGCGCTTCTTGTCAATCTCGGGCTCGAACCTCGACGAATTCTTCATGGTCCGCGTGGCTGGCCTAAAAGGCCAGCAGTTGCAGGACGTTGAGGCGCGTTCTGCCGATGGCTTGACACCATCGCAGCAGCTCGCGCCGATCACCGATGCGGCGGACGAGTTGCTGGCGTCGCAGGAGAGCGTGTGGCGCGACATCCGCGTGGCGCTGGCCGAAGCAGGAATTCAGGTGCTGGGATCAAGCCAGATCGACGGCGCACTGACCGTCGATGAGATCGCGTGGCTTCAGACACATTTTCGCGAGCAGCTTTTTCCCGTCCTCACCCCGCAGGCGCTCGACCCCGCGCATCCCTTCCCGTTCATGCCCAACAAGGGGCTGGCGGTGATGTTCGACCTCGTCCGCACGTCGGACGGGGAGCCGATCCGCGAACTAGTGATGGTGCCCGCCGGCATGGCGCGGTTCGTGCGCCTGCCGGGGACTAGCGCGCGGTACGTTGCTGTCGAATCGGTGATCAAGCGTTTCTCCGACATCCTCTTCCCCGGCTATCGCATCGAAGGTGCGGCCGAATTCCGCGTGCTGCGCGACAGCGATATCGAGATCGAGGAAGAAGCCGAAGATCTGGTCCGCTACTTCGCCAATGCGATCAAGCGTCGGCGTCGCGGTCGCGTCATCCGGCTGGAGCTCGAGATCGGCATGCCCGAATCGCTCGCGACCGAACTGCGCGACGAGCTCGGCGAGCAGGCGCTGATCACCGAGAGCGGATCGTTCCTCGGTATCGGCGATCTCGACCAGATCGTCGAGGAGGACCGGCCGGATCTTAAGTTCGTGCCGTTCACACCGCGGTTTCCCGAGCGTGTGCGCGAGTTCGGCGGCGATTGCTTCGCGGCGATCCGCGCGAAAGACATCATCGTTCATCACCCGTATGAGACGTTCGACGTGGTGCTTGCCTTTCTCAAGCAGGCGGCGAACGATCCTGACGTCGTCGCGATCAAACAGACGCTGTACCGCGCGGGCAAGCAATCAGCGGTGATCAACGCGCTGATTCAGGCGGCGGAGGCAGGCAAGTCGGTCACCGCGATCGTCGAGCTGAAAGCGCGGTTCGACGAGGAGCAGAATCTGTTCTGGGCCTCGGCGCTGGAACGCGCCGGCGTACAGGTCGTCTACGGCTTCATCGACTGGAAGACCCACGCCAAGGTGTCGATGATCGTTCGGCGCGAGGCGGGGCAGTTCCGTACCTACTGCCATTTCGGTACAGGCAACTACCATCCCGTAACCGCGAAGATCTACACCGATCTGAGCTTCTTCACCGCCAATCCCGTTCTGGGGCGCGATGCGGCGCGGATGTTCAATTACATCACCGGCTATGTCGAGCCGGACGACATGGAGCGCGTCGTCCTGTCGCCGCGCTCGCTGCGTACCCGCCTGCTCGACGAGATCGACGCGGAGATCGCGCACGCCCGTGCCGGTCGGCCGGCGACGATCTGGGCGAAGATGAACAGTTTGGTCGATCCAGCGGTGATCGAGAAGCTGTACGAGGCGAGCGCCGCTGGCGTGCAGATTGACCTCATCATCCGCGGCATATGCTGCCTGCGTCCGCGCCTTCCCGGCCTCTCCGAAAACATTCGCGTGAAATCGATCGTCGGGCGCTTTCTGGAGCACAGCCGCATCGCCGTCTTCGGCAACGGGGCGGCGCTGCCGAATGACGATGCGCACGTCTACATCTCATCGGCCGACTGGATGCCGCGCAACTTCGACCGCCGCGTGGAATATCTGCTGCCGCTCGATACTGGTGCGGTGCACGATCAGGTGCTTGACCAGGTGATGGTGGCGAACCTGATCGATAACGAGCAGAGCTGGGACCTCGACGCCGAGGGCTCCTACACGCGGCGAGAAGCGGGCGACAAGCCATTCAATCTTCACCGATACTTTATGACCAACCCGTCCCTTTCTGGACGCGGCGCGGCGCTGGCCGACGGCGGCGAGGTACCGACACTGACGCTGCGGGATTGAGGCGCTTGAATACCCCCCGCACCGCGATCATCGATATCGGCTCCAATTCGATCCGCCTCGTTGTCTATCAGGGGCCGCGCCGTTTGCCGGCGATCCTGTTCAACGAGAAGGTGCTTGCCGGGCTAGGACGAAGCCTTGCGCAAACGGGCAGCATCGACGCGCAGGCGCTGGCGCTCGCCACCACCGCGCTGACCCGCTTCGCCGCGCTCGCGCGCGAGATGGAATGCGACGAGGTGCGTACCGTCGCGACCGCCGCGGTGCGCGATGCGAGCAACGGCGGCGTCCTGATTGAGCGCGCCGCGGCGGCGGGGCTCGACGTCGAGCTGCTGTCGGGCGAGGACGAAGCCTATGCCGCCGGCCACGGCGTGCTCTCCGCCTTTCCCGATGCCAACGGGATCGTCGGCGATCTCGGCGGGGGCAGTTTGGAGCTCGTTCGTGTCGCCAACGGCGCCGTCCACCAGCACGCCTCATTTCCGTTCGGCGTGCTGCGGCTGGCGGCGCTTAAAGCGAAGGGCGGGTTCGATCGGCGCATCGCCAAGGCACTGAGCGACGCTGGGTGGTCCGGCGCTGGTGTCGAGCGGCCGCTCTATCTCGTTGGCGGCTCGTGGCGCTCCCTCGCTCGTGTCGACATGTATGATTGTCACTACCCGCTGCCGATCCTGCACGGCTATCGCATGTCGCGCGTGCGGATCGATAGCCTGCGCGCGCGGCTCAGCGATGCCGACAAGGCGTCGCTCCGCGTGATCCCGCACCTGTCCAGCGGACGTATTCCGACGCTTTCAGCCGGCGCGGACATTCTTGCAGCCATTTTGCCGGTACTCGCTGCGACCGAGACGATCGTGTCCGCGTTCGGGCTCCGCGAGGGGTTGTTGCACCGGCGGCTTTCCCCTGAGGAGGCGGCGCAAGATCCGCTCATCGTCGCGGCGCGCGAGGAAGGGCAGCTTCTCGGTCGTTTCCCGGAGCACGGCGACCTCATCGACCGCTGGATCGCACCGCTGTTCGACAACGATGCGCCAAGCGATGCGCGTTTGCGGCAGGCGGCCTGCCTGCTCGCCGATACGAGCTGGCGCGCGAATCCGGAGTTTCGCGTCGAGCTCGGGATCGAGACAGCGCTTCACGGCAACTGGGTCGGCGTCGATGCCCGCGGTCGCGCGATGATGGCTGTGGCGCTCGCCGCAAGCCTTGGCGCACAGTCGCCTTATCCCGCGCCGCTGCCGCACCTGGCTTCCGCGGCGGACCTGGCGCGTGCTACCGGCTGGGGCTTGGCGATCCGCCTGGCGCAGCGCCTGTCCGGCGGGGTGGCCGCCCCGCTCAAGCGGACGACGTTAGCCCGACGTACCGACGCGATCGAGCTACGCTGGAACCACGAGGATCGCGCACTCGCCGGAGAAGCGGTGGAAAAGCGTTTGAAAGCGCTTGGCAATGCGCTCGGGCTCCCGGCGCGCGTTACCGCCGCGTAAGCCTCAGCCGCAGGAGAGTTTGACGACCGTACCCGCGGCATCACTCTCGATGCTCAGCCGGTCGGCGCGATAGTCCATCGTCAGCATTGCGCCGGTGGCGTAGCGGCGGACGAGCGCCGCGCCGGTCTGGCGCTTCACCTCCGCATCGACGATTGCGGCGGCGGGCGTACCCACGAGCGATTGCACGGCTGCGGCGTCGCAGGTCGCGGATGCACCAGCGGGTGACGGCGACGGGGGCGTGCCCGTAGCGGTGGCGCAGCCGGCCAGCGCCGTCGCGAGGATCAGAATGCGCTTCATGCCAATCGCTCCGTCCGTGTCATGGTCAGCTTGCCACCGCTGACCGCGAAGGCCAGCCGCCCTTCGACAAGGTCGAGCGCATCGCGCCCAAACTGATCGAACCGCCAGCCACCGAGGATCGCGAGATCACCCCGCTGCCCCGCCGCCAGCGCCTCGAGCTCCTCACCGCGCGCGAGCAGGCGCGGCGCGACGTCGATGTCGCGCGCGCGGATCTTGAGCAACAGCTTGAGCAGATCGGCGACCAACGCACCTTCCTTGCCGAGCCCGGGCTTGCGATCGTCGCGCGGCGGCATCTCCTCCGCGGAAAGCGGGGCGGCACCCTCGATCGCGGTCATCAGCCGCTTGCCGATGTCGTTGCTTGCCCATGTCGCGGAAAGCCCGCGGACCTTGGCGAGGTCGGCCTGGCGCTTGGGCGGATGACCGGCGAGGTCGGCGATCGTCTCGTCCTTGACGATGCGGCCGCGCGGCAAATCCTTCGACCGCGCCTCTAGCTCGCGCCACTTGGCGATCGCCTTCAGCCGGCCGAGCACGTCGGCGCGGCGGCCCGATATGCGCACGCGCTTCCACGCGAGATCGGGATCGTTGGCGTAATTGGCGGGATCGCCCAGCCGCTCCATCTCCTGATCGAGCCACGCGCCGCGGCCCGTCTTCTTCAGTTGTTCCAGCATGCGCGGAAAGATCTTCGACAGATGCGTCACGTCGCCGATCGCGTAATCGACCTGGCGATCGTCGAGCGGGCGGCGCGACCAGTCGGTGAAGCGCGCGCCTTTGTCGATCTGGATGCCAAGCCAGCTGTCGACCAGGTTGGAATAGCCGATCTGCTCGCCTTGTCCCAGCGCCATCGCGGCAACCTGCGTGTCAAACAGCGGATAGGGCGTCTTACCGGTCAGATTATAGATGATTTCAAGATCCTGCCCGCCGGCGTGGAAGACCTTCAGGACGTCGTCGTTCTCGGTCAGCAGATCGAGCAGCGGCGTCATGTCGAGCCCGGGCGCCTTTGGATCGATCGCCGCGGCCTCCTCGGTATCGGCGATCTGGATCAGGCACAGTTCGGGCCAATAGGTATTCTCGCGCATGAATTCGGTGTCGACGCAGACGAAGGGTGCGTCGGCGAGGCGGGCACAGAGATTGGCGAGCGTCGCGCTGTCGGTGATGAGCGGGTGTACGTGCATAAGCGCCGGCCCATAGCCGCGCGGGCGCGGGTTGACAAAGAGGGGGCGGGAGGGGAGGGCGCGGGCCATCCAAAACCTACCGTCCTGGCCACGGCCAGGGCCCGGTAGCGGGCCTTTCCGCTGCTGGACCCCGGCCCCGTCGCCGGGGTGGTGCTTGTGAGATGACATACATGCACGCCTATCGCTCGCACACCTGCGCCCAGCTCGACGCCGATCATGTCGGCGCGGATGTCCGCCTTTCGGGCTGGGTCCACCGCAAGCGCGACCACGGCGGCGTCCTGTTCGTCGATCTGCGCGATCACTACGGCATTACGCAGATCGTCGCCGACAGCGATTCGCCCGCGCTTCCGCTGCTCGAGAGCCTGCGCGTCGAATCAGTCGTGACGATCGACGGGACGGTGAAGGCGCGTTCGGAGGCGACGGTGAATCCGAACCTCGCGACCGGCGAGATCGAAGTGTTCGCGCGTGCCGCCACGGTGCAGAGTCACGCGCAGGAACTGCCGATGCCCGTCGCGGGCGAGCAGGATTATCCCGAGGACATCCGCCTGCGCTACCGCTTCCTCGACCTTCGCCGTGAGAAGCTGCACGCCAACATCATGCTGCGCTCGAAGGTCATTTCCTCGATACGCGGCCGGATGGTCGACCAGGGCTTCACCGAGTTCCAGACTCCGATCCTCACCGCCTCGTCACCGGAGGGTGCGCGCGATTATCTCGTTCCCAGCCGCGTCCATCCGGGCAAGTTCTACGCGCTCCCGCAGGCACCGCAGATGTTCAAGCAGTTGCTGATGGTGGCGGGCTTTGACCGTTATTTTCAGATCGCGCCTTGCTTCCGCGACGAGGACGCGCGTGCTGACCGCTCGCCCGGTGAGTTCTACCAGCTCGATTTCGAGATGAGCTACGTCACGCAGGACGACGTGTTCGCCGCGATCGAGCCGGTGCTGCACGGCGTGTTCGAGGAGTTCGCCAACTGGCAGAACAAGGGCCGTACCGTCAGCCCACTGCCGTTCAAGCGCATCCCGTATCGCGAATCGATGCTGAAATACGGCAACGACAAGCCCGATCTGCGCAACCCGATCGTGATTTCCGACGTATCGGAGCAGTTCGTCGGTTCTGGCTTCGGCCGGTTCGCCTCGATCGTCGAGGCGGGCGACGTGGTGCGTGCCATCCCGGCGCCCGCGACCGCCGAGAAGAGCCGCAAGTTCTTCGATGACATGAACGCTTGGGCACAGGGTGAGGGCTTCGCGGGACTCGGCTATGCGACGCGCAAGGGCGGCGAGTGGGGCGGCCCGATCGCCAAGAATCACGGCGAGGACAAGATGAACGCGCTCGCCGCTACGCTCGGGCTCGGCCCCGACGACGGCGTGTTTTTCGCGGCGGGCAAGGAAGCGCAGGCGACGAAGCTCGCCGGCCTTGCGCGAACCCGCATTGCCGAGCAGCTCGATCTCATCGACAAGAGCCGGTTCGAATTCTGCTGGATCGTCGATTTCCCGATGTTCGAATATGACGAGGACGCGAAGAAGGTCGACTTCAGCCACAATCCCTTCTCGATGCCGCAGGGCGAGATTGAAGCGCTGGAGAGCAAGGACCCGCTCGATATCCTTGCCTATCAGTACGACATCGTCTGCAACGGCATCGAACTGTCGTCGGGTGCGATCCGCAACCATCGCCCGGAGATCATGTACAAGGCGTTCGAGATCGCCGGCTACAGCCAGCAGGACGTCGACACCAATTTCGCCGGCATGATCAACGCGTTCAAATATGGCGCGCCGCCGCACGGCGGATCGGCGCCGGGCATCGACCGGATCGTCATGCTGCTCGCCGACGAACCCAACATCCGTGAGGTCATCGTCTTCCCGATGACGCAGAAGGCGGAAGACCTGATGATGGGCGCGCCCAACTTCGCCACTACCAAGCAGCTGCGCGAGCTCAACATCCGCGTCACGGCGGATACCGCCAAGGAGGTGACGGCGTCGGTTACGCCAGCCGCTGGCTGAGCCGCGAAACGGAACCTCGGGGCGGCGGGCGCGCTGTCGGCAGATGACGCTTACCGCCTCGCGCGCCGCGCTGCTCCACGTCGCCCTCCAGGATCTACGCGCCGGCAAGTCGCTGCTGATCGACCGTTTGCCCAACCTTGCGGATGCCGCGACGGACCTCGGCTTGCGCGATACGATCGAACGCGATCGCGCCAACGCGCGCCAGCACGCCGCGCGGCTCGACGATCTGGCGGACCTTGCCCATCCGCCGGCGAACCTGTGGATGGCCGGCATCCTGGACGATGCCGACCGTGACGCCCGAAGCCATCTGCCCGGCGCTATTCTCGATACCGCACTGATCGGCGCATTGCGCAAGGCAAAGGCGGCAGAGATCGTCTCGATCGAAACCGCACTGGCATTGGCGGGTAGCGAGGCGCCCGAGATGCTTGCCGCGCTTGGCGCCAACCATGCCCAGGATCGCGCGATCGAGCATCGGCTCGCGCGACTGCTCACCACCATATGCGGCCCGGTTCCCGTCAACTAGCGTCCACCCTTTAACCATGTCATCACGCCGCCGGGGCAAGGGGGGACGTGATGCTAGAAGATCGGATGCAGCCCGCGTCCCCCACGCCGCTTGCGCGCAGCCTAGGTGTCGCCGGCGTGCTGTTCCTGACGCTGTCGGTCACCACGCCGGCCTCCTCGGTTTTTGTCATCGTACCCGGGATGCTTCAGGTCGCCGGAACGGGCGCGATCTGGGCAACGCTGATCGCCGGCATCGTCTGCGTCGCGACGGCGTACATCTACGCCGAGCTGTCGTCCGCCTGGCCCGTCGCCGGCGGCGAATATGTGATGGTCGCGCAGACGCTGGGGCCGCTCGCCGGCTTCGTCATGCTCGGCATCAACGTGTTCAATAACCTGATCTTTCTGCCCGTCGCCGGGCTCGGCATCCGCGAGGTTCTGGTGGGCGTGATCCCCGGCCTGCCGCAGGTGCCGACCGCGATCGTCGTGGTCGGCGCGTGCACGTTAATCGGCCTGCTCAACATCCGCATCAATGCGATCGTCACCGGCGCCTTTCTGCTTATCGAAATCGCGGCGCTGTTCGCTGTTACCGCCTTCGGCTTGGTCGAGGCGGGGGCCAATCCGCTCGGATTCCTCACCGATCCGCAGATGCTCGGTGCCGGCGGCGCGCTGGTGCCCGCTTCGCTGACTTCGATCGGTGTCGCCGCGTCGATCGCGATCTTCGCCTTCAACGGCTACGGTGCCGCCGTTTACTTCGGCGAAGAGATGCACGAGGCGCCGAACCGCATCGCGCGTTCGATCCTATGGGCGCTCGTCTGGACGCTGCTGCTCGAAGGGGTGCCGCTGCTCGCCGCGCTGATGGGCGCGGTCGATCTGCCCGCCGTGCTCGCCTCGTCCAACCCGTTCGGCGAGCTGGCGACGCGCGTCGGGGGGGGGCGGGCGGGGCAACTGATTGCGTTCGGCGTGGCGCTCGCGATCGTCAACGCAATTATCGCCTGGGTGCTGGCCTGCGCGCGCTTCTTCTACGGCACGGCGCGCGACGGTTCGTGGGGACGCCCGTTCGATGCGTGGATGCTGGCGATCCATCCGCGCTGGCAGAGCCCGTGGATCGGCACGCTGATGGTCGGCGGCGTCGGCATGCTGCTATGCTTCCTGCCGCTCCGACTGCTCGAAGTGTGGAGCGGGGCGGGGCTGATTGCGATCTACGCCGGTATCGCCCTCGCGGCGATCGTCGGTCGACGCAAGGGCACGACGGGCCACGGGCGGTATCGCATGCCGCTCTATCCGCTCGCGCCGATCGTCACACTGATCGCACTAGCGCTGATCACCTGGGCAACGTGGTTCGATCCTGAGGAGGGTCGCCCCGCGATCATCGCGACGCTGGTGCAGATCGCAATCGCCGCGGGCTATTACCTGCTGGTTCTACGCCCGCGGCGCTGGACCGCAATCATCCCCTGATTCGGGTCAGGCCGGTGCGAACTCGCCGCGCTCGTCCATCACGTACAGCACGCCTTCCTTGATCGAGAACCACGCGCCGCGCAGCGCCAGCGTGCCTGCCGCCTCCGCCTCGCGCACGAACGGGAAGGTGCGCAGATTGGCGATGCTGACGCGAACCGTTTCGAGCTCGAGCGCGCGGATCGCCTCGTCACCTTCGCCGTGCTCGGCGACGATCCGGTCGCGCGCGTCGTCGAGCAGGTCGATCCAGTGTGCGATGAAGCCGCCTTCGCCTGGCGCTGCATCACCGAATCGCTGCGTCAGCGCCGCGTGGACGCCGCCGCACATGCCGTGACCCATCACGACGACTTCGGCCACCTTGAGTTGCGTCACCGCGAATTCGAGTGCCGCCGACACGCCGTGCCGTCCGCCGCCCGTCTCGAACGGCGGCACGAGGTTCGCGACGTTGCGCACGACGAACACCTCGCCCGGCGACGTGTCGAACACCGTCGCAGGATCGGTGCGGCTATCTGAACAGGCGATCACCATCACCTTGGGCGACTGCCCTTCGGCCAGCGCCGCCCAGCGACTGCGCTCTTCCGCCCAACCGTGCGCGCGAAAGCGGCCGTAGCCGGCGATCATATCGGTAAAGACGGTCATCGATCCTCCGTAGCGTTGTTTCGGACGGCCGCAGTCGCTATCTCGCCGCGGTCATGAACGACCTCACTACGCTCGCGCGGCCCGAACGGATCCGCAAGCCCGACTGGATCCGCGTCAAGGCGCCGACGTCGGTCGGCTTCGCCGAGACCAAGCAGCTGATGCGCCGGCTCAACCTTGCCACCGTGTGCGAGGAGGCGGCCTGCCCCAACATCGGCGAGTGCTGGACCAAGAAGCACGCCACGGTGATGATCCTGGGCGATACGTGCACGCGCGCCTGCGCCTTCTGCAACGTGAAGACGGGCATGCCGCGCGCGGTCGATCCGCTCGAGCCCGAGCATGTCGCGGTCGCCGCGGCCGAGCTCGGGCTGCAACATATCGTCATCACCTCGGTCGATCGCGACGATCTGCCGGACGGCGGTGCGTCGCAGTTCGTCAAGGTGATCGAGGCGCTTCGTCGCAACACCCCCGCGACGACGATCGAGATCCTGACGCCCGATTTCCGCAACAAGGCGCAGGCCGCGGTCGAGTCGATCGTCGAGGCGCGACCTGACGTGTACAACCACAATCTGGAAACGGTGCCGCGGCTCTATCCGACGATCCGTCCCGGTGCGCGCTATTATGCGTCGCTGCGCCTGCTCGAAAGCGTCAAGCGTCACGATCCGTCGATCTTCACCAAGTCTGGCGTGATGCTCGGGCTGGGCGAGGAGCGGCTTGAGGTCCATCAGGTGATGGACGACCTGCGTTCGGCCGACATCGATTTCCTGACGATGGGCCAATATCTTCAGCCAACCCCGCGCCACGCCAAGGTGATGGAGTTCGTCGCACCCAAGGCGTTCAACGCCTATGCCGCGATCGCGCGCGCCAAGGGGTTCCTGCTTGTCGCGGCCTCGCCGCTGACGCGGTCGAGCTATCACGCCGGTGAGGATTTCGCGCGGATGAAGGCGGCACGCGAGGCGCAGCTTGCCAAAGCATAGCGAGACGCGGCGGATGCCGTATTCCGCCGAGCAGATGTTCGATCTCGTCGCGGATGTGAAGGCGTATCCCCAATTCCTGCCGTGGGTGGTCGCGATGCGCGTCCGCAAGGACGAGCCGAATGAGACTCTCGCGGATATGATCGTCGGCTTCAAGGGATTGCGCGAGACGTTCACGTCGCGCGTGGAGAAGCAGGCGCCCGAGCGCATTCACGTCGATTACGTCGACGGGCCGCTCAAATATCTGCGCAACGACTGGCGCTTCCGCCCCGACGGCGACGGCTGCCTCGTTGATTTCAGCGTCGACTTCCAGTTCAAGAACCGCGTGTTCGAGATGCTGGCGGGCCAGGTCTTCACCATGGCGCTGCGCAAGATGATCGGCGCGTTCGAAGATCGTGCGCGCGCGCTCTACGGCAGCGGCTCGACAGGCATCAGCAGTTCGAGCGCGCACAACGCCGCCTGAAGCCTGATCCCGGCGCGGCCGAGATCGCCGAACTGACGCCGATCGGCAACGACGTCGGCCGGATTGCCGCCCTTCTCGGCGCGGGCAAAAACGACGGTACCGACGGGCTTCTTCTCGCTGCCGCCGCCCGGGCCAGCGATGCCGGTGATCGCAACGGCGACATCGGCGTCGGTCGCCTCGAGCGCGCCCTGCGCCATGCTCCACGCCACCGCGATCGAGACCGCACCGAACGTTTCCACGACATCGGTAGAGACGCGCAGCAGCGCGTGCTTCGCTTCGTTCGAATAACTGACGATCGAAGCTTCGAGGACGTCCGACGACCCGGCGACTTCGGTCAGCGCCGCGGCGACCAGCCCGCCGGTACAGCTCTCTGCGATTGCGACGCGTCGCCCGGCGGCGCGGTTCGCGGTGACGACGCGCTCAGCCGCGGCTACGAGCTCGGCGGGAAGGAGACTGTCGCTCATCGCCGCCCCGCGGCGCAGACCGGCAGGTCGGGCAGGTCGGCGACCACCGCCTTGCCACGCGCCTTCTCCGCCTTGAGATGCTGCAGGCCAGCGACGACAACGCCGGCGACATTGCGCGGCGGCAGCGGCGCGAGCAGCGTCACGATGCGATCGATCGTCGGGCAGTCGCTGGGCTGGACGCGGCCGACGATCTGGGGGGCGAGGATCGCGGTGATCAACGGGCGAGCATATTCGGACTGGAGCAGTAGCAGCGACACGCGCGGGTCGCTGAGCTTGGCGATCGCGCCTTGTGCGGCGGGCCAAGCCCGGTCGGCCTCCGCCTGATACTTGGCCAGGAAGGCGCCCGACGTCTGGCGAACGATGCTGCCGGCCGGGAGCGCGGTGCAGATGCGGCCGGTCTCGAGAATGACGTCGGGGAGCGCGACCTGCGTGATCGCCTCCGCCTCGCTCGTCGTCAGACAGGGCGTCTGCGCCATCGCCTGCGCCGGCAGGAGCAGCGTAGCGGCGAGTAAGGCGAGGCGCCTCATACGAGGTTGCCCGGCAGGCGAACGGTCGCTGCCGCCTGCGCCGCGATGCCTTCGCCGCGACCGGTGAAGCCGAGCCGCTCTGTTGTCGTCGCTTTCACACTAACGCGATCGGTCGAGAGCGCGAGAAGTTCCGCGATCCGAGCCTGGATCGCACCGCGATGCGGCCCGATCTTGGGCGCCTCACAAATCAGCGTCAGGTCGACGAAGGTGATCTGGCCGCCGCGCGTACGCACTAAGTCAGCGGCGTGGCGCAGGAACTGGCCCGACTCGGCGCCGCGCCACTGCGGATCGCTCGGCGGGAAATGCTGGCCGATGTCGCCGGCCGCGATCGTGCCGAGCAGCGCATCTGTGATCGCGTGAAGCGCGACGTCGGCATCGCTGTGCCCGCTCAATCCCTGATGATGCGGGATCAGCACGCCGCCCAGCCACAGCTCTTCGCCGTCTTCCAGCCGGTGCACGTCGAAGCCGGTCGCCGTGCGCGTTTCCCACTCGATCCGCGCCTCGGCGGCGGCGACGTCGCCCGGATAGGTAACCTTTTCGAGCATCGTATCGCCCTGCACCAGCGCGATCGATCCGCCAAGCGCCCGCACCAATTGCGCATCGTCGGTCGCACTGCCATCGTGTTCGGCCGCATGGGCACGGGCCAGCATCCCGAAGCGGAACGCCTGCGGTGTCTGAACGCGCGACAGGCCGTCACGGGGCACGATGCCGCCGTCCGCCGCGACCAGCGTGTCGGCGACCGGCAGAACCGGGATCGCGCCGTCCGCCGCGTCGAGTGCTGCGAACAGGCGATCGATCACGGCGGCCGTCACGAACGGGCGCGCCGCATCGTGCACCAGGATGCGATCGGCCGGTTCGATCTGCCCAATCGCGCGTCGAACGGTATCGGCACGCGTCGTGCCGCCGATGACGAAGTCGGCGTGCGGCAGCGTCTGCTCAAACGCATGTTCCTGCCCTGCGGCGATCGCGACGATGACCTCGTCGATTGCCGGATGCGCTGCGAGCGCGTCGTGGCTCCAGGCGATCATCGGACGGCCCGCCAACATGGCATATTGTTTGGGAACGCCGCCACCGGCGCGCTCGCCGCGGCCGGCAGCGACGATCAACGCGATATTTCTCATCGCGCGCGCCGTAGCGTCATCGCGCGATCCTTGCCAGCGCGGGCAGCGCGGAGTATCTGCCTCTTTTTCAGGCAATGGCTATGCGTACGCTTTCCCCCATACAGATCGGGCCGGTGCGGATCGACGAGCCGGTCGTGCTCGCGCCGATGACGGGCGTCACCGACCAGCCGTTCCGCGTCCTCGTCCGGCGCTACGGCTCGGGGCTCAACGTCACCGAGATGATCGCGAGCCAAGCGGCGATCCGCGAGACGCGTCAGTCAATCCAGAAGGCCGCGTGGCACTTATCCGAAGAGCCGGTGTCGATGCAGCTGGTCGGTTGCACGCCGTACGAGATGGCGGAGGCTGCGAAGCTCGCCGAGGACAAGGGCGCGGCGATCGTCGACATCAACATGGGTTGTCCGGTTCGCAAGGTGACGAGCGGCGACGCCGGATCGGCGCTGATGCGCGATCTGAAGAACGCAGGCGCGATAATCGATGCGGTGGTGAAGGCGGTGAAGGCGCCCGTCACCGTCAAAATGCGCATGGGCTGGTGCCACGAAAGCCTCAATGCGCCCGAACTCGCGCGCATAGCGGAAGATCTGGGCGCGCGGATGATTACCGTGCACGGACGCACGCGTAACCAGATGTACAAGGGGTCGGCCGACTGGCGTTTCGTCGCGTCGGTAAAGGCGGCGGTCAGCGTGCCTGTGATCGTCAATGGCGATATCTGCTCGGTCGCGGACGCACGCGCTGCGCTCGATCAGTCGGGCGCGGACGGGGTGATGATCGGGCGCGGCGCCTACGGTCGCCCGTGGCTGCTAGGCCAGGTGATGGATGCGCTTGCCGGGCGGGCGCCCCGGCCGGACCCATCGCTCGACGAGCAATATCGCGTGATCACCGAACATTACGATGCGATGCTCGATCATTATGGCACCGTCACCGGCGTCAACATGGCGCGCAAGCACATCGGCTGGTACACCAAGGGGCTGATCGGGTCGGCGGAGTTCCGCAACGCGGTGAACCAGGAGCCCGATGCGCGGCGCGTGAAGGCGATGCTGGCCGACTTCTACGCCCCGTGGCGCAGCCGCCAGGCGGCGTGATGCTGGCGCGGCGGGGGCCCGAGCCGGCCGAACTGCTCGCCGCGCTGCCGGTCGCAGTGATGGTCGTCGATGCTGACGGACGGATCGCGCAGGCGAATGCCGAGTGCGAGCTGATGCTCAACCTGTCGGAACGCGCGATGCGCGGCCGGTCGATCGGCGACGTCCTGCCGCTGCCCGACGAAGCCGCGATCCGTGAAGGGCGGGCGTTCACGGCATTCGATCTCGCGCTCGAAACATCACGCGGGCTGCGCATCCGGGTGGACCTCGCCGCCGTCGAGCTCGTCGACCATCCCGGCTGGCGCGCGATCACGCTGCACCATGCGGCAAATTCGCGGCGGCTCGGCCATTCCGCCGACCGGGCAGCGGCGGCGCGCTCGGCCGTCGGCGCGGCCGCGATGCTGGCGCACGAGATCAAGAACCCGCTGTCGAGCATCCGCGGGGCGGCGCAGCTGATCGCCGACGGCGCTGAACCGGGCGATCTCACCACGCTCGTCATCGACGAAGTCGATCGCGTGACCGCGCTGATCGATCGGATGGAGGATTTCACCGACACGCGCCCGCTGCCGGTCGAACCGCTCAACATCTATCCGCTGCTGGCACACGTGCGCGATGCGGCACTCGCCGGTTTCGCGCGCGGGATCGACATCCAGGAGCGCTTCGATCCGTCGTTGCCGCGCGCGCTGGCCAATCGCGATGCGCTGCTCCAGGTGCTAATCAACCTGATGAAGAACGCCGCCACCGCGCTTGGCCAGCGCGGCGAGCGGCGGATCACGCTGACCACGTCGTACCGCCACGGCATGGCGGTCGCGGCCGGACCCGGCCGCCCCCGCTCACCGTTGCCGATCGAGATCTGCGTCGTCGACACCGGCGCCGGCGCGCCCGAAGACATCGCCGAACATCTGTTCGACCCCTTCGTCTCGAGTCGGCCGGAGGGGAAGGGGCTCGGGCTCGCGCTGGTCGACAAGCTGGTGCGCGACATGGGCGGCATCGTGCAATATTCGCGTGAGGGGACGCCGAACGAGACGGTGTTCCGCATCCTGCTGCCGCGCGCCTCGTGACGACGGGCGACGTCCTGCTCGTCGACGACGACGATGCGATCCGCACCGTCATCGCGCACGCGCTGCGCCGCGCCGGGCACCGCGTGCGCGCCGCGGCGAGCCTGGGCGAGTTCGAGCGTGAGATCGCGCAGGCGACACCGGACGTCCTGCTGACCGATGTCGTGCTTCCCGATGGCGACGGCATAGACATCGCGGCGCGCATGGCGGCCGAGCTGCCGCAGCTGCCCGTCATCGTGCTGTCTGCCCGCAATACGCTCACCACCGCGGTGCGCGCGAATGAGGCAGGTGCCTATGATTATCTGCCAAAGCCGTTCGATCTCGAGACGCTGACGCGCACCGTCGCAGCCGCCCTGCAGCGCGCAGGCGCGGCACAGCCGGCAGTGGAGATCGACGACGATCCCGCGTTGCCGCTGATCGGTCGTTCGCCGGCGATGCAGGAGTTGTATCGCGTCGTCGCGCGCGTCGTGTCGAACGATTTGACGGTGCTGGTGGCGGGCGAGTCGGGAACGGGCAAGGAACTCGTCGCGCGCGCGATCCACGATCTCGGGCCCCGCCGCGCGGCGCCGTTCGTCGCGATCAACATGGCGGCGATTCCGCGCGATCTGATCGAGGCGGAACTATTCGGCCACGAGCGCGGCGCCTTTACCGGAGCGGCGCAGCGGGCGGCGGGGCGCTTTGAGCAGGCAGCCGGAGGCACGCTGTTCCTCGACGAGATCGGCGACATGCCGATCGAGGCACAGACGCGGTTGCTGCGCGTGCTTCAGTCGGGCGAATTCACGACTGTCGGCGGCGTGCGGACGATCCGCGCCGATGTGCGCATCGTCGCGGCAACCAACCGAGATCTGATGACGGCGGTGGCGAGCGGCCAGTTTCGTGAGGATCTGTTCTATCGTCTCAACGTCGTGCCTATCACGCTGCCGTCGCTGCGGGAGCGACGCGGCGACATCGCGATGCTCGCGCGGCACTTCCTAGATCGCGCGGCGGAGGCCGGACTGCCGCGCAAGACGCTCGACGACGGAGCAATTGAGCTTCTCGAGCAGCACGACTGGCCGGGCAACGTGCGCCAGCTAGAAAACTTGATGCGCCGCCTTGCTGCGCTGTCGCGCGACGATCGCATCGCCGCGGGCGAGATCGCGCAGATGCTTGGTGACGTGGCGGCATCAACCGCGCAGCCTGCCGATATCGCGATTGATTCCGCGGTACGCGCGTTCGTCGACCGGCTGGCGAGATCGGAACCTGCGGCGCTCGATGACGGCACGCTCTACGACCGCCTGCTCGCCGAGGTCGAGCGGCCCCTTATCGAGGCGATGCTGGCGCGCCATGGCGGCAATCAGCTACGCGCTGCCCGCGCGATCGGCCTCAATCGCAACACGCTCCGCAAGCGGCTCGACACGCTGGGGATCGATCCGGTCGCACGGCAGGCTGTCCGCTAGGGGCGGCGAACGCCACAATTATGTGTTTTCGCTGCAACACCTTTGTTGTAAAGCGATCTCGATGAACGCCGGTACGGCACCAGCCACCGCCTTTTCGCTGCCGGCGCGCCGTTTTTCCGTGACGCCGCTGATCGAGCTCGCCGTCCTTCTTGCGGCGGTAGCGGTCGCGATCGGCACCTATATGGTGGTGAGCCATACCGGACGTCCCGAGGGGTTGATCTCGCCGGGCGTCGTCGCGCTGCTGCTCGTCGCCAACCTCGTTCCCGGCGTGGCGCTGATGATGCTGCTAGGCCGCCGGATCGCACGCCGCCGCGCCGCCAATTCGCCTGTCGGTGGGGAAGGACGATTGCATGTCCGCCTCGTCGCCTTGTTCTCGGTCGTTGCCGCAGTGCCGATGGTGCTGGTCACGATCGCTGCCTCCTTGCTGTTCCAGTACGGCGTGCAGTTCTGGTATTCGGATCGCGCGCGCGGCGTGTTCGAGAACGCGACCACGCTGACCCGCGCGTCGTACAACCAGATCCTGCAGCGCTGGGAAGAGGCGACGGTGACGATGGCGACCGACGTGTCGCGCGAGCTGCAGGACCGACCGATCGACGATCCACGCTTCGGCGCCTTCCTGTTCCAGCAGACGTATTTTCGCAGCCTCTCCGAAGCGCTGCTGTTTCAGGTGTCGCCACGCGGCGAGTTGCAGACGCTGGCCTTCGTCAATCCCTACGACCTCGACCTTGCGCGGCAGGTGTCGGCCGACGCGGTCGGGCAGCTGCGACGCGGGCAGCGCAGCGTCGTGACCGTGACCGGAGACCGGATCCAGACGGTGACGCAGCTTCCCGGCTCAGCACGCGTCTATCTCTATGCCGCCCGCGTCACCGATCCCAAGGAGATGACGACGCAGACCGAGCGCGCCGAGGCAGCGCTGGCCAATTACCGCGCGCTCCTGGCGCGCGCGCGCGTTCTCCAAATTCGCTTCAACGCCGCCCTGTTGCTGCTCTCGCTCCTTATCGTCGGCGTTGCCGTGTGGATCGCGCTGGCCGTGGCGGACCGCCTCGTGCGGCCGGTAGGCGAGCTGGTCGACGCCGCGCGGCGGGTCGAGCGCGGTGATCTGTCCGCGCGGGTTGCCGAGACGAAGGAGCGTGACGAGGTCGGTACGCTCGCCAATACCTTCAACCGCATGACCGAGCGGCTGGAGGAGCAAAATACTGCGCTCGTTACCGCCAATGCGCAGCTCGACAGCCGCCGCGCTCTGATCGAGGCGGTCATGTCAGGTGTGTCGGCGGGTGTCATCTCGATCGCGCCTGATCGCACCATTCGCCTGATCAACAGTTCGGCCGAGACGCTGCTCGCGCTGCCCGAACCGCCAGTGGGCAAACCGCTGGCGACGGTTGCGCCAGAGCTCGCTGCGCTGCTCGACGGCCCGGCGCGCGAGGCGATCGTGCAGATCTCCGCCGGCGGCGAGGCGCGAACGCTTGCCGTGCGGATCGCGCGGGACGGCACCGGACCGATCCTGACCTTCGACGACATCACGCAGCAATTGCTCGACCAGCGCCGCGCCGCTTGGTCGGACGTCGCGCGCCGCATCGCGCACGAGATCAAGAACCCGCTCACCCCGATCCAGCTCGCCGCCGAGCGCCTACAACGGCGCTACGGAAACAAGATAGAGGCCGGGGACACGACGTTCGCCCGGCTGACCGAGACGATCGTCCGTCAGGTCGGCGATTTGCGCCGCATGGTCGACGAATTTTCGTCGTTCGCGCGCATGCCCAAGCCCGTGTTTCGCGAAGAGTCACTGGTGGATATCGCCCGCAACACCGTGTTTCTCCACGAAGTGGCGCACGCCGGCGTGCGCTTCTCAATTGTTCACGACGATCCCGGCCCGACGCTGGTGTGCGATCGCCGCCAGATCGGCCAGGCGCTGACCAACATCGTCAAGAACGCCGTTGAGGCGATCGAGGCGACCGGGAGCAGCAACGGCGCGGTGACCATGACAATCGCGGAGGAGGGTCCGCGCGCGATCGTGACCGTCGCTGACACTGGGGTTGGCCTGCCGGTGGAACGCGACCGGATCGTCGAGCCGTATATGACGACGCGCGCGCGCGGCACAGGGCTCGGGCTCGCAATCGTCAAGAAGATCGTCGAAGAACATTGCGGAACGATCACCTTTGCCGACCGTCCAGAAGGGGGGACGCTGGTGACGATGACCTTCGACATGGCGATGCTCGCCGCGCTCGACGGGCGCGACGACAATCACGCCGACGGCGACGGCGGGGGGATCGCCGCACTCACTCGCAATCGGACTGCATAATCATGGCGCTAGACATTCTCGTCGTCGACGATGAGCTCGACATCCGTGAACTCGTCTCGGGCGTGCTCGAGGACGAGGGATATGACACGCGTACCGCGGCGGACAGCGACGCCGCGCTCGCCGCGATCGCCGAGCGCCGACCCAGCCTCGTCCTGCTCGACGTGTGGCTGCAAGGGTCGCGGCTCGACGGACTTGAGCTATTGGCTGAGATCAAGCGCCGCGATCCGTCAGTGGCGGTGCTCGTCATCTCGGGGCACGGTAACCTCGACACCGCGGTCGCCGCGATCCGGCAGGGCGCGGCGGATTTCATCGAGAAGCCGTTCCAGGCTGAGCGGCTGCTGCTGATGGTCGAGCGCGCAACCGAGACCGAGCGGCTGCGGCGCGAGGTGGCGAGCCTGCGCGCGTCGAGCGGGCGCGACACCGATCTCACCGGCAGCTCAAGCGCGATCAACGGCGTGCGCGCGACGTTGAAGCGCGTCGCCGCGACGGGCAGCCGCGTGATGATCAACGGTCCGGCGGGCGTCGGCAAGGAAGTCGCAGCACGATTGCTCCACGGTTGGAGCCAGCGCGCGACGGCGCCGTTTGTAATCGTGAGCGCCGCGAACATGACGCCCGAGCGCGTCGAGGAGGAATTGTTCGGGGTGGAGGAGGGCGGGGATCTCGTTCGCCCCGGCCTGCTCGAACAGGCGCACGGCGGCACGCTGTTCCTCGACGAGATAGCCGACATGCCGATCACCACGCAGGGGCGTATCCTGCGCGTGCTGACGGACCAGAGCTTCACTCGCGTCGGCGGCACGCGCGTCGTCAAGGTCGACGTGCGGGTCGTGTCGGCGACGGGGCGCGATCTGACGCACGAGATCGCCGAGGGGCGGTTCCGCGAGGACCTGTACTACCGCCTCAACGTCGTGCCGGTAACGATCCCGTCGCTCGCCGAGCGGCGCGAAGACATCCCGCCGATGGTCGAGCATTTCGTCGCGCACTACGCCGCCGACCGCCGCGTTCCCACGCCGGAAATCGCGGCGGATGCGATGGTGGCGCTGCAATCGTACGACTGGCCAGGCAACGTGCGCCAGCTGCGTAACGTCGTCGAGCGCACGATCATCCTGGCGCCGGGCGATCGCATCGGCCGGATCGACATCGATCTGCTGCCCGCGGAGGTGCTGGGCGATCAGCAGAGCGGGGGGGGCGGCAACGCGATCATGGGCGCCCCACTGCGCGAGGCGCGCGAATCGTTCGAGCGCGAGTATCTGAAGGTCCAGATCCGGCGCTTCTCGGGGAATATTTCGCGCACCGCTACCTTCATCGGGATGGAGCGCTCGGCGCTGCACCGCAAGCTGAAGCTGCTTGGGATCACCGAAACGCGCGACGACTGAGGTGCTGGACCGGCGCGGTCCGGCTTCCTACATTGCGATTGGCAGGCCGCATGGGCCGCAATCCGACGCCGGGTACCGGCGCATCGCGGGGCAAACCCCGCCAAGAACGAAGGGCATCACGGCATGGCCGAAAAGCAGAGCTCGCTTCAGGATCTGTTCCTCAACGCACTGCGCAAATCGAAGACCCCCGTCACGCTGTTCCTGGTCAAGGGTGTCAAGCTCCAGGGCATCGTCACATGGTTCGACAATTTCTCTGTCCTGCTGCGTCGCGACGGGCAGAGCCAGCTGATCTACAAGCACGCGATCTCGACGATCATGCCGGGCGCGCAGATCGATGTCGGCGCGATCGTTGATCAGCTCGGCGACACGGGAAAGAAGCAGCCGCTGTTGCAGGAGATCTTCCTCAATGCGGTGCGAAAGTCCGATGATTCGGTCACCATGTTCCTCGTCAACGGCGTGATGCTGCAGGGCCAGATCGCCGCGTTCGATCTGTTCTGCATGCTGCTCCAGCGCGACGGCACCTCGCAGCTCGTCTACAAGCATGCCGTGTCGACGATTCAGCCGGCGCGACCGCTCAATCTCGCCGAAGAGACCAGCGGGTCGGACGAAGATTGACCCAGGGATTCGATCGCGATCGCGAGGAGTTCTCGCGCGGCGCACGCGCCATCGTTGTTTTCCCCGACCTTGGCGGCTCGTCGCGCGACAATGAGGCGCGGCTTGAAGAGACCGCTGGGCTCGCCGCGGCGATTGGCGTCGAGGTTGTCGAGCGGCAGGCGGTGCGCGTGCGTGCACCGCGCGCCGCGACGCTGATCGGCTCGGGGCAGGTCGAGCAACTGGCGACGCTCGGGCGCCAGCACGAGGCATCGCTGTTCGTGTTCGATGCATCGCTCTCGCCGATCCAGCAGCGCAATCTGGAGACCGCCCTGGAAGCGAAGGTGATCGATCGCACCGGGCTGATCCTCGAAATCTTCGGCGAGCGCGCGGCGACCGCTGAGGGACGTTTACAGGTCGAACTCGCTCACCTCGATTATCAGGCCGGCCGCCTCGTGCGCAGCTGGACCCACCTCGAGCGGCAGCGCGGCGGTTTCGGCTTCCTCGGCGGCCCGGGCGAGACACAGATCGAGGCCGATCGCCGCCTGATCCGCGATCGCATGGCGCGACTGCGCCGGGAACTCGAGCAAGTGACGCGGACCCGCGGGCTGCACCGCGAGCGGCGCCAGCGCGCGCCATGGCCGGTGATCGCGCTTGTCGGATACACCAATGCCGGCAAGTCGACGCTGTTCAACCGCGTGACCGGCGCCGATGTGATGGCTGAAAACCTTCTCTTCGCCACGCTCGATCCGACGCTGCGGCAGATCAGCCTGCCGGGCATCGACAAGGCGATCCTGTCCGACACCGTCGGCTTCGTCTCCGAACTGCCGACGCAGCTCGTCGCCGCGTTCAAGGCGACGCTCGAAGAGGTCGTTTCGGCGGATCTGCTGGTCCACGTCCGCGATGTCGCGCACCCCGACACGTTGGCGCAAAAGGCCGACGTCGAAGGCGTTCTCGCCGATCTCGGCCTTCCCGAAGGAACGCCGATGATCGAGGCGTGGAACAAGGTCGATCTACTCGATCCTGCGGCGCATGACGAAATGGTTGCCGAGGCGACCCGCCGCGAGGATGTCGTAGCCCTTTCGGCGCTGAGTGGGGAAGGGGTCGACACGCTGCTGCGAACGCTCGCCGATCGACTGACCCAAGGGCATCGGCGCTACGCGCTGACGCTCGATGCCGCTAACGGTGCCGCTGCCGCCTGGCTGCATCAGCATGGCGAGGTGATCGATCATAGCGTGGACGAGGCGGGGGCGCATTATGACGTGCGCCTGTCCCCGGCGGATCATCGCCGCTTCGTCGAGCGCCACGGCGAGCAGCGCGACATCGACGGCGCCTAGCCCGCGTCGCGCTCGCGCTGCTTCGCCGCAAGCCACAGGGCCTCTTGCGCGGCGAGATCGCAGCCGTCGATCGACCCGCCGGCGACGTCCTCCATCGTGCGGAAGCGTCGCTCGAACTTGGCATTCGCCGCGCGCAACGCTGCCTCGGGATCAACGCCAAGATGGCGTGCCCAGTTCGTCACCGCGAACAGCAGATCGCCGACTTCTTCGGTCACGGCGTCAGCGCTGGATGCGGTGGCAACTTCGGCCAACTCCTCGTCGATCTTGGCGCGCGGGCCATCGGCGTCCGGCCAGTCGAAGCCGACGCGTGCCGCGCGCTTCTGGAGCTTCTCGGCGCGCATCAGTGCAGGCAGCCCGAGCGCAACACCGGCGAGCGCGCTCGGATCGCTGCGGGCCGCGCGTTCCTCCGCCTTGATCGCTTCCCATAGGTGATGCCCACCGTCGGACGCTTCGCCGAAGATGTGCGGGTGGCGCCGCTCCATCTTGTCGCCGATCGCCGCTGCGACGTCGCCGAAATCGAACGCGCCGGCTTCCTCGGCGATACGACTGTGGAACACGACTTGGAGCAGCAGGTCGCCGAGTTCGTCCTTCAGATCCGCCATGTCGCCGCGCGCGCAGGCGTCGGCCACCTCATATGCTTCCTCGATCGTATAGGGTGCGATCGTCTGCACGGTTTGCGCGCGATCCCATTCGCAACCCATTACCGGATCCCGCAGTCGCACCATGATCTCGCGCAGACGGTTCAGGGGGGTCTGCCGATCAAACATACAGTACGCCGATAATAATCATTATGTTAAATCCGTCGTGAGTAGGGGAGAGATGCGTCAGCTACCGACCAGCGCCGCGACCGCAACGACCACCGCAAAGATCGCAATCCAGATGGCGGCAAGCTTGATCGTCGTGCCGAGCGGCGGCCGGCGTGAAATCAGAGCCGCTAGCGGCAATACCAACGTGAGCGCGACCAGCACGATCTGTGCGCCGCCGGTCATAGCTCGAACGACAAACCGTCATAGCCCGGCTCCACGCCCTGCGGCAGCCTCGCGACGAGCGTCGCATAATCCATCGACTGATCCATATGCGTCAGCGCTGCACGACCGGGCTTCAAGTCCTCGATCCAGCGGAGCGCCTGGCCGAGATCGGGATGCGTCGGATGCGGTCGATCGCGAAGCGCATCGACGATCAGCAGGTCGAGCCCTGCATAGTGCGTGCGCATCGCCGCGGTCATCGCGGAGATATCGGTCGCGTAGCCTGCCGAGACACCCTGATGTTCGAACCTCAAACCTGCGGAAGTAATCGATCCGTGCGGTTGATCGACCACGCTGATGTCGATCGATCCGATCCGGAGCTGATCAGGAAGCTCATGCAGCGCGACCGTCGGCGGGTAGCCGCTGCGACCGTGGAAGACATAGCCGAACATCGCTTCTAGCCGCTCTCGCGTCGCCACCCGCGCATAACCCGGCACGGGATGGCCGAGCAGATGATAAACCTGCCGCAGGTCGTCGATGCCGAAGACGTGATCAGCGTGTTCGTGCGTCCAGATTACCGCGTCGATCTTGCCGACATCCGCCGCCAGAAGCTGCGCACGCATGTCGGGCCCGGTATCGACGAGGATCTTGGTATCCGCCGTTTCGACGAGAATGGATACGCGAGTGCGGCGATTGCGCGGTTCGCTGGGATCACATGAGCCCCAATCGTTGCCGATCCGCGGTACGCCCGACGACGTCCCCGAGCCGAGCATCGTCACCTTCATCCGTGTGTAGCCGCCGTTTTGCTGAACAGCGCATGGAAGTTACGCGTGGTAACCTCATGCAATTGTTCAAGATCGTCACCGCGTAGCATTGCCAGGAAGCTGGCGGTATCGGCAACGAACGCAGGTTCGCCCGGCTTGCCGCGATGCGGCACGGGCGCGAGGAACGGCGCGTCGGTCTCGATCAGCAATCGCTCAAGCGGCAGCCGCTTTGCCGTCTCCTGCAGATCGCGCGCGCTCTTGAACGTCACGATGCCCGACAGCGAAATATAGAAGCCGAGATCGAGCGCGACATCAGCAAAGGCCCCTGTGCCGGTGAAACAGTGGATGACGCCGGTGAACGCCCCCTTCCCCAGCTCGTCGCGCAGGATCGCCGCGGTATCCTCCTCGGCATCGCGCGTGTGGACGACGATCGGCACCCCAGCCTCGCGCGCGGCGGCGATATGAGCGCGGAAACTCGCCTGCTGCCGCGCGCGATCGGAATGGTCGTAATAATAGTCGAGCCCGCTCTCCCCGACACCAACGACGCGGGGATGCGCGGCGCGTGCGACGAGGCGCTGCGTATCGACGTGCGGATGCTGATCGGCCTCGTGCGGGTGGATACCCACCGTCGCCCAGACGTCGGGTTCGCGCTCCGCGGTGGCGAGGACGTCGTCCCACTCGCTCTCGCGCGTCGCGATGTTGAGCATCGCCGTTACGCCGCGCGCACGAGCGCGGGCGAGCACCGCCTGCTGCTCCTCCACCAGTCCCTTGTAGTTAAGGTGGCAGTGGCTGTCGGCGAGCATCAGGCGACGTCCGCCGGCAGTTCGAGGCGCGGGAAAGCGGGCGACGGTGCCGCGAGCGGCACGCCGCTGGCGGAACGGCGCGCGTACCAGTCGTCATCGTCGATCGCCGCGTGATCACGCTCGCCCTCTTCGACGGCCAGCTGATCGAGGATCGTACCGGCGCCGTTCGGCACAACGGGCAGGATGGCAATAGCGAGGATGCGGATCGCGCGGACCAGCGTCCGCAACACGGCATGCATGCGATCGGGATCCGTCTTGCGCAGGCTCCACGGCGCCTGCACGTCGATATATTGGTTGCACGCGACGACACCGCGCATCCACGCTTCGATCCCGTGGCTCAACATCAGGTCGCCGAACGCCGCCTTCAGCCCCGCTGCCGCGACGATGACTTCCTCGATCAGCGCGCCATCGGCGTCATCCGCCCGCCCCGCCTCGGGCAGCGCGCCCGCGAGGTTCTTGGCGATGAACGACAATGTTCGCTGCGCCAGATTGCCGAACGCATTGGCGAGTTCAGCGTTGACGCGCGTCACGATCGCCTCGGCGGAATAGCTGCCGTCCTGCCCGAAACTCACCTCGCGCAGCAGGAAGTAGCGTAGCGCATCCACACCGAATGCGCTCGCCAGATCGCCCGGATCGACGACGTTGCCGAGGCTCTTCGACATCTTTTCGCCGCGATGAAGTAGAAAGCCGTGGCCGAACACCGACTTGGGAAGCGCAATGCCCGCCGACATGAGGAACGCCGGCCAATAGACCGCGTGAAACCGGACGATGTCCTTGCCGATCAAATGAAGATCGGCAGGCCAATAGGGCGCGGCCTCATCGGGATAGCCGGCGCCCGTCAGATAATTGGTCAGCGCATCGACCCACACGTACATGACGTGCCCCGGGCTGTCCGGCACCGGCACCCCCCAGTCAAAGCTGGTGCGCGAGACCGACAGGTCGGACAACCCGCCCTCGACGAAGCGCATCACCTCATTGCGGCGCGATTCAGGACGGATGAAGTCGGGATTGTCGCGGTACAGGTCGAGCAGCGGCTGCTGATATTTCGACAGTCGGAAGAACCACGTTTCCTCGGCCGTCCAGGTGACGGGCGTCCCCTGCGGCGACAGCTTCTCGCCGCCTTCCCCCACAACGAGTTCCTTTTCGTCGTAGAACGCCTCGTCGCGCACCGAATACCAGCCCTCGTAGCGATCGAGGTAGAGATCGCCCGCGGCCTCCATCGCGCGCCAGATCGCCTGGCTCGCGCGATAGTGATCGGCATCGGTGGTACGGATGAAACGATCATAGGAAATCCCCAGATCGTTGCACATCGCGCGGAAAAGCGACGACATTTCCGCCGCCAGATCGGCGACGGCGACACCGCGGTCGCGCGCGGTCTGCACCATCTTCAGCCCGTGCTCGTCGGTCCCGGTCTGGAAGCGGACGTCGCAGCCCGCCTGGCGCTGGAAACGCGCGATGGCGTCGGCGGCGATCGCCTCATAGGCGTGGCCGATATGCGGCTTGCCATTGGGGTAGCTGATCGCGGTGGTGATATAGAAGGGCTCGCCCATGGGCAGCGCCTCTACTATCGCGCGAGCCGCGCGACCACCCCTGCCAGTTCGAAGACCGTGCCACCCGGATCGAGCGACAGCGAGCGCGCGCTCGCGGCGATCGCGCGCGCCTCGTCATAGGCGTCGAGCGCATCGCGCAGCGCCGCACCGGCGCGATACGGCGCCTGCTCGGCAAGGAACGTCGGCACGCGATCGAGGAACGCCTCGTAGCGCGGTTGCGCCGCCTTGAGCGACAAGGCGCGCATCAGCTTGACGCGCTCAACGTTCGCGCGGTCGCCGTCACGCGCGATCGTGCCGAGCGCCACGTCGATCTTGTCGAGATCGAGCCCGGCGAAGCGCAGCGCGCGGCCCGGGGCACCGCAACCGGCACGAACCAACGCGTCCTGCTCCTCCACGGATGCTTCTGGCAGAAGGTCGCCGAGCACCGCGCGCATGTCGCGCTCGGCCAGCGGCTCGAATCGCAGCAGGCGGCAGCGCGACCGGATCGTCGGCAGCAGGCGACCGGGCGCGTGACTGATCAGCAGGAACACAGTGCCCGCCGGCGGTTCCTCGAGGTTCTTGAGCAAAGCGTTCGCACCGGCGCGCTCGAGATCGTCGATCGCGTCGATCAGCACGACGCGGCGGGGGCCGAGCGATGGGGTCGTCGCGAACAGCGGCTGGAGGCTGCGGACCTGCGCAATGGTAATGCTGCGCGCGAGATCGCCGTCGGGCTTGCCGTCCTTCGGCAGGCGTTCGAGGATGCGGTAATCGGGATGCGCGCCGGCATCGATCAGCGATCGCGTGCGATCGTTGGCGGCGTGGCCTGCGCTTCGGGCGAGCAGGCCGATCGCCGCCTCCCGCGCGAAGGTCGCCTTGCCGATGCCCTGCGCACCGGTGAGGAGCCACGCGTGGTGGATCTGCCCGCTCGCGGCGGCTGCATCGAAGGCGGCCTGCGCCGCTGCATGACCACGGATCGTACTCATGGTAGCAGGTCGGCCAGTTCAACGAGAATCGCAGCGGTGACGGCCTCCGGAGGCCGCGCCGCGTCGACGATCCGCACGCGTGCCGGCTCGCGCTCGGCGAACCCGCGGAATGCCTCAGCGACACGGCGGTGGAAATCGTTGCCGCGCTGCGCGAACCGATCGGTGAAGCCTTGGTCGCGCAGCGCCGCGCGCCGTGCGCCCTCCTGCACCGGCAGGTCGAGCACGATCGTCCGATCGGGCAGCAGGCCGCCGCTGCCGAATGCGTGCAGCGCCATGATCGCCGCGTCGTCGATCCCGCCTGCGAGCCCCTGATAGGCACGCGTCGAATCGAGATACCGGTCGCTGATCACCCAGTGACCGAGAGCCAGCGCCGGGCGGATCACCTTCTCGACATGGTCGGCGCGCGCAGCGGCGAACAGCAGCGCCTCCGCACGCGCATCCCAGCGTGAGACCTCGCCCTGCATCAGCAGGCCGCGGATCGCCTCCGCCCCCTCGCTGCCGCCCGGCTCGCGGGTGACGACCACGGTAGCGCCGCACGCCTCGATCGCTGCCGCGAGTGCGCGCACCTGTGTCGATTTGCCCGCCCCCTCGCCCCCTTCGAGCGAGAGGAAGCGACCCGTCATCCGAACATGCCCGTCAGGCCGGCCCAGGCGCGGCCGAAGAAGCCCGCCTCCGCGACATCCGCCTCCGCGACGAGCGGCAGCGTCTGCTCGGGGAGACCGGGCGAGGTGACGACGAGATCGGCGACGTGTGCGCCGGCCTTGATCGGCGCCTTGATCGGCCCCTGATATACGACCTTCGCCGACATCGTCGGCACTGCGCCCGACGGCAGCGCAACCTTCAAGTCACGCGGCGCGACGAGCCCGACGGTCGAGGCGCCGCCCAATTGAACCTCGGCATCGCCCACTTTGCGGCCCTGCTTCACGATCGGCTTGGCCTGCCACGCGCGGAAGCCCCAATCCATGAAGCGCACCGATTCGGAGATGCGCTGGTTGAAGCTGGTCAGCCCGGCAAGCACCATGACGAGACGGCGACCGTTCTGCTCCGCCGAACCGGTGAAGCCGTAGCCCGCCTCCTCGGTATGGCCGGTCTTGAGCCCGTCGGCGCCGGCGACGCGGCCAAGCAGCGGATCGCGGTTCGCCTGCGTGATGTCGCTGCCCGAACCGAGCGTCTTGCCCCAGGTGAATTCACGCCGCGAATAGAATTGCTTGTAGAGGCTCGGATGCTCCTGGATCGTCGTCGCCGCGAGCTTTGCCAGATCGCGCGCCGTCACATAGGTGACGCCGTTGTCGGGCCAGCCGTTCGACGTGCCGTAATGGCTGTTGTCGAGCCCGATCCGCTTGGCAACCTCGTTCATCCGCTGGACGAAGGCTTCCTCGGTTCCCGAGATCCCTTCCGCCAACACGACGCAGGCGTCGTTCCCGGAAAGCACGACGATGCCGTAGAGCAGGTTCGCCACCGACACCTTCTCGCCGACCGACAGGAACATCGTCGATCCGGCCGCCGGGCCGTGCCAGCGCTGCCAGGTCTCCGGCCGCACCTCGAACTCGGTGTCGAGTTTGAGCTCGCCGCGCTTGATCATGTCGAACACGACGAACACCGTCATCATCTTCGCCATCGACGCCGGCGGCATGCGACGGTCGGCATCCTTGGCGAAGAGCACCGCGCCCGACGACAGGTCTTCCATGAACGCGACCGGCGCGACTGTCTGGAACTGCGGGGCGGAAGCGGCGGACGGATAGGCGACCGACAGCGCGATCGCGGGCAACGCGAGATACGACAGAAGCTTGGACATGGACGCTCTACTCGGGCTGGACGGTGGAAGCTGGACGGTGAAGACTGAACTGGGACGCTCACGGCTCGACGATGATCGTGGCATCGCCATAGCCGCGCCGCGCCGCCGCGTCACGTGCGCGTTCGGCGGATACGGGGTCGACGAACGGGCCGAGGCGGACGCGATACACGCCGCCCTCTCCCGTCACCAAACCGCGCAGCCGATCCGCCAATGCCCGCGCGCGGGCGGCGTTGGAGAAAGCGGCGACCTGGACGACCCGCGTGTCGGCGCCGATCGCGGCGGGCACGACGCCAAGCGAACGGCGCATGTCGGGGCGTTCGATCGGCGGCGTGTAACTCGGCAGACGGGCGCGAAGCGCACCTAGCAGCGCAGCGGGCGCATCGAGGCGTAAATTCGCCGAGCGGCCCGCGGCGAGTGAGGCGGCATCGGCCGCGTTCGCCGCGCTGGCACGCACCCGTACGGGGGCCATCGCCCGATCGCTGGTACCGAGCGCCTGCGCCGCGCCGCGCGACAGATCGATCTCGCGATCAATCCGGCCAGGGCCACGATCGTTGACGAGCACCAGGATCGTGCGCCCGCTGTCCAGCGACGTCACCTCGACGAACGAGCCGAGCGGCAGAGTGCGGTGCGCCGCCGTGATGGCACCGGGATCGAAACGACTGCCCGATGCGGTGTCGTTGCCGGCGACCTCCTCGCCGTACCAGCTGGCATAGCCGACCGCGTCGTAGCGGATCGGCGCAGCGGGGACGGCAATCGGCTGGACCGGTACCGCCGCACTATCAACTGCCGCGGCAGGTGCGAGCGGCACGCTCGGCGCGCCGCCACAAGCCGTCAGCAAGAGCAGCGCCGCAGCGCTGCCCCCACGCTCAGCGCTCGACGGCATCCGCCAAAAGCCCCACGGAGAGCGCGTAGAAATTCGAGCAATTATAATCGAGGATCACACGATAATTGCCGGTAAGAAGATACGCCGTCGCACCCGGACCGTCCGGCTCCATCAGCGTCGCGAGTACGTTGTCGCCGGGCCAGCCGCCACCCTGCGGCACGATGCCGAGCGCGCGCCACTCCGCCATCGTGCGCCACCCGCTGTGCCGCTCGAACACGCGCGGGCAGCGCGGCGAGACGAGACGGTTGGTCTGGCCACTGCGATCGAAGCCGGCGGGCACGCTGACGGCGATGCCCCATGGCTGGCCAGGCCGCCATCCGGCGTTGACGAAGTAATTGCCGATCGAAGCGAGCGTATCCGCCTGGCTGTTCCAGATATCCGCCCGCCCGTCGCCGTCGCCGTCCTTGGCGAGACGAATGTAGATCGACGGCAGAAACTGTGGATTGCCCGTCGCGCCGGCCCAGCTGCCGACCAGCGTCGAGCGCGGGATACCGCGATCGAGGATCTTGAGCGTCGCGACGAACTCGCCCGCGAACAGCGAGCGGCGACGCCCGTCATAGGCGAGCGACGCAAGACTGCGCAGCAGGTCGAAATTGCCGGTGTAGCTGCCGTAGTTCGTTTCATGCCCCCAGATTGCGACCATGATCGATTCGGGCACGCCCGTCTCCGCCTCGACCCGCATGAGGCGCGCGCGATTGGCAGCATAGGCGGTGCGCCCGCGGCCGATCCGCGCCGCATCGACGTGGCGCGCCTTGTACGGTGCGAACGGCGGAGTGGCGGTAGAGCCGGGGTTGCCCGGTTGTTGCCGGTCGAGATCGACGACGCGCTGATTGTAGGTGAGCGTCGGCAGGACGGCGTCGACCGTCGCCGGGCGTACGCCCTCACGCAGCGCCTGTGCGCGCAGCTGCGAAAGATACGCCTGAAACCCTGCTTCGCTGCGCGAAACGTCGGTTTGCGCGCCGGCGGATCCCGAAACGAGCGCGAGCGCGGACGCGGCGATGCCGATACGCAGGCGACGGAACATTGTGCTGATACCACTCACCCCCGCTGTGTGACACACGGCGGGCTCGCGCGGAACCGCCAATCATCGCCGGGCTTGCACGTATCATCGCACCGCGGCACAGGGCGTCGCACGGATGGGTGGCCGAGTGGTTTAAGGCAACGGTCTTGAAAACCGTCGTGGGTGGAAGCTCACCGTGGGTTCGAATCCCACCCCATCCGCCAGCCAGTCAGCGGGCGGCGAGACGTTCGAACGCGATCTTGTCGAGCGGCTTCTGGAATTGGCAGCCGGCGGTGAAATCATCCGCCCAGCGCACGTCGGCGGCGATCGGTCCGATCTCGGGCAGGTTGAGCCAGATCGTCGTGCCGCGACGCAGCGCCGAATAGCTCTGAATGCGCGCGCCGTGGAGCGAGATGTCGACGACCTTGCACAAGGTACGCCCGAGCCCGCCCTGCCCCACGCTCGCATCGAACGAGACCGGCGCACGCGGGCTGCGGCGCCGGCCATTCGTTTCCGCTGTTTCGAATTCCGCCGCGAACATGGCCGAACGCTACGCCCGCGGTGGTTAATCGATGGTTACTTGCGCAGCGTGAGCCCGCCGCCGAAACGCTTGTTGAAGCGCGCGACCTGACCACCGCTGTCGAGCATCTGACCCTTGCCGCCGGTCCACGCCGGATGCGCCAGCGGATCGATCTCGAGCGTCATCGTGTCGCCTTCCTTGCCCCACGTGGATCGCGTTTCGTACACGGTGCCGTCCGTCATCTGCACCTTGATCATGTGATAATCGGGGTGGGTATCTTTCTTCACATTCTGTCTCCGGGATGGCTGGTTACCGACCAGCCGAAAGGAAGGCGCGCGCCTAGCAGAGCCGCGCGGCGCACGCAATGTCAGCGCAAGGTAGCCCAGCGGCGCAGCGCGACGAGCGACCAGATCGCTTCGACCACGCCGAACGGCCATGCGCCCTGCAGGAAACCGTAGGTCGATCCGAGCGCGCAGGCGCCGGCGAACCCCAGCACCCACCAGCGCGATCGATCCTCCAGTGCGTAGCAGACGAGCATCAGGCTGACCGCGACCAACCCGAACGCGGTCAGCCGATCCATCACGCCGCCGCAGGCGGATCCGCGATCATCGCGGTGAAGGCGCATTCGGCGGCAAGCTCGCCGTCAATCAGCGCCTTGCCGGCGAACTTGCACACCCGTGCGCGCTTCTGCACGAACGACACCTCCAGCCGCAGCAGCACGCCCGGTTCCACCGGCTTGCGGAATTTCACGTCGTCGATCGACATGAAATAAACCAGCTTGCCGGTCCCCGCGAGCCCTAGGCTCTCGACCGCGAGGACGCCGGCGGCCTGCGCCAGCGCCTCGACAATCAGTACCCCCGGCATGATCGGACGGCCGGGGAAATGCCCCTGGAAGAACTGCTCGTTGATCGTCACCGCCTTGATCGCGGTGATCGATTCATCAGGCACCAGCCGCTCGACGCGATCGACGAGCAGCATCGGATAGCGATGCGGCAGCGCCGCCATCACGCGCGTTACGTCCAACGGGCCGATGGCGGCTTTGGTCGTCGTCTCGCTCATGCGACTATCGCTCAGCGGCCCTGCGGCTGCTGGCGCTGCTGCGCCGGGGCGGCAGCGGCCGGGCTCTGCTGACCCTGCTGGCCCGGCTGCCAGTTCGCCGGTGGGGTGATACCGACGCTGGGGACGAGCTTGTCGAGTTCGGCGGTAATCGCCGGCGTCACGTCGGCTGCCGGCTGCGCGAACAGCGCGGCTTCCGGGCGGAGCAGCAGCGTCACGTTGCGCGCGCGCACCGCCGCCTGGACGGCGTCGTTCAGCTTGGCGCTGATCTGCTCGATCGCATACGCCTCGGCGCGCTGCGCCGGCTGCGTCAGACGGCCGAGCTCCTGCTGCGCTGCCTGCTGCTTGGTCTGGATCGCCTGCGCCTGCGGACGAAGCGATGCCTCGCTTGCGCCGGGCGCACGTGCGGCGGTCTGATAAGCGGTGACGAGCGGGCGCAGCTCGTTCTCGATCGCGGTGCGGCGCGCGGTCGCCTGATCGATCTGCGTCTTGTACTGCGTTTGAATCTGGCCGCGCGCGGCCGTCCAGGCGCGCGAATTCGCGACTGCCTGCTCGGGGTTGGCGACGGCGATGCCCGACACCTGCGCACTGGCCGAACCGGCGGCAATGGCGGCCGGCGCGACGAGCGCGGCGGCGAGCAGCATGGTCTTGATCTTGGTCATCAGAACTGAGTCCCTACGTTGAAGGTGATGAGCTTGTCGTCGTCGCCCGGCTGCTTCTTCAGCGCGCGGGCGATATCGATGCGCAGCGGGCCGAACGGCGACGTCCAGTTGACGCCGAAGCCGACCGAGATGCGCGGCGACGGCGAATCGCCGAGGAACCGCTCGAGGAACGGCTGCGCACGGATCTGCGGCGTGTTGGGCAGAATGCCGTTACAATTGCCGTTGCCGTCGGGAAGGCCGGCAGCGCAGGTCGTCGTCACCGCCAACCCCTGCGCATTGGCATAGGAGAACAACGGGTTACCCGCGGTATCGGTGATCGGCAGCGGCAGCACGACGGTATTGCCCGCGGCATCGGTCGTCGTCGGGAAGGTCACCGTCGGCAGCGGGCGCCGGATGTTGAACAGGCTGCCCGCCTGAACATAGACCGACGGCCGCAGCCCGAGTTCGCGCGCGCCGGAGCCGAGCGGGATCTCGAGCTCGAGCCGCGAAAGGTAATAGGCCTTGCCGCCCAGCGCGTCGTCGGTGATCTGCTGACGATCGGTGATCAGGATCTGCTTGCCGGTCGCATCGGTCGTGTACGGCAGACGCTGCACACGCGGCCCGACGCCGCGAATGTCGAACCCGCGGAACTGCGGTTCGCCCAGATAGAAGCGGTCGGTAATGCGCACCGCGTCGACGCCTTCGCCGCGATCACCTTCGAACGAGAAGATGTAGCCGCCTTCCGCCAGCGCGGACAGAATGAAGCCGCCGCCCAGCCCCCAGTATTTCGCGGCATCGGCGCGCGTACGCAGATACTTCACGTCACCGCCGAGGCCGGCGAAATCCTGGCTGAAGGTGAAGCGCTGCCCCGCCGACGGACGAAGCCGGCTATTGAGGCTGTCGTAGATCAGCGAGTAGCCGATCGAGGACGTCAGGCGGTTGCCCAGCGCCTCGCACAGATAGCGGCCGGCGAGAATACGATCGCACTGCCCGTCGCGGAAGAAGGTGTCGCGATCGAGGCCGACCTCATCGTACGACAGGCCGTAGCGCGCCGACAGCGACCAGAATTCGGTCAGCGGCACGCCCGCGCGGAGCTGGAACCCGGTCGAGACCTGGCTATAGGTCGTCTCGCGGTTGTTGTTGACGAAGTTGAACGCGTTGAAGTCACGGCGGAACACATCGACGCCGACAGCAATATTCTTGTCGAACAGATACGGCTCGGTGAAGCCGACCTCGACCGACTTCGAATAGCTCGAATAATTGACGCCGAGACGCAATTCCTGGCCCTTGCCGCGGAAGTTGCGCTGCGTGATGTTGAACTGGACGATGAACCGCTCGAGGCTTGAGAAGCCGGCCGACAGCTGCAGCTCGCCCGTTGCCTTCTCCTCGACGTTCGCACCCAGGATGACGCGATCGGGCGTCGTGCCCGGCGTCTGCTTGATCTCGAACTTTTCCTGGAAGTAACCCAGGCTGTTGATGCGGTCCTGCGAGCGCTTCACCTGGAAGCTGTTGAACGCGTCGCCCTCAGCCAGGCGGATCTCGCGCCGGATCACCTTGTCCTGCGTTTGCGTATTGCCGGTGATGTCGATCCGCTCGATGTACGAGCGCTTGGCTTCCGCGATGTGGAAGTTGATCGACATCGTCAGCGCGTCCTTGTCGCGCTGGAACTCGGGGTTGATCTCGGTGAAGGCGTAACCGAACAGGCCGGTCGTCTGGCTCAGCCCGTCGACGGTGTCCTCGACCAGCTTGGCGTTGTACCAGTCGCCCTTCTTCACCGCGAGCGTCTTGGCGAGCGCCTTGTCGTCGAAGTCCCGGATATCGCTGTCGACCGTCACGTCGCCGAACTTGTAGCGCGGGCCTTCCTCCACCACGTAAGTGATGATGAAGTCTTCCTTGTCCGGCGTCAGCTCGGCGACGGCGCTCGTCACGCGGAAGTCTGCATAGCCCTCAGTCAGGTAGAACTGACGCAGCTTCTGCTGGTCGTAGGCGAGGCGATCCTGGTCGTAGGTCGTGTTCGACGACAGCAGACGGAACAGGCGCGCCTGCTTGGTCACCATCTGCTCGCGCAGCTTGTCGTCGGAGAATACCTCGTTGCCGATGATGTTGATCTGGCGGACCTTGGACTTCGGCCCCTCGCTGATCTCGAACACCACGTCGACGCGGTTCTGGTCTAGCGCGACCATCTTCGGATCGACGCTGGCGGCGAAACGGCCCTGGCGGCGATAGAGTTCGACGATGCGCGCGACATCCTGCCGCACCGCGCTACGCGTGAACACCTGCCGCGGCTTGAGCTTGATCTCCTTGGTGATCTTATCTTCCTTGAGGCGCTTGTTGCCTTCAAGGATCACGCGGTTGATGATCGGGTTCTCGCGCACGCGCAGTACGATGTCGCCCGTCTCGGCGCCGGCCACCGTCACGTCGGCGAACAGATCGCTGGCGTAAAGGTCCTTGATCGCCTGATCGAGCGACTCGTTGGTATAGGTCTGGCCGATCCGCAGCTTGGTATAGCTGAGCGCGGTTTCCGGCTCGATACGCTGCGACCCTTCGACGCGCAGCGAACGGATTACCCGCTGTACCGGCGGCGCGACGGGTGCCGGCGTCGCCTGTTGCGCACCAGAAGGCGCCGCGCTCTGCGCCACGGCGACCGACGGTACGCCAGCGAGCATGGTGCAGCCGAGCAGCAATGCTGCCGAGCGCGAACGAGCAGACGAAGTGTTCAAAACAGTCACCAATCCCACCCCGGTAAGCCCAAACAAGCCCCTGCGCGCGCGCCCTGCCCTTGATTCGTCAACCGATCAAGCGGGCGAGGTTGCGCCAAAGGCCGAAATTCCCAAGATCGTTGAACGTCACCAGCAGCATCAGGGCAAGGATCGCGGCGAGCCCGCCGCGGAATGCCCATTCCTGCACTGCCGGGCCGACCGGGCGGCGTCGCACCGCCTCGATTGCGTAGAAGAGAAGGTGGCCGCCATCCAGCATCGGGACTGGCAGCAGGTTGATGAACCCGAGATTGATAGAAACCAGCGCGATGAGGAAGACGAACGCATCCGGGCCAAGCGTGATCTGCTCGCCCGATACCTTGGCGATCGACAGCGGCCCGCCAAGCTCCTTTACCGAGCGTCGCCCGCTGATGATCTGGCCGATCGTCTCGACCATCATCGACACGATCTCTCCCGTCCGCCGCAGCCCGACGACAGGCGCCTCGAGCAGACCGACCGGCACCGTGACGCGCTCGCCGCGGCCGATGCCGAGCATGCCGATGCGATAGCGGTTGCCGAAGCGATCGACCTGCTCCTGCACGCCGAGCGTCACCGGCAGCGTCACCGGCTGGCCGCGGCGCTCCAACGCGACGTCGATCGCCTCGCCGGGATGGATCCGCGTGTAGGACAGCATGTCTTCGAAGATCGCGATATCGCGGTCGCCAAGCCGAACGATGCGATCGCCCGCCTGCAACCCGGCGCGTGCCGCCGCGCTGCCGGCGATGACCTCGCCGACGACGGGCGGCGTGCGCGTATCGCCATAGGCCAGCGCGAAGCCTGACAGGATTAGAATGGCGAGCGCGAAATTGACGATCGGTCCGGCCGCGACGATGATCGCGCGCTGCCACACCGGTTTCGCCTGGAAGGTCTGCGCGCGCTCCTCGGCCGGCAGCGCAAGCCATTCGGCCGACGGCTGGCTGACCGCGTTCATGTCGCCGGCGAAGCGGACGTAGCCGCCCAATGGCATCCACCCGATCTTCCACCGCGTACCGCGCCTGTCGGTCCAGCCGGCGATCTCGCGCCCGAAGCCGATCGAGAAGGCGTCGGATTTCACGCCGAAGAAGCGCGCGGCGAGATAATGGCCCATCTCGTGAACGAACACGAGCGGTCCGATCACCAGCGCGAAGGCGAGCAGCGTCAGCAGCAGGCCGGGGGTTTCAATCAAGCAACGCGTTCCTTCACACGCTCTTCCGCCAGCACCCGCGCCTCGCGATCGACGTGCAACACCGCGTCGAGCGTATCCGGTGCCGCCGGATCGTAGCATGCCAGCGTATCGGCGACGATTGCGGCGATTTCGAGGAACCCGAGCCGCCCCGCGAGAAACGCCGCCACCGCCACCTCGTTCGCGGCGTTGAGAATCGCCGGGCGTGCGCCGCCCGCCTCGAGCGCGGCACGTGCCAGCGCGAGTGCGGGGAAGCGCACGAGGTCCGGCGCCTCGAAGTCCAGCCGCCCGACCTTGACGAGGTCGAGCCGCTCGCCCGGCGTCGCCATGCGATCGGGCCAGGCGAGCGCGCAGGCGATCGGCGTGCGCATGTCTGGCGTGCCGAGCTGCGCGATCACGGAGCCGTCGACATATTCCACCATCGAATGGATCACCGACTGGCGGTGGACAACGATCTCGATCTGCTCGCTTGCGACGGGGAACAGGTGGAACGCCTCGATCAACTCGAGCCCCTTGTTCATCATCGTCGCCGAATCGACCGAGATTTTCGCGCCCATCGACCAGTTGGGATGCGCCACCGCCTGCGCCGGCGTGATATCGCGCATCGCGTCGAGCGGTCGATCGCGGAACGGCCCGCCGCTCGCCGTCAGGATGATCCGGCTCACGCGATCGGCAAGCGCGCGATCAAGACACTGGAAGATTGCGCTGTGCTCGCTGTCGACGGGCAGCAGCGTCGCGCCGTGGCACGCGACCGCGGCGTTCATCACGTCGCCCGCGGAGACCAGCGCCTCCTTGTTCGCAAGCGCCAGCGTATTGCCCTGCTCCGCCGCCGCCATCGACGGGCGCAGGCCGGCGCAGCCGACGATCGCCGCGACCGTGACGTCCGCCGGCATCGCCGCCGCCTCAGTAACAGCTGCCTCGCCTCCCGCTGCCTCGACGCCCGTACCGGCGAGTGCCGTCCGCAGGGCAGACAGGCACGTCTCGTCTGCCACGACGGCCCTCTTGGCGCGCGTTCGGATCGCCGCCGCGGCGAGCCGATCGACGTCGCAATTGGCGGTCAATGCGACGACGGAAAAAGCGTCGGGCGATCGCTCGACCAGATCGAGCGTCGACGTACCGATCGATCCGGTCGCGCCGAGAATAGTGATCGTTTTCATCGGTAGAGGTAGGGCGCGACGACGAGCAGCGCTGCGAGCGGCGCGACGGGAACCACGCCGTCGAGCCGATCGAGCACGCCGCCGTGCCCCGGCAGGATGTTGCCCGAATCCTTGACGCCCGCGCGACGCTTGAGCCAGCTCTCATAAAGGTCGCCGCCCTGCGCGATCACTGCGAGCACCGGCGTCGCCAGCGTCATCCGCCATGGCAGACCAAACCGCACATGCAGGATCGCCGCGAGCGCGCTCGCCGCCGCCACGCCGCCGATCAGCCCCGCCCATGTCTTGTTCGGCGACAGCTTCGGCGCGAGTTTCGGCCCGCCGATCGAGCGGCCGCTAAAGAACGCTCCAATATCGGTTGCCCACACCAGCGACAGCGCCCAGAACGCCCAGAGCAGCCCCTCTTCCTGCCGCCGCAGGAACACCAGCGCAAGAACGGGCAGCCCGCAATAGATCACACCGACGCCGAGCGCGCTGCGCCGCGTTACCGCCGCGGCGAAGAACGCCGCGCCCGCCAGCAGACCGAGCGAGAAGAAATCGTGCACCACCAGCACCAGCGATGCCGGCGCCATCACCGCAAGCGGCACCGACAGGCTATATTGCGTAATCCGCTTCTGCCGCGCAGGCGCATGCTGGAGATCGGACCATTCCGCCATCATGAACAGCGCAATCACGACCGCGAGCAGCCAGAAGGCGATCCCGCCGAACCACAGCGCCGCGCTCGCGATCGCGATCATCGCGACGCTGGCGATCATCCGCAGGCGAAGGTTCGACGGCGTGCGCACCTTGGCGTCAGGTGTCGTCACAAACCTCCGAACCGGCGCTGACGATTGCCGAACGCCGCAACCGCCGCGTCAAGATCCGCCGCGCCGAAATCGGGCCACAGCGTGTCGACGAACAGCAACTCCGCATAGGCAGCCTGCCACAGCAGGAAGTTCGACAGGCGATGCTCGCCCGAGGTACGGATTAACAGATCGAGCGGCGGCAGGTCGCGCGTCTCGAGCTCGGCCTCGATCGACGCCGCGTCGATCTGCTCGGGTGCCAGGCGCGCAGCCACGCTCTGCGCCGCGCGTACCAATTCCGCCTGTGCGCCGTAGTTCAGCGCGATCGCCAGGATCGGGCCGCTATTGCCCGCGCACCGCGCCACCGCGTCGTCGATCAGCGCGACGACGTCGGTCGGGAAGCGGCGGTAATCGCCGAGGATGCGTAATCGGACGTTCTCACGCACGAGCTCGGCAAGATCGCTGCGGATGAACAGCCGCAGCAGCCCCATCAGGTCGCCGATCTCCTCCTCGGGCCGGCGCCAGTTCTCCGACGAGAAGGCGTAGATGGTGAGTGCTTCGATGCCGATCGCGCGCGCGTGGCGCGTCACGCGCCGCACCGCCTCGACACCCGCCTTGTGCCCGGCGGCGCGCGGTAGCAGGCGCTTCTTCGCCCAGCGGCCGTTGCCATCCATGATGATCGCAACGTGACGCGGCAGCGCGCCCCCGCCCGCAACGAGCTTCGGCGCCGTGCTCACCCTCGGGTACCTTCAACAGCGCGGCGCGACACGCGGCGCGGCAGTTCGCTCCACGCGGCACGAATGCGGCGCGGCGACCAAGACCCGGCGGGGCAGAAGGCCGAGCCTCGGCTCACTTACCGAGGATTTCCTTTTCCTTGGCACTCGCGGCGACGTCGATCTCGGCGATTGTCGCGTCGGTCAGTTTCTGGACTTCGGTCTCGAGACGCTTGCGATCGTCCTCGCCGAACACGCCCTTCTTCTCGTCGAGCTTCAGGCTATCCATCCCGTCGCGCCGCACGTTGCGCACCGCCACCTTGGCCTTCTCCGAATAGGAGCCGGCAAGCTTCGCGAGCTCCTTGCGCCGCTCCTCGGTCAGATCGGGGATCGGGAGGCGAAGCGTCTGCCCGTCGTTGATCGGATTGAGCCCCAGGCCTGCCGAGCGGATCGCCTTCTCCACCGGGCCAACGTTGCTCTTGTCCCACACCTGCACCGAAATCATTCGCGGCTCGGGCACCGAGACGGTTGCGACCTGGTTGAGCGGCATGTGCGATCCGTACACTTCGACCGTGACGGGATCGAGCAGCGCGGTCGACGCGCGGCCGGTGCGCAGCCCCGCGAGGTCGCCCTTCAGCGCCTCGACGGCCCCTGCCATGCGGCGCTCCAGATCGGCCTTGTCATAGGCGGCCATGCTCAGTCTCCTGCTCGTTCCTGGACGATCGTCGACACACCCTCGCCACCCAGAACCGCGGCGAAATTGCCGTGCTCGCGAATGTTGAAGACGACGATCGGAATATTCGAATCACGGCACAGCGCCACCGCGCTCGCGTCCATCACCTTGAGGTTCTTGGACAAGACGGTGTCGTACGAGATCGTATCGTACCGCTTGGCGTCCGCCACCTTCTTGGGATCGGCGTCATAGATGCCGTCTACACTGGTGCCCTTGAACAAGGCATCGCAGTTCATCTCGGCCGCACGCAGAGCGGCACCGCTGTCGGTGGTGAAGAACGGCGACCCCACGCCCGCAGCGAAGATCACGACACGGTTCTTCTCGAGATGGCGGACGGCGCGGCGGCGGATGAACGGCTCGCAAACCGATTCCATCGGAATGGCGGATTGCACGCGCGTGTCGATGCCGATCTGCTCGAGCGCATTCTGCACTGCCAGCGCGTTCATCACCGTCGCCAGCATGCCCATGTAATCGGCGGTAGCGCGCTCGAAGCCCTTGGCCGCCGCGGCGAGCCCGCGGAAGATATTGCCGCCGCCGACGACGACGCACAGCTCGTAGCCCTGCGCCTTAACGTCGGCGATCTCCTCTGCCACGCGCGCCGTGACAGCGGGGTCGATCGCGAGCCCGCCCTCGCCCATCAGCACCTCACCCGACAGCTTCAAGAGGATGCGTTTGTAGGGCCGGTCGGTCATGCGTCTCGATCAATAGGTAAAGCGGTGGAGACCTTTAGGGATCAGGCCTAATCCCCGCAACAGCTGTTCGGTCCATTGTGTGGCTACGCGTGTGCGATCGGCGCGCGGTCGACCAAACAAGAAAACGGGCCCGAACCACACCGCCACACAGGCACCAAACGGCGCTTGTGCGACGATGCAGCCGGACCCGCTCTCGTCTACGTGGCGGAGCGACCCGCCACGGGCGTCACGCCGTCGGCACGGCCTGCGTGTTCTGGGGCACGCCCGAGGCAGCCGCGACTTCCGCCGCGAAGTCCGATGCTTCCTTCTCGATGCCTTCGCCGAGCTGGAAGCGGACATAGTCCTTGAGCACGATCGTCGCGCCGGCGTCCTTGCCCGCCTTCGCCACGACGTCGCTGATCTTGGTCTTGCCGTCCATCACGAACAGCTGGCTGACCAGCGCATGCTCCTTGCGGTACTTTGCGATCGAGCCCTCGACCATCTTGGCGATGATGTCCGCCGGCTTGCTGCTCTCGCCCGCCTTCTCGGCAGCGATCGCGCGCTCGCGCTCGATCTCGGCCTCGTCGAGATCCGCCTCGTTCAGCGCCTTCGGGAAGGCGGCGGCGACGTGCATCGCGAGCTGCTTGCCCAAGCTCTGCAGCACGTCGTCCGACGCGTCGCTCTCGAGCGCGACGAGCACGCCGATCTTGCCGAGGCCCGGCGACTGCTGGTTGTGGACGTAGCCGACAACCGCGCCCTTTGACACTTCGAGTGTCTTCGCGCGGCGCAGCGACTGGTTCTCACCGATCGTCGCGACGTTGTTCGTCAGCACTTCCTCGACGGTCTTGCCGCTCGGCATCGCCTGTGCCTTGAGCGAATCGACGTCACCACTGGTCGCGAGCGCGATCTGCGTCACTTCGCGAACGAACTGCTGGAACTGATCGTTCTTGGCCACGAAGTCGGTTTCCGAATTGACCTCGACCGCCGCGCCCTTGGTGCCGCTGGTGGCGACGCCGACGAGCCCCTCGGCCGCGGTGCGGCTCGACTTCTTGGCGGCCGCCGCAAGGCCCTTGGTGCGCAGCCAGTCCATCGCTGCGTCCATGTCGCCGCCGGTCTCGTTCAGCGCCTTCTTGCAATCCATCATGCCGGCGCCGCTCTTCTCGCGCAGCTCCTTGACCATCGCTGCCGTGATATCGGCCATCTTCGCTATCCTTGTGTCTGTAACGGATCGTGCCGTGCCTGCCGCTGCTCCCCCGGCCACCAGATAGCGGCGGGACGGGCGGCGACGCGCACGGCACGACTGGTTCGGCGGCCGGCGGTTAGGCCGGCCATGTTTCAGTTACGCGTCGACCTGGCGCGATTCCTCGGTGCCGGCGTCGGCCACGACCGGATCGCTGCCGAGCGCTTCCTCCGCGGGCGGCTCGGCCATCGCGCCGAAATCGACACCGCCGCGGCGCTGCTGCTCGTTACTGCCGCGCGTCGAGGCAATCGCCACCGCCTCGCAATACAGCCGGATCGCACGGCTCGCGTCGTCATTCGCCGGCACCGGGAAGGCGATGCCGTCCGGCGACACGTTCGAATCGAGGATCGCGACGACGGGGATGCCGAGCGTGTTGGCTTCCTTAATCGCCAGCTCTTCCTTGTTGGCGTCGATCACGAACATGATGTCGGGCACGCCGCCCATGTCGCGGATCCCGCCCAGGCTCATTTCGAGCTTGTCCTTCTCGCGGGTAAGCTGCAGCACTTCCTTCTTGGTAAGGCCGGCAGTGTTGCCCGACAGCTGCTCCTCGAGCGCCTTCAGACGCTTGATCGAGTTGGAGATCGTCTTCCAGTTGGTGAGCATGCCGCCCAGCCAGCGGTGGTTGACGAAATGCTGCCCCGCGCGGCGCGCGGCGTCGGCGACCGGCTCCTGCGCCTGGCGCTTGGTGCCGACGAACAGCACCTTGCCGCCGCCGGCGACGGTCGAGCTGATGAATTCGAGCGCGCGCGCGAACAACGGCACGGTCTGCGACAGGTCGATGATGTGGACGCCGTTGCGGTCACCGAACAAATACGGCTTCATCTTCGGGTTCCAGCGGTGGGTCTGGTGGCCGAAGTGCGCGCCGGTTTCGATAAGCTGCTGCATCGTGACGACTGGTGCCGCCATAGTCTGTGTTCCTTCCGGTTATGCCTCTGGGAAGCGGATGACGCGAGCCTGAAAGGCGGCGCACCGGTTGATGATGCTTCCCATGCGGAGTTGAGGGCCGCGCCTGTAGCAGATCGCAGGCTGAATGCAACGCTTGACTGACCCGAACATAAGTGGAACAAGCGTCGGAACAGAACGCGAACCGAGCGCGATGAGCCAACAAATTTCAGGTTTCACGTGTAAATGGTTCAATGTTGACGGAATTTTAGGGAACCAAATTTCGCTGAGCGAATTTCAGCGTTCTGGTTCGCGGCAAAAGGGAGGCGAACAATGATGTCGTTGGTTAGCTTTGGTGTCTTCGCCGGCACGTTCGGCATCTCCGCCTACGCGATCGCCGCGACCGTTGTGCCGCGCGTCGATCGCATCGTCGCCGCTCTGCGCGGGCAGTCGCAGACGCAATTCCATCCGCTCGCCACACTGGTGCAGGCAGAGCGGCGCATCGCCGTCAGGCGGTGGGCGGCGCAGCCACGCCCCGTTCCGTCGCAGCGGTTGCGCGCAGCCGCTTGACCCGAGCGTAGTTCGCGATGCTGAACGGTATCGCAAGCAAATAGCCGAGGCTTAGCGCGCTAGTCGTGTGCCACGGGGCTGTTACAGCAGCGGCTCCAGCAATCACCACCACTGCCAGCGCTTCGAAGCGGATGTTGCGACGCAGGCGCAGCGACGACCACGACCAAGTCGCGATGCTCGACACCATGAGGATCGCAACGAACGCCGTCCACGGCGCCACCAAATAGGGCGAGCGCAGGATCGGCTCTTCGGTCCAGAACCACAGAAAGATCGGCAGGAAGGCGAGACCGGCGCCGGCGGGGGCCGGCACGCCGGTGAGGAAACCGGCCGATTTGTGTGGCTGTTCGTCGGCATCGATCGCCGCGTTGAACCGCGCGAGCCGAAGCGCACAGAACACCGCCAGCATCAGCGACGCAATCCACCCGAACCGCGGCAGCGTCGACAGCGACCAGAGATAGAGGATCAGCGCTGGCGAGACGCCGAAGGAGATCGCATCGGCAAGCGAATCGAGTTCGGCGCCGAAGCGGCTCTCGCCGTGCAGCATGCGTGCGATCCGGCCATCGATCCCGTCGAGAACACCCGCGAGCAGCACGAACGCGATCGCGAGCTGCCAGTGCATCGCAGCGCGCTCGGCGAGCGTCACCAGGTCGACGCCCGTATGCAGCGGAAGATCGTTTTCCATCGATCGGGCCTTGATCGCGAACTGCACGCCGCTGAGGCCCGAGCACAGCGCGAGCGCGGTGACGGCATTCGGTGCAACGGCGCGCAGCGGCAGCCCGCGGCGCGATCGGATCGGTCGCCTCACTGCGCGACGCCCGACGCCGGCGCGACGCCTGCGCGTCCCAGGATCGTCTCGCCGGCGATCGCGCGCTGGCCGAGCGCGACCTGCGGCGCATAGCCCGCCGGTAGATAGACGTCGACGCGACTGCCGAACCGGATCAGCCCGACGCGCTGGCCTGCGGCGACCATGTCACCGACCTTGACGAAGCCCATGATGCGGCGCGCCACCAGTCCCGCGATCTGCGTGAAGCCGACCTTGCGCCCGTCATGCCCCTCGACAACGAAATGCTGGCGCTCATTGTCCTCCGACGCCTTGTCGAGATCGGCGTTGAGGAACTTGCCCGAAATGTACACGACCTGGCGGATCGTTCCGGCGATCGGCGCGCGATTGATGTGCACGTCGAACACGCTCATGAACACCGACACGCGCGTCAGCCGGCCTTCACCGAGCTCGCCCGTCAGTTCGCGGGGCACGGGTACGTCGGCGATCATCGTCACCAGTCCATCCGCCGGGGAAACGATCAGGTCCTCACCGCGCGGCGTAGTGCGGATCGGATCGCGGAAGAACGCCGCGACCCAGATCGTCAGTCCCAGCAGCGGCCAGAAGAATACGTTGTGCACGATCGTCATCAGCAGCGTGATGCCGAACGCGATCGCAACGAACTTCTGCCCCTCGGGGTGCACGGCGGGGAAACGCCACTTTACGGTGGTGGTGACGGGAAGGCCGGCGGCCTCGGGTTTCTCGAGCGATGGCATGGCGCTGCGTGTAGCGATGCGATCCGATGCGCACAACGAAAGGGTGGCGCCATCCGTGCGATCGCCAGCGCCCGATGGTTGATCCCCTGCCCCCTTCCCCCTATCGCCGCGCCAACCCTCCCCCTCGAAGGAACAAGCGAACATGGCCAAGATCAAGGTGAAAACGCCCGTCGTGGAGATCGACGGCGACGAGATGACGCGGATTATTTGGGAATGGATCCGCGAGCGCCTGATCAAGCCGTACCTCGATATCGAACTCGACTATTACGACCTCGGGGTCGAGAAGCGCGACGAGACGAACGACCAGATCACGATCGACAGCGCGTACGCCACGCAGAAGTACGGCGTTGCGGTGAAATGCGCCACGATCACGCCCGACGAGGCGCGCGTCGAGGAATTCGGCCTCAAGCAGATGTGGAAGTCGCCCAACGGTACGATCCGCAACATCCTGGGCGGCGTGATCTTCCGCGAGCCGATCGTGATCAAGAACGTCCCCCGCCTGATCCCGGGCTGGACGCACCCGATCGTCGTCGGCCGTCACGCTTTCGGCGACCAGTATCGCGCGACCGACTTCAAGGTGCCCGGCAAGGGCAAGCTGACGATGAAGTTTGAGGGCGAGGACGGTACCGTCATCGAGAAGGACGTCTACGATTTCCCCGAAGCCGGTGTCGCGATGGGCATGTACAATCTCGACCAGTCGATCCGCGATTTCGCCCGCGCCTCGATGAACTACAGCCTTGGCCGCGGCTGGCCGCTGTACCTCAGCACCAAGAACACGATTCTCAAGGCCTATGACGGCCGCTTCAAGGATCTGTTCGCCGAGATCTTCGAGGCGGAGTTCACCGACAAGTTCAAGGCAGCTGGCATCGTCTACGAGCACCGTCTGATCGACGACATGGTCGCCTCCGCGCTGAAGTGGAGCGGCGAGTTCGTGTGGGCGTGCAAGAACTATGACGGTGACGTTCAGTCGGATCAGGTCGCGCAGGGCTTCGGGTCGCTCGGCCTGATGACGTCGGTGCTGATGACGCCTGACGGCAAGACGATCGAGGCCGAGGCGGCGCACGGCACCGTCACGCGCCACTATCGTCAGCACCAGCAGGGCAAGGCGACGTCGACCAACCCGATCGCGTCGATCTTCGCCTGGACCGGCGGGCTCAAGTATCGCGGCAAGTTCGACGGCACGCCCGACGTCACGCGCTTTGCCGAGACGCTCGAGCAGGTTTGCATCGAGACGGTCGAGAACGGCGACATGACCAAGGATCTCGCGATCCTGATTGGTCCCGACCAGAAGTGGATGACGACCGAGCAGTTCTTCGAAGCGGTTCGCCAGAACCTTGAAAACAAGATGGCCAACTGGGCCTAACGCTCCCGCGTCAAGCACGGATCGGGGCGGTCGGCATGTTCCGGCCGCCCTTTTTCGTACCAAAGTGGCATGCGGGCCGGGACAAGCGGCGCCATTCACGTATACGGAAGCGTTATGGCGCTACGATTGGACAATGAGGGTTTTTCGGACGCGCTGGTGATCCTGGGGGCGGCCGGCCTGGTCATTCCGGCCTTCGCCCGCTTCAGGGTCAGCCCAGTGATCGGGTTCATTCTGGTGGGGCTGCTTGTCGGGCCGTCCGGGCTCGGCGCGCACGTCGATCTTGCACCCTGGCTCTATTACGTCACGATTTCCGATCCCGAATCGATCGAGCCGTTCGCCGAATTCGGCATCATCCTGCTGCTCTTCTCGATTGGGCTGGAACTGTCGTTCCGCCGCTTGTGGACGATGCGGCGGCTGGTGTTCGGCACCGGCCCGGCGGAACTCATTGGTTCCGCGATGATCATCGGTACCGCGCTGCACCTGCTGGGCCAGGAATGGCCAGGTGCGATCGGTCTCGGCCTGGCGCTCGCTCTCTCTTCAACGGCGCTCGTCCTTCCTTTGGTCGGGACGACCGGCGCGGTTGGTCGCGGGGCGTTCGCGATGCTGCTGTTCGAGGATCTTGCGCTCGTTCCGATCATCTTCGCGCTCGGCGCGCTCGCGCCGACGGCGGGCGCGGACGGAAGCGCTTCGATCGGGCTCGTTGCGCTGCGCGGTGGGCTGACGGTAGTGGCGATGTACGTTGGCGGCCGCTTCGTCCTGCCGCGCCTGTTCGCGCAGGCGGCACGCACAAAGAGCCCAGAACTGTTCCTCGCCGCATCGCTCCTGGTGGTAATCGTCGCCAGCGTTGCGACCACGGCGGCGGGCCTCTCGCCGATCGTCGGCGCGCTGCTCGCCGGCCTCCTGATCGCCGAGACCGAATATCATACCGAGGTCGAGATCATGACCGCCCCGTTCATGGGGCTCGCGCTCGGCGTCTTTCTCATCACTGTGGGCATGAGCCTCGATCTGCGCTCGATCGCGGAGAACTGGTCGACACTGCTGCTCGCCGTCGCGGGCGTGGTCGCGGTGAAGACGGTCGTCACCTTTCTGCTGCTTCGTGTCGCCAATGCGCGCGCCGGCGTCGCGGCGGAGACCGGACTGCTGATGGGTAGTCCGTCCGAGACCACCCTTATCGTCCTCGCCACCGCCGCGCAGGCGCAACTTATCCTCCCCTCGACGGCGGCGTTCTGGCAGACCGTCACCGCGATCGGGCTTACGATCACGCCGCTGCTCGCAAAGGTCGGCAACGCACTATCGCGGCGTATTGAATATGGTGGCGAACCCGCGGCGGAACCGGCACGGGACCCAGGCCGCGCGGTGATTATCGGCTTCGGGCGCGTCGGTCAGCTCGTCGCGGACATGATGACCAAGCATCAGATCGCCTATGTCGCGGTCGAGGCGGACATCGATGTCGTCAAAGCCGCACGCGCCGCGGGACAGCCCGTAATGTTCGGCGACGTCATCAGGCCGGAACTGGTCGACCGGCTCGATCTCGATCAGGCGCGGGCCTTGATCCTGACGATGGACGATCCGGTGCTGACCGTTCGCCTCGCTCGCCGCGTTCGCGCGCTTGCGCCGGAGCTGCCAATCATTGCCCGCGCACGCGATGCGACGCATGCCGCCGAACTGTACCGCGCCGGCGTGACCGACGCCGTGCCCGAGACGCTCGAAAGCTCGCTGCAATTGTCCGAAGCCGTGCTCGTCGATCTTGGCGTCGCGATGGGACCGGTGATCGCCTCGATCCACGAGAAGCGCGACGAGTTGCGCCAGACGATCCGCGCGCAGGCCGAGCTCGACCGCGAGCCCCGGATCAGGCGACTCCGTCGCAAGGACGAACTCGGCACGCTATAGGGGACGGCAACCAATCGCCGCCGATCGCGGGCCGAAGCTGCTGCTGATGTCTGTTGCTATACCCGACGAAGTTCTCGACGTCCGCTGGAGAAATGGGCGCGACTTTGCCTAGCGATCGCCCCAATCTGTAGCTAGGCGGTGCCACCATGCTGCCGTCTGATATTCGCGTTGCGCTGTTCAGCGGCAATTACAACTATATCCGCGACGGCGCGAGCCAGGCACTCAACCTGCTCGTCGGCCACCTCCTGTCGCGCGGCGTCAACGTCCGCGTCTATTCGCCTACCGTCGCCACGCCGGCGTTTCCGGCAGTTGGCGATCTTGTCGGCGTGCCCGCGCTGCCGCTGCCGGGCGGGCGGAGCGAATATCGCGTCGCGCGCGGTCTGCCGCGCCGGATCAAGCGCGACCTTGCCGCCTTCGCGCCCAATCTCGTCCATGTATCCGCGCCCGATATCCTCGGGCATCGCGCGCTCAGCTATGCCCGGCGCAACGGCATTGCGCGTGTCGCCTCGCTTCATACACGGTTCGAGACGTATCCGCGCTACTACGGTCTCGGCTTCATCGAGCCTGTGTTCGAGCGGCTCCTGACGCGCTTCTACAATCGCGCCGATCGTGTTCTCGTCCCCGGTCCGCTGCTGGGCGACATCCTGCACGAATGGGGTGTCACGACGCCCGTTACCATCTGGTCGCGCGGCGTGAACCATGCCCGCTTCTCGCCGGATCGCCGCGACCCATGCTGGCGCCGCTCGCTCGGGATCGGCGATGAGGAAGTGGCCGTCGGCTTCCTTGGCCGTCTGGTAAAGGAGAAGGGCCTCGACATCTTCGTCGACGTCATCGCCGAATTGAAGCGCCGCGGCGTTCCGCACCGCGTGCTCGTCATCGGCGATGGCCCGGCCCGCGACTGGTTCACCGAACAGGTGCCCGAGGCGGTCTTTGCCGGCTTTCAGTCGGGTAACGATCTCGGGCGGGCGGTGGCCTCGATGGACCTGTTCTTCAATCCCAGCGTCACCGAGACGTTCGGCAACGTGACGCTGGAGGCGATGGCGGCGGGCGTATCGATCATCGCGGCTCGTGCGTCGGGCGCAGTCGGGCTGGTCGATGAAGGCGAGACCGGCCTGCTCGTCGCGCCGCGCGACGTGTCGGGATATGCCGATGCGATCGCGGCGCTCGTCGCCGACGACGATCTACGCTGCGCCATGGGTCGTGCGGGCTCCGTCAAGGCCGCCGGCTACCGTTGGGACACGATCAACGAGGCGGTCCTGCAATCGTATGTGGACGTGCTCGAGGACGGCCCGAAAAATACCGGGTAAGTCACTCGAACTGCGGCGAAACGAGGCGTGCGGGAGCCAATTCGTTCATCTGGCGTTCCATTGTGGTGCTCTAAACCGATCACGCTCCGCCGTATCGGCGGCCTCGGAGACAATATGATGAACATTTTCCGTTCTGGTCGCGGCCTGTTGATGGCGGCGGCCGCCGCTGGCGCGCTGGTGGTATCAGGCTGCGCGACCGAAACGCCGTATCGGCCCGCCACCGGATCGGGCTTCAACCGTACCGGCTTCAGCGAGCGCCAGGTAGAAGCCAATCGCTTTCTCGTCACCTTCGCCGGCAACACCGTCACCGATCGCGACACGGTCGAGCGGTATCTGCTGTTCCGCGCCGCCGAGCTGACGCTGCAGAACGGCTATGATTACTTCGTGATGGTCGATCGTGAGACCGATCGCCAGGCGCGCACCTATTCCACTGGCACAGGCTTCGGCAGCGGTTTCGGGCCGGGCTGGGGTTACGGCGGATTCGGCGGGTATTGGGGTCCGTCGTGGCGCTACTACGGTCGCCCGTGGGGCGGCTGGGGTGGCTGGGGCGGTTGGGGCGGCGGCTTCAACGATTTCGACGTTCGCACCGTCGATCGGTACGAGGCATCGGCTGAGGTGGTGATGCGCAAGGGCACGCCGCCGCGCGACGAAGTCCGCGCGTTCAACGCCCGCGACGTGGCCGAACGGCTCGGGCCGACGATCGTCCTGCCGGGGCAGCAGCGCCGCTAACCTACCGCGCAGCATTCAAAGGAAAAGGCCCCGCTGCGACCAGCGGGGCCTTTTTTGTATCTATCGACCGGTAGGTCGCGCCGTGATCGTCACACCGCGCCGTGACAATGCTTGTACTTGCGCCCCGATCCGCATGGGCACGGAGCGTTGCGGCTGACCTGCCCTTCCCAGCCAGCCGGATCGGTGCCGAGATCAGCCTCGGTCAGCGGCGCCATCTGCAGCGGGGGCAGCTGCGTCTGGATCAGGCCCATCGTGCCCGCATCGACGTCCGCGGAATTGTCCTCACCGGTGAACGGATCGAAGTGCGTGGTGATGAAATCGGGCAGCTCGGGCAGTTCGGGTGGCGGCTGGAAGCGGAACTCGGCATGCGCGATCGTCTTGGTCACATCTTCACGGATGTTGTCGAGCATCCGCTGGAACAGCGCGAACGCCTCCTGCTTGTACTCGTTGATCGGCGTTTTCTGCGCATAGGCGCGAAGGTGAACGACCTGGCGCAGCGCATCGAGCGTCGCGAGATGCTCCTTCCAGTGATGGTCGAGGTTCTGGAGCAGGATCGACTTCTCGATCTGCGTCCACGTCGCGGGCTCGAGCTCGCCTGACTTGCCGTTGACCAGCGTGTCCGCCTCAGCCTGTACGCGTTCGGTCACCAGTTCGGGATCGATCGCATCCTCGTTCAGCCACGAGTCGATCGGTGGCTGGACGTTGAGCACGTCGGCAAGCCGCGCCTTCATCCCCTCGACGTCCCACTGCTCGGGATACGAGCCGACCGGGCACGCCTCGCCGACGATCGCATTGACCGTTTCGGCGCGCATGTCCTCCACCACGTCGCCGACGGTATCGGCATCCATGATGTCGGCGCGCTGCTCGTAGATCACCTTGCGCTGATCGTTCATCACGTCGTCATATTCGACGACCTGCTTGCGGATGTCGTAGTTGCGCGCCTCGACCTTCTTCTGCGCGGTCTCGATCGCCTTGGTCAGCCACTTGCTGCCGATCGCCTCGCCGTCCTCGATGTTGTTGCGCATCATCTTCGCGAACAGCGTGTCCGGCCCGAAGATACGCAGCAGATCGTCGTCGAGGCTGAGGTAGAAACGGCTGAGCCCCGGATCGCCCTGGCGTCCCGAACGACCACGAAGCTGGTTGTCGATACGCCGGCTCTCGTGGCGCTCGGTGCCGAGCACGAACAGGCCGCCCGCCTCGAGCACACGCGCCTTCTCCGCCGCGATCTCGGCGTCGATCTGCGCGATCGCCGCCTCGCGTTCCGGCCCCTCGGGCATGCCGGAAAGCTCGTCCTCGACGCGAAATTCGAGATTGCCGCCGAGCTGAATGTCGGTGCCGCGACCGGCCATGTTGGTGGCGATCGTCACCGCGCCGAGCCGTCCGGCCTGCGCGACGATATGCGCTTCCTGCTCATGGTAGCGCGCGTTGAGCACCGAATGGTCGACGCCTTCCTGGCGCAGGAACTCGCTCAGCAGCTCCGATTTCTCGATCGACACGGTGCCGACAAGCACCGGCTGGCCCTTCTCGGCATGCTCGCGGATTCGCTTGGCGATCGCGCGGAACTTGTCCTGCGTGTCCTTGTAGAATTCGTCCTCCTCGTCGACGCGCCGGATCGGCTTGTTCGTCGGGATGGTGACGACATTCATCTTGTAGATGTCGAAGAATTCGGCCGCCTCGGTCGCCGCCGTGCCCGTCATGCCGGCGAGCTTGGGGTACATGCGGAAATAGTTCTGGAAGGTGATCGACGCCATCGTCTGGTTCTCGGGCTCGATCTGCACACCCTCCTTCGCCTCGACCGCCTGGTGCAGACCGTCCGACCAGCGCCGCCCGTCCATCATGCGGCCGGTGAACTCGTCGATGATGATGACCTTGCCGTCCTTGACGATGTAATCGATGTCGGACTTGAACATCACGTTCGCGCGCAACGACTGGTTCAGGTGGTGCACCACCTGCGTATTCTCGAAATCGTAGAGGTTCGCGCCTTCCAGCAACCCCGCCGCTTCAAGCAGCCGCTCGACGCGCTCGGTGCCATCCTCGGTCAGGACGATCGTCTTCTGCTTTTCGTCCTTCTCGTAATCGTCGGGCGTGATCTGCTTCACGATCGCGTCGACCTGCATGTACAGGTCGCTCTTGTCGTCGGTCGGGCCGGAAATGATCAGCGGCGTGCGCGCCTCGTCGATCAGCACCGAATCGACCTCATCGACGATCGCCATCGCGAACGGGCGCTGCACCATCGAACTGCGCTCGTACTTCATGTTGTCGCGCAGATAGTCGAAGCCAAATTCGTTGTTGGTGCCGTAGGTGATGTCGGCGGCATAGGCCTCGCGCCGCTGCTCGTCGGTCAGGTTGGGCACGATGACGCCCACGGTGAGCCCGAGGAAGCGGTAGACCCGGCCCATCCACTCGGCGTCGCGCGCGGCGAGATAGTCGTTGACGGTGATGACGTGCACGCCCTCGCCCGGCAGCGCGTTTAGATAGGTGGCGAGCGTCGCCACCAGCGTCTTGCCCTCGCCGGTGCGCATCTCGGCGATTTCGCCGCGGTGAAGCACGATGCCACCGACCATCTGGACGTCATAATGCCGCTGGCCGAGCACGCGGCGCGCCGCTTCGCGCACCGTGGCGAAACCTTCGGGTAGGAGATCGTCAAGCTTCTCGCCGTTCGCCATACGCTCGCGGAACAGCACCGTCTGGTTGGCGAGCGTCGCATCGTCCATCGCCTGGAGCGCGGGCTCGAAAGAGGCGATCTTGGCGAGGATAGGATTGAGTGAGCGAACGTAGCGTTCGTTGGACGAGCCGAAGAGCGATTTGGCGATGCTGCCGAACATGGGCGGATTCCTGATAGGGGGAGAGCGCCGGCGCCCCCTGGCACCATGCGCGAGATAAGGCGTGAAGGTCCGCCCGCAGCGGAGCGCGGCTCGCTATTCGCGCCGGCGGGTCGCGAAGATCGGCTCGACAGCGACTGGTGCAATAGCACACGCAGCACGCAAGGGAGCGATGGCCGCGATCGTCGGTAAGACGGCGAGCGGACGTACCGCGGGCGAACGCCGCACCGTCGCGGCCTGCACCGCGCCGATCGATGCCTCGGCGACGGTCTGTGCCCGGTCCGGCGCACGCGCACCCGCGCCGACGCCCGTCAGCGCGGAAAGCAGCGCGGAAAGAAGCAGCAGCAGGCTCATCGCCGCCGACATAGGATGATGCGTCGAGCGGGCCAACCCCAAAGCCGCGCCGCATCGATGCGGCCGGCGCGTCGGAACGGCCTTGTGGTTCGACGATGCCGGGCTAAGCGGGAGGCATGTCGACCACCGTCTCGCCGCTCGCCCTCCCCTTTCCCGATCTTCCCCCCGTCGCCGGGGTCGAACCGCGCGTCGCCCGCGCGCGATACAAGGACTGGGATCGCTGCGACCTGACGTTCGTTAGCCTGCCCGCGAACACGGCTGTAGCCGGCGTGCTGACGCAGTCGAAATGCCCTTCGCCCGAGGTCGAATGGTGCCGCAAGGCGCTGGTGCTCGGGCGCGCGCGCGCCCTGGTGGTCAACGCCGGCAATTCGAACGCCTTCACCGGCAATCGCGGGCGGGCGGCGGTCGAGGCGATCGCCGCGCGCACCGCCGCGCGGCTCGGCTGCCTTCCCTCCGACGTCTTCGTCGCGTCAACTGGCGTGATCGGTGTGCCGCTGCCGATCGACAAGGCTGAGGCCGGGCTCGACGCCGCCTTCGCCGCATCGCCCGGCAGCTGGCGCGACGCGGCCGATGCGATCGGCACCACAGACACCTTCGCGAAAGGCGCGCGGACGACCGCGATCGTCGATGGCTGCCGCGTGACGCTGGTCGGCATCATCAAGGGATCGGGCATGATCGCGCCCGACATGGCGACGATGCTCGGCTTCATCTTCACCGACGCCGCGGTCGAGCCGGCGTATCTGCAGGCGGCGCTGTCCGCCGCGAACGCGCGTTCCTTTTCGTGCATCACCGTCGATGGCGATACGTCGACGAGCGACACGGTGCTCGCGTTTGCAACGGGCGCTGCGGGTAACGAGCCGTTGTCGGAGGGTGCGCCAGGTGCCGACGCCTTCGCCGCCGCGCTCGCGGATCTGTGTCACCAGCTCGCACAGCTCGTCGTGCGTGACGGCGAGGGTGCGAGCAAGCTGATCGAGATTGCGGTCGAGGGCGCCGACAGCGATCGCTCCGCGCACCGCATCGCGCTCTCGATCGCCAACTCGCCGCTCGTCAAGACGGCGATCGCGGGTGAGGACGCCAATTGGGGCCGGGTGGTGATGGCAGTCGGCAAGGCGGGCGAACCGGCCGAACGCGACAAGCTAGCAATCCGCTTCGGCGCAACGCAGGTCGCGCGCGACGGCCTCGCAGTCGAGGGGTATGACGAGCGCCCCGTCGCCGATCACCTGAAGGGACAAGAGATCGAGATCGGCGTCGATCTCGGGCTCGGCGACGGCCGCGCGACGGTGTGGACGTGCGACCTGACGCACGGCTACATCTCGATCAACGCCGATTACCGCAGTTGACTGCGCTCGACGTTCAAGTCCGTGCCCTGCTCGCCAACGTCGCGCGCCGGGCAATCCTGCCGCGGTTCGGTTTGCTCGCCGACGCCGAACGGGAGGAAAAGTCGCCCGGTGACTGGGTAACGGTCGCCGACCGAGAGGCGGAAGCGCTACTCGATGCGGGATTGCGCGCGATCGATCCCGACGCGCGCGTGATCGGCGAGGAGGCGTGCGCGCTCGCCCTGTCGCTGCTTGATGATATCGGGACCGGACGGCTGTGGCTGGTTGACCCGCTCGACGGTACCAACAATTTCGCGGCGGGCCGCACGCCGTTCGGCATGATCGTCGCGCTTGTCGAGGATGGCGTCGTCCAGTCGGGCTGGCTGTACGATCCGGTCGCGGACCGACTGTGTTATGCGGCACGCGGCGTGGGCGCATTCGTCGATGGAGCACGTATCAGTGCCACCGGCACAGGGCGCCCGCTGCCTGTCGCGGCCTTCTCGCGCTACTGGATGTCGGCCGACAAAGCCAAGCAGCTGGAACAGCGCGTCGAAGGCAGGCTGGCCCTCAAGGACGGTATGAAATGCGCGGCCGCGCAATATCCGGCGCTCACCGACGGCCATTACGATGCCGCGCTCTTCGAACGCGTCTTTCCCTGGGATCACGCCGCCGGCGCGCTGTTCGTCGAGGAAGCCGGCGGAAAAGTCGCGCAGCTCGATGACCGTCCGTATCGCATCGACGATCCAGCGACCGGCCTGCTCGCCGCGGCGTCACCCGAACTCTGGGCGCGCGCCGCGGCAGTTTTCGGCAGCTGATTGCCGCCGATGATGGTCAGGCGAGCTCGCCCTCGAGCCATGCCTTGATCCGGCCCTTGGGCTCGGCGCCGACTTTGGTCGCGGCCGGATTGCCGCCCTTAAACAGGATCATCGTCGGAATGCCACGCACGCCGTAGCGGCCCGGTGCGTCCGGGTTCTCGTCAATGTTGATCTTGGCGATCGTCACCTGCTCGCCCAGCTCGTCCGAAATTTCCTCGAGGCTCGGCCCGATCATCTTGCACGGGCCGCACCACTCCGCCCAGAAATCCACCAGAACCGGCTTGTCCGACTGGATGACGTCGGTGTGGAAGCTGTCGTCGGTGATCTTCTTGGTAGCCATCGCTCTATTCTCCTCTTGCCGCCAATCTAGGGGGCCGGTGCTTCCGCCTCAACGGCCCGTCACCAAGCTTTGCTCCGCATCGCGATAGACGGGCTTGTATGCGGCGAGCACGTCGGGTGGCAGCGCGATCAGCGTCGGGCCGGCGGTGTACAGCAGCGCGCCCTCGATCGAGCGGCCCGGAAAGATCACGCCGAGCGCGGCGCCATAAGCCGCCATCTGGCGCAGATGATAGGCGGGCACGTCATCGATCCCCGCCGGCACCTGTCGCGCGGTCTTGAAGTCGACGAATCGCACCCGCGACTCTTCGACGAGCAGGCGATCGACTGTTCCCGAGATGACGAGCCCACCATCGATGACCGCACTGATCGGCGCCTCGGCCAGCGAATCGCGGCCGAACAGGTCGGCGAAACGGGGATCGGCGAGGATGCCGCAGGCCGTGTCGATCAGCGCCCGGCGCTCGCGCGCGTCCGCCAGCCGTCCCGCCGTCGCGAGCCAGCGATCGGCCGCAGTCGGGCGGTCGGTCGGCGCGAGCGCGGGTAGCCGCTCGAACAGGCCGTGGAGCAGCCGCCCGCGTTCCGCCGCGGCGCGCATCGCCGGGGTCGGGGGGGCATCGGCGACTTCATCATCGCCGATCGCAGACGGTGCCAGCGGACGCGGCGGTCGCGCCTCCTCCGGCGCTGGCTGGCGAACCCAGTCGGGCAGCGTCGCGCGCGGCGCGGGAGCAGCCGGCACGGAACGCGCAATCCGCACGGGATCGGGTGGCGGATCGCCGACGAACGTCCGCTCGCCCTCCCCCGCAACGCCGAGCAGGCCGAACGCCCGGTCGGCAGCGGCATACCAACTGCTCTCCGGCGGGGTACCGCGATGCCGTACGCCGAGCGAGCCTGCGATCACCAGCCGCTCCTCCGCCCGTGTCGCGGCGACGTAGAACAGGCGCCAATGCTCCTGCCGTTCGCGCCCGGCGACATCGGCAACGACCTCCTCGATCGGCCCAATCCGCTCCGCGGCGCGCGGGGCGAACACCGGGATTGGCAGCGGCATATCCTCGGGCGTCCACATCAGGATGCTGCTACGCGTCGCGTCGGGATCGGCGGTCGCGTCGGCGAGGATGACGACGGGGGCCTGCAAGCCCTTCGCGCCGTGCGCGGTCATGACGCGCACGGCATTGTGCGCGCCCTCCGCCTCGCGCTTCACTTCCACCTCGCCGCGATCGAACCAGTCGAGGAAGCGCTGGAGCGAGGGTGTCGCGGTCGACTCGAATTCGAGTGCCGCGCTCAGCAACTCCTCGATCGGATCGCGCGCCTCTTCACCGAGCCGTGCCAGCAGCCGGCGCCTTCCATCAAGCGGACCGGACAGGATCTCTTCCAGAAAGCGATACGGCGTCGTGAAGTCGGCGCGCGCGAGCATCCGGTCGAGCGGCGCCAGCAGGCCGCGGTGTTCCGCCGACAGGTGTCGCCACAGGCTGCCGGCACGTGGGACGGCGCGTGCGAGCAGCTCGTCCTGTGTCCATCCGATCAGCGGGGACACGAGCAGGCTTGCAAGGCTCAAATCGTCGTCCGGCTGCAGCACGAAGCGGATCGCCGCCAGCAGATCCTGTACCGCGAGCGGCGCGTTGAGGCGCAGCCGATCCACGCCAGCGACGGGCACGTCCTCGGCATAGAGCCGCGCGACGATCAGCCGCGCGAGCTCCCCGCGTCGCTTGACGAGAATCATGATGTCCTCCGGCCTGATCGGCCGCCCCTGGCTCTCCAGCATCGCGCCGCGATCCAGCCACGCGCGCACCCGCCGCGCGATACGCGTGGCATTGGCGCGCACGGCGTCGTCGATCCACTCCTCCGCGCCGCCATCGTCGTCCGCCGCGCCCGAGGCGATCGGTGGCCAAAGCTCGACCGTGCCCGGACCTGGCACTTCGCTGGCGTGCGCGGGCGCGTCGTCGCCTAGCCCCAGGGCGTCACCGCCGAGCCCCTCGATCGCGGCATCGACGAACTGCAATATCGGTCGGGTCGAGCGGAACGAGGAGACGAGCGACAATTGCTCGAACGGCAGTCCGCGCTCGGCGTCGGGCATGCGATCGTCGCCGGCGACCTCAGCGGCCTTGCCCGCGAAATGCCGCTCGGCGGCGGCGAAATAGATCGGATCAGTGCCCTGAAAGCCGAAGATCGCCTGCTTGTGGTCGCCCACGGTGAACAGGGTGCGCACCGACGGCGCGTAGATGCCGCGGCCGACGAAATATTCATCGACCAGCGCACGTACGATCCGCCACTGCGCGATGTTGGTGTCCTGCGCCTCGTCGATCAGCACGTGCTCGGTCGTCTGGTCGAGCTTAAAGCGCACCCACTCGCCGATCCCCGGCGTCTCGAGCAGATCGACCGTCGCGGCGATCAGATCGTCGAAATCGACCAGCCCCGCGCGATGCTTCACCGTAGTGTAGGCGCGCGCATACTCCCGCCCGACGGCGAGCCCCGCGGCGAGCAGATCGGCATAGGCGGCGCGGGTACGCAGCGCGAGCAGCGCGCCGCACTGCGCGTACAGTCGACTCGCGAGATCGGCATAATCGGGATCGGCCGGCGCCTGTCCCTTGCCGAAAGAGCGCGGCTCACCGTCGGCCTTCGCCCATACGAGATGAAGCTGCGCCAGCGTCGCCGCCCGCTCGTCGGCGTCGGCCGCCAGCCACGTGCCGATCGTCTCGGCGCGCGCGATCCCGCTCTTTGTCCCCCATGCCCGATTCCGGTCGGCAACGCCGCGCAGTGCATCGATGTCGAACGCCGCGTCCTCGCACGCCGCCCGCACATGCGCGTCGATATCGCCCGCGGGGAGATCGAGCGCGCGGCGCAGCCACGGCTGGATGCCGCTCGGCAGCGCATCGAGGGCACGTCCGGCGCGCGCGCATTGCTGGAGGAAGCGCTCCGCGCCGCCCTCGCCCAGCCGCATACTCAGCTCGCCAATCGCCTCGATCTGCGTCGTTCGCCCCTCGCGTTCCGCCAGTACCAGCAGGTCCGCCAGCGTCGACCGCAGCAGCACCGCCTCCTCGCGCGTCTCGATCGGCCGGAAGCCGGGCGTCAGCCGCGCTTCGCTCGGGAACGCCGCCAGCAGGCTCTGGCAGAATCCATGAATCGTCTGGATGCGCAGGCCGCCGCCGGGCGAATCGAGCACGCGCGCGAACAGCGTGCGCGCGCGATCGCGCTGGACCGGATCGGCGAGCTCACCGAGCGCCTGGAGATCGTCGAACAGTGCGGCGTCCTTCATGCTCACCCATGCGGCAAGCCGCTGGCTGATGCGATGCACCATCTCCGCGGCGCCGGCCTTGGTGAAGGTCAGGCAAAGGATCGCCGACGGATCTACCCCCCGCAGCAGCAGGCGGAAGACGCGCGCCGCGAGCACCTGCGTCTTTCCGGTACCCGCCGAGGCGGAGAGCCACACGTGCGCATCGGGCGCGCTCGCGCGGCGCTGATTGCCGCGCAGCGGCGGCAGCGGGCGAAGCGCGTCAGCCATCGCGGCCGTACCATTCGTCGAGCCGCATCAGCTGATCGTAATCCGCATAGGGGGCGTATTCCGGATGCAGCTTCGCCTCGAACGGCGCATCTCCGGTGAGCCATCGGCCCGCCGCCTCGGCGAAAACAGCGCGCGCGCGGCCGACGAACTCCGCCGTCGGGATCCGGTCGTTCCGTCCGGCCGGATCGACAGGTGAGGTGACGCTGCCGAACGTGTCGCGCTGCTTAGCGAGCGACCAATATTCGAATGCCGCAGCGTCGCCATCGATCCCCGCGAACCCGCCCGCCTCGGCGATCGCGCCGAGCAAGCCGAGCTGCATCGCGAAGCCGTTGCGCACGGCGGCGGGCGACGGCGCCTTACCGGTCTTGTAATCGACGACGCCGATCGTGCCATCGGCCAAGCGGTCGATGCGGTCGAAGCGCCCCGACAGCGTCACCCCGGCGAGCTGGATCGCGCCCGACCCTTCCGCGGCGAGAACGGCGCGCCCCGCGTCACCGTCAGCGCGCATCCGCTCGGCGATCCACCCGATCGCCGCGAATAGCCGCGGCTGCCATAGCGCGCGCAGCAGCGGGTGCGTCGTTTGCGCGCTTAGCATCGCTGCGGCACGCGGCTGCAGCGCGTCGACACGGCAGCCGTCCTCCCGCGCCCAGGCCTCCAACACCTTGTGAACCGCATCGCCCCGCCAGGCCGCACTCGGATCGGCGTCGACCGCGTCGAGCGCGGCGAGCCGAAGCACGCGTTGCGCGTAGAAGGCGAAGGGATCGGCCTTGAGCCGATCGACCTGCGTCACCGAAATTTCGCGCGGACGCAGCGCCGCCGGCGGACAGGGCGCGGGCTGCTCGGCAGGCTGCGGCGTACCACCGTCGTCGATCGCGTGCGACCAGTCGACCAGCGCCGTGTCGCGCACCCGCTCGAACTCGTCGCCGGCCATCGCGGCGAGTCGCAGCCATAGTCGCGAGGCGATCGCGGGCGAGCGCGCATCACGGCGCGCGCGCGTGATCAGGACTTCCGGCGCGCCAAGCCCCTGACCAAAGTCGTGCGCGGCAACGCCGATCGCTTGCTCGAGCCCCGGCAGGCCAAGCGCCGTGCGGATGCGCGGCGCCAGCCACGGGTCGGGCGCCGCACGCGCCGGCCAGACGCCCTCGTTGAGCCCGCCCAGGATCATCAGGTCCGCCGATTGCAGCCGCGCCTCGATCAGGCCGTAGATCGCCACCCGCGGATGCCCGCCCTGCGGCGGCCGCACCGCCACGCCGTCCATCAGCAGCCGAAGCAGCGCCGACAGGCTATCCGCTGCAAAGCCACTCGGGCCGCTCGCCGCTTCAGCCTCCAGCTCGGTCAGCAGATCCGCCGCGGCGCGCCCCGCCGCCCCGCGCCAAGCTTCATCGCCAGCAAGGGCACTCGCAGCATCGCGCACGCCGGCGACAAGCGCCGCGAGCGGGCGATCAGCTCCACTGAAAGTGGCTGCCAGAGGATCGAGCAGCGCACGGACCTCCTGCCACCAGTCGCCGCCATGATCGCCCAGCCGCACGGCGATACCGTCAAGACCGGGAACCGGTCGCGGCCCGCGCAGCCGCCGATCGAGCCGCCGCACCCCTTCGAGCCACGCGCCCCGCCGTTCACCCGCGCGCACCAGCGGATGCTTGAGCAGCGTCAGCAGCGACAAGGGCGCGAAGCCGTCCGCCGCCGCGTCGACGATCGCTGTCAGCAACGTGCCCGGCGGGGTGATCGACAACGGACGTCCGGCGGAATCGTCGACGTCGATGCCCCAGCGTGCGCAATGCGCCGCCACCCGCCGCGCGAGCGCACGGTCGGGCGTGACCAGCGCCGCGGTTCGCCCCGGCGTTTCCAGCGCCTGACGCAGCGCCAGCGCGATCGTCTGCGCCTCCTGCGCCGGTTTCGCGAGTTCCGCGATCCGCACGCCGGCGAGCTGGCGCTGCTGCGGGCGCAGCTGCGTCCACCGCGCGGTATAGGCGGCGGGGGCGAGCGCGGTGGCGATCGCCCGGCCGCGCGCGGCGGACGCGTCATGCTCGCTGCCGTCAACCCACAACGCCACGTCCTCGCGGCGCAGGTTCATGCGTCGCAGCAATTGCTTGAGGTGGAACTGCGGGTGCACCTCGATCGCCCGCTTCGTCCGGCCCGTGGTCGGATCAGGCGCGTGCGGGCCGAGCTCGTCCCATTCCTCGTCGGCCATCGATCGATCGAGCCCGGCGAGCACCACGAGACCGCGTGGCATCGCGGCGACGCGCGCGAGCAGCGCGGCGACGCTCGGCGCGGCATCGGTGATGCCAGCCGCGCAGACGAAGCCGGCGGGCGGATCGTCGCGCCAGCGCGCGGCTAGGCGCCGCAGCAGCAGCGCACGCCGTGTCGCCGCATCGATCAAGCCCGCCTGCGCCAGTTCGTTGGGCCAGCGATCGATCACCGTCTGGAACAACGCCAGCGCGGCGCGCCAATGCTGCGTCAGTTCGCCCAGATCGAGATCGGCGAGCCGCGCCGGATCGACCTCCTCGACGATCAGCTGGTCGAGCACGCGCGCGAGCTCGCCCGCCAGCCGCACCGCCTCGACCGCGTCCAGCGAGGGCTGCGCCGCTTGTACCAGTCGGGCGATCCGCATACGGCGCGCGAGCGGTGCGATCGCCGGCGGGGGCGGATCGGGTGCATCGATCGGGTCTAGCGCCGTGCCGATTGCCTCGCCCAGATCGTCCGATCCGATCGCAACGAGGCGCGGCAGCACCAGCGCGCCGCCGCTCGCGCGAACGAAAGCGTTGGTCACCGCTAGGCGCGCGCGATTGTTGGGCAGCAGCACCAAGCCGCGCGCGAGCGCAAGCGGCTCGCCGCCGAAGCGCCGGATCAGTCCCGCGACCAGCGCATCGGCGAAGGCGCGATGCGCCGGAATCGTGTAGAGCCGCGGCCCGCGCGGTTCAGCCATCCTGCCGCAGCGCCTCCGCCCGGGCGATCGCCTCGGGCGTGCCGACGTCGACCCACAGACCCTGATGCACGACGGCGTAGGCACGTCCGGCAGCGATCGCGCGCTCCCAGAACAGCATTGTCGAGAACGGTCCCGCCGGCGCATCGACGAGAATCGCGGGATTGAGGATCTGGACGCCGATATAGACGAACGGCGCCATGCGGCCGTGCCGCCGGCGCCCAGCGATCCGCCCGTCGGCAGCTAGGTGAAAGTCCCCCTGCCCGCGGTGGCAGTGCGCGCGGGCGAGCGGCACGACGAGCAGCAACACGTCCATCTCTGCCGGGTTCCAGCGTGCCGCGAGCAGGCTGAGCGCGTCGACCGGACCGTCGAGCCAGTAATTGTCGCTGTTGACGACGTAGATCGGCGCGTCGCCCAGAAGCGATCGCGCCTTCATCAGCCCGCCGCCCGTCTCGAGCAGTTCCGCGCGCTCGTCCGACACCACGATGTCGACGCCGTCGACCGAGCGCAGATGCGCTTCCAGCGTGTCGGCCAGATAATGCACGTTGACGACCGCGCGCTTCACACCCGCCGCTCGCAGATGATCGAGCGTGTGATCGAGCAGCGTCTTGCCTGCGACCGGGATCAGCGGCTTGGGCCGCGTTGCAGTCAGCGGGCGCATGCGCTTGCCGAGCCCCGCGGCCATCACCATCGCGGTGCTCGGCACGGCGGCGGCGGGCGCCGGCCGGATGGCGCGCGGCTTTGTCATCGGTCGGACAGGATCAGCGGATCGCCGCGATATTCCGGCGGTACGTTGGCGTCGAACCAATGCGCGACCGGCGCGAGGACGGGGACGCTCAGGTCGCGCTCGAGATAGGCCCAGACGCGCGGGCAGAGCGCCGGATAGCGCGGCTTGCCGTCGCGCTGCCACAGCCGTGTGAAGATACCGATGATCTTGGCGTTCCGCTGCGCGCCGAGCACGTGATAGGCCCGCATGAAGCGATCGCCTTCCCCGGTCGCCGAGCGATAGCGCGCGATCATCGCGTCCTCGATTGCCGGATCAACGTCGCGCCGCGCATCCTGCAGCAGCGACACCAAGTCATAGGCGGGGTGGCCGACCAGCGCGTCTTGGAAGTCGAGCAGCCCAAGCTGACGCTCGTCGCCGAGCAGCATCAGGTTCTCGGCGTGATAATCGCGCAGCACGGTGACGGGATGATCCGCATCCACCTCGCCGAGAACGGCGTCCCACGCCGCACGATAGCCCTCGGTATCGACCGCGAGCCCGATCGCCGGACAATACCAGTCGACGAACAGCGCGGCTTCGCGCTGAAGCTCGGTGCGATCGTATGGCCGCCAATCGCCCGCCGGATGATCACGCAGCGCGACGAGGATATCGACCGCCGCGGCATAGAAGCCAGGCGCCGCCGCTTCGTCGGCGTCAATCGCCTCGCGCATCCGGGCGTCGCCGAAATCCTCGAGCAGTATGAGACCGCGTTCGGCATCGGCCGCCAGGATCGCCGGCGCGGCAAACCCGCGTTCGGTGAGCCAGCGCGCCACCGCGAGGAAGGGCCTTGGATCCTCGTGCGGGGGCGGCGCATCCATCAAAATCGCGCGCTTTGCCCCCTGGGCGACACGAAAATAGCGGCGAAACGACGCGTCGCCGGCCAGCGGCTGCACGTCCGCATCACTCCAGCCGCAACCGGCCAAAAATTCGTCCATACTGGCGGGCGGTGTCATCGAAACGGCCATCGCCGCTCCCATGCCGCCGGGACGATCCAAGTCAAGCGCCGCGCGCCGTCCGGTTCGGTGGCCAGCGTGAGGCGCAGCGCGTCGGGCCATGCGTCGTCGCCGGCGCGATCGGGCCATTCGACGATCAGCAGCGAATCGTAACCGGCATCGTTGAGGCCGAGTTCGTCGAGCTCCGCCGGATCGTCGAGGCGATAGAGATCGACGTGAAGCACCGGCAGCCGCGTCTCAGGCGGCGCATAGGGCTGGACGATCGCGAAGGTCGGGCTCGGCGCCTCGCCCTCAAGGCCCAGCGCGGCCAGCAGGCCGCGCGCGATGCTCGTCTTGCCCGCACCCAACGCGCCTTCAAGCGTGACGACGTCGCCCGCCTCGACCAATGCGGCGAGGCGTGCGCCGAAGGCCGTCGTGTCGGCAAGCGAACCGAGCCGCAGATCGACGCTCATCGCCGTGGGATATCCACGGTAACGAGCGATCCCGCCCCCACTTCGCTTACCAGCGAGATCGACCCGCCATGCGCCTCGGCCAGTTGCTTGGCGAGCGGCAGTCCCAGATCGGTCGGTCGCTCGCCACGCGCATCGGCCCCGTGCCATCCGAAGCGATCGAACGCGTGCCGCGCCGCGTCGGCGTCCAGTCCGGGCCCATCGTCCGACACGACGATCCGGACCCGTGCAGTATCCCCCTCGACATGCAGCAGCACGCGTCCGTCCGCGCCCGCGGCGTCGAAGGCATGGCGCAGCAGATGCTCAACCAGCTCCTGCAGGCGACGCGCGTCACCGATCATGCTGCCGGCATACACCGCGGTATCGACGACGAGGTTGATGCGCCGCTGCTCGGCGAGGCTGCGCAGGCGCTCGGCCGCCGCCTCGACCGTCGCCGCAAGATCGACGTCGACGCGCGCCAACGGGGCGGCATCGTCGCGCTGCGTCAGATCGAGCACATCGTCGATCAGCAGCCCCAGCCGCCCCACCGACTCGAGGATCGCATCGACGTAGCTGTCAGCCTGCTTTGGCAGTTTGCCGGCGTAGCCCGCCTGGAGCATCTCCGCGAAGCCGCTGATTGACGTCAGCGGGGTACGCAATTCGTAGCTCATGTTGGCGACGAACGCGGTTTTCACCTTGTCCGCCGCCTCGAGCGCGGCCGCCCGGTCGCGCAGCGCCTGCTCGGCGCGCCGGCTGTCGGTGATGTCGAGCATGGTGAAGAGCGCATTGCCGTCGGGCAGCGGCACGGCGGCGAATTCGAAGTGGCGCCCATCGGCTAGCGCCACCCGTCCGCCGCGCTGCTGGCGATCGGTGGTCGCCGACCGGACGAGCTCGGTGATCAGCTTTGCCCGGCCCGGCGTGCGCAGCTTCGGCGCGATCTTCTCGGCGACGCTACCGACACGCGGGTGGCCGCTGAGAAATTCTTCTTCCAGCTCCCACAGGGCGCGGAATCGATTGTTCCACAGTTGCAACCGCCCGTCGGCGGCGAATACGCCGAGCGCTTCGAACAGATTGTCGAACGTCGCCGTGCGCACGCGCAGCAGCGTGTCGCGCGCAGACGCCAGCTGCACCTGTTCGGTACGATCCTCGAAGATCAGCAGCAAACTGCCGTCGGGCAAAAGCTGCGGTACGACGCGAATATAAGCGCCGCCCGGCAGGTGCCATGTCTCCTCGGTCTCGGCGTCGGTGCGTACGAACCAGTCGCGCCGCTCGCTCTTCCAGCCGGGAAAGTCGCGCACCTCGGGAAGGCGGTTCGCCTCGCGCATCCGCTCGAGGATGCGATCGAACTCCGGTCGATCGGACAGCCACTCGCTGCGCATCGCGAACATGCGCCGGAACGGCTGGTTGCAGAAGACGAGCGCGCGATCGCGCCCGAACTGCGCCACCCCGGCCGACAGGCGATCAAGCATCGCGCGCTGTGCGTCGGCATAGCGTTTCTCGCGTGCCTGCGCCTGCTCCAGCTCCTCGATGTCGATCGCGAAGCCGGCGACGCCGCCGCTCGGCAGCGGTACGTCGTGGAGTTGCAGCGTGCGTCGCGCGCCTCCGATCGTCGCAGGCAGCGTGCGCACCTGCGGCCGATCGGCGTCGCGCGCGCTGGTCGCGCCCGCCAGCGGCCCGCCCTGCCCCGACCCCTCGATCAGCTCCAGCCCGCGCCCGACGACATCGGCGGCGTCGCTGCCCTCGACGGCCCGGACGTACGCCGTGTTGACCATCGCCAACCGAAGGTCAGCACCGCGATACCACATCGGCAGCGGCGCCGCCTCGATCAGACCGGTCAGCGAATCGTAGGCGGCGCGGATCCGCGCCTCCTCCCCCGCCAGGCGTTCGACCTCGGCGTGTTCCTCGCTCGCGTCGTTCACCCATATGACGACGTCGCCGCTGCTCATGCCGAGCGGCGCGCGCTCGCCGCGTAGCGTCACGGTGCGCGACGCGCCGAGTGGCCGCACCTGCCGCACGAATGGCCGGCCGGAGCGCTGCAGCGCGATGACGTCACTCGTCAGCCGCCCGGCGTCGAGCGAGGAGAGGCCGCAGTGGCCAGCGTTCAAGCCGTCGAGATCGGTCGCCGGTTGGACGAGGCCAAACAAATCGGCGACGCGCGGCGGCATTTCGATCCGCCGATCGGCGCGGACCAGCATCGCCTGCATCGGCGCGCCCGAAAGTAGCGCCTGCGCCTCGATCCTTGCACGCTGCTCGCGCGCCGCCGCCCCCTGTGCCGCCAGGCCGCGCTGCAACGCCATCACCGCGCCGACGATCAGCAGCAGCAGAACGACGCCGGCAGCGATCAACATGGGGGTGGTCAGCAAGGACGGGGCGCTTCCGTAAACGAACGCTTTCGTTCTACGCTGCCGCCCCGCAAAGGGAACAGCTTATCCTCACATCTCGCCGCGCGCGCGCCGGATGGCATACCATTTGCGCACGTTGGCGTTGTGCTGGTCTAGCGTGTCGGCGAACACGTGCCCGCCCGTGCCGTCGGCCACGAAATACAACGCCGAGCTCGCCGCGGGATCGAGCACCGCGTCGATCGACGCGCGGCCGGGGTTCGCGATTGGGCCGATCGGCAGACCCGCGCTGGCATAGGTATTATACCCGTTGCGCGCCTGAAGTTCGGACCGCAGGATGCGTCGGCCCAACGGCCGCCCCTTGGTGATCGGGTAGATTACGGTGGGGTCCGCCTGCAGCGGCATGCCGCGTTTCAGCCGGTTCGAATAGACGGCGGCGACGGTGCGGCGCTCGCCCGGCTTGCCGGTCTCCTTCTCGACGATCGATGCAAGGACGATCGCCTGATCGGGCGTCGTCACCGCGATGCCCGGCTTGCGCTGCTTCCACGCCGCCGCGAGATAATCGCGCATCGCCTTCTGCATTCGGCCGAGCACCGCCGCGCGCGTGTCGCCGAGCTGATAGGCATAGCTATCGGGCAGTACCGAACCCTCGCGCGGCACCGCAACCGTGCCCGTCAGCCCCTCGGCGCGCGTCAACGCGTCGTGAACGAGAACGGAAGGATACCCCTCGGGGACTGGCACCAGCCGCTGCCGAACCTTGCCCGATTCGAGCAGCGCCAGGATGTCGGCGGCGCTGGCGCCAGCCGGTATCTCATACTCGCCGGTCTTGATCGGCGTGCCCGATCCGAACACGCGGGCGTAGCCGCGGAAGCGCCACGCCGAGCGGATCGCGCCCTGCTGCTCAAGCGTCGCCGCCGCGCGCGCGAGGCTCGCGCCCTGCGGCACGACGAGCGTGACCGGCTTGTTCGACGGCCCTCCGCCGGACCAATCGCGCGCCGCCCAGAACAGCGCCGCGATCGCCACGACGCCGATCAGCAGCCCGAGGCACCCGATTCTACGCATCACGCCTCTCCGCGCGATCGATCAGATCGCGCGCATGACGAGCGACGCATTGGTGCCGCCGAAGCCGAAGCTGTTGTTTAGTACGGCGCGCACCTCGCGCTTCTTTGCGACATGCGGCACGAGGTCGACGCCGACGCAATTCTCGCTCGGATTGTCGAGGTTGAGCGTCGGGGGCACGATCTGATCGCGCATCGCGAGGATGCAGAAGATGCTTTCCACCGCGCCTGCGCCGCCCAACAGGTGGCCGATCGCCGACTTGGTCGACGACATCGACATCGACCCGAGGTTTTCGCCGAACAAGCGCCGCACGGCGCCCAATTCGAGCTCGTCGCCGAGCGGCGTCGAGGTGCCGTGCGCGTTGACATAGTCGATGTCCTCGAGCCGCAGCCCGGATTTGCGCATCGCCATCTCCATCGAACGGAACGCGCCCGATCCCTCGGGGTGCGGCGCCGTCACGTGATAAGCATCGCCCGACAGGCCATAGCCGATGACTTCGGCATAGATCTTCGCGCCGCGTGCTTTCGCCCGCTCATATTCCTCGAGCACGACGACGCCTGCGCCCTCGCCCATCACGAAGCCGTCTCGGTCGCGGTCGTACGGACGGCTCGCCTTCTCGGGCGTGTCATTGAAATTGGTGCTGAGCGCGCGCGCCTGCGCGAACCCGGCGATGCCGAGCGGACAGATCGCGCCCTCCGCGCCGCCTGCCAGCATCACGTCGGCATCGTCCATCGCGATCATTCGCGCGGCGTCGCCGATCGAGTGCGCGCCCGTCGAGCAGGCGGTCACGACCGCATGATTGGGACCCATCAGCCCGTATTTGATGCTGACCTGCCCCGAGATGAGATTGATCAGCCGGCCGTGGACGAAGTGCGGGCTGACGCGGCCCGGCCCCTTGGTGTGCAGTACGATCGATTCGCTCGCGATCCCCGGCAGCCCGCCGATGCCCGATCCGATCGAGCAGCCCGCACGCAGCCGCTCAGCCCCGCTCATCTCGGTCAGCCCGGCGTCCTCGAGCGCTTGGCCCGCCGCGTCGATCCCGAATACGATGAACGGATCGACCTGCCGCTGGATTTTGTGGTCGACGCGCTTGCCCGGGTCGAAGCCGTAGGCGTGATCCGCCGGCTTCACCTCGCACGCGATGCGGCACTTGTATTCGCTCGCGTCGAAATGCGTGATCGGGCCGGCGCCGGACTTGCCGGCGATGATATTGGCCCAGGCTGTCTCGACGTCCGCACCCAGCGGGGTGACGAGGCCAAGACCGGTGACGACAACGCGGCGCATCGCGCTACTCCATGTACAATCGAAAACGAAACGGCCCCCCGCCCTCTAGCCGGGGACGGGGAGCCGTTCAAAATCCAGACCGGGGCGGCCGGCCGGCACGCCCCGTTTCCGAGGATCAGCCCTTGTGCTCGTCGATATAGGTGATCGCGTCGCGCACGGTGGTGATCTTCTCGGCGGCATCATCGGGGATCTCGACGCCGAACTCTTCCTCGAACGCCATCACCAGCTCGACGATGTCGAGGCTGTCCGCACCCAGATCGTCGATGAAGCTGGCGTCCTCGGTGACCTTTTCGGCCTCGACGCCGAGATGCTCGACGACGATCTTCTTAACGCGGTCGGCGGTCTCGCTCATAAATCAGTCCCTCTTTCGATCGGGGGGTTGGTATTCCTGAACGCAGGTAGAACGGGGTTCGTGTCGTGACAAGGGTGGTTCGGTCCCGCCGCCGGGGCATCTGATCCCGATCAGTTCCCGATCAACGCCTGGTGGGTCCCCATCAAATCCCTGTCAGATCATCGCCATGCCGCCGTTCACGTGCAGCGTCTGACCCGTCACATACCCCGCCTCGCGCGATGCGAGGTAGACGACCGCGGCGCCGATGTCCTCGCCCGCGCCGAGATCACCGGCGGGGATTTTGGTGAGCAAAGCTGCCTTCTGCGCGTCGGGCAGCACGTCGGTCATCGCCGAGCGGATGAAGCCGGGGGCGACGCAATTGACGGTAATGCCGCGGCTCGCCAGTTCCTGCGCGAGCGCCTTGGACATGCCGACGAGCCCTGCTTTCGACGCAGCATAGTTGGCCTGTCCCGGGTTGCCCGTCTGCCCGACGACCGAGGTGATCGAGACGACGCGGCCGAAGCGCTGCTTCATCATCGGCTTGGCGGCGGCGCGTACCAGCCGGAACGCGGCCTCAAGGTTGATACGGATCACGTCGGACCATTCGTCGTCCTTCATCCGCATCGCCAGATTGTCGCGCGTCACCCCGGCGTTGTTGACGAGGATGTCGAGCCGCCCGCCCAGCGCCGCGACCGCCGCCGGCACCAGCGCATCGACCGACGCTGAGTCGGAGAGATTGGTTGGCAACGCAACATGATCGCCGCTTAGCGTATCGCGAAACGCGTCGAGCTTCTCGGCATTGGATCCCGATACCGCGAGCCGCGCGCCCTGCGCCGCCAGCGCCTTCGCGATCGCCGATCCGATCCCGCCCGACGCGCCCGTCACCAGCGCTGTCATGCCCGTAAGGTCGAACATCATTAATGCTCCTTGATGCAGGCTTGGATTACAGCGCCTTCAGCAGCGCTTCGACGTCGTCCATCGTGACGACGCTGATCGCTTCGGCGTCGGGCACGATCCGCTTCACCATCGGTCCCAGCACCTTGCCGCCGAATTCGACGAAGCTCCCCGTGCCGGCCTCGGCCATCGCCAGCACCGATTCGCGCCAGCGCACCATGCCCGTCACCTGCTCTACCAAGAGCCGCCGGATCGTGTCGGGGTCGCTCGCCGGCGCGGCGCTGACGTTGGCGTAGACGGGCACGAGCGGCGCGTCGATCCGCGCCTTCGCCAGCGCATCGCGCATCGCGTCGGCGGCGGGCTGCATCAGCGGGCAGTGGAACGGTGCCGACACCGGCAGCTTGATGCCGCGCTTAGCGCCGTGATCCTTGGCGATCGCGATCGCGCGGTCGATCGCCGCTGCCGTACCCGAGATCACGACCTGCGTCGGATCGTTGTCGTTCGCGACGGTACAAACGTCGCCCTCGCTCGCCGCTTCCGCGATCGCCTGCGCCTTGGCAAGGTCCGCGCCGAGCAGGGCCGCCATCGATCCCTCGCCCACCGGCACGGCGGCCTGCATCGCCTGCCCGCGCAGCTTCAGAAGCCGCGCCGTCGTCGCAAGGTCGATCGCGCCCGCGGCGCACAGCGCGGTATATTCGCCAAGGCTATGGCCAGCCACGAAGTCGGCCTTCTCGGCCAACCGAATGCCGCCCTCGCGCTCGAGCACGCGCAGCGTCGCGATGGCATTCGCCATGATCGCGGGCTGTGCATTCTCGGTCAGCGTCAACTCGTCCGCCGGCCCTTCCGCCATCAGCCGCGACAGGTTCTGGCCGAGCGCTTCGTCGACTTCCTGCAATACCTCGCGGGCGATCGGGCTGGCGGCGGCGAGCGCCTGGCCCATGCCGACCGCCTGGCTGCCCTGACCCGGAAAGATGAACGCGCGCACCGGCCTCTCCCATTGCAAAGAGGCGCGCGGTAGGCGCGGCGATGCGTCGTGGTCAACCGCCCGTCGTGCGGATCAGCACCTGTTCCGGGCTGGGCGCGAACATCCGGCGTGCGATCGGCGCTGGAACGAACGGTTCGAGCCCTAGCGTGCGGAGGAGCGCGCCAAGCCGCGTCGGCGGCGAAGGATAGCGCGCGATCACGCCGTGCGTCGGCGCGGCATCTGCGGGCACGACCGCAAGTCCGCCGGGCGCCGCCGGCAGCCCGCGAAGGTTCGTCTGGCCGAGGATCGCCATCGGCAGGTCGGCACGGCGCACGTCGCTCGCCTCGCCCGCCACTGTCTCCCCCGGATACCGTGCGGCAGCGTCGACCAGCGCCTCCATCGACCAGCGCGGGTGCGCGTTGCCGACGCTCATCAGCAAAAGGTTGCTCGCGACGAATGCGGCGAGGATCAGGGTGCGCCATTGCGCCTCGAGCCGATCGAGCCAGATCGCGAGCACGACGATCGCGGCGAGCGCGGCCAGCATGAAATAGCGCGGGTTGAGCACCAGCTTCGAGTAGAGCACCGATACCAGCACAAATCCTGCCGCGGCCATGCACAAGAGCAGGGCGAGCGGACAGCGGCGAGACGGATCGATCGACCGCCACGTCCCGCCCGCGATCGCGGCACCGGCGAGCCAGAACAGCAGGCCGAAATCGTCGTTCACCATCAGCACCAGCAGCGGATCGATCGGCGGCCACAGCAGGAAGTTGCCTTCCTTGTTGGCGGCGCGGTCGATGTGCTCGTCGTGATTGAACGCGATCGTGTAGCGCCGCAGCGGATCGCCCGTCATCGCATATTGGAACAGCGCCTCGCCGATCAGCACGGCGCCGGCACCGACGGCACAGGCGATCAGCACGCGGCGCGGGATCGGCCGTCCGATCAGCAGCAGCGGGCCTAATATGGCGAGCGCGAGCACGCTCGTCTCTCGGCACAGGATCGCGACGCCGAACAAGCCGCCGCCCGCCGCGGCGCGCAGCCAACCGGCGCGATCATCCCCGGCGCGGCCGACCAGCAGCGCCCCCGCCAGCAGCGCCGCCGCTTCGAGCAGGTCGACGCTGACGGTGGTCGCATGGCTGACCACGACGGGAAGCGTCGCCGTCAGCAGCGCCGCGATCCAGCCTGCGCGCGCGCCTGCGACGCTCCTCGCGAACCGTGCCGTGACTGCCACCAGCACGACATAGAACAGGATCGCCGTCACGCCGAACGCGACGTAAGTCTGCCCCAGCGTCGCCAGCACCGCCGCGAAGGTCAGCGTCAGCGGAAAGCGCGTCGACCAGTGATCGCTGCCGGCGAACGGCGGATCGGTCAGCCAGCGCATCGCGCCTTGATGATAGAGCGAATCGTCCGAGGCGATGAATCCGACCCAGCCGACATAGAGCGACGCCAGCATCGCCACCGCCACGATCGTGAGCCACATGCGGGTCGACACAGGACGCGTGCCCCCGCGGCGAAGGCGCTGGCGATCAGATGTCGCAGGTTGGAGGGTCGGGTGATGCATCGTCGTCATGTTAGCGGCGTACCAGCCGCGCGTGTAGAAATGCTTGCTTCCTGAACCGCGGTTCATCGCCACGCGACTATTGCGACAATTCGCGACCATTTGACCGCGTCCATGCCACGCGCGGGATACAACCGGCGCCCAGATAGGTTCTCGACGCCGCGGTCACGGCGCCGCCAGTATCGAGTTCATCAAGGAGCCACATCATGTTCAAGAAGCTGATCCAGGCCGGAATCGCTGCCACGCTCGTCGCCACGCCGATGATCGCCGCCAGCGCCGAGGCGCAACAGCGCCGCGAGACGGTGACAACGATCAAGCAGCGGCCGAACGGCACGGTAGTGCGCAAGACGGTGGTCAAGCGCCAGACGGTCAACCGCAACAACTATCGCGCCTGGCGCAAGGGCCAGCGCTTCGACCGGCGCTACGCCACCAACTATCGCGTGATTGACTATCGCCAGTACCGCCAGCGTCGCCTGTACGCGCCGCGTCGTGGGCAGCAGTGGGTCCGCTCGGGCAACGACGCGGTGCTGATCGGCAACAACGGGCTGATCCTCAGCGTCATCGCCAACGCGCTGCGCTAAGGCTTGCATTTTCCTGGCCCCCGCGTATGGGAGCCGGCAGCACGGGCGGGGAGCAGCGTCTCCCCGCCCTTTGCCGTTTGAGGACGACAGCCGGAGGGGCATGGCACGGGGCCATGTCAGCGATCGGCCAAGGAAGGACAAGTACATGGCTCTGTACGAGCACGTGTTCCTTGCGCGCCAGGACTTGGCACAGGCGCAGGTGGATACGATGGCGGAAGCCGTCGGCAAGATCGTCACCGATCACAAGGGCAAGGTCGTCAAGACCGAGACCTGGGGTCTGCGGTCGATGGCGTATCGCATGGCGAAGAACCGCAAGGCGCATTACGTGATGATCGAGTTCGACGCGCCGGGCGACACCGTCGCTGAGATCGAGCGTCAGCATTCGATCAGTGAGGACGTGATCCGCTACATGACCGTCAAGGTCGACGAGCATGAGGCCGGCCCGTCGGTGATGATGCGCAAGCAGGAGCGCGATCGCGAGCGTGGTCGCCGCCGCGAAGAGGAGAACGCATAATGGCCCGCCCCTTCTTCCGCCGCCGCAAGAGCTGCCCCTTCTCCGCGAAGGACGCGCCCCGGATCGATTACAAGGACGTGCGCCTGCTGCAGGGCTTCGTGTCCGAGCGTGGCAAGATCGTGCCGTCGCGCATCACCTCGGTGAGCGCCAAGAAGCAGCGCGAGCTCGCCCAGGCGATCAAGCGCGCCCGTCACCTGGGCCTGCTGCCCTACGTCGTTAAGTAAGGAGAGAAGCAGATGGACGTCATTCTGCTTGAGCGCGTCGAGAAGCTCGGCGCCATCGGCGACGTGGTGAAGGTGAAGGACGGCTTCGCCCGCAACTACCTGTTGCCGAACAAGAAGGCGCTGCGCGCCAACGAATCGAACCGCAAGGTGTTCGAGGCCAACCGCGCCCGCATCGAAGCCGACAACGCCAACCGTCGCGGCGAAGCCGAGATCGAGGCGAAGTCCTTCAAGGACGCGTCGGTCACGATCATTCGCCAGGCGTCGAACGTCGGTCAGCTCTACGGCTCGGTCGCGGTGCGCGATCTGGTCGAGGCGCTGAACGAGGCCGGCCACAAGGTCGCCAAGTCGTCGATCGTGCTCGACAAGCCGATCAAGGCGATCGGCCTGTACGACGTGAAGGTCGCGCTTCACCCCGAGGTGGCGGTGAACGTGAAGGTCAACATCGCGCGCTCGCCTGAAGAGGCCGAGATGCAGGCGAAGGGCGTCGACGTCATGGCGCAGGTCTTCGAGGAAGGCCGTGACCAGGGCGGCTTCGTCGAGGCGTTCGATCCGAACGCGGAGCCAGGCGCGAGCGCCGACGAGCGCGACGATCGTCAGGAGCCGGCGCAGGGCTGATCGCCCTCCGGTTCGACGACACCGACCGCAACGACAAGGCCCGCCCGGCAATCATGCCGGGCGGGCCTTTCGCTTTCTACCGTGCGGCAGCAGTGCTCCAGTCAGCTTACGGCACAGCCACGCAAGCGCCGACGACGGCGCAAAACGGGATCAGGGCGAAGACGAGCGGTACGATGTGCTTCATGCGAGCGCCTTGCAGGAACGTTGCGCGACGAACGCCGTGATCTGCAAAGGTTTCCGCGTAAGCTGAACGACTTAGCTTGTCCGTCGCGCTCAACGCCGCCCGAACAGCCGCTCCACATCGCCCAGTGCCAGTTTGACCCACGTCGGGCGGCCGTGATTGCACTGGCCCGAGTGCGGGGTGGCCTCCATCTCGCGCAGCAGCGCGTTCATCTCGGCGACCGACAGTACCCGCCCGGCACGAACCGAGCCGTGGCACGCCATCGTTCCCGCGACAGCGTCAAGCCGCTCGCGCAGCGACAGCGCGTCATCGTAGGCGGCCAGTTCGTCCGCCAGATCGACGACCAGCCCCGACGGATCACCCCCGCCGAGCAGCGCGGGCGTTGCGCGGACCAGCATCGCGCGCGGCCCGAACCGCTCCATCTCGAGCCCGAGATCGGCGAGCTCCGCCAGCCGCCCGTCGAGCCGGTCGCACGCCGGCTCGTCGAGCTCGACCACTTCCGGAATAAGCAGCGCCTGGCTTGCGACGCGCCCGTCCGCAAGCGCGGCGCGCATCCGTTCCAGTACCAGCCGCTCGTGCGCCGCATGCTGATCGACGATCACCAGCCCGTCCTCTGCCTCGGCGACGATATAGGTCTTCGCCACCTGTCCACGCGCGACGCCCAGGGGATGCGCGACGCCCGCCGGCGGCGGCGCCCAAGCCGGCTCGGCACGTGCCTGCGGCGGGGGCGCGAAGAAGCTCGGTCGGCGCTCGTGCACCGCGGCACCGAACGATGCGGCGGGAAACGCCTCGCCAGGTTCGAATGAGGCGCCACCGGGAGGGGTTGGCCAGCTGCCCGGCGCTTCCCCGCCGGCGCCGATCGGCTCGGCCTGAAACATCGCGAGCACATCCGCTGGTGCCCGATGCGCGACACGGTGCCCCGCCGCGTCGAGCGCGCGGCGCAACCCGCTCACGATCATACCGCGGATCATCGCGGGGTCGCGGAAGCGCACTTCGGTCTTCGCCGGGTGCACGTTCACGTCGACCAGCGCGGGCGGCACGTCGAGGAACAGCGCCACCACCGCGTGCCGATCGCGCGGCATCATCTCGGCGTAGGCGCCGCGGATCGCGCCGATCAGCAGGCGATCCTTCACAGGACGCCCGTTGACGAACAAATATTGGTGATCCGCCACGCCCCGGTGGAACGTCGGCAGGCCGGCGACGCCGCCGAGCACCACAACACCTGCGTCGGTCGCGCGCTCAAGATCGATCGCCACCGCATTGTCGCGCAGGTTGCGGTCGGTCAGCGCCGCGACGCGTGCCGGCCGATCTTCCGATTGCATCGCCGCCAGCGCGCGCCGCCCGTCATGCTCGAGCGTGAAGACGATGTCGGGCCGCGCCATCGCCAGCCGGCGCACCGCATCGAGGCACGCGGCATACTCACTGCGTGTCGAGCGCAGGAACTTGCGCCGCGCGGGCACGCGCGCGAACAGATCCTCCACCAGGATTCGTGTCCCCGGCGGCAGCGCGGCCGGACCTTCCGCGACGAGCTCGCCGTTGTCGACGATGCGCGACCAGCCGTCGGCACCTCGCACCCGGCTTTCGAGCGTCAGCCGCGCAACGCTCGCGATCGACGGCAGCGCCTCGCCGCGAAAGCCCATCGTCGCCACCGCGTCGATATCGTCCGTCGGCAGCTTCGACGTCGCATGGCGTTCGAGCGCGAGTGCCATGTCGGCGGGCGCCATGCCGCAGCCATCGTCGACCACCTCGATCCGTCCGATTCCCCCGTCGGACAGCCGCACGGCGATCCGCGTCGCGCCGGCGTCGATCGCATTCTCGACCAGCTCCTTCAACGCGCTGGCCGGTCTTTCGACCACTTCACCGGCAGCGATGCGGTTGACCAGTTGTTCGGGCAGGCGGCGTATTGACACGGCCGGTGCCCTAGCCCAATCGGCGCCATCCCGCGACCCCGTGATAGCAGCGATACCCGCCCAAGAAGCGACTTGCGGCCGAGGCCGCGGGATGAATGTGGCGTAATCGCCTCTGGCGATTCGGGGACGGAATCTATCTGAACATGGCCTTCTCGCGTTACTTCAAGTTCATGTCGCACGACATGGCGATCGACCTCGGGACCGCGAACACGCTGGTGTATCTGCGCGGCCGCGGCATCGTGCTCAACGAGCCGTCGGTGGTCGCCGTCGAAACGGTGAACGGGATCAAGAAGGTCAAGGCCGTCGGCGAGGACGCCAAGCTGATGATGGGCAAGACGCCCGGCTCGATCGAGGCGATCCGTCCGCTGCGCGACGGCGTGATCGCCGACATCGACGTCGCCGAGGAGATGATCAAGCACTTCATCCGCAAGGTGCACGGGCAGCGCAAGTTCATGCGCTGGCCGGAGATCGTAATCTGCGTGCCGTCGGGCTCGACCAAGGTCGAGCGGCGCGCGATCCGTGACGCGGCGTCGAACGCCGGCGCCAGCCAGGTGTGGCTGATCGAGGAGCCGATGGCCGCGGCGATCGGTGCCGACATGCCGGTGACGGAGCCGATCGGCAGCATGGTGGTCGACATCGGCGGCGGCACGACCGAGGTTGCCGTGCTGTCGCTGCGCGGCCTTGCCTACACCACCAGCGTGCGCACCGGCGGCGACAAGATGGACGAGGCGATCGTCAGTTACGTGCGTCGAAATCACAACCTGCTGATCGGCGAGGCGACGGCGGAGCGCATCAAGCAGGAAGTCGGCATCGCCAAGCCGCCGCTCGACGGAATCGGCGTGACGATCCACATCAAGGGCCGCGATCTGGTCAACGGTGTGCCTAAGGAAATCCAGATCAACCAGGGGCAGATCGCCGAGGCGCTGTCCGAGCCGGTAGCGACGATCGTCGAGGGCGTGCGCGTCGCGCTCGAGAATACCGCACCCGAGCTTGCCGCCGACATCGTCGATCAAGGCATCGTGCTGACCGGCGGCGGCGCGCTGCTGCAGGGGCTCGACGAGGTGCTTCGTGATGAGACCGGCCTGCCCGTCACGGTGGCGGAAGACCCGCTCACCTGCGTCGCGCTCGGTACCGGGCGCGCGCTCGAGGATCCGCTCTACCGCGGCGTCCTGCAGAGCGGCTGATCGGAGACCTACGCATGGCGTCGTCGCGGGACCGGCGCCCGGGTTTCTCGCGACGGGCGCAATATTCGCTCTTCTTGAGCTACATTCTCGCGATCGCCGGTGCGGTCGTGGGAACGGTGCTGCTCGTCCTGTCGCAATTCAATCCGCCCGCGTTTGCCGCGCTGCGCGCCGCCACCAGCGAGTTGACCGCGCCGGTTTCCAGCGGCGCTGGCAGCGTCGTTCGCGGGATCGCCGCGATACCGGAGACGATCGGTACCTATTTCCGCGTCCACGGCGAGAATGCAGCGCTGCGCGCGGAAGTGGCACGGACGCACGATGCCCTCGTCCAGGCGCGGATCTTTGTGCGCGACAACCGTCGCCTGCGCGGACTGCTCAAGCTGCGCGAGGCGACGCCGCAGATCGTCGCGACGGCGCGTATCGTCAGTTCGACCGCGTCTAGCACGCGGCGCTTCGGGGTGCTCAACGCCGGCCGCTGGCAGGGCGTGCGGCCGGGTATGCCGGTGCGCGGCCCCGACGGGCTGATCGGCCGCGTCATCGAGACCGGGCCGAACAGCGCGCGCGTCCTGCTCGCCACCGATGCGGAGAGCGTCATTCCCGTCCGCCGAATCGGCGACGGGCTTCCCGCGCTCGCGGCCGGCCGCGGTGACGGCACCGTCGAGATCCGCTCGGTCGGCACCGCGAATGCTTCGTTCAAGCCGGGCGACCGCTTCATCACTTCGGGAACCGGCGGCATCTTCGCGCCTGGCGTCCTCGTCGCGCGCGTCGATCGCGCGGGATCGGACAGTGCGCCCGCCACCCCCTTCGCACATCCCGACACCTTCGACTTCGCAATCGTCAGCGCCCCCTTCCTCCCCCCTCCACCACCCCCGCCGCCGCCTGAAAAAGCCCCCACGCCCCCGGCAGGCGCCACGCCGTGATCGTCGCGCGCAAGGCGTTCCAGACGCCCCTGCCCCCCGCCCGCGCGCGCGCGCTGCCGTGGATAAGCGTGATGGCGGGCTCCTTGGTGACGATCATCCCGGTCGGCGCGACGTTGCCGCTGCTTCCGCCCTGCGGCCTGTTGATGCTGCTGGCCTGGCGGCTGCTCGCACCGCTGTCACTGCGGCGCTGGGCGCCGGCGCTGCTCGGCCTGTTCGACGATTGCCTTAGCGGGCAGCCGCTCGGCAGCGCGATGCTGCTGTGGACGCTCAGCTTCTTCCTCATCGACCTGTTCGATCAGCGCACGCTGGTGCGCGGTTTCGTGCAGGACTGGCTGATTGCCGCAGCGATCAGCGCCTTCTGCCTGATCGGCGGGCGGGTATTCGCGACGCCGCTCGGCGCGCACGTCGATGGCGTGCTATTGATCCAGATCGTGGTGACTGCCCTGCTCTTCCCCCTTGCCGCGCGCGTCGTAGCGTGGATCGATCGCAAGCGGGTCGCCGAATGAAGCGGCCGCCGCGGATCGCCACGGAGGCGCAACAGGGCTACACCTTCTCGCGTCGCGCATGGCTGCTCGGCGCGGCGCAGCTCGGTGTCGGCGGGCTGCTCGCGGGGCGCATGGCGTGGCTCTCGATCGCCGAGAACGAGCGCTACAATCTCCTCAGCGAGAGCAATCGCGTCAACATGACGCTGATCCCGCCGCGGCGCGGGTGGCTGCTCGACCGCCACGGGCATCCAATCGCGGATAATCGCACCGACTTCCGCGTAGACCTGATCCCCGACCGGATCGTCGACGAGGAGAAGACGCTTGCGACGTTGCGCCAGCTGCTCGCGCTAAGCGACGAGGATATCCTGCGTATCCGCGCGGATCTGAAGCACGCCGTCGGGTTTCAGCCGGTCAAGGTGACCGAAAACGTCAGCTGGGAACGCTTCGCCGCGGTCCAGGTCCGCCAGCCTGAATTGCCGGGGGTCGCACCGACCCGCGGCTTCGCGCGCAACTATCCGGCAGGCGCCGCGGTCGCGCACCTCACCGGCTATGTCGGCGGCGCGACCGCGGAGCAGTTCAGCAAGACGCGCGACCCGCTGCTGCTGACACCCGGTTTCAAGCTCGGCAAGGACGGGCTTGAGAAGACGTTAGAAACTGAATTGCGCGGCAAACCCGGTGCGAAGCGGATCGAAGTGACCGCTCGCGGCAAGCTGGTGGCCGAACTCGCTACCCGGCCGGATGTGCCGGGCAAGTCTCAGCGGCTGACAATTGACGTCGGCCTGCAGGAATATGCTGCGCGGCGGCTGGGCACCAACTCGGGCTCCGCCGTCGTGTTCGACTGTCAGACGGGCGAGATGCTCTGCATGGTCTCGATGCCGGCGTACGATCCCAACAGCTTCTCGGACGGCATCAGCCATTTCGAGTGGAAGATGCTGTCTGGCGACGATCACGTGCCGCTGATGAACAAGGTAACGCAGGGGCTATATCCACCGGGATCGACCGTCAAGCCGATGAACGGGCTCGCGCTGCTCGAAGCCGGTGTCGATCCGAATGATCGGGTCTATTGCAGCGGCGCGATGCGTGTCGGCACCGGCGTGTTCCACTGCCACAAACGGCGCGGCCATGGACCGCTCGACCTGCGCGGGGCAATCGCGCAGAGTTGCGACATCTATTTCTACGAGATGGTCAGGCGGCTCGGCTACGATCGCATCGCGCCGATTGCGCGCGCCGTCGGGCTAGGCGAGAAGTTCGACCTGCCGTTCTCTACCCAGCGCTACGGCACGGTGCCCGACAGCGCCTGGAAGCAGCGGAAATACAAGACGAACTGGACGGTGGCCGATTCGCTCAACGCGTCGATCGGCCAGGGCTATGTTCTCGCCAATCCGCTGCAGCTCGCCGTCATGGCAATGCGTCTCGGTTCGGGCCGGATGCTCAAGCCAAGCCTGCTGATGGATCGCATCCCGCGTGCGGCGCCGCCGCTGCCTTACGACGAGGAGAACCTGCGCATTGTCCGCGAAGGGATGTGGAAGGTCGTCAACGGCGGCGGAACGGGCGGCGCCTCGCGGCTCCAGGTTCCGGGTATCCAGCTCGCAGCGAAGACAGGCACCGCGCAGGTTCGCCGGATCACGATGGCGGAGCGACGCTCGGGCGTGCTCGGCAATGCGCAATTGCCGTTCAAACTGCGCGATCACGCGCTGTTCGTCTGCTTCGCCCCCGCCGACAAGCCGCGCTACGCCGCCGCCGTGGTGCTAGAACACAACGGCCATACGGTACGCAATCTCGATACGCCCCTGATTGGCCGCGACATCATGACCTATCTGTTCGACAAGCCGCGCGCGCTGAAATCGCTCGAAGAGGTCGAGCCGACGTGGGGCGGCGACATCCGCACGCGCATGGCAGCACAGGAGGCGGCCTATCGCGCCGCCACCGAGGCACCGCCCCCCGCGCAAGCCGCCGCGACCGAGACCGATGCGCCCGCACCGACCAGCGCGCCCGCGGTCGAGAACGCGACCGACGCCTCCAACGCTACGCAGGAAGCCACCGTCAGCGATATCGCCAACGGTGCGGGGCCCGCAAGCGTCGGCACCACCGAGCCATCGGACCCGCTATGAGCCGCCCCTCGATCATCCCCGCCCCGCTGGCGGCACTGCCGTGGCGTATGCTGCTGCTGGTCATCGGCATCGCCGGTTTCGGCCTCGTCGTGCTGTTCTCGGCAGCCGGTGGCAATCTGCGCCCCTGGGCGCTCTCGCAGGGTGTTCGCTTCCTCGTCTTCTTCGTCGGCGCGATCGCGCTGTCGCGTGTGCGCGAGGACGTATGGCGGCAGGGCGCCCTCCCCGCATACGTCGTGATCGTGGTGATGCTGTTCGCGGTCGAGCTGCTCGGCGCGGTGCGCGGCGGCAGCCAGCGCTGGCTCGACCTCGGCTTCATTCGATTGCAGCCGTCGGAAATCATGAAGCCGGCGATCGTCCTAGCCTGCGCGCGCTTCTACGACATGCTGCCGCCGAACGAGACCCGGCGATTCGGCGCGATCTGGCCCGCCGCCCTGCTGATCGGGCTTCCGGCAGCGCTGGTGATGCTCCAGCCCGATCTCGGCACCGCGCTGATGATCACTGCCGGCGGCCTCACCGTCATGTTCCTCGCAGGCATCCCGCTGCGCCTGTTCGTCGGCGGCGGGCTCGCACTCGCGGTTTGCATTCCGCTCGCCGTCAACTTCGCGCTGCACGATTATCAGCGCAACCGCGTGCTCATCTTCATGGATCCGGAAAGCGATCCGCTCGGCACCGGATACCATATCAGCCAGTCGAAGATCGCGATCGGCTCCGGCGGCGTCACGGGCAAGGGCTTCCTCAACGGCACGCAGAGCCACCTCGATTATCTGCCTGAGGGACATACAGATTTCGTGTTCGCGACGATGGCGGAGGAATGGGGCCTGCTCGGCGGCCTTTTCATCATTGGCGCGTATCTACTGGTCATCCGCTGGGGCGTCGACGTCGGAATGCGTGCGCGGAGCCGCTTCGCGAAGCTCGCCGCCGCGGGGCTCGCGACGACGATTTTCTTCTACGTCGCGATCAATCTGATGATGGTGATGGGCCTAGCGCCGGTCGTCGGCATCCCGCTCCCGCTCGTCAGTTTCGGCGGCTCGGCGCAGATGACGACGTTCCTCTGCCTCGGCATCCTGATGTCGATCGATCGGGCAAATCGCGGCGAACGGCGCCGCTAAGCACAAAAAGTGCTTGCATCGTGCGCCAACGATGGTACCCGGCGCCTCCCGATCGCGGGCAGCAGCCCTCCCGGTCACGGACGCATAGCTCAGTTGGTAGAGCAGCTGACTCTTAATCAGCGGGTCCTTGGTTCGAGCCCAAGTGCGTCCACCACCCTCCATCGCAGAAAACAGCCATTTTCTTCGATGGGCGCGGTGCGTCTATTCGACATGTTCCGATACGTTTTCCGACAAATCGCCGCCTAAAGCAGCGATATGAGCACGCCGGGCGACGGCGATCTCGCGCGCTTTGTCGGCCGTTGCCTTGTTGTAGATCCGAGTGACATCTAGCGTTGCGTGGCCTGAGATCGGGCGCACGTCAGCGCTGACGGATCCGACCTCGGTGATGCCGCCGTGCCGGAAGCCGGTGAATGTCATATCCTTCGGCAGCCCAGCCTTCTCGCAGATCGCGCGATGGACGGATGACATGCGACGCTCCTTGTACTTCTCACCGCTGCGCTCCTCGACGACGATGACGCTGGCCGTGCGCGGCGTGCGCTCGAGCTCGTCCTCCAGGTCGGGATAGAGACGCACCAGCTCGCCACCGACGGCGATCGTGAGTGGCAGCACGACGTTGTTGCCCGTCTTCGACTGCACGAGGGCGATCTGCTTGCCGGGCTCGTACCCAGCCCATTCGATGCCGCGGTGCTCCTGCCCGTCCGAATCGGCGAAGCCGAAAGCGTCCCAGACGCGCTGACAACATTCGAACGACAAAGCTGCGGCCGTAGCCATCGACTGGAAGCCCATCTTGCGGGCCGTAGCGCGGTAGAGGTCGTACTCCGCGCGCGACGTCGCGCGGTTTCCCTTCACTGAGGTGCTCTTGAGCCCCATGCCTGCGAACGGGTTCTCTTTCACCCCGGTGACGCGGTGGTGCCGAACTGCCCACGTCCAGACGAGGCGGCACACCTGCATCGCGTAGGTAGCCTGGCGTTCGCCGCGGAGGCGCAGCTTCGCATAGAGCTTGTCTGCGACGCTGGCGTCGACCTTGGCTGCCATACGTTTGCCGAGCGGCGGCGATCCGGCCTTCGTCTCGAACACCGCGAGCATGTCCATGAGCCTGCGGTAGTCGCTGCGCGTCTTGGCTGCGTTCTTCTTGAAGCGCGCCTGCTCGCGGTACCAGGCGAACAGCCACTCGACAGTGCCCCTCGCCATGGCGTCGCCGCCCTCACCGGTGCGCCAGTGCGCGAGCGCTTGGTTGAGCGCTTCCGCCTTGGCCATCGCGGCGGCTAGGTCGGTACCAAGCGATGTGTTCGTCAGCGCGTGTCGGCGGCCATCACGGAGCGCAGGCGTGACCGTACCGTCTGGATTGCGCACAGGACGCGCCCACGGGGGCAACTCCCAATAATAGGCGACCTCGCCCCCTGCCCGCTTCGTTGCCCTCACGTAGGCCGGCAGGCGCACCCATCCGCGTGGCCGAGCCATCAGTCGAACTCGATCGGGTCGTCGCCGTCGGCGGCGCCGAACAGCGTTGCGAGCGCTTTGTCGAGATCTGCACGCGGCGCGATTGCGGCGCCGCGCGGTCCGCGCTGACGAAAGCGCACCACGCCGCGGCGCTCCCACTCACGCAGTTGCCCGTCGGCGACGCCAGTATAAGCGAGCGCCATCTCGCGGTTCATGCCGGCCGGCCAATCAGGAAGGCGGCTCAGCGCCAGTCCCATCAGCGGCACTCCCCCATCTTGTAGCGGCGCCAGTAGCTATCCCAGCGCGTCGCGGCGCCGGCGGCGAGCAGCGCGCAGGTCAGCGATCGACCGTCCGGCAGCGTGCAGCGGGCTACGACTCGCGTGTAGCTGCGATCGACCGGCTGGCAGGTCAGGCGCTTGTTGAGCGTGAGGCGGGCAGCGATGCGCTGGCTCGCGCGTGCCTCCGCGTCATCGCACACGTAGGCTGCCTTCCGGCGGCGGCATGGCTCGGCGTTCTCGTAGTCCGGCGCTTGCACGCCCGCGACCCGCACCTTGCGGCCGTTCGCGCACCAAAGCGGACCATCGCCGTCGTGCACCTTCACGACCTGACAGACGAATGGGGGCGGCAAGTCAGCAGGCATTACGAAGTCCGTTCGAAGGCAGGTCCGCTCCGGCCCGGATCAATGTCCGGCGGCGAGCAGTTAGGTTCCCCATGCGCGCAGAGCGCCGGGAGATATGTTCATGCGTAAAAAGCTGATGGGCTTCTTCGCCGCCTTGGCGATGGTCCTCACGGGGTTGGGCGTAAGCGTCGCCGCGCCGACAGAGGCACAGGCCCAGTCCTACCGGTCGGATCGTGGCTACGATCGCGATCGCGGTCGTCGCTACAGCAATCAGCGTCGCGGGTACCCGAGCTACCGTGGCAATCGCGGCTACCGGAACTACCGCAACTACCGTGGCTCGCGCGGGTACCGCAGCTATCGCCGCTACGATCGGCCGCGCTACGCCCGTGCCTATCGTGATTACCGCGGTCCGCGGCATCACCGCGCGCCGCGCCACTACCGCCGGCACCGCTGATCCTTTCGAAACACGCGCGCGTCGCCTGCATCGGCACTCCGGCGCGCGCGTTGATGCTGACCACGAAGGCGCAGCAGATTGTCGCGCCGCCGGGGGCTCGTCACGTCAGTTCTCTTTTCGCTAACGCCGGCCGTCATCAGGCGAGCTCCCGCTTCGCCGCGGCGCGCATAGCGTTGAGCTCCATCATCGCCGTCTCGCTACCACCCTTATCCGGGTGGGCCGTCGCGGCTTTGGAGCGGAAGCGCCCCTCAACCTCACTCATGCCGACCGGCTCGGTCTCACCAAAGCCGAAGAACGAGCGCCATTGGCCGGCGGCGGGCGCCGGCAGCGCGACGAAGCCCTTGAACGTCTGCCGGACGACGTGAAGCCCGCCGTGGCGCATTTCCGTACGGCGCGCCTCAACGATGTGATGAATGGCCTGAAGGTTGTCCTGCACCTTCGGGTAGCGATCGACGGCTATGCAACGCTGCTCGCCATCCCAGACGAACCAGGCGGCGACGCCGGAATCGGCCGGCGTGTTCTCGCCCAGCGTGACGTTCGACGACAGCACTATGCCTGTCACCGCCTTTCCGCTGTCGCGGCCGAACGCCTCGAGTGACTTGCGCACGTTCGTCAGCGCCGCGGACAGCTGCGTCTTGAACTGCGACGTGGCGCGGTTCTTCGTTCGCGCCAGCCCGTCTGGCCAATGGAGCGGGTATGCGGCGGTCACGATTGCCGATCCTCTTGTGATGACCGGCCTACGCGAACGCGCACCGGCTCCATGAACGGGTTCGCCCAAAAACCCGCCGCATATCGGTCGCGCGCCTCGGCAAGCATACTGTCCACGAAGGCCACGGCCGCTTCCATGCCTCCCCGGCCTGTTTCAATCATGGCGAAACCGATCGTTAGAAGCTCGGAAGGCAGCCAAGCATTTTCGTCGATAGGCCCGTCATCAATGAATGGTTTGGCGCGGGCAATCGCGGCGGCCACGGTTTCGGCCGCGCTCATGCTTCCTCTCCCGCAGGGTCCGGTGAGACGGACGGTGTGGGGGTGGCGGCTAGGGCCAACCGCGACGCCAACATCAACATCGATCTCGTGACAAAGGACATCCGCGATGCGTTCGACGCGATCCCAGCCGTACCGGTGCCTGTCGGCGCTGATTCTCGCCCTCTCCCTGCCGCTCCTGTCGACCGCGTGCGCGACCGCCTCAACGAAAGCGTCGCGCGTGCGAACCGAGCGGCCGGCGCTGCCGGCGCGCCCGACTGATCTCACGCGCACCGAGCGGCTGAAGCCGCTGACCGCGACGCCGCGCGTCGGAGACGAGGTGACGATCAGTCGGAACGTGCTTGAGGAGGTCTACGAGCGACTGGCGGAAGCGATCGGGGCCGTCGAGCGCGGCAACAACCGGATCAACGGAAACAATCGGCTGTGGGCCTGCGCCGACTCGATCTGGACAAGCGGAAGCTATTCAGACGCCTGCTTGCCTGGTGTCAAAGAAGATGAGCCAACGATAGCCCTTCGGCGATAACCGCCGACCAGAAGAGTGCCACGGCCGACATAGCGGCAAGCAACCCACGGTGGATCCGCGTACCGGCCGTCACGTAGCTTTTGCCGTCGCCCATCACTCGCCTCCCCCAGCTGTTCAACGCAGCTTTAACTCACGTTAGCTTTGCCTCCTTGCGGCCGCAACGGCCCTACCGCGCAGAAGTTGATCCACAGTTAGCGATGCAACCGATCAATCAGACCTGCCTTTCCATGCGCTCTTCGCATCGTCATGCTTGATCGATGTGCAACCGCTACCGCATGACAGCGAAGCAAGCCGAGCTCGCCGGCCGCTACGGCATCGTCGCGCCCTACCCTGACGATCTGACGATCCCGCCACCCGAGCTGTTCCCAGACAAGCCGGCGTATGTCGTCCGCGAGGCGGACGGCGCGCGCAAGCTCGACACGATGAGTTGGGGCTTTCCGCACAAGGTGCCGGGCAAGCGGAAGGACAAAGAGACGGGCAAGCCGCTGCTCATCGACAAGAAGGTGACGAACGTGCGCAACTACACGTCGCCGTTCTGGAGGAGCGCGCTCGCGAAGCCGGAGCGCCGCTGCCTGGTGCCGTTCACCGTTTTCAGCGAATACGGGCAGACCCGTGACGCTGACGGCAAGCTGCCACTGCACTGGTTCGACGTGCCCAGCCGGCCGATCGTCAGCTTCGCCGGGATCTGGCGCCCGGCCGAGGGCGGCGCCGTGTTCGCGTTCCTGACGACCGAGCCGAACTCACTGGTTGCGCCGATCCATCCAAAGGCGATGCCGGTGCTGCTGCATGATGAGGATGAGGAGACGTGGCTGCGCGCGCCGATCGAGGAGGCGATGCAGCTGGTGGCGCCCTACCCGGCGCAGCTGATGCGGGTAAACGGCTAGTCGGTGATGCCGGTGGCGGTAGCCGCTTCTGTCCCGCGTAGATGCTCGACCACAAGGCGGAGATCCTTGCCAGTAAGGTGGCCAACCTCGTCGACGAGATCATCGTCATTCCACGACTGGCTGAAGACGTGAAGCCGTTCGATCGCGGTCTGCAGTTCCTCGTCCATCGATCTGTCCTCGCGCTGCCATGGCGAACCATCGGCCCGCGGAGCAGCGCGCGCAAGTCACCGGCGCAACCAGTCGACGTCCGTCGGGAACGGGTCATTGATGTAGGGGTGCTCGGCTCGGACGATCTCAACTGCCTTCTCAATAGCTTGCCGCTCAGCAGCGCTCTTGCTGGCCGTGACGCCCCAGTTGAACCGCACGTACTTCCATGTCGGGTAGCGCTCGATCGCGCCGATCCGCCGGCGCCAAGTCGCTTCGCTTGCGTCCGTCACCCCAGCTAGGAGGTGCGCGAGCAGATCGCGGATCTCCTAGCTAGTGGTTGGGGCAACTACTGTAGCCATCCCGAACCGACGCGAACCGCCGGAGTCGGGTTTCCGCTCGCCGATGTGGAAGCCGTGGATAACTCACCCAGCGGCACCCCGAATCATTCGTGCATGACGCGAGATAACGACATCCGCCAGCCCTTACGTTCCCGCTCTGTTCCGCTATCGTCGCGGGCGTGGTTGGGCCGCCGAAAACGATATACGACCTGCGCAAGGTCGAGGGAGCGATCCGGGTCACCTGCCGCGAGTGTAAGCGCAGGACGCTCCTCGATCGAGAGGAGTTCATCATGCGCCGCGGCATCGGCGAGTCCAGCGACTGGGCCGTAATATGCCGGGAGCTGAGGTGTCCGCAGTGTGCCAGCTACGACGTAAAGGTGCAGATCGAAGCGTTCGGTCAGGGCCTGCCGGAGCTTCGCCGGCGCCGCGCGGCGATGATCACCATCGAGTTGGCCCTGCATATTCTGAAGCGCGCATCGTTTAGCGGATCGCGGCCGTCTGTGCCGGTAGAGGCGGTGCGGCTCGCGCTACGGGCGCTTTACCCTCACCTGCAGGACCGAAGCGTCCTCGAGGGATACTGGGCGAGCTACACGATTGCCGATCCGAAGCCATGGGGCGAGAGCCCGATCAAAGCTTATGAGGACATGATCGTCCGCCTGCTCAAGCGCGGCTACTCGGTCCCGGCGGAGCTTCGTGCGGACATGTGGCCTTCCGCTTAGATAAGATCAATCAGCTTGTCGCGATCGGCCTCCCTTATACCGGCGGGCTCCACGGATCGCGCGCGCCGAGCAGCCGCTCGTCGATGTTGAGCGCCATCGCGAGATGCAGGCGATCGTTGTCCGGCAGCCGCTTGGGCGATCGCCGATGCACCCACTGATGCAGGTAGGCGGCATTACGGCCGATCTTCAGCGACAGCGCGTGCAGCGACGTGCCCTGCTCTTCCGCCTTCCGCTGGACGACAGTCCGGGGCTCGCCCGACATCAGATGCACAGCCAGTCGGTCTCGGCGTCGTCGAGCGCCGCCCAGTCGTCGCCGCTGGCCATCTTGGTGCTGAGCCAGCCCTTCACCGCCTCGACGTCGCCGTTGCGCGGGAATCGGCTGTCGGCCGACGCGGCAAGCGCGAAGTCACCGAGCCACCCTCCCCGCTTCCGCTGATTGATGAGCCAGGCGCCGAACGGCTGCTTGGCTTCGAACATCTGCATCATCTGCTCAGGCACCGCGTCATCCTCCGAATCGAGCGACGTTGCTTATACCCTATGTTCCGCGTTTGTTCTATTCAGCGCTCGACGCGTGGCAGCGCGCCGGCGGCCCTCCCCGTGCCGCTGCGCCCGGCCGGACGGCGTTATGACAAACTTCTGGACGCAGCAGACTACCGTGAGGGGGTAGAACGAGAATATGTGATAGCCGACACTGTAAACGCGACCTTTCCTCTCGACTGTTAATCGAGCGGCGTCCGGAGCGGGGCTTTCACCCCGCTCCGTTGAAGCCTCTAGAACAGGAAGTCGCTTTCCAAAAGGAAAGGAACATCTTTCGCGGCGAAACCCTGCCCGGTATAGTTCCCAGCATCGTCTACCACAAAAACGACTAAGTAGTTTTCAGCCCGGATAAATGATAGATTATTGTAGTCTATATCAAGCGCGCTTAGATCCATTTTGTCCTCGCCCCGCGTGAAGTCGCCGATGGTGGCGCCGCTGTAAGAACTTGTGGCGTCATAAACAAAGGTGTCGGAGCCGGCATCACCGAGCACAAGACCGTAGCCGCGAATGGTGTCATTCCCGTCACCGCCACGAGTTATCCCGCCGCCAGAACTGGAAAGGAGGGTGTCGTTTCCACTACCACCGTTCATGTACCAAGCGCCGGCGTCGCCGGTGAAGCCAAAGACGTCATCTCCGGCCGACCCTAGATACAAGCCGTTATATTCTGCAGAGGACGTGCCGTCGTTAAATCTCAGGTATCCTGCTTCAGCAGTGAACACCGTGCCTTCGTCATCGGCGCTTCCGTTTGCATACGTGATACCGGAGTATATGTCGTACGATGTGATCGATACTGCGTTTGCGGCAGGGTTCGCAGCTGACAACGCGCTGCCGTTTCCAACGCTGGAGCCGTCAAAGCTCAATTCGTACCGCGTGTAGATGCCCCGCAGCTCGATCTGATCGGTTCCTGCTCCAAGGTTTACGGTGTCCGCGCCACCCGTCAGCCCATCAAAGATCAGAAGGTCGTCGCCCAAGCCACCGCTTATGGTGTCATTTCCCGCGCCGCCATTCAACGTGTCCATCCCGGCGCCGCCGATGAGGCGATCGTTTCCTTCGCCACCGATCAGGTTGTCGTCGCCGAGGCCACCGATCAAGCGGTCGTTGCCCTGCCCACCGTTAATGTAATAGCTGATCGTCTCGCCAGTGTGATCATACACGTCGGCACGGGACGTCCCCAGCTGGACAGCGTCGCTCCGAAACCTGGCTTCTTCGCCGGTGACAAGATCGACGACGTCGAAGAACGTTCCAGCGGTCCCGGTAATGAACGTCATGCCTTCGTCGTCGAAACGGCTAACCGGGCCTGTCGGAACATCCATTCCTTCTTCAGCCTGCAACCGCACGGCAAGGTTGCCGTCCTGGTTAGCGAGTAGCCCGCTGTCAGTAGCGACGCCATTCCCAACCTCACTGCTGGTGAAGGTGAGGCGTATCGCCCTCGTGTTGTTAGCTGAGACGACGACGTTGTCATTGCCCGCGCCGAGATTGACGGTGTCTAAACCGTCCGTATCGACGTTGAAGATCGCGACGTCGTCGCCCGCGCCGCCGCTGATGAAGTCGTTTCCAGCGCCCCCAAGGAGGCTGTCGTTCCCGGCGCCGCCGATCAGTCGGTCATTCCCGACGCCGCCGACCAGGAAGTCGTTTCCAGCACCACCAGTGATATTGTCGTTACCGCGGCCGCCGTTGATGTAGACGTTCCGCGCTTCGCTACCCTCATTGTAGACATCGACGCCCGAAGTGCCGAGCCGTACGATCGAGAATTGGTCACCACGCTGGGTACCGCTCAGGTCACGGACGTCGAAGGTGAAGGTGCCGTCCGAAACGAAGCTGATGCCCTCGTCGTCAAAGCGCGCCGTCTGGCCGGTAACCTGACCGTCAGCCCCCTCGGCTTGTACGCGGACCGCCAGGAGGCCGTCCTGACCTGGCAGCGTCTTGGAGTCATTAGCGCTACCGTTACCAACTTCAGCGCTGGTGAACGTCAACCGGACCTGGCTGTAGGTCGTTGTCTGATTGCGAAAACGCACGACATCGTAGCCGGCGCCGAGATCGCGCATGATCCCGCTTGCGAACGCGAGATCATATTCGACCTGCTCGTCATCCGACGCTTTAGGAATGAAATTCACCACTTACTTCCCCCCATCCGGCAAAATGCCCCCTCGCGCGCTACCAGAGAATGATCGCCACGTCCTTGCACAGCCGTCCCAGATTATAGATTTATGATCATCTTTCGTTTTCCGACATGTTCCATTCGCCCAGAGGGGGCTACAGGGTACAGAGCGTGAAAATGTCGGAAAATTACGAGGCAAAACCGCTGTCTCTTAATCAGCGGGTCCTTGGTTCGAGCCCAAGTGCGTCCACCACCCTCTTCGTCTGATATTGCACAAACGCCATGATGCCGCATTCTGCGGGATCATGCGTGGACAATGCCGTCGCTTCTGCTTTAGCGGCAATCGCGAGCGGAGAGGAATATCATGCGCAAAGCGGACAAGCGGGCGCCGACGCGATGAGCGATATCGGCACGATGCTGGCGGATACCGCCGAGCGGCTCTTTCTTGACCATGGTGACGCGATCGCGCGCGCCCAGTCGGACGGACAGTGGCCCGGCGATGCTTGGGCGGCGATCGAAGAGAGCGGCCTGCCGCTCGTCCTCGTGCCCGAAGCGAACGGTGGTTTCGGCGTGCCTACGAGCGAGGCGTTCTCGCTGATCCGGCAGACCGGCCGTCACGCCCTGGCCCTGCCGCTCGCCGATACGATCGTCGCCAATGCCTTGCTTGCCGCGGCCGGTCTGCCGCTCGCCGAGGGTCCGGCTGCGATCGGCGTCGCCGGCGAGCCGGTGGCATGGGGGCGGCACGCGCGCGTCGCGGTGATCGCGGATGGCGACCGGCTGATCCGCGTTGATGCGCCGACGGTGCGGGAACAAGGCACCGACCTCGCGGATCAGCCGAGCGATCTGCTTGAAACCAATGTTGGCGATACGCGGGAGTTGGCGCCAGGCGCGCCTACGGTGCGTGAGCTTGGCGCACTCGCCCGCGCCTTGCAGATCGCGGGTGCGCTGGAGCGGTTGCTCGAGCTGACCGTCGATCACGTGTCCACGCGCGAACAATTCGGCCGCCCGCTCGCCAAATTCCAGGCGATCCAGCAGGAGCTCGCCAAGCTGGCCGGCGAAGTGGCGGCGGCGTCGGCCGCCGCGGATCTTGCCGCCGACGCGTTCGAGGACGGCCGCCATCTATCGCTCGCGATCGCCGTCGCCCGCACGCGGATCGGCGAGGCGGCGGGCAAGTCCGCCAATATCGCGCATCAGCTTCACGGCGCGATCGGCTTCACGCGCGAGCATCAGCTCCATCGCTACACCAAGGCGCTGTGGGCGTGGCGCGACGCTTTCGGCTCGCAGCGCTACTGGACGCTCCGGCTGGGCGAGCACGCGCTTCGCAGCGGACGAGAGGGCTATTGGCCGATGGTGGTGGCAGCATGACCGACCTGCGTTTCCCCCGCCCGCCGCGTCACGATGCTGCCGAAGCGCTACGCGGCGAGGTACGCGCCTTTCTTGCCGACGCATTGGCGAGTCGGAGGCCGGTGTCGCGGGCGGAAAGCTGGAACGGCTTCGATCGCGATTTCAGCCGCCGGCTCGGACAGCAGGGTTGGCTCGGCATGACGTGGCCCAAGCGCTACGGCGGGCATGAGCGCAGCGCATTCGAGCGCTACGTCGTCGTCGAGGAGACGCTGGCAGCGGGCGCGCCGGTGGCCGCGCACTGGATCGCCGATCGACAGAGCGGGCCGAGCCTGCTCAAATACGGCACCGAAGCGCAGAAGGAGGTGATTCTACCCGGCATTGCCGCCGGCGAGACGGTGTTCTGCATCGGCATGAGCGAACCTGGCTCGGGATCGGATCTCGCGGCCACCCGCACGCGCGCAGTGCCGGTCGACGGCGGCTGGCGCGTCACGGGCACCAAGCTGTGGACCACCGGCGCGCATCACGCCGACTATATGATCCTGTTCTGCCGCACGAGCGGCGGCGTCGAATCGCGGCAGGCGGGCACGAGCCAGTTGCTCGTCGATCTCAAGGCGACCGACGGCATCACCATCCGGCCGATCATCGATCTCGCCGGGCAACATCACTTCAACGAAGTGCATTTCGAGGACGCCTTCATCCCCGCCGACGCGCTGATCGGCAGCGAAGGCGCCGGTTGGGAACAAGTGATGAGTGAGCTCGCCTTCGAGCGCAGCGGCCCCGAACGCTTTCTGTCTTCGATGCAACTGCTGATCGAACTCATCGGCGTGCTGCAAGGTGCCGATAGCGAGGCAGCGCAGCTCGCGATCGGGCGGCTGACGGCGCATCTCATCACCCTGCGGCGGTTGTCACGCGGCGTCGCGACGATGCTCGAGGCGGGGGAGAACCCCAATACCCACGCCGCGATCGTCAAGGATCTGGGCGCGACGTTCGAGCAGGAAATCGCCGACATCGCGCGCACTTTGGTCGATACCGCGCCCGGCAATACCGCGACGTCCGATTTCCTCGCCGTACTCGGCCATAACCTCGTCAACGCACCCAGCTTCTCGCTGCGTGGCGGCACGCGCGAGATCCTGCGCGGCATCATCGCCCGCGGGCTTGGCGTTCGCTGATCCGGAGATATCCAAATGACTGTCGTCACCACCGAAATCCGCGGCCCGATCGCAATCCTGCGCCTCAACCGCCCCGATGCGATGAACGCCCTCGGCGCGGATGGCGACGGTGAGGCGGTGCGCGCAGCGTGCGATGCGTTGAACGCCGACCTGTCGATCCGCTGCGTCATCCTGACCGGCGAAGGACGCGCCTTCTCCGCCGGCGGCGACGTCAAGAAGATGGCGGATCCGGAAGGGCCGTTCGCGGGCGCCGGAATTGGCATCCGCAGCCACTATCAGCGCAACATTCACCGGATCGCGCGCGCGCTCTTCTCGCTCGACATGCCGGTGATTGCGGCGGTCAACGGCGCGGCAGTCGGCCTCGGCTGCGACGTCGCCTGTATGGCCGATATCCGCATCGCATCAGACAAGGCGAAGTTCGGCGTCACCTTCCTCAAGCTTGGCCTCGTGCCCGGCGACGGTGGCTCGTGGCTGTTGCCGCGGACGATCGGCATGAGCCGCGCGGCGGAATTGTTCTTCACCGGTGACGTTATCGACGCCGCGACCGCCGCCGACTGGGGTCTCGTGAGCCGCGTCGTGCCGCACGACGCGCTGATGGACGAGGCGCTTGCTCTTGCCGCCAAGATCGCCGCGCTGCCGCCACACTCGCTGCGCCTTACCAAGTCGCTGCTGCGTCAGGGGCAGACGAGCAGTTACGATCAGGCGCTCGATTCGGCGTCCACCGCACAGGCGGTGAGCCACGCGACTGACGATCACCGCGAGGGCGTGAACGCGTTGCTCGAGAAGCGCGAGGCGGTGTTCCGCGGCCGGTGATACGCGTCGCAGTCGGCTAAAGATCGGATTCCATATCACCGATCGGTGAGCGGGTGCATTCGTCGCGCATGGCGATCGTCACCCCGGCGTGGACTATCCGCCATGCGGACCTTAGATCGCCGCGATGCTTGCCTCCCGTTCGACCAACGTGATCACGCTTGGCTGCCGGCTCAACCTCGCCGAGAGCGAGTCGATCCGCGCGCTGGCTGGCGATCGCGACATGGTGGTCGTCAACAGCTGCGGCGTGACGAACGAGGCGATGCGGCAGACGCGGGCGGCGCTGCGCCGTGCACGGCGCGATCGCCCGCTCGCCGAAATAGTGGTTACCGGCTGCGCCTCCGATATCGATCGGGCGGCGTTCGCGGCGATGCCCGAGGTAGACCGCATCGTCCCCAATGCCGCAAAGCTGCTTCCTGCGACGTGGGGCGGCTTTCTGAATCGTCAGCCGCCGCGCCGCCACGCACGCGCCTTCGTCGGCGTCCAGAACGGCTGCGACCACGCCTGTACCTTCTGCGCCATTCCGCGCGGCCGCGGATCGAGCCGGTCCAGTCCCGTGGGTGAGGTGGTCGCGCGGATAGCGGCGCTCGCGGACGGCGGCGTGCAAGAAGTGATCCTCACGGGCGTCGATCTGACGAGCTACGAGGGTGGTCTCGGCGCCCTGGTCGAGGCGATCCTTCTCGCAGTGCCGGCGTTGCCGCGGCTTCGCCTGTCGTCGCTCGACACGATCGAGATCGACGATCGACTGTTCGACCTGCTCACGGGCGAGCTGCGCGTGATGCCGCACCTCCATCTCTCGCTCCAGTCCGGCGACGATCTCATCCTCAAGCGCATGCGGCGGCGGCACGCGCGCGCCGACGCGGTGGCGATGGTCGCGCGGCTGAAGGCGCGACGCGACATCGCGATCGGCGCGGACCTGATCGCCGGCTTCCCGACCGAGAGCGAGGCCGCCTTTGCCAACACCCTGGCGTTGCTCGACGATTGCAGAATCGTCCACGCGCACGTCTTTCCTTTTTCGCCGCGCGCGGGCACGCCCGCAGCGCGCATGCCGCAGATCGATCCGTCGATCGTGAGGGCGCGCGCCGCCACCCTGCGCAGTCGCGCGGCGGATCGCAGCCGCGCCTGGCTCGACATGCTGGTCGGCTCCACGCAAACGATCGTAGTGGAAAAGCCCGGCGATCGCGGCCACACACCCGCCTTCGCCGAAGTCCGCCTGCCCCGCCCGCTTCCCCAGATCGGCGCCTGCGCCGACGTACGCATCGTCGCGGCGGCCGACGATCACCTGATCGGAATCCCTGCATGACCGACAATCGTTCCTGGCACGACAAGCTGATCGGCGGTTTCCGTCGCACGTCCGACCGGCTCGTCGGCAATCTCGCTGGCCTCGGCACCGCGCGCCTCGACGAGCAGACGCTCGACGATATCGAGGAGGCACTGATCGGATCGGACCTCGGCCCACAGACGGCGGGGCGGATACGCGAACGCTTGTCCGAGGGCAGCTTCGAGCGGAACATGGAAGAGCTCGGCATCCGCCTTGTGGTGGCCGAAGAGGTGGAGAAGGTGCTCGCCTCCGTCGCGCGCCCGCTCGAGATCGAGGCGTTTCCCCGCCCGCAGGTCATCCTCGTCATCGGCGTCAACGGTTCGGGCAAGACGACGACGATCGCGAAGCTAGCCCATCTGCTGATGGAGCAGGATTACGGCGTCATGCTCGCCGCGGGGGATACATTCCGCGCCGCCGCCATCGGTCAGTTGCGCACCTGGGCGGACCGCGTCGGCGTGCCGATCGTTACCGGACCGGAGGGCGGCGACGCGGCGGGCGTCGTGTGGGACGCGGTGAAGAAGGCGACCGAGACCGGCATCGACGTGCTGATCGTCGACACCGCCGGGCGGCTGCAGAACAAGCGCGAGCTGATGGACGAGCTCGCCAAGATCCGCCGCGTCCTCGGCCGGATCAATCCGGCTGCGCCGCATGATGTCGTCCTCGTACTCGACGCTACGACGGGTCAGAACGCACTGAGCCAGATCGAGGTCTTCAAGGAGGTTGCGGGGGTGACCGGGCTCGTCATGACCAAGCTCGACGGTACGGCACGCGGCGGTGTCCTCGTCGCGGCCGCCGAGCGTTACGGGCTGCCGATCCACGCGATCGGCGTCGGCGAAGGGATGACTGATCTGCGTCCGTTCGATGCGAACGAGGTCAGCCGGATCATCGCCGGGGTCGACGAGCGCCGGTGAACCCGGGCGGGGCCTGATCGTTCGGACAGGCGGCCTGCACGGTTCTGGCAAGACGGCGAACGGAGTATGATGTGAGTGTAGCGAACAAGCCGTCGCCTGGCCTTCGGCTGGCGATCGATTACGGGCCGCTGCTGGTCTTCTTCGCGGTCAATTTCCTTGCGCCGGGGCCGGCGATCGCGCGCATCGTCGCGGCAACGGCGACGTTCATGGTCGCAATGGTCGCCGCGCTCGGCCTGTCGTGGTGGAAGACGCGGCATCTGCCGCCGATGCTGCTGATCTCCGCCGTCTTGGTCGTCGTTTTCGGCGGGCTGACGATCTGGTTTCACGACGAGCGCTTCATCAAGATGAAGCCGACGTTCGTCTACGGCATCTTCGCTGCCACATTGGCGTTCGGCCTCGCCACAGGAAGGCCGTTGCTCCAGATGCTGCTCGAGAGCGCCTATCCAGGGCTGACGCCGATGGGCTGGCGTAAGTTGACGCGCAACTGGGCGATATTCTTTGCCGCCATGGCGGTGCTGAACGAGGCGGTTTGGCGCTCGACCAGCACGGATTTCTGGGTTGGCTTCAAACTATGGGGCGCGATCCCCCTCACCTTCGGCTTCGCGCTGGCGAACGTCCCGATGCTGATGCGCCACGGCCTTCAGCCGGGGGAAGCGGCACCGCCCGTGCCGCCGCAGGAATAGCCCGGCGCGTTGCCGCGCCGAGCCACTGCCGATCATGCGATTTCGGCAACCTTCTTGGCGCTGTCGTCGATCACCGCCGCGATTTGCTTGACCAGCTGATCGTCAGCTTCTCCGCGGTCGAGCCGATCCTGTACAGCCGATCGCAACTTCATCATCGCACGCCGAACCGTCATGCCGCCGCCTTGCTGGTGACGCTCGCCGAACGTCGACAATCGCCCCATGAGCTTGGTCACGGCGTCGCCGTTCTCAGCGAGTTGAGTTCGCCCCGCATCGGTGATGGTGAAGCGCTTGCGTCCTTCGCCATCCTCCGCGCTAGATAGCTGACCGGTCTCGGTCAGCATCGTGAGGGTGGGATAGATGATGCCGGGTGACGGCGCGTAGCCACCACTCGTCAACTCCTCGAGCGATTTGATGACATCATATCCGTGACGCGGTTCGTCGCCGACGAGCTTGAGGAGAACGAGCCGCAACTCCCCCGGATCGAACATGCGCTTGCGCCGCTGCACCGCGCCCGCTTGCCCAGCCCCCTTCGGTCCCTGCCCGGGCCCCTGTCGCGTGCGGCCGGCGCCGGCCGCTGTAGCCGCGGCACCGCGCGCCGCACCTGCGTGCACCCCGCCGCCACCGGCGCCCCGCCCCGGTCCGCGGCCGGGCCCTATCGAGCCTGCCTTGGGACCGGCATTCGGCCCTGCGCCAGCACGCGCACCAACGCCTGCGCCAGCCCCGCCGCCGGGACCACGAGCTACGCGATTCGCTGCGCCAGCCAATCCCTGTCCGGGACCACCGGGTCGGCCGCCGGCTCGCGGACCGCCAGCACGCGGACCGCCAGCACGCGGACCGTTCGGACCCGTGCCACCCAAACGCCCGCCGCCGCGGGGCATATCGCCTGTTTCATCACTCATTCTTCGTCTCCTGATCCTGCTTCTAAGATATATCTTGAGGTAATGTTTTCAAGGCGCTTCTGTGATTATCGAGGACGCCGCCTATCTTGCTGCAATGGCCGATCTCTTCGCCTCGCTCGAACCGCCTTTGCCGTCGCCAGCATCCGACGCCCCGTTGGCGGATCGGCTACGTCCGGCGGATCTCGCACAGGTCGTCGGCCAGGAACATCTGACCGGTCCTGAAGGCACGATCAGTCGGATGGTGGCGGCCGGCCGGTTGTCGTCGATGATCCTGTGGGGGCCGCCCGGCACCGGCAAGACGACGATCGCGCGGCTGCTCGCCGCGGCGGTGGACCTGCGCTTCGTCGCGATCTCTGCGGTATTCTCCGGTGTCGCCGATCTGAAGAAGGCGTTCGCCGAGGCGCGCGACGCCGCGCGTTCAGGCAAGCGCACCCTGCTGTTCGTCGACGAGATCCACCGCTTCAATCGCGCGCAGCAGGATGGCTTCCTCCCCTATGTCGAGGATGGCACCGTGACGCTGGTCGGCGCGACGACGGAGAATCCGTCGTTCGAGATCAACGCGGCGCTGCTCAGCCGGGCGCAGGTACTGATCCTGCGGCGGCTCGATGAGGCGGCGCTGGCGGAATTGATCGCACGCGCCGAGACGGCGGTCGGGCGCGCCCTGCCGCTCGATCAGGCAGCCCGCGATGCCCTGATCGCCAGTGCCGACGGCGACGGCCGTTTCCTGCTCAACCAGGTCGAGACGCTGTTCTCGGTCGACCTCACCGCGCCGCTCGATCCGGCCGGCCTGTCCGCCTTTCTGCAGCGGCGCGTCGCGGTGTACGACAAGGATCGCGAGGGGCATTACAATCTGATCAGCGCGCTGCATAAGGCAATGCGCGGCTCCGATCCGCAAGCGTCGCTATACTACCTCGCGCGAATGCTCACAGCCGGCGAGGAGCCGCTGTACGTCCTCCGGCGGATCACACGCTTCGCCAGCGAGGACATCGGGCTCGCCGATCCGCAGGCGCTGCAGCAATGCCTCGCCGCCAAGGACACCTATGAGTTCCTTGGGTCGCCCGAGGGCGAACTCGCGATCGTGCAGGCGTGCCTCTATTGCGCGACGGCGCCCAAATCGAACGCTGCCTACACCGCGATGAAGGCAGCGTGGCGGAGCGCGCGTGAGACTGGGTCGCTAATGCCGCCCGTCGCGATCCTGAACGCGCCGACGAAGCTGATGAAGGATATCGGCTATGGCAAGAAATACGCCTATGACCATGACGATGCAGATGGTTTCTCCGGCGCTCGCTACTGGCCCGACGGCCTCCCCCCGCAATCCTATTACACGCCAACCGGGCGCGGCTTCGAACACCGCATCGCGGAGCGGATGGCGCACTGGGACGATTTGCGCGCTGCAAAGAACAGCGGCGGTTAGCCTCGCAGCACTTTGCGTGGCGACGCCAGCCTCGGCGCAGCAGATCGCGGCGGATACGTCGACGTCGTACCAGCATGCTCTCGCCGCGGGCTACAAGGCACTCACCTTGTGTGAAGGCATCTTCGCCGCGGGCCGCACCGAGGCACAGATCGCAGGGGTCGAGCTGCGCAGCATCTACCCCGAATATGACGCGATCGTGCCGCGGCTGCGCGCGACGGTCGATCGCTCGCGCCGCACCGTCTCCGTTCCGTTCGGCGCCGACCTGCCCCCGCGCCGCGCCGACTGGCGACCGCGCGTCGGCTGCGTTCTGGCGCCGATCGGTCAGCCGGCGCGGCCGGGCTCCGTCCGGCCGGCGGACGTGAAGACGCCGCTCGGCGCCGATCCGCGGAACTGGCCGCTGGGTGATGCCGGCATCGCGCCGCGCCCCTTCCCTGCGCTCGCCACGACGATCCAGCGCGCGTTCGATCGGACGAGCTTCGGCAAGGGCGAGACGATCGGCGTGATCGTGATGCGCGACGGGAAGATCATCGGTGAGCGTTATGCCGACGGCTTCGGCCCGTTCGTGCCCAACCGCACCTGGTCGGTCGCCAAAAGCATCGCGGGCACGCTGACGGGCATTGCGGTACGTGACCTTCGGATCGATCCTAAGCAACCAGCCGCCGTACCGGAATGGCGCGCGCCGGGCGATCCGCGCCAGTCGATCACGCTCGACAACCTGCTGCGAATGAACTCGGGGCTGCACAGCGATCACTACGGCAATCGCACCGACGCGCTGTATTTCGGCGGGACCACGGTGACCGAGCAGGCGACTGCGTGGCCGATCGAGGTGAAGCCCGGCACGCGCTTCCGCTACGCCAATAACGACATTCTGCTCGCGATCCGTGGCATCCGGGCCACCTTCAATGACGACGCCCGATACGCCGCCTGGCCGACCGCTCAGCTTTTCGCCCCTTTGGGAATGGCGCACACGACCGCCGGGACCGACTGGCGCGGCAACTTCATGTTGTCGAGCCAGGTTTGGACAACGGCGCGCGATCTCGCGCGGCTCGGCCAGTTCTGGCTGCAGGACGGGGTGTGGCAGGGCAAGCGTCTGCTGCCCGCCGGGTGGATGCGCTACATGACCACACCGGCGGGGCCGCAGCCGGCGAGCGGGCCCGGCTATGGCGCGACGCTGTGGCTCTTCGGGCCTAGTCAGGCGCTGCCCGCCGGTAGCTATTCTGCACAGGGTAATCGCGGCCAATATGTCATGGTCGTGCCGTCCGAACGCCTGGTCGTCGTGCGGCGCGGCGAGGATCCGGGCACCGCGCGGTTCGACATCGCGCGCTTCACCGCCGACGTGATCCGCGATCTCGGCTCGTCGTCCGTCATTACGCGGCCAAGCCTCTGACCGCAGCGGTGACCCACTTCGAGCAATTCGCCGCGATCGACTGGTCGGGGGCGAAGGGGAATGCGCACAAGGGGATTGCGGTCGCGATCTGTGCGGCAGGATCGGACGCGCCGCAACTCGTTACGCCACCCGGCCGCTACTGGTCGCGCCGTGCCGTTCTCGAATGGCTGGTGGACCGGGCGCAGGAGCCGCTGCTAATCGGCATCGACTGCAGCTTCTCCGCGCCCTTCGTTACGCGCGGTGCACACCTGCCGGGCGAAACGACGACGGCGAGTGCGCGCGAACTGTGGGCCTATGTCGATGCGCACAGCGGCGACGACGATCTCGGCGCTGCGTCCTTTCTCGATCAAAGGCGCGGCACACACTTCTACCTTGGCGCGGCGGACGGGGTGAAGCGCGATTTCCTGCACTGGCGTATGTGCGAACTCGCGGCGGACGGAGCCACCAAGCCGACCACGGTTTATGACGCGATCGGGGCGGCGCAGGTGGCGAAGGCGAGCTTCGCCGGCATGCGGCTGCTTCACCATCTCGCCGGCCGTGTCCCGGTGTGGCCATTCGATCCGCGCTCGGACACCGGCGCTTTGCTGGTCGAGATCTACACCACTATCGCGGCGCGTGCCGCCGGGGTGCCGCGTGGACGCAGCAAGCTGCGATCGCCCGAAGCGCTCGATCAGGCGCTTGCCGCACTCGGCAGCGCACCGCACGCCTGGCTGTCGGCGTACGACGATCACGCCACCGACGCCATTCTAACCGCCGCCTGGCTTCGGGCCTACGCCAACGACCAGTCCCTGTGGCACCCCTCTGGCCTCACCGAAGCGGTCAGACGAACAGAAGGCTGGACGTTCGGCGTCGACTGACGCATGGCACGCCACGCGCCGGTTTAGCTCAGCTGGTAGAGCAGCGGTTTTGTAAACCGAAGGTCGCGGGTTCGATTCCTGCAACCGGCACCATCAGCGCTTGCGCGAGGGCGGGGCGAGCCGCCGGCCCTCCGCCGCGAGATGCGCAACGATCAGCGTGCGGATGTACCGCCACCGTCGTTGCTTGAACGTGCCAAACCGCGCAATGCCGAGGCGACGATCGACATATCCCATCGGATCGTCGGCATGGTCGCCGATCACCTGACGCGCCCTGATCTTCGCTTCGGTGCGCCATCGGTCCGACGCTCCGGTAAAATAATCCAGCCGCACTGTTGTCTCCACCCAGCTTGCTCGCCGGCTCCTATCACCAGCCAAAGCCCATTAGCATCGCTCGCGGACTGTCTTCTCAACTGTGACTCGCGGCAACCAGCCAGCCGCGACGGCGTTTCCTGTCACAATGATCCGGGTGGCGAGCTATAACATGCGCAAGGCGATCGGCACCGATCGCCGCCGCAACCCCGAACGTATCCTTGAAGTGTTGCGCGAGATCGACGCCGACGTGATTGCGTTGCAGGAAGCCGACCGTCGCTTCGGCGCGCGCGCGGCGGTGATCACCCCGCATCTTCTCGACGAGCATAGCGACTGGAAGGCGATCGCCTTCGGCGTGCGGAATGGTTCGATGGGCTGGCATGGCAACGCGTTGCTCGTCCGCAAATCGTCGACCGTGCTCGAATGCCAGACGATCCACCTTCCCGCGCTGGAGCCCCGCGGGGCGGTGTCGGCCGATCTGAAGGTCGGTGACGTCACGCTGCGAGCGATCGGCATGCACCTCGACCTGTCAGGGCTGTGGCGGCGCAAACAGGCCGCCGCGGTTCTCTCGCACGTCGAAGGCTGTACGCGGCCCTGCGAGACAGTGATGATGGGCGATCTCAACGAATGGACCCGCGCCGCCGGCTGCCTGCGCGATTTTGCGCGCGACTTCGCCTTCGCCGATACCGGGCCGAGCTTTCACGCGCGGCGGCCGGTGGGTCGGCTCGACCGCATCATGGTGTCGCCGGGGCTTAAGATCGTCGACTGCGGCGTCCACATGACTGCGGCGGCACGCAAGGCAAGCGATCACCTGCCGATCTGGGCCGACCTGTCGCCCGCATGATGCGCGAGATCGAACTGCGGCTCGCGCTCGTCTGCTACGGCGGCATCAGCCTCGCCGTCTATATGCACGGGATTACCAAGGAAGTATGGCACGCAGCGCGCGCCAGCCGTGCCAGCCACGAAGGTACGCCGCTGACGGGCAGCGCACAGGTCTACGCCGCGCTGCTCGACAGTATCGCCGAAGACGGCGTGACGCGTTTGCGCCTCCTCCCCGATATCATCGCCGGAGCTAGCGCAGGCGGGATCAACGGCATCTTCTTAGCGCAGGCGCTCAGCGCCGGTCAGTCGCTCGATCCGCTGACCGAGCTGTGGCTCGAGCGCGCCGACGTCGAGGCGCTGATCGCACCCGACGCAGCGCCGGCGTCGCGCCTGTCCAAGGCGTGGGCAATCCCGCTCGCCTGGATGGCAGCGGGACGAAGCGCGGACAAGCTGGAGAGCCTCGACGAACAGACGCGCGACGAAGTGCGCGCCAAGCTGTCGCATTTCGTCCGCTCGCGCTGGTTCGAGCCGCCGTTCGACGGCCCCGGTTTCACCGCGATGCTGCTCGACGCGTTCGACGCGATGGCCGCCGCCCCGCGCGGCCCGCGCCTGCTGCCTGACGGGCAACCGCTCGATCTGTTCGTCACCGTAACCGACTTCACCGGCCATCCCGAACGGCTCGAGCTTCACTCGCCCGCGGAGGTCGTCGAGACCGAGCACCGCGTCGTGCTGTCGTTCAGTGATCACGGTATGGCGAGCGAGAGCCTGGCGCCGGTACCCGAACTCGCCTTTGCGGCGCGCGCGACGTCGAGCTTCCCCGGTGCCTTCCCTGCCTTCACCGTCACCGAGCTCGACACGATCCTGGCCGGTCGCGATCGCGCGTGGCCGTCGCGGCGTGAGTTCCTGCGGTCGGCGCTGCCACGTCATGCCGCCGCCAACGCCGCGGAGAAGGCCGTGCTGATCGACGGATCGGTACTCGCCAACGCGCCGTTCCGCCCAGCGATCGACGCGCTCGAGCAGCGCCCGGCACGGCGGCAGGTCGATCGGCGCTTCGTCTACGTCGATCCATCGCCCGGCATGAAGTTTCGCCTGACGAGCGGCGGTGATGCGCCGCCCGGCTTCTTCCAGACGATCCTCGGCGCGATCAGCGAGCTGCCGCGCAAGCAGCCGATCCGCGACAATCTCGACGCGATCGCCGCGCGTTCGCGCCGCATCGAGCGGATGCGCGCGATCACCGCTGCGATCCGCCCGCAGGTCGAAAGCGAGGTCGAGGCACTGTTCGGCCGCACGTTTTTCCTCGATCGGCCCACCGCCGCGCGGCTCGTTGCATGGCGCCGGCGCGCGCAGATCGCCGCCGCGGAACGCGCCGGCTTCAGCTACGCAGGATATGCGCATCTCAAGATCAACGGCGTCGTCGAGACGGTCACCGCGCTGCTCCACGCCATCGGCGGTGAGCCGGGGCCCGAGCGGTGGCGCGGCATCCGTACACGGATAGAGGCGGCGTTGCTCGCGCGCGGCTATGACGAGGCGCAGCCGTCCGACGCGTCGAGCAACGCGTCGATCGCGTTCCTGCGCACCTTCGATCTCAATTTCCGCATCCGCCGCCTCCGCCTGCTCGCCCGCCGGCTGGTCGAGCTCGAGGGCGAGCATGACGAGGCGGCGCTACGCCCGATCCGCGACGCGATCTATCAGTCATTGTCGGCATATCTCGACTGCAAGTTAGCGACGAGCCACAAGCCGCTGCGCAGCGCCGCGCGGCGGCGCGGCGGCGATATGTCGGCGTTGCTCGATCGGCTGGCCGCGTCGATGGACCTGACGCGGCTCGATGCCGAAACCGACGAGCGTCTCGCCGCTGCGCTCGCCGCCCTGCCCCGTCACCCGCGACGCGCGCTGCTGCTGCGCTACCTCGGCTTCCCCTATCTCGATCTCGCCACGCTGCCGCTGCTGCAAGGCGAAGGGATCGACGAATATGATCCGATCAAGGTCGACCGTATCTCACCCGACGACTCAACGGCGATCAGGAGCGGCGGAGCGGAGGCGACGCTGAAGGGCATCCAGTTCAGCAACTTTGGCGCCTTCTTCAGCCGCGCCTATCGCGAGAACGATTATCTGTGGGGCCGGCTGCACGGCGCCGAACGGATGATCGACATCATCGTCTCCGCGCTGCCGGCCGACATGCGGTTGCGGCCCGGCCAGGTGGCGGCGGCGAAGCGCGCAGCGTTCGTCGCGATCCTCGACGAGGAAGAGTCGCGCCTGTCGACCGCCGCCACGCTGATCGCACAGCTGCGCACCGAGATCGGCTGAGGCTAGTCAAGATGGCCGCCGCGCGATAGCGTGCCCGCCATGACGGAGCGTTACCGATGCAGTTCCTGAAGATCCTGTTTTGGGCGCTGATCGCCTTCGTCGCGGCGGTGTTCACCTTCGGCAATTGGAAATGGGTCCCGATCCAGCTGTTCGGCAACCTGGTGGCGGAAGTGAATCTGCCGCTGCTGCTGCTGATCACCTTTCTGCTCGGGTTCGTGCCGACCTTTCTCTATCAGCGCACGATCCGATGGCGGCTGCGGCAGCGGTTGAGCGCCATTGAGCGGTCAGTGTCGGATTTGCGATCGTCTACGATATCCGACGCGGCCATTGTGCCCGCTCCGCCACCGGTGGCGGCACCGATCGCGGTGCCGCCGGGGGTGGCCTGACCGATGTCGAATCGTATCTACGTCGCGCTCGACACGCCCGATCTCGATCGCGCAAAGGCGATCGCGACGCGCGTCCGCCACCATGTCGGCGGGATCAAGCTGGGACTCGAGTTCTTCGCAGCCAACGGCCGTCATGGCGTACGCGAGATGGCGGAGCTCGGCTTGCCCGTGTTTCTCGACCTCAAGCTGCACGACATCCCCAATACCGTGGCGAAAGCGGTGCAGGCGCTGCGCGGCCTCGCGCCGGCGATCCTTACAGTCCACGCGGCCGGCGGGCGCGCGATGCTGGAAGACGCCAAGGCCGCCGCAGCGACGGGTACCAAGGTCGTCGCGGTGACGATGCTGACCAGCCTCGACGAAGGCGACCTGCGCGCAACCGGGGTGAGCGGCAGCGCGCACGATCAGGTGCTGCGGCTGACCGAGTTGGCGATGGCATCGGGCATCGACGGCATCGTCTGTTCGGGCGCGGAAGTCGCGGCGGCGCACCGGATCTGGCCCAAGGGTTTCTTCGTCGTTCCCGGCGTGCGGCCGGCGGATGGCGCGGTTGGCGATCAAAAGCGCGTCGTCACGCCGCGCCAGGCGCTCGACGGCGGCGCCTCGATCGTCGTCATCGGCCGGCCGATCACGCAGGTCGACGATCCCGACGCCGCCGCACGCGCGATCGCCGCGACGCTGTAGCACGATGGTTGCCGCCGCATCCAAGGCGGCGCATGGCGAGGCGATGCGCTCTACTCCCATCGTTCGTACCGGCCGGATATGACGCAAGCCAAAGTCTGCGGGCTGTCGACGCACCCGACGATTGAGGCGGCGGTCGCGAACGGCGCCAGCCACCTCGGCTTCGTCTTCTTCCCACCCTCGCCCCGCGCCGTCGGCTTCGACCAAGCGTCGGATCTATGCCGCGCGATCCCGGGGCACGTGGCGCGCGTCGGCGTGTTCGTCGATCCGGACGATGCGTTGATCGAGCGGGCGATAGGCGCTGCCGGCCTCACCGTCCTCCAATTGCACAAGACCGCACCGGCGCGCGTCGCGCACCTGCGCCAGTCGACCGGGCTCGAAACCTGGGCCGCCGTCGCGGTGAAGACACACGGCGACGTTGCGCAGGCGTCGGCCTATGATGGGGCGGCGAGCGCGATCCTGTTCGACGCCAAGACGCCGGACGACGCGGCCCTTCCCGGCGGCATGGGGGTGCGGTTCGACTGGTCGCTGCTCAATGGTCACCGCCACACGATGCCGTGGGGCCTCTCCGGCGGCCTCGATGCCGGCAACGTCGGCGAGGCGATCCGCCGCACCGGCGCGCCACTCGTCGACGCCTCGTCGGGGCTGGAGACGGCGCCGGGCATCAAGAACGTGGACAAGATCACCGCCTTCCTGCAATCGGTCGCCGCATCATGAACGCTCCGAATACCTTCCGGGCCCAGCCCGACGATCGCGGTCATTTCGGTGATTATGGCGGCCGCTACGTGGCCGAGACGCTGATGCCGCTGATCCTCGATCTCGAGCGTGAATATCGCGCGGCGAAAGCCGACCCCGCGTTCCAGGCGCAGTTCGACGATCTGCTCGAACATTATGTCGGCCGCCCTTCCCCGCTCTATTATGCGGAGCGCTTGACCGAGGCGCTGCGGCGTGATGCCGACGATGGCAAGGGTGCCGAAGTCTGGTTCAAGCGCGACGAGCTCAATCACACCGGCGCGCACAAGATCAACAATTGCATCGGCCAGATCCTGCTCGCGATCCGCATGGGCAAGACGCGGATCATTGCCGAGACGGGCGCGGGCCAGCATGGTGTCGCGACCGCGACGGTCTGCGCACGCTTCGGCCTGCCATGCGTGATCTACATGGGCGCGAAGGATGTCGAGCGGCAGCAGCCCAACGTCTTTCGCATGAAGCTGCTTGGCGCCGAAGTGCGTGCGGTGACGTCCGGCGCGAACACGCTGAAGGACGCGATGAATGAGGCGATGCGCGACTGGGTCGCCAACGTCCACGACACCTTCTACATCATCGGTACCGCTGCCGGCCCACACCCCTATCCCGAGCTCGTCCGCGATTTTCAGAGCGTGATCGGCCGCGAGGCGCGCGAGCAGATGCTGGCACGCACCGGGCGCCTGCCTGACCTGCTGGTCGCGGCGATCGGCGGCGGATCGAACGCGATCGGCCTGTTCCATCCGTTCCTCGACGATGACGCGGTGGCGATGCTGGGCGTAGAGGCGGCCGGCGAAGGCCTCGATCGTCGGCATGCGGCAAGCCTGGCGGGCGGCTTTCCCGGCGTGCTCCACGGCAACAAGACGTATCTGCTGCAGGACGACGACGGGCAGATCGCGGAGGCGCATTCGATTTCGGCGGGGCTCGATTATCCCGGCATCGGTCCGGAACATGCGTGGCTGAAGGACATCGGGCGCGTTACCTACACCGCCGTCACCGACGACGAGGCGCTCGACGCGTTCCAGCTTCTCTGCCGTACCGAAGGCATCATCCCGGCGCTCGAACCGTCGCACGCGATCGCGGCGGTGACGCGCGAAGCGCGCGACATGGCCCGCGACGAGATCATCCTCGCCAATCTGTGCGGGCGCGGTGACAAGGACATCTTCACCGTCGCGCACGCGCTGGGCGTCGCGATATGAGCCGGCTGGCGGCGGCGTTCGGTCAAGGCCGGGCTGCGCTCGTCACCTTCGTGACGGCGGGCGACGGCGATACTGCCGCCGTCCTCGACGCGCTAGTCGCAGGCGGCGCGGACGTGATCGAACTCGGCATGCCGTTCACCGATCCGATGGCGGACGGCCCGGCGATCCAAGCCGCCAACATTCGCAGTCTCGGCGCGGGCACGACGACGGCGGACATTCTGACGATCGCGCACGGCTTCCGCGCGCGTCATCCCGCCGTACCACTTGTGCTAATGGGGTACGCCAATCCGATGCTCCGCCGCGGTGCAAGCTGGTTCGCCACGGCAGCACGTGATGCCGGCGTCGACGGCGTGATCTGCGTCGACGTACCCCCGGAGGAAGACGACGCGCTCGGGCCGGCGCTACGCGATGCGGGGATCGATCCGATCCGCCTCGCGACACCGACAACCGACGCGGCACGCCTTCCGCAGGTGCTGAACGGCGCGTCGGGCTTCCTCTACTACGTCTCGGTCGCCGGAATCACCGGGCTGCAGCAGGCGGCGCAAGCCTCGATCGTCGACGCGGTCGCGCGATTGAAGGCGTCGACGCGACTGCCGATCGCGGTCGGCTTCGGCGTGCGGACTCCTGCACAAGCCGCGGCGATCGCGCGGGTGGCGGACGGCGTCGTCGTCGGCTCGGCGATCGTCGAGCTCGTCGCCGCACACGGCGCCGATGCGCCGCAGCACGTCCGCGCCTATGTTGAGAGCTTGTCGGCCGCCGTCCGCGCCGCACAGAAGGAAGACGCATGAGCTGGCTTTCCAGCGTTCGCAACGCTTTGTCCTTCGTCGTTCCGACGACCAAGGAGACGCCCGACAATCTCTGGCACAAGTGCAAGGGGTGCGGCGCGATGATCTTCACCAAGGAGTGGGAGGAGAACCTCTCCGTCTGCCCGTCGTGCGACCATCACGGGCGGATCGGCCCCGCGGCACGGTTCGAGCAGCTGCTCGACGCCGGTAGTGCGGAGATCCTGACGCCGCCGAAGGCTGCGGAAGACCCGCTCAAGTTCCGCGATTCGAAACGCTACGCCGATCGGCTGAAGGCCGCACGGACGGAGACGGGCGAGCAGGACGCGTTCGTCAACGCGCGCGGCCGGATCCACGATCGCCGCGTCGTTATCGGTGTGCAGGACTTCGCCTTCATGGGCGGCTCGATGGGGCAGGCGGTCGGCGAAGCCTTCGTCCAGGGCGTCGAGGCGGCAATCGCCGATCGCGCGCCCTATGTCGTCTTCACCGCAAGCGGCGGCGCGCGCATGCAGGAAGGCATCCTGAGCCTGATGCAGATGCCGCGCAGCACCGTCGCGATCCAGATGCTTCACGATGCCGGGCTGCCGTACATCGTCGTGCTGACCGACCCGACCTCGGGCGGCGTCATGGCCGCCTATGCGATGCTCGGCGACATCCACATCGCCGAACCACGCGCAACGCTCGCCTTCACCGGCCGCCGCGTGATCGAGAGCACGATCCGCGAGAAGCTGCCCGAGGACTTCCAGACCAGCGAATATTATCTCGAGCACGGGCTGATCGACATGGTAGTCCACCGCAAGGAATTGCGCGACCAGCTTGCAACGGTGATCGGTTATATGTGCTGGGAGCGTAAGGCGGCCTAACCTCCCTCGCCTGCACAGCACGCTGGCGCGTGTCGAACTAGAGCAGCTGAGCTGATGCCCGATCACGCGATCTCGACCGACGCCGCGGTGCAGCGGCAACTGGACCGTCTGTGGTCGCTGTCGCCCGGCGCCGATGTGCTTGGACTCGGCCGCATTACCGCGTTGCTTGACCGGCTCGGCAACCCGCAGGATTGGCTGCCGCCGGTGTTCCACGTCGCCGGCACCAACGGCAAGGGTTCGACCTGCGCGTTCCTGCGCGCGATCTTCGAAGCCGACGGCCGGCGGGTTCACGTCTATTCGAGCCCCCATCTGGTGCGCTTCAACGAGCGTATCCGCGTGGCCGGCACGCTGATCGACGACCCAGCGCTGGCGGCGCTGCTCGAAGAAGTGCTCGACGCAGGCGGCGATCTCGGCGCCAGCTTCTTCGAGGTGACGACGGCGGCCGCGTTCCTCGCCTTCTCGCGCACGCCGGCCGACGCGTGCATCGTCGAGGTCGGGCTCGGCGGGCGGCTCGACGCGACCAACGTCGTCCACCCGCTGGTGACGGGGATCGCAGGCCTCGGCATCGATCACGAGGCGTTCCTGCTGGCGGAAGAAGCAGGCACGCCGGCCGAGCCGATGGCGCGCATCGCGTTCGAAAAGGCCGGTATTGCAAAGTCTGGCGTACCGCTCGTGACGCAGCGCCATTCGGACGTCGCCGCCGCCTCGATCGATGCCGTAGCCCGCGAGCGCGGCGCACCGCTGATGGCCGAGGGCAGCGACTGGTACTACGCAGAGAGCGCTGAGAGGCTTAACTACGTCGATGCCAGCGGACGACTGATGCTACCCCTGCCCTCACTCCTTGGGCCGCATCAGGCGCACAACGCCGGCCTCGCGATCGCGATGCTCCGCCATCAGCAGACCGTTCGCGTTCAAGACGACGCGTTCAGGCGGGGCCTGCAGAACGCGCATTGGCCGGGCCGACTTCAGCGGTTGCGGCCGGGGCCACTCACCGCGCTCCTGCCGCATCCGCCATCGGCGGGAGTATGGCTCGACGGCGCGCACAACGAATCGGCCGCTGCCGCGATTGCGCATGCTTGGTCTGAGGACCGGCCTACGGTCATCATTCTTGGTATGCTCGCCAACAAGGATGCCACAGGCGTTTTGAATCATCTCGCTCGCATCGCGCGGACGGTTCACGTCATCGCCGTTCCCGTGCCGCGCCACGCTCATCACGATCCCGCCGCACTTGCGCGTCTAGCAGGGACCGAGGGGGCGGCATCGGCGCTGACGGCATCTTCGATCACCGAAGCGATGCGTGTCGCCGGTACGCTCGCCGTGGATCGTGTGCTGATCGCCGGGTCGCTCTACCTAGCCGGCGAAGTGCTCGCAGCGAACGACGAGATCCCGACCTGACGGAAACCTGCGATTGACTTGCAATAGCGTATGGGGAAGATTGGTCACGTCGAAGGAGTGACCCATGACCATGCCGGCTACCATCAGCCTCAGTGCGCTGCCGAATTCGCTGCCCGACTGCCCGAACGCACGCCTGTCGCTGTTCGCGATTCGGCGGATGGGCGGTCACGGCCTCGCCGATGCACGCGCGGCGCATGCCTTGTTCACGGCGTTCGGTGAGGGCTTTCGGCGGCCGCTGATGCTGATCCGTGCGCTGATGGCCGATATGGCCGGCGCGGCGGCCAATCCGATTGCGATCGCGCCGTGCTGCTGCCCACGCGTGACACATGCCGAAGCCGCACTGCTGACGGTCCTGAGCCGCGTGGAGACGGCGCCGGAGACGGCACGCTTCCTGCTCGGCGACATGCTCAGCCTGCGCCGGGTCGATGGTGTGCTGGCCAGCGCAGCTGCCGTTGCGGTGGCGTTCGCCGACGAGGGGCGGCCGATCTGCGCCTGAGCCTTCGGGTGGGTTAGCGCGCGTCCGCCTCCGCCACCCACTCGCTGGCGCCAGCCGGCACCTGCCGGGCGCGATCGACCACGAACCCGCGCTTCCACAACACCCACAGCAGCGCCAGTCCCGGCAACGCGACGATCATCGTAACCACCCAGAACCCGACCCAGCCATAGGCTTCCGCGACATAGCCCGATGGCGTCGACAGCCACGTCCGCCCTACGGCGGCGAAGGACGTCAGCAGTGCGAACTGCGTCGCGGTATAGGCGAGATTGGCGAGGCCGGACAGGTACGTCGCGAACACGGTAAGGCCGATCCCGCTCGTCACCTGCTCCGTCGCCACCGCAATGAACAGCCAGGTGTTCGAATGGCCCTTCGCGGCGAGGATCGCGAAGGAGACGTTGGACAGCATCATCAGCAGCCCCGACACGAACAGCGCACGCCCCATGCCAAGCCACGCTAGGAACGGCGCCCCAAGCGCGGTGCCGAGCAGCAGCCCCCACAGCCCGACGACCTTGTTGATCGCAAGAAACTCGGTGTCCGAGAAGCCGAGCTCGACGATCATCGGGTTGAGCATGCCCTGCCCCATTGCATCGCCGAGCTTGTAGATCAGCACGAACAGCAGGATCAGGATCGCGCCGCGCCGCCGGAAGAACTCGCGGAACGGGCTGACGACCGTATCGGCGAACCATCCGGCGCGATCGCGGGGCATCGCTCTCTCATGCAGCCCTGGCCCGGCCCATAGCGCGGCGAAGATCGCCGGCAGTACGCACAGCGCGGTCAGGCCGTATCCCAGCGCCCAGCCGAGCCCGAACCCTTCCGACGATGCGAGCGCAATCGTCCCGACGCCGGCGATGAAATTCCCGGTGCGGTAACCGAACTGGTTCATCGCCGTGCCGTGCGCGAGTTCGGCATCGGGCAGGATCTCGATCCGATAGGCGTCGATCACGATGTCCTGTGTTGCCGAGAGGAAGGCGGTGGCGATCGCCCAGAACGCGAAGACGCCGAGATGCAGCTCGGGCTGGCTCGCGCCCAGCATCCACACCGAGACGAATAGGAGCGCTTGCACGACGAACAGCCACGCCCGGCGCTGCCCGACGAGCGCGGTCAATCCGGGCAGGCGGATGCGATCGATCAGCGGCGCCCACAGGAACTTCAGCGTATAAGGCGTCGTCAGCCCGATCGCGAAGCCGATCGTCTTCTTGTCGATGCCGACCTTCGCCAACCAGAAGGTCATCGTGCCGAGTAGCAGCGTCAGCGGAAAGCCGCTCGATATGCCGAGCAGGAATGCCGCGACCGGCCGCGGCCTGAGATACGGCGCAACCGTCGCGCCGAACCCGCCCCGCGCCACTGCATCGGCCATGATACGCAAACTCCCGCCGCCCCGACGCCGGAACCCTAGCGACTAAATCGTATGAGGTAAGCCCTTGCGGGATGCCCGATCACCGATGCGCGGCAGACGCAATGCGTCACAACGGATGCACCGATAAGACAAGCTCAACTTTGAGGTTTGACCACCGAAGGCGCCACCCTTTGGTGAAGGGTGGCGCGAGTGACGGGGCTCGAACCCGCGACCTCCGGCGTGACAGGCCGGCGCTCTAACCAACTGAGCTACACCCGCGTAGATCGCTTGGATCATCGTGGAGGCGCGCCACTATGCGACCGGCGCGGGGCTGTCAACGCTCGATCCGTCGGTTTTTTCGCTTCTGGCAAAACGACCGCGCGTCGGGCGCACCAACGTGCCGTGTTCAAACAGGAAGCCGGCGATGTCAGGCTTGCCCGCGGCGTTGATAATCGTCTGGATGATGATCAGCAGCGGCACGGCAAGCAGTGCGCCGACGGTGCCCCACACCCAGCCCCAGAAACTAAGTGAGACGAGGATCATCACCGGATTGATCGTCAGCCGGTGCCCGACGATCAGCGGCGTCACGACGTTCGCCTCGAACAGGTGCAGCCCGTACATGATCGCCGGCGCTGCGAGTGCGGTCCAGATGTCGGAGAAGGTCATCAGTCCGCCTACCGCCACCAGCACCGCGGCGATCACCGGGCCAAAATAGGGAATGTAGTTGAACAGCGCGACGATGCCGCCCCACATCAGCGGGAACGGCATGCCAAGCAGATGGAGCGCGCCCGCCGTAACCAGCCCCAGCACGATGTTGATCGCGGTGATCGTGCCAAGATAGCTCGACACGTCGTCGACGACGTCCTGGATCACGCGCGCCGTCGCCATCGCGCCGCCAAAACTCTCGCGGTTGGTGATCAGCTTCTTGCGGATCGTCGTCCAGCCGGAGAGGAAGAAGAAGGTGACGAGGACGGCGTAAAGGACCTGAATTATCACTGCCGGGGCGGACGTCGCGGCGAGCTCGAGGATCGAGCTTGGCGGTGACACCGCCGCCGTTGCGGGCTGGCGGACGGGCGTCGACGCGAGCTGGCGGAGCGTCCGGTTCGCGTAGCGTTCGAGGTTCGAATAAAGATCGAGCAGTGGCGCCAGATTGTCCTGGATACGCCCGATCCGCGACGGCAGCAGCTGGAAGAAGTCCGTCGCCGGGACAACGATTGCCGCGAGTGCGACATTGGCGGCGACGAGGAAGAGTAGGACGCAGAAAAGCGCCGAGATCGCCGAGGGGACGTGTCGCGCTTCCAGCCACTCGAGCAGCGGGATCAGCGCAATCGAAACGACGAGCGCCGTCGTCGTCGGCACGAAGAACTCGGCACCTGACTTCAGCGCAAAAGGCAATCCCACGATCAGCCCGGCGCCTGCAATTAGTGTCAGCGCGGCGAGCAGCCGATCACGTCGCAGCGCCACCCGCGGATCTTCCGGCGGCAGGTCGGCCGACGGGGCGATGGCGAGTGGTAGCGGCGGTATGCCAGGGGGCGGTGTTTCGGCCATGCAACGATGCTAGCCGGGGTTCCGCCCAACCGCCAGCGGCGTTGCACGTCGATCAGGCAGCCATCTGGCGCTGCCACGGCCCGTCCTGCATATACAGATAGCTCGCGTCGAACTCACCGACGCGCGCGAGCCGCTCGAGATCAGCGATATCGACCATCCCGCGGCTTACCGAGGCAAGCCCATCTTCGCGCAACCGGCGAACCACGCGGTTAACGTGGACGCTCGTCAGGCCGCACGCCTCCCCGATATCCTGCTGCGTCATGGGAAGCGCGAACTTGCCGCCATCCGCACGCCCGATCGCGAGCATGCGGGCGTGCGTTTCGCATAGAAAGTGCGCGAGCCGCCCGACGGCATCCAGCCGACCGATGCGGAAGATCCATTCGCGGTGCATGGCCGCGTCTAGCAGCGTGCTGAACCAGAGCAACTTCGCCAGATGCGGATGCGACGCCATGATCTCGTCCAGCCGCTCGTGCGGCACATAGGCAAGTGTCGCCTCGGTAATCGTCGCGATGTCGTGATCGATGACCCGCGTCGGATATCCGTGCAGATCGACGAAGTCGCCCGACACCTGATAGGACAGAATCTGGCGATAACCGTCGCGCGCATCCATGTAGCGGCAGACATAGCCGTCGATCAGCAGCGTGCTCTGCCGCAATACCTCGCCGCGGCGCGACAGCACGCGCCGGGCCGGCAATGTCTCGGTCCGCTCGATCGCGCGTTCCAGGATCGCGAGTTCTTCCTCCGACAGCTCGGAACGACGCCGTCCGCGCAGGAAATCCTTGGTTCGCACGATCAATCCCTTTTCGTTACGCGCTTGCAACGCTTCAGGCGGCGGCACGATCCTCGAAATACGATTTGAGATCGCGCTTCAGGATTTTCCCGTTGGCATTGCGCGGCAGCATCTCGTCGCAGAAGCGGATCGCGACCGGCACCTTGAACGCCGCGAGACGCTCGCGCACCCATTGCTGCAATTCGGCTTCGCTTGCGGACGTACCCGGCGCGAGATGCACCACCGCCGCCGGCTCTTCGCCCAGGGTGCGATGCGGAATGCCGATCAGCGCGCAATCGGTGACGGCGGGGTGATCGTAGAGGACGTTTTCGACCTCGCTCGAATAGATGTTCTCGCCGCCACGAATCACCATGTCCTTGGCGCGATCGACGATGAAGCAGAACCCCTCCTCGTCGAGGCGCGCCAGATCGCCCGTCCGCACCCAACCGTCGACGAAGGTCGCCGCGGTCGCCTCGGGCTTGTTCCAATACCCCTTCACGATCATCGGCCCGCGCGCCCACAGCTCGCCGACCTCGCCCGCCGGCAGCTCGCGCTGGCCGTCGGCGTCCATGATCTTGAGGTCCGCCACTGCCACCGCCGGGCCGCAGCTTTCCGGCCGGTTGATGTAATCCTCCCCCGAATGCGTCGTCACCGTCGCGGTCGTCTCGGTCATTCCCCAGCCGTTGCCGGGGGCGGAATTTAGTTCCCCGGCGATCTTGCGCACCAGTTCGGGCGCCGACGGCGCACCGCCGTAGCCGATCGTCTCGAGGCTGGAGAGGTCGTAGCGGTGACGCTCGGGATGTTCGAGGAGTTGCCACGCGATCGTCGGCACGCCGCCCGTCGAGTTCACCTTCTCGCGCTCGATGATTTCCATCGCGCGGACGGCTTCGAACTTGCGCATGTAGATGATCGTGTGTCCGCCCGCCATCGATCCCATCAGCCCGGCCGACAGCGCAGTGGCGTGAAACAGCGGGATTACCGTCAGCGCCACTTTCGGCGTCGGCTCGGGCAAAGGATCGCCGCGGCGCAGGATCGTGCGAGAGGCGGCGTAGCCCGTCGACAGGATATTGGTCATGAAGTTGCGATGCGTGCCCAACGCGCCCTTCGGCTTGCCGGTGGTGCCGCTGGTATAGAGGATCGTCGCATCGTCGTCGGGTGCGAGCATGGACGCGGGCAGGTCCTGCGCGGGCAGGCCCGTCCAGTCGTGCGGCGTCCCGATCACGTCCTCCAGCCGCTCCGTGCCGTCAAGCACGCTGGCTGCCCGGCTGACGAGCACGCGTTGCAACGTCGGTAGGGTATCGCGCAACGGCGCGATCCGCTGCCACCGCTCCTCGTCGGCGATCAGCACCTTGGCGCCCGAATCGGCTAGGCCATAAGCGAGCTCCTCGCCCGTCCACCACGCGTTGAGCGGCACCGCGATCGCACCGAGCACGGTGGTGGAGAAGAACGCGACGATCCATTCGGGCAGGTTACGCATCGCCACCACCACGCGGTCGCCCTTCCCCACCCCGCCGGCGGCGAGATCGGCGGCGAGCGCCGCGATCGCGCGAAACTGCGCGTCGTAGCTCACACGCTCGTCCTCGTAGATCGTCGCCACGCGATCGCCGTGCGTACGCGACAGCGCGATCAGCGCGGCCATGTGCGGCGGCGCGTTCTTCCACACGCGCGTCGGCACGCCGCGGATGTCGATCGTCTCCATCTCGAATTTAGCGCCCGGCGCGGTCAGCGCCGCTTCGGCTTGCTTGACGGTCATCGCGGGCCACGATGCGGCCGAAGGTTGCGTCGCCACGGCGATCCTCTCTTGAGCTTTTGGGTCGAACGACTGGAAAGTCGAACACGCGGATGCTGCATGTTAGGATTGATTCCGCTGCCGCTCAAGCGATAGGGGAGTCTTGGAATTAGAAACGGGGGTACGGAGGGGCCATGAAGATCGCGAGACCCGACAAGCACGGGTTCGACGGCAAGCGCCTGGCAGCCATCGATACGTTCCTGAAAGAACGGTACCTCGATACGGGTAACCTGCCACATACCCAGCTGCTCGTCGCGCGCGACGGCGAAACCGTTCATTTCTCATCACAAGGTGCAGCGCGCGAGGGCGGCGGCAAGACGATCGACGAGGGCAGCATCTTCCGCATCGCGTCGATGACGAAACCGATCACCTCGGTCGCGTTCATGATGCTGGTGGAGGAGTGCAAGGTCGCGCTCGATACCCCCGTTCATCACGTGCTGCCCGAATTCAAGAAACTCGGCGTCTACGCCGGTGGCGGCGCAGGCGTGCCGTTCATGACGAAGCCGACCGACGAGCCGATGCGCATGGTCGATCTGCTGCGCCACACCTCGGGCCTCACCTACGGCTTTCAGAACCGGTCGAACATCGATGCCGCGCACCGCGAGCTGAAGCTCGAGAACTGGCACGGCAATCACGATCTCGACAGCTTCGTCGCCGCGCTCGGCAAGCTGCCGCTCGAATTTTCGCCGGGCACCAGCTGGAATTACTCGGTTTCGACCGACGTGCTCGGCGCGGTCGTCCAGCGCGTGTCGGGCATGACGCTCCCGCAGTTCTTCGAGCAGCGCATCTTCACGCCGCTCGGCATGAACGACACCGGCTTCACCGTTCCCGCTGACAAGCTCGACCGGCTGGTGGACTGCTACACGCTGGTGCCCGGCAAGGGGCGCGTGATATTCGACCGGGCGAGCGAGAGCATGTGGTCGACGCCGTTCAAGCTCGTTTCGGGTGGCGGCGGGCTCGTCTCAACCGCGCTCGATTACCAGAAGTTTTGCCAGATGTGCCTCAACGGCGGTGAACTTGGCGGGGTGCGTCTGCTCGGCCGCAAGACGATCGAGCTGATGACGCAGAACCATCTTCCCGGCGGCGCGGACCTTTCCGCGATGTCGAAGTCGCTGTTCAGCGAGACGCAGAACGCCGGCACTGGCTTCGGCCTCGGCTTCGCCGTCACGATTGACACCGCGCGCTCGATGATGCCGGGCAGCGTCGGCGAATATTACTGGGGCGGGATGTTCTCGACCGCCTTCTTCATCGATCCCGTCGAGCGCGTGACGATGGTGTTCATGACCCAGCTGTCACCCAGCATGATCTATCCCATCCGCCGCGAGCTCAAGACGATGATCTACTCGGCAATGACCTGAAACCAGCGCTCTCGCTGGCCGACCACGGCTGCGCACGGTGCGACCCTACGATCTGATTGGAGACTTTCTCACATGACCTCCCCCGTCCGCTTCGAACGCCACGACGACGTCCTCGTCATCATCTCCGATTCGCCGCCGGTTAACGCGCTCGGCGCGGGCGTGCGCGACGGGCTGAACGAGGGCGTGAGCCAGGGGATCAACGATCCCGCGATCAAGGCGATGGTGATCCGCTGTGACGGCAAGACGTTCTTCGCCGGCGCCGACATCACCGAATTCGGCAAGCCGCCCAAGGGCGCGTCGCTGCACGAAGTGATCAACATGATGGATTCGAGCGAGAAGCCGATCGTCGCGGCGATTCACGGCACCGCGCTGGGCGGCGGCTGCGAAGTCGCGCTCGCCTGTCACTATCGCGTCGCCGTGCCTTCGGCGGTGATGGGGCTGCCCGAGGTGAAGCTCGGCCTGCTGCCGGGCGCCGGCGGCACGCAGCGGCTACCGCGCATCGTCGGCGTAAAGGCCGCGCTGGAAATGGTCGCGATCGGCGACCCGATTCCGGCGAAGAAGGCGGCGGAGGTCGGCTTGGTCGACCGCGTCGTCGGCGAGGATAGCCTCGAGGCAGATGCGATCGCCTTCGCGCGCGAGGTCGCCGACAAGAAGCCGATTCCGCGCGTGCGAGACAAGACGGTGGCGCCCGATCCCGAGGCGGTCGAGGCGTTCAAGAAGCAGCATGGCCGCAAGATGCGCGGCTTCGATGCCCCCGCTGCCAACATTGCCTGCGTGGTCGCGGCGAGCGAGCTGCCGTTCGATGAGGGCATGAAGTTCGAGCGCGCCGAATTCGTCAAGCTGATGGAGGGTACGCAGTCAGCCGCGCAGCGCCACCTGTTCTTCGCCGAGCGCCAGGCCGCCAAGATCGACGACGTCGATCCCAAAACGCCGCTGCGCCCGATCAACAAGGTCGGCGTGATCGGCGCCGGCACGATGGGCGGCGGCATCTCGATGAACTTTCTGTCGGCGGGCATCCCCGTCACGATCGTCGAGATGCAGCAGGAGGCGCTCGACCGCGGCACGGGCGTGATGCGGAAAAATTACGAGGCGTCGGCCGCCAAGGGGCGGATCAAGCCCGACGCGCCGGAAAAGGCGATGGGCCTCGTCACCCCGACGCTCAACCTAGAGGACCTCGCCGATTGCGATCTCATCATCGAGGCGGTGTATGAGAACATGGACGTCAAGAAGGAGCTGTTCACCAAGCTCGACGCCATTGCGAAGCCTGGCGCGATCCTCGCCTCGAACACGAGCTACCTCAACGTCGATGAGATCGCCGCGGTAACGAAGCGGCCCGGGGACGTCGTCGGCATGCACTTCTTCTCGCCGGCCAACGTCATGCGCCTGCTCGAAGTGGTGCGCGGTGAGAAGACCGCGAAGGACGTGCTCGCCACCGTCATGGCGCTGGCCAAGAAGATCAAGAAGGTCGCGGTCGTTGCAGGCGTCTGCCACGGATTCATCGGCAACCGCATGCTCTCGCCGCGCCAGATCGAGGCGAACAAGCTGCTGATGGAAGGCGCGACGCCGGCGCAGATCGACAAGGTGCACCTTGATTTCGGTATGCCGATGGGCCCGTTCCAGATGGCCGACCTCGCCGGCATCGACATCGGCTGGCACCGCGACCCGAGCCGCATCGAGAGTATCCGCGACGCGCTCGCCGCCGAGGGGCGCTGGGGCCAGAAAAAGAGCGCCGGCTATTACGACTATGACGAGAAGCGCAACGCGACGCCGAGTCCCCGCGCGCTTGAGATCATCGAGGATTTCCGCTCGAAGTCGAACCTGCCGAAGCGCGAGATCACCGACCAGGAAATCGTCGAGCGTACGCTGTACCCGATGGTCAACGAGGGCGCGCTGATCCTCGACGAGGGCAAGGCGCAGCGCGCGAGCGACGTCGACGTCGTCTGGATCATGGGCTATGGCTGGCCGGTCTATCGCGGCGGCCCGATGTTCTGGGCGCAGAATGAAGTCGGCCTGAAGAAGATCGTCGAAGGGCTGGAGAAGCACGGCTTCAAGGTCGCCGACAGCCTCAAGAGCGCCGCCGAGAGCGGCACCGCGCTGAAGTGATCTGCCGCGGCACCGCACGATCAATGCTAGCCGGGGTACGCCCCGGGCCACGCGCGATCGTGCGGCTGCCGGTTAGCGAAAGGACGGCTGCATGACTGAACGCACCGCGCTCGAAACCGCCGAGGCAATCCGCAGCGGCGCCACGTCGGCGCTCTCCGAGACGGAGGCGGCGATCGCGCGTATCGAGGAGCGCGACGGTGCTCTCAACGCGGTCGTCGTGCGTGACTTCGATCGAGCGCGCGAGGCGGCGCGCGCGGTCGACGCTAGGATCGCCGACGGGTTCGACGCGCTGCTGCTCGGCGTACCGATGACAATCAAGGAAAGCTACGATGTCGCCGGATTGCCGACGACGTTCGGCTTCACCGAGCATCGTGATTTTGTTGCAGGCGAAGATGCCGTTGTCGTCCAGCGGCTGAAGGCGGCCGGCGCGGTCTTCCTCGGCAAGACGAACGTGCCGCCCGCCTTGTCCGATCTCCAATCGAACAATCCGGTCTACGGCCGCACCAACAACGCGGTGAACCCCGATCGCGTCGCGGGCGGATCGTCGGGCGGCTCGGCGGTGGCGCTCGCCGCGGGCATGGTGCCACTGGAATTCGGCTCGGATATCGGCGGCTCGATTCGCGTGCCGGCCGCGTTCAACGGCGTGTGGGGGCACAAGCCGACCTGGGGCGTGATCCCGACCGAAGGACATTATTTCCCTGGCACCGATAGCGCGCGTACCGTCCTGTCGGTGCTCGGCCCGATGGCGCGCGATCCCGACGATCTCGAAACGGCCCTCGGCCTCGTCGCCGATCACCCGCTCGCCCCCGCCAGGCGGCACGGCGACGCGTGGCGCGTCCTGCTGCTGACGAGCCACCCGATGGCGAGCGTGCAGCGCGCGATCGTCGCCGCGCTTGAGACGCTCGGGCAGCGGCTCGCCGCCGAAGGCGCCGTGATCGATACGACGAGCGACGCAATGCCCGATCTCGAGCGCCAGCACGCCGGCTATTGGCAGATGCTCAACATCGCGATGTCGCGCCGCGCGACGCTGCCACCCGGCCAGGAGCCGCCGCCGCTTGAAAGCTGGTTCCACCTCCATGACGAACAGGCCCGCATCCAGCGACAGTGGCGTCGTCTGTTCGAAACCTATGACGCGGTGATCGCCCCCACCGTCGGGATGACCGCCTTCCCGCACGACGAGACGCCGCTCGCTACCCGCCGGCTCGACGTCGACGGGCAGGATACGCAGTTCTTCCACCAGTTCGCCTTCCCTGGCCTCGCCACCTTCCCGATGCTGCCGGCCACCAGCGTGCCGATCGGGCGCGATGGAGACGGAATGCCGATCGGGGTGCAGGTGATCGCGGACCTCTACGCCGATCGTACGGCAATCGCCGTCGCCCGCGCGGCGCACGATGCTATTGCCGGAGACGCGCGATGAGCGTCGGGCGCATACTGTTCGTCAAGTTCGTCGTCGCGGATCTCCCCGCCGCGCTCGCCTTCTATGAGCGGGCGTTCGGCTTCGTCGAGCGCAACCGCATCGCGCTGCGGGGGATGGAGGAAGTGCTGATCGGCCTGCCCGACGATCCCTTCACGCTCGTCCTCTATCACCACACCGACGGCCGCCCGCTAACGCGCGGCGAGCTGCACGGCCCACTCGGCCTTTCGACGCGCGACATCCAGGCGGCGTGGGACCGCGCGATCGCTGCTGGCGCGGTCGCGGTCCGTCCACCGCAAGAACTGCCCGGCATGCGCATCGCCTTCCTCGACGACCCCGAGGGACATACGCTAGAACTCATCCAGTACGTACGGGACCCATCCCGACAAGGAGCGACCCAATGAGCGATCTCGAAACCTTCCGCAGCGAGACGCGGGCCTGGCTCGAAGCCAATTGCCCGCCCGAAATGCGCGAGCCGATCCGCAGCGAGAAAGACAGCGTGTGGGGCGGCCGCGACCAGAGCGCGATGACGCCGGCACAGAAGCAGTGGATGGACGCCATGGGCGCCAAGGGCTGGACGGTGCCCGATTGGCCCAAGGAATATGGCGGCGGCGGCCTCTCGGCGGCCGAGGCCAAGGTGCTGCGCGAAGAAATGGCGCGCATCCGCGCACGCAACCCGCTGTCCTCGTTCGGCATCTCGATGCTCGGGCCGGCGCTGCTGAAATACGGCACCGAGGAGCAGAAGAAGGAGCATCTGCCCAAGATCGCGCGCGGCGAGATCCGCTGGTGCCAAGGTTATTCGGAGCCCAACGCGGGTTCGGACCTTGCCAGCCTCGCGACCAGCGCGGAGGACAAGGGCGATCACTTCCTCGTCAACGGCCAGAAGGTGTGGACCAGCTACGCCAACTACGCCGACTGGATCTTCTGCCTCGTCCGCACGGACAAGACGAACAAGCACAATGGCATCAGCTTCGTCCTGTTTGACATGCAGACGCCCGGCGTCTCGACCAAGCCGATCCTGCTCATCAGCGGCTATTCGCCGTTCTGCGAGACCTTCTTCGACAATGTGAAGGTGCCCAAGGAGAACCTCGTCGGCGAGCTCAACAAGGGGTGGGACGTCGCGAAATATCTGCTCGGCCACGAGCGCGAGATGATCTCGAACATGGGCCTCGGCGGCGGCGGCAAGAACCCGCTCATCGACGGCGCGATCGCCACGATCGGTCTCGACCACGATGGCCGGCTGGCCGATCCGCTGCTGCGCGCCAAGATCGCCGAGTTCGAGGTGCGCTCGAAGGCGTTCGCGGCGCAGTCCGAGCGGTTCATCGACGAGCTCAAGGCCGGGCGCGCGCACCCCGCGCAGCCGTCGATGATGAAATACTACGGCACCGAGCTCAACAAGTCGCGTCACGAGCTGATCATGGCGTCGGGCGGTTCGGACAATCTCGAATGGGAGAGCGAGCGGTCGCGCGGCGGCGCCCCGGCGCGCGACTGGCTGCGCACGAAGGCGAATTCGATCGAGGGCGGCACCAGCGAGGTGCAGCTCAACATCATCTCGAAGCGCATCCTCGAGCTGCCGGGGGCGTAACCCCCCTACCCGTTCGTGCTGAGGAGGTGCTGAGCCTTAGACGAAGTGCCGTCTCGAAGCACCAGCCCTTCGAGACGCCTCTTCGCTTTCGCTCAGCGCCTCCTCACCACGAACGGCTGATTGGTACATTCTCTTTTTTCGGAGTGCGAAATGCCTCTTTTCCTGAACGACGATCAGACCATGCTGCGTGACACCGCGCGCGATTTCGTCGCCGATGCCGCCCCTGTCAGCCACATGCGCAAGCTGCGTGACAGCAAGGACGAGACCGGCTTCAGCCGCGACCTGTGGAAGCAGTTCGCCGACATGGGCTTCACCGGCATTCTCGTTGGCGAGGATCACGGCGGGCTCGGCCTCGGCCACGTCGAGGCGGGTGTCGTGCTTGAGGAGATCGGCCGCAACCTGTCGCCCTCCCCCTTCCTGCAGACCGCCGTCGCCGCGGTCGAGGCGCTGAAGGGCACGCCGCACGCGGAGCGCTGGTTCCCCGGCATCGTCGCAGGTGAAACCGTCGCCGCGCTCGCGCTCGACGAGGGCGCCAAGTTCCGCGCCTCGGTCAGCATGAAGGCGGAGCGCTCGGGCAACGGGTTCAAGCTCACCGGCGCCAAGCAGTTCGTCCACCATGGCCACGTCGCTGACTTCGTCATTGTGTCCGCACGCACCGCCGGCGCGGCGGACGACCAGGACGGCGTCACGCTCTTCGCGGTGCCCAAGGACGCCGCCGGAATGACGGCGCGCGCCGAGCGGCTGACCGACGCGAGCCTTGCCGCGCGGATCGAGTTCGACGGCGTCGAGGTCGACGCCGACGCGGTGATCGGCGAGGTCGACGCAGGCCGCAAACCGCTCGATCGGCTGCTGCGCGCCGGCCGTGCGGGCGCCGCAGCGGAGATGCTGGGCGTCGGTGCCGGCGCGATGGACATGACGATCGGCTACATCAAGGAGCGCAAGCAGTTCGGCACGCTGATCGGCAGCTTCCAGGCGCTGCAGCACCGCGCGGCACACCTCTACAGCGAAATGGAAGTGGCGCGCGCCGCGGTCCTCAAGGCACAGCAGCTGCTCGATGCGGGTGACGATAAGGCCGACGCCGCTGTCTCGGTCGCCAAGGCGATGACCGGGCTCGCCACGATGCTCAGCGTTCAGGAAGGCATCCAGATGCACGGCGGCATCGGCATGACCGACGAATATGACATCGGCTTCTACATGAAGCGCCAGCGCGTGCTCGCCGAGCTGTTCGGCGATGCCAATTACCACGCCGATCGCCTCGCACAGGCTGCCGGCTACTGATCGTGATCGATCCTCCTTCCCGTATGCGGGCGGGAGGATCGCGGTCGCAGGGAACGGTGGAGGGGCTGTCCCCAGGCGAAGCGCTCGTGGCTCCCCACCACCCTGCCTCGCGTGGTACCCCTCCCCGTATCGGGGAGAGAAGACTTGACTGATACGCCGCCCACCGCCGAGGCGCTCGCCGCCGACCTCGTCGATCTGCTCGACGTCGAGGAGATCGACACCGACCTCTATCGTGGCCGCCGATCGCGCGGCGGCGTCGGTCGGGTCTTTGGTGGCCAGGTGATCGCTCAGGCGCTCCAGGCGGCGCAGCGCTCGACCGACGCGCCGAAGGTGGCGCATTCGCTGCACGCCTATTTCATGCGCCCGGGTGATGAAAACTTCCCGATCATCTACCGCGTCGTGCGCGATTTCGAAGGGCGTAGCTTCGCCACCCGGCGGGTGATCGCGATGCAGCGCGGTGCGCCGATCCTGAACCTCGCCTGCTCGCTGCAGACGCCGGAGGAAGGCTTCCATCACCAGGACGCGATGCCCGATGTGCCAGCGCCCGAAAGCCTGCCGACCGAGGCGGAGCTACGCGCGCGTGACGCGGTGCATCTGCCCGAGAAGCAGCGCCGCATGGTCACCCGCCCGCGCCCGATCGAAATCCGCCCGGTCTATCCGCGAAAGTGGTTCAATCCCACGCCGACCGAGCCGATCCAGCACAGCTGGTTCCGCGTCGTCGCGCCGATCGGCGACGATCCTGCGATGCACCGCGCGATCCTCTCCTATGCATCGGACATGGCGCTGCTCGGCACGTGCATGCTGCCGCACGGCGTCAACTGGACCACGCCCGGCTTCCAGAGCGCGAGCCTCGACCACTCGATCTGGCTGCACGAGGCATTCCGTGCCGACGAATGGCTGCTCTACGCCACGGACAGCCCGTGGGCGGGCCATGCGCGCGGCATGAACCGCGGCCAGATCTTCACCCGCGACGGGCGCCTCGTCGCGACGGTCGCGCAGGAAGGGCTGATCCGGCAGCGCGCGCCCAAGCCCGAGGTGAGCGCATGAGCCTCGATCGACGCGGCTTCCTCGGCGGCGCGGCAGCGCTCGCTGCGACGACGCCGTTTGGCGCACAGGCCTCCGCGCCAACCGCCGATACGCAGGCGCTGGCGCTGCTCGACCGTCACGCCGACGCGCTGCTCGCGGACTATCCCGAAAGCGCCGCGTACCTCGGCCTCGACAGCGGAAAGCGCGCCGCGCTCAAGGCGAAGCTTACCGACCGTAGCGCGGGCGCCGACGCGGCGCGGCGCGAAGGCGCGGAGCAGCGACTTGCAGAGCTCCGGCGGCTCGATCTGCGCGGTCTTAGCCCCGCAGTCGCGGTTCACGTCGAAACCGTCGCTGCCGCGCACGAGATCGGGGTTGAGGGTTGGCGCCGGATGCCGGTGGGCGACATGGCGCTGCTGTCGAACAACAACTTCCGCTCGACACCCTACATCGTAACGCAGGGCAACGGCGCGTTCGTCGACACGCCCGACCTGCTAGAAAACAAGCACCGGGTCGCCAGTCGCGCCGATGCGGAAGCCTATATCGCGCGGCTCGAGGCCTATGCCGTCCAGCTCGCCGACGAGACCGAGCGCGTGCGCGCCGACGCAGCGCGCGGCGTCCTGCTCCCCGCGGCGTTCAACGACATTACCGTGGCGCAGCTGCGCGCTGGCGCCGCGCAGCCGGCGCGCGAGCAGGGCATGATCCGCAGCTTCGGCGAGAAGACCGCCGCTGCCGGGCTCGGCTCCGACTGGCAGGCACGCGCCACGACGATCGTCGAGCGCCGCATCGCGCCTGCCCTGGCGGCACAGGCCGACGCGATCGCGGAGTTGCGCGCCCGCGCACCCGCGGATGTCGGCATGTGGCGTCAGCCCGATGCCGCATCACGTTACGCCTGGCTGGTCGAGGCGAGCACCACCACGAAGCGGACACCCGAGGAAATCCATCAGTCGGGGCTCGACCAGTGCCGCGCCTATGCCGCCGAGCTCGATCCGCTACTCCGCGCGCAGGGCCTGTCGAAGGGCACCGCCGGCGAGCGGCTAACCGCACTGGGCCAGCGCCCCGACCTGCTATTCCCCGACAGCGACGCCGGGCGCGCGGCCTTGCTGGCCTACCTCGAATCGATCGTTGCAAAGCTGCGGCCACGCTTGCCGCAGGCGTTCGGCAAGCTGGCGCGCGGCAATCTCGTCATCAAGCGCGTTCCGCCGGCGATCCAGAACGGCGCGCCGAATGGCTATGCCGGCCCCGGCGCGCTCGATGGGTCAACGCCCGGTATCTATTATATCAACCTGCGTGACATGGCGAACTGGCCGCGTTTCGGCCTTCCCTCGCTGACCTTCCACGAGGGCATCCCCGGGCATATCTGGCAGGGCGAATATACCTTCGATCTGCCGCTGATCCGCACGCTGCTCGGCTTCAACGCTTATTCGGAAGGCTGGGGCCTCTATGCCGAGCAGATCGGCGACGAGCTCGGCTATTACGCGGACGATCCGCTCGGCCGGATCGGCTATCTCCAATCGATGAACTTCCGCGCCGCGCGACTCGTCGTCGATACCGGGCTGCATCACAAGCGCTGGACCGCGGACCAGGCGACCCGCTGGCTGATGGCCGCCACCGGCTTCACCGAGAGCCGCGCGCGGTCCGAGGTGAACCGCTATTGCGTGTGGCCCGGTCAGGCGCTCGGCTACAAGACGGGACACAATGAGATTAACCGGCTGCGCGACGATGCCAAGGCGAGGCTCGGCGCCCGCTTCGACGTGCGCGGCTTCAACGACGTGGTGGTGCAGGCGGGCGGCATGCCGCTAGGCGTGCTCGGCAAGATCGTCGACCGCTGGGTCGCGTCACAGGCGCGCTGACGGCGCCTTTAACATCGTGCGGCAACCGGGGCGGGTGATCGATCACCCGCCCCGTGTTGCGGTCAGGCGGTGGTGCGACCGTACTCCTGCCGCGTCACCGGATGGCTGGAGGATAGCCCGCCGTCGACGGCGATCGCCTGCCCGTTGACATAGCTCGCCTCATCCGACGCGAGGAACAGCGCGACGCGCGCCAGTTCCTCGGGCTGCGCGCCGCGACGCAGCGGGTTGAGCCGGCCGACCCGATCCATCTTCCCCGCATCACGCGCATAGTCGAACACCGACTTGGTCATGCCGGTTTCGGTCAGCCCCGGGCAGATCGCGTTGACGCGCACGTTCGATCCCGACAATTGCTGCGCGGACACCTGCGCGAGGTTGATGACGCCTGCCTTGGACGCCGAATAGGCCGGTGATCCCGCGCCGGAGCGAATCCCGGCGACGCTGGCGGTGAGGATGATCGCGCCCCCCCCTGCATTTCGGGCCGCGCGCTCCGCAATCCGCGGCGCAGCGTGCTTGATTGCCAGGAACGGCCCGATCACGTTGACGCGAAGCACCTCGGTGATCAGCGCGGCATCGGTATCGAAGATGTTGGCCATGCCGCCCGAGATCCCGGCGTTGGCGAACATCACGTCGAGCCCGCCGAACTTCTCGCACGCCGCCGCAACGGTGCGTACGACATCCTCCTCGCTGCCGGCGTCCATCTCGATCGCATGCGCCGCCCCGCCGCTCGCCCGGATCGCTTCCGCGGTCGCGTCAGCGCCCTTCTTGTCGGCGACGATCACCTGCCCGCCCTCGGCGGCGAACAGCGTCGCGGCGGCACGGCCGATGCCTGACCCTGCGCCGGTGACGATGATCGACTTACCTTCGAACCTTGCCATTCAACCCTCCATTTCGCCGATCCTCCGTCCCGCGCCAACAGCGCCAGCACGATGCTAGATCGTCACCCCGCCATCAATGACGAGCGTCTGCCCGGTCAGGAACCCGCTCGCCTTGGACGCGAGATAGACGACCGCGCCCGCGATCTCGTCGGGCTCGCCGATGCGCCGCAGCGGCGTGGTGCGGTTGCGCTCGGCCACCGCCGCTTCGTCCTCCCACAGCGCCTTGGCGAAATCGGTCTTGATCAGGCCCGGCGCAATGCAGTTCACCCGGATGCCGTGCTTGCCATATTCGTGCGCGAGGTTGCGCGCGAGCTGCATATCGGCTGCCTTGCTGATGCAATAGGCGCCGATCACCGTCGATCCGCGCAAGCCCCCGATCGAGGAGACGATCACGATCGATCCCTCTCCCCGCTCCTTCATCTCGGGTGCGACCATCGTGATCAGCCAGTGGTTCGACAGGATGTTGTTGTCGAGGATCTTGCGGAACTGCTCGTCCGCGATCCCCTCCTGCGGCCCGTAATAGGGGTTGGACGCGGCGTTGCAGACGAGGCAGTCGATCCGCCCGAACGCGCGCCGGCTCTCGTCGACGAGATTCTGCAGCGCCGCCTTGTCCGAGATGTTCGCGGCGACCGCGATCGCGGTACCATCGCCGAAGCGCGCGTTGATCTCGTCCGCCACCGCCTGCGACGCGTCCTGCTTGCGGCTCGAAATCACCACCTTCGCGCCCTGCTCGGCACAGGCGATCGCGCTGGCCTTGCCGATCCCGCGCGACGATCCGGTGATGACGACGACTTTGCTCGTCAGATCGAATAGGCTCATCAACCCTGTTCCCTAGCTGATTGTAGTGAATGGCGACGCGGGAACGGGCTGCCGTGAGAGGCTGCGCCCTTCCCGTCGCTGCCGCTCAGGCGCCTGCCTTGACCGCGAAGTCCCACGCTGCGTCGGCAAGCATCGGCACCCGCGCGCTGGTTGCCTCGGCGCTCGCGCTGGAAGCCGTACCGATCAGGAAGCGTTTGCGGATCCCTTGGACGATCGACGCCAGCCGGAACAGGTTGAACGCCAGCAGCCAGTCGAGATCGGGAACGCCGTCGCGCCCGGTCTTCTCGCAGTAGCGCGCGACGACTTCGTCGACCGTCGGGATGCCCGTCTCAGGCCCGGTCAGCCCCATCACGCCCGAACGCCCCTCGGGCTGCGTCACCCAGCTGATCAGGAAGTAACTGAGGTCCGCCAGCGGATCGCCCGTGGTGCACAATTCCCAATCGAGTACCGCCGCGACGCGCGGCTCCAATCCTGGCGCGAACTTCATGTTGTCGCAGCGATAGTCGCCATGCACGATCGTGCTGCGCGTCTGCTCGGGGATCGTCCGCGGCAGCCACTCGATCAGCCGCTCCATCGCCGGCATATGCTCGGTCTCGGCACCGCGATACTGTTTCGTCCAGCGGCTGACCTGCCGCTCGAAGTAATTGCCCGGCCGCCCGAAATCCTCGAGCCCCGTTTCCTTCAGGTCAACGTTGTGCAGCGCCGCCAGCGTGTCGATCATCGCATGGTAGTGCGCGCGCCGGGTGTCGGCATCCATCCCGGGGAACGATCCGTCCCAGATCGTACGCCCCTCGACCATCTCCATCACGTAGAAGGCCGAACCGATGACGCTATCGTCCTCGCACAGGCCGTACTGCCGCGGCACCGGGAAGCCGGTGGGATGGAGCGCCGCCATCACGCGATATTCGCGATCGACCTGATGCGCCGATGGCAGCAATTCGCCCATCGGCTTGCGCCGAAGCACATAATTGCGACCCGGCGTCATCAGCTTGTACGTCGGGTTGGACTGCCCGCCGGCAAACTTCGCGTAGCTCAGCGGACCGGCGAAGTCGGGTACTTGATCCGCCATCCAGGCTGACAGGCGATCGGTGTCCAGCCGATCGCGCTCGCTAACCTCCGTCTGCAGGCTGGTGTCCTGCGCCATCGCCGTCGTCATTGATCGAACACGATCACGCTGCGCGTCGCATCACCCTTGCGCAGTTCGCCGAACGCGTCGTTGATCCGCGAGAGCGGCAGGCGCTCGGCGATGATCGTGTCGAGATCGAGCAGCCCGCGCATGTAGAAGTCGACCAGGCGCGGAATGTCGACCGGGAAGCGGTTCGATCCCATGATGCCGCCCTGCACCTTCTTGCCCGACAGCAATTCCATCGCGGAGAGGCCGACTTTCTGATCGAGCGGCATCATGCCCAGGATCGTCGCGGTGCCGCCGCGGCGAAGCACGTCGACGGTCGTCTGCGCCGATTGGGCGCGCCCGACCGCCTCGATCGCGTGATGCACGCCGCCCTTGGTCAGCTCCACTACTTCCTCGACGACGTTGTTCGCCATCGGATCGAAGGTGTGCGTCGCGCCAAGCTTCTCGGCGACGGCGCGCTTCTCCGGCACGGGATCGAGCGCGATGATCTTGCCGGCGCCGGCGATCTTCGCCGCGTTGACGGCTGCAAGGCCGATGCCGCCGCAGCCGACGATGCACACTGTCTCACCCGGTGTCACGTCAGTGGTGTTGAAAATCGCGCCGGCGCCCGTCGTCACCGCGCAGCCGATCAGCGCCGCGCGGTCGAGCGGCATTTCCGGGTCGATCGCGACGCACGCATGCTCGTGCACCAGCATCTGCTCGGCATAGGCCGACAGGTTGAGCATCTGATTGACGTTGCCGCCGTTCGCCAGTCGCAGCCGCGGCTCGGCGGTCTGCCCGCGGCGCGTCTCGGCGCTGACGCACAGGAACATGCGGCCGGTGATGCAAAATTCGCAGTGGCCGCAGAAAGCGCTGAGGCAGGTGACGACCGCATCGCCGACCTTCACGGTGCGCACTTCGTCGCCCACCGCCTCGACGATCCCGGCCGCCTCGTGGCCCGGAATGGCCGGCAGCGGATGTGGATAGGCGCCGTCGACAAAGTGGAGGTCGGACCGGCACACGCCGCATGCGACGGTGCGGATCAGCACCTCGTGCGGGCCGGGCTTGGAGACGACGACGTCCTCGATCTGAAGCGGCGCCTTGGTTTCGAAAATTACTGCGGCCTTCACCCTCATTCCCCTTCGCTGCCGTCCGGGCAAACCCGCCGACGGCCTGCTCCTCGTCGCCCCACCGGGCGGGAAGAGCAGGTCGCCGAACGGTTCGAACCGACGGACCCTATTCCATCCGATTCAGCGCGAGACGCCGATATCGCCGCTCGACACCTCGGCGGTGCGCGGCGCGCCGCGATCGTTGGCGGTCTCGGCTTTCCAGTCACCGTATTTGCCGAACTCGTTGCGCGCGATCGTGCGTGCGTGCACTTCGTCGGGCCCGTCGGCGAGGCGAAGCGTGCGCTGCGATGCCCAGGCGTGCGCGAGCCCGTAATCCTCGGCAACGCCGCCGCCGCCGTGCGCCTGTACCGCGTCGTCGAGGATGCGCAGCGCCATGTTGGGCGCGAACACCTTGATCATCGCGATTTCCTGCAGCGCCGCCTTGTTGCCGGCGTGATCCATCGTCTGCGCCGCCTTGAGGCACAACAGGCGCGTCATCTCAATCTCGATGCGGCCTTGCGCGATCCGCTGCTCCCACACCGAATGGTCCGAGATGCGCTTGCCGAACGCGACACGGCTCAACAGCCGCTTCGCCATCTTCTCGATGCCGACCTCGGCGACGCCGATCGTGCGCATGCAATGGTGGATGCGGCCAGGCCCGAGCCGCCCCTGCGCGATCTCGAAGCCACGCCCTTCGCCGAGCAGGACGTTCTCCACCGGCACGCGGACGTTGGTAAAGCTCACCTCGCCATGCCCGTGCGGCGCGTGGTCGTAGCCGTAGACCGACAGCATGCGCTCGATCTTGATGCCGGGCGTGTCCATCGGCACCAGGATCTGGCTCTGCTGCTGGTGGCGGGAGCCTTCGAAGCTCGTCTTGCCCATCAGGATGCCGATCTTGCAGCGCGGGTCGCCGACGCCAGACGACCACCACTTGCGGCCGTTGATGACATATTCGTCGCCGTCACGCTCGATCCGCGTCTCGATATTGGTTGCATCGGACGAGGCGACCGCTGGCTCGGTCATGAAAAATACCGAACGGATCTCGCCATTCATCAGCGGACGGAGCCACTTTTCCTTCTGCTCGAGCGTGCCGTAGCGGTGCAGCACTTCCATGTTGCCCGTATCGGGCGCCGAGCAGTTGAAGCACTCGCTCGCCCAGCCGATCTTGCCCATCTCCTCGGCGCACAGCGCATATTCGAGGTTGGTGAGCTGCGTGCCTTCGAACTCGAACGTGTCGTCGACATGCTCCTGCCCCGAATGCGGCGGCATGAAGAAATTCCAGAGGCCCGCGGCCTTGGCCTTTTCCTTCACTTCCTCGATCACCGGGATCACCTTCCAGCGATCGCCGTGATGCGCCTGTTCGTGATATTCGGCCTGGCGCGGCGCGATTTCCGCCTCGATAAAGGCACGGACGCGATCCCGGAAATAGGTCTCGCGTTCGGTCAGGGTGAAATCCATGGCATCCCTCCGCTCGCTGTTTGACGCGGCTGTAAAGCGTACCGCATCTTCGGTAAAGCACCTGATTTAGGCGCGATCGCCCAGAAACTCGCTTTGCGTCGAGCAAGCGCGAAAGGGACTGGTTCTTCGAAAAATCACTGCTACGGTTGTTTGATGCAGGCTCAGGGGGAACCGGGCGGCGACGGAGAGGAGATCGGCACGCGCCGCTTCCGAGCGAAGCGCGAAGCCATTCTTGCCGCCGCTGCAGACGCGATCAACGAACAAAGCGCGAAGGGCATGACGTTCGCCGACGTCGCGCGCCGCGTCGGGCTCAACACCACCAGCGTCACCTATTATTTCAAGCGCAAGGAGGACCTCGCGGCGGCGGCGTTCGAGCATACGCTCGATTACCTCCTCATCATGCTCGACACCGCGATGGAAGCGCCGACGCCAGAGGCCCGCGTCGAGCGGTATCTCGCGCTCAACATGGCGCGGCTGGCACGCGTGCGTCGCGGCGAGGAACGCCAGATCGCCGGCCTGTCCGACCTGCGCGCCATGGACGAGCCCGTTCGCGGGCGGCTGATGGCAAGCTGGCGCGAGGTGTTTCGACGCGCCCGCGGCCTGTGGGGCCCGGTCCACGGCCGCGCGCAGACCGATCTCAACGGCGCGCGCGCGCACGTGCTGATGGAGAACACCTTCTGGCTGCCCGTGTGGCTGCCGCGGTACGAACCCGATCAGCTCGGCCGTGTCGAGGCGCGCGTGATGGAGGTGTTCCGCCACGGCCTAGCGATCCCGGGCGCGCGCTGGGCGCCCGATCCGGTGGACCTGCCGCGCGATCCCGCCGAGGGTCGCGACGCCTTCCTGCTCGCCGCCACGCGGCTGATCAACGAGCTCGGCTATCGCGGCGCGTCGGTACAGCGCATCGCAAGCGCGCTCAACGTCACCAAGGGCAGCTTCTACCATCACCTCGACGCAAAGGACGATCTCGTCATCGCTTGCTACCGGCGCAGCTTCGATACGATCTCGGCGGCACAACGGCTCGCCGACGAGCAGGGTGGCACGCAGTGGGAACGGCTGTCGGCGATGTTCGCGACGCTGCTCGGCGTGCAATTCTCCGAACTGGGTCCGCTCCTACGCACGACCGCGCTCAGCGGGCTGCCGATGGCCGAGCGTGCGACGATGGTCGATCGCTCCAACCGCATCGCGCGCCGCTTTGCAGGGACGATCTCGGACGGGATCGCCGAGGGCACGTTGCGCGCGGTCGATCCACTGGTAGCGAGCCAGCTCGTCATGGCGTTCCTCAACGCCGCCTTCGACATGCGCAAATGGGCCTGGTCGATGCCGACCGAGCGCGCGATCGCACTCTACGCCTCGACGTTGGCGTTCGGCATGTTCGACGATCGCGTGATCGACGGCTAGCTTTCAGCCGTTCCCTTACCGTTGCCCGATAGGTGGGCGGCGAACCGCCCTCCTTTATCTACCCGTCAGACATTGGCGCGCCGCATCAGCACACCCGCGCGCCAATAGTGGAAGATGCCGAGCGGCGTCAGCATCGCGACCGAGAACATCGCCCAGCGCAGCGACTCCGCGCCATAGGTCGGCCGCAGGATGTCGCTTACTTGCCCAACGATGAACGGCCCGAGACCGAGACCGAGCAGGCTCGTCGCGAGCAGCGTCAGCGCCGCCCACGTCGAGCGAAGCCGCAGTGGTGCCAAGTGCTGGATCATCGCGTAGGTCGGCCCGATATACGCGCCGGCAAAGATCGCCGCGACGAAGTACGAACCGAGGGCCAGCCACAGATCGTCGACGAAATAGAAGGCGAGCGCGAACGGAAATGCGACGATCTTCATAATCGCGACGACGTAGCTTTGCGCAAAGATGCCGTGGCGCTTCGCCGCGCGATCACACAGCCACCCGCCGAGCAGCGCCGATCCCCCGGCGACAAAGGCGGCGGGAAGCGCAACGTATTTCGACACGTCGAGCATCGACATGCCGAGTGAGCGCTGCATGTAGCTCGGGCCCCAGCCCGTCACGGCATAGCCGATCAGGGAGGTGACGGTGATCGCCGCCACCAAGTGGAAGGCGGCGCGGTTGCGCCACATCTCGCCGATCCCCTGCCACAGGCTTACCGCCGGCTGATCGGCGATCGGCGTCGCCGCCGGTCCGTCGGAAAGGCCGCGGCGCGGCTCGACCACGAACAGCTTCATGATGATCGCGAGCGCGACGCCCGGCAGCCCGACGACCATCATCGCGACGCGCCAGCCGTAGGAGTGCGCGACGAACCCGCCGATGACGATGCCCAATCCGCCGCCCAGCAGCACGCCAAGCGAGTAGATCGCCATCGCACTCGCACGCTTCTCGGGCGGATAGAGGTCGGCGATGATCGACTGGCTCGGCGGGCCGAACCCCGCCTCGCCGATGCCGACGCCGATGCGCGCGAACATCAATTGGACGAAATTCTGCGCCAGTCCGCACACCGCGGTCATCACGCTCCAGAAGGCGAGGCTGATGGCGATGATGTTGCTTCGGCTCGATCGATCGGCGAGCCGCGCGATCGGCAGCCCGAGCGTCGCATAGAACAGCGCGAAGACGAGACCGGACAGCAGCCCCAACTGCGTATCGGAAAGCTTGAGGTCGGCCTTGATCGATTCGAGCAGGATCGAGAGGATCTGACGATCCATGAAGCTGAAGAAATAGGCCGTGGTCAGGAGCGCCAGTGTCCAACCGCGCCGGCGGAGCGCCCGCGCGTCGCGCCCCTCGGGCGACAACGTGGTGCTGGCATCCATGCGATCTCTCCTAACTCAACGTCTTGTGTACGCCAGCCTATCGGCGGCCAGCCCAATCGTCAGTATGCATCGAGGGGGCGGCAACGTTTCGTCACGATGCCGCCCCACCCTTGCGTCAGAACGCCTGTGACACGCCCGCTTTCAGCGTGAAGCCGAGCGGCGAGGCAGTGAAGCTGTCGTAGTTCGGATCAAGGCGTGCGAACGGCGGATCGCGATCGAAGATGTTGACCGCCGCCAGCGTGAACGTGGTGCCGCTCTCGAGCGCGAGGCGATAGGTGGCGTCGAACGTCCGCCAAGAACCGATCTCTTTGCCACGCGTCACCGACGCGCCGCCGAGCGCGCCGAGATTCGGACCGTAGATCGCGGCGCCGCGCTGATCGGTGTAGCCGTCCACGTAGTTGAACTGCAGCCGCAGCGAGTGCGGACCCGCATCGCCCTGCACGTACCAATTGCCGCGCCACTGCGGGATCGGATACGCCGTCGTCTGAAAGTTCAGGAGGCCGACCGCGTTGAACGCCGGCTGCACCAGGATATTCTCCACGTTCAGGTCATCGATCTTGTAATCGATGACATAGGTCGCCGCGCCGCCGACCGTAATACGCGCCGGGCCTAGCTCGCCGCGATAACTGGCGGTGAAATCGAGGCCCGATGTCTTCACGTTCGCGCTGTTGAATACCTGCGTCCGCAGGCGACTGACGTTGTTGATCCCGCAGCCGGCAGCGTTGAAGGTGAAGCGCGATTGGAGTGCGGCGAACGCCGGATTGCCGCAATTGGCGGTGCCGCTGGCGCCGAATAGCGCGGTGGCAAGGCCCGACACCGGCTCCGATTCGATCGGCCCCTTGAAGTCGTAGCGCCAGTAATCGAGGCTGGCATTGAACGGCCCGCTGTCGATCAGGACGCCCCCGTTATAGGTCGTCGCGCTCTCCGGCTCGAGGTTGGGGTTGCCGAATACCTCGACCGCGCGGAAGCCGGTGCCGATCACCTGCAACGAGACGCCCGAACCCGACAGGTTCTGCGGCGGCGGCCCACGGAAGCTGCTGCCGACGCCGCCGCGCAGGCCCAGCCAGTCGGTCAGCTCGATCTTCACGCGCGCCTGCGGATCGAAGGTCGATCCCACATTGCCGCGATAATCCTCGTATCGCGCAGACAGCTGAAGGTTGATCGCGTCGATGATCGGGATCTGCAGCTCGGCGAAGAGCGCGTAGACATCCGCCGCCGCGAACCGCTCGAAATTGGTGCCGAGGAAGCCGAGTGCGCCAGTCAGCGGATTGCACGTCGCATTGGGGTTGAGCGGCGTGCCGGGGCACGGATTGGTCGCAAGGTTCGCATCGGCGTTGAGCTGCGTGCGGAAAATATTCTTGCGATACTGCGCGCCGACGGCGAAGCCGATATCCTCGTCCGCCCACAGCCGCAGCCCGGTCCGCCCGGACAGCGCTATGTCACCGACGAACTGACGCGTGCGGACCTGCGTGTTGGGCGTGCGGAAGAACAGATCGATCGTCGACAGATCGTTGATCAGCCCCGCCCCCGGCGCAAGATTAAACCCAGCAGGATTGCGCGTTCCAGCATAGTTCGGGTTCGCCACGTCACTCACCGCGTTACGCGGGATGCCGGTCGAGAACGGGTTGAAGTACGTACAACCGTTGGTGCCCGCCAAAGCGGCGAGCTGCGCGGCGCTCAACCCTGCGCGCGACGCGGTGGAGCTATAAGCGCAGCTCGGCCCGCCGAAGCCGGCAAGCGCGTTCTGCAGCAGATCGCCGAACGTGTCGGTGCCGTCATAGTCGCGGTTGTATTCGCTGAAGGTGAAGCTGGTCGAAAAATCGAGATTGTCGGTAAGCCTGACGTTAGCTTCGGCGGTAAAGCGCAGCGCCTCGGTATCGCGCCGCGACACCGCCGATCCACGATCGTTGCTGCCGTTATCGAACAGCGGGTTGCCTCCGAGCAGGAAAGGACGGAACAGCACGGGCAAGCCCGCCGCGCTATCCAGCGTGCCGGCGGCATTGCGCGTGCAGCCCGCCTGTGCGCCGTAGAGCGTACAATAATCGCGCAGCGCCGGCGCGTAGCCCGGCACGATGAACAAAGCCCCGTTGCCGAACGCCGAATTGGCCGATGGCGGCAATGTCGGCAGATAACTCGGCGAACTCGTCACGCGCGTGTTGGTGAACGAATAAAGAGTGGTGAAACGCAACGTGGCGTTGTCGGTCACGTCGAATTCGGTCTCGACATAAGCTTGGAACCGCTCCTCGGGCTCGACCAGATTGTCGAACTGTCCGAAGTTGGTGAAGCAGCGGTCGGTATTGGAACCCGGCGCACTGCGAAAGCCGCCGAGACCGGCGCAACCAAGATCGGTCGTCAGATTGATCCCGCCGACGGTACCGTTGAAATCGAAGTTTCCGGGATTGCCGCCGCCCGTCCAGGCGCCCTGCGGGTTGGTTTGATAAGGCTGCACCGCGAAATCGCGATCGGTGAAGCGCAGCTCGGATCGGCGCTGGTAGCCGACCGCGCCGAAGACGCGGAAGCCGTCCTGCTTGTGCCCGAACGAGGCCGCACCGCCATAATCGCCCTTCGATCCGTCGATGTAACGATAGTCGCCGGAGACCAGGAACCCTTCCTGATCGGTTCGGGTGATGAAGTTCACGACGCCCGAGATCGCGTCCGATCCGTACGTCGCTGCCGCACCGTCCTTCAGGATTTCGACACGCCCGATCGCGCCCGCCGGGAACATGTTGACGTCGACGATCGGAATGCCGAGCCCCGAGGGCACCATGCGCTTGCCGTTGAGGAGCACCAGCGTACGCTGCGGACCAAGGCCGCGCAGGTTGACCGACGCGACGCCTTCGGAGCCCTGTGCACGGGTGTCGAACTGGTTTGCGTCACCAACCGTGCCGTTGGCGACTGTCAGGTTTTTCAGAAGGTCGACCACCGACGGCGCGCCCTGCTTGGACAGTTCCTCGCTGGAGATCACGTCGACCGGCACCGCGAGGTTCTCCGGCGTGCCGCGGATCAGCGTACCGGTCACAACGATGTCGGGGTTGGAGGATTGATCCGTGGCGGCCTGTGCCGGTTGGGGATCGCCACCGATCTGCGCGTGTGCCGTGCCGATCGCCATAGCCCAGGCAAGCGCAGCCGACGCGCTCGCTCGGGCGAAAGTCGCCTTCGCCATCATCACTCTCCCGTTGCCGATCGGCATCTATGCGTGCCGTACCGGTTCCTCGAATAGACGATGGCCTTCTCGCCGCGTCAAGCGACTTCGTGGCGAGTTGCGGGCGCAAGTGGAAAAAGCGGCGGACATCACCCGATGTCCGCCGCCATACCGTTTCCGATGAAACGAGCGTCAGTAGCCGTTCAGCTTCGCGAACCGATCGCGATGATAGGACGCCGTGCCCCACATCGTCTCAAGCGTCGCTGCCCGCTTCAGGTACAGGCCGGCGTCATATTCGTCGGTCATGCCGACGCCGCCGTGCAGCTGCACCATCTCGCGGCTGACAACGCGCAGCGTATCGTTTGCGATCGCCTTGGCGAGGCTGACCGCCTGATCGACGTCAGAGCGCCCGGCATCGATCGCCTCGAGCGCGCCTTCGACCGCAGAGCGCATCAGTTCGAGCTCGGTCTTCATCTTCGCCATGCGGTGCTGCAGCGCCTGGAAGGTGGACAGTACCTGACCGAACTGGACGCGCTGCTTGAGGTAGTCGAGCGTCTGCTCGAACGCGCTCTCCGCCATGCCGAGCATCTCGGCCGTCGTCACCGCGGTCGCGCGATCGACGATTGCCTGCGTCAGGTCGGTGCCGCCCAGCTTCTGCGCCGGCGCATCGGCGAAGATCACGTCGGCATGGCTGCGGCTGTCCGCCATCTTGCGGGTAGAGACGGTGACGCCGTCGCCCTTCGCGACGAGGTAAAGCCCGTCGGTCGCCGAGACGACGAAGACGTCGGCGCCGTCGCCCTCCGCGACGAACTTCTTGGTGCCGCTCATCGTGCTGCCCGACGCGCTCGTCGTCACCTTGCCGTCATGGTTGGGGCCTTCGTCGATCGCCAGCGTCGCTACAGCCTCACCGGAAGCGAGCTTGGGCAGCCACTCGCTCTTCGCCCCATCGACGCTGCCCATCGCGATCGCCGTTGCGGCGACTGCGGTGGACGACAGCGGGCTTACCGCCAGGTTGCGACCGAGCTGCTCGACGACGAGGCCGAGCGAGAGATAACCGAACGCCGATCCCCCGAACTCCTCGGGGATGACGACGCCGGCCCAGCCCATCTGGCCGATCGTGCTCCATGCTTCCGGATCGAACCCCTTGGCGGGCGCCGCCTCGCGCAGCTTGCGAAAGGCAGTGGTGGGCGATTCGTTATCGGCCCACTCGCGCGCCATGTCGCGGAGCATCACCTGTTCGTCGTTCAACGCTGCCATGTAACCGAACCCCTTTTCGAAGGACTTGCCGGGGAGGAGGAGCGTCGTTGCGCGCCCCTCCTCGACCCGGCCCTCTCCGACGCGTGTCTGCGCCGCGCCTAACCGTTGATCTCGTATGGATTACTGGTGATCGAGCATACCCAGGATGCGCTTGGCGATCACGTTGTTCTGCACTTCGGACGAGCCGCCGTAGATCGACACCGCCTTGCCCCACAGCCACGTACGCGTCTGCGCCAGTTCCTCGTTACTGAAGCCCTCGCCTTCCCAGCCAAGGCCCTGCATCCCCATGATCTCGATCGCCAGCTCGGCGCGATCCTGCGTGATGCGCGCGCCGACGTTCTTCATCACGCTGGTCGCTGCGGACGGGCCCGCGTTGCCCTTCGCCTCGAGCGCCGCGCGGCGCAGTGTCAGCGCAAAGGCGCGCTGATCCATCTCGTGCTTGATGATGCGCGTGCGCAGGTCGCTGTCGGCAAGCTTGCCGTCGGCATCGACGTCGCGATACTTCTTGGCGATCGACACGATTGGCTCGCCCTGGTTCATCCGGCCCTGCGAGCCGCCACCGCCGGACAGCGAGTTGCGCTCGTGCTGCAACAGGCGCGTGCCGATCTCCCAGCCCTGCCCTTCGCGACCGACGAGGTTCTCCTTCGGCACCTTCACGTTGGTGAAGAACGTTTCGCAGAACGGCGACGCGCCGGAGATCAGCTTGATCGGCCGCGTTTCGACGCCTTCGGCATCCATGTCGATCAGCAGGAAACTGATGCCGGCATGCTTCTGCGTCTTGTCGGTACGCACCAGCGCGAAGCACTTGTCCGCCCACTGCCCGCCGCTGGTCCACGTCTTCTGGCCGTTGACGAGATAATGGTCGCCCTTGTCCTCGGCAAAGGTCTGCAGCGAGGCAAGATCCGATCCGGCGCCGGGCTCCGAATAACCCTGGCACCAGCGCACTTCGCCGCGGACGATGCCGGGGATATGCTGCGCCTTCTGCGCCTCGTTGCCATATTCGAGCAGCGTCGGCCCGAACATCATCACGCCCATGCCGCCGATCGGGTTCCAGGCGCCGATGCGCATCATCTCCTCGCCCAGAACGCGCGCCTCGGCGCGGCTCAGCCCGCCGCCGCCATGTTCCTTCGGCCAGGTCGGCACGCCCCAGCCCTTGGCACCCATCGCCTCGCGCCATTGCTTCTGCTCGGCGGTCTCTTCGGTCGGGCCATCGACGGCGGACATCGCATTGTCCTTGCCGCGCAGGCTCTGCGGGAAATTGGCTTCCAACCAGGCGCGCGCTTCCTGGCGGAAGGCATCCAGCGTGTCGGTCGGGCGGTCGAGTTCGGCGGCAGTTGCCATCTAATGCTTCTCCGAAACCGATTCTGAAGATCGGGTATGGCCGCGCCATCGCACATTCCGGGCGCGAAGCAAAGCGACAACATCGCGGCGATCGGCTAGGCTGGTGGCAGGGGGAGACTAGCCGATGCGATTTGATCACCGCGCCGTACCAATCGCGCTGGTCGCGATGCTGATTGATTCGGTCGGGTTCGGGATCGTCCTGCCCGTCCTGCCCTCGCTGATCGTCAAGCTGGGCAACGTGGGGCTAGCGGAAGCGTCGCGGATCGGCGGCTACATGCTGGCGGTCTACGCCGTGACGCATTTCTTCGCCGGCCCGGTGATCGGCAGTTTGTCGGACCGGTACGGCCGTCGCCGCGTCCTTCTCATCAGCCTCACCTGCTTCGGTATCGACTATGCCCTGATGGCGGTGGCTCCGACGCTTGCCTGGCTGTTCCTCGGCCGCGCGATCGCGGGGGTCGCGGGGGCGACCTACGGTCCGGCGAATGCAGTGATCGCCGACGTGACGCCGCCCGAGCGGCGCGGTCAGGCCTTCGGGCTGCTCGGCGCGGCGTTCGGCGGTGGCTTCATCATCGGCCCCGCGATCGGCGGGCTGCTCGTCAACTACGGTGCGCGCGCGCCGTTCGTCGCGGCCGCCACGCTCGCTTTCGTCAACGCGCTCGTCATCCTCGCCTTCATGCCCGAGACGCTCGCGCCGGCGAACCGCCGCGCGTTCGACTGGCGACGCGCCAATGCAATCGGTGCGTTCGCTCCGTTGCTGCATGCTGGGGGCGCCAAGGCGCTGCTCGCCGGCGCGGTGATGTGGCAGATCGCGCACATGGTTTATCCGTCAACCTGGTCGTTCTTCGCCGAGATCGCGCTGGGGTGGGACGCGCGGGCGATCGGCTGGTCGCTCGCCGCGTCGGGGGTTTCGATGATGCTCGCGCAGATCTTCCTTACCGGCCAGGCGATCCGGCGCTTTGGCGAGGAGCGCACCGTGCTGATCGGGCTCGCCGCCGGCGCGATCGTCTTCGGCGGCTACAGCGTCGCGCGCGAGGGATGGCAGATCTACGCGCTGATCGCGGCGGGCGCGCTCACCGGCCTCGTCTTCCCGTCGATCAACGCGATTCTCTCCGCGCGCGTCGATGCGTCGAACCAGGGCGCGCTGCAGGGCGGCATGGCCAGCTTGGCGAGCATCGCGGCGATCGTCGGCCCGCTGGCGATGACGCAGGCGCTCGCCTATGGCGCGGAGCGATCGTTCGGCGGCGGCGGCTTCCTCCTCGCCGCCGTGCTATGCGTCGTCACCTTCGCGATCTTCCTGTTCGGCGTCGTCCTGCGCCGCGGACAGCTTGCGTGACGGCGCACACTCGCCTGTCGACCGATCGCCGCTAGCCCTCGCGCCCCGGCCGCCGGCTGCCCCCGGTATCAAGGTGGAAGCCGGCGTCGACGCGCCACGTCTCGCCGGTGATCGCGCGCGCGGCGGGGTCGAGCAGCATCTCGATCGGCCCGGCGATATCCTCCGCCTGCGGCGCCATCGCCATCGGCGTCCGCTTGGCAACGTTCGCGTCGAGCTTCAGCTTGCCCTCCGCGCCAAGCGCCTTCTCGAACCAGCCAGTGCCGACATAGCCGGGCGCGACGGCGTTAACGCGGATCGCAGGCGACAGCACGCGCGCCAGGCTCTGCGTCATCGTGATCAGCGCGCCCTTCGACGCGGCATAGGCGATCGACGAGCCGACGCCGTGCAGCCCCGCGATCGAGGCGACGTTGACGACCGCGCTCATCTGCCCCGCGCGCATCGCCGGCGCGGCCGCACGGACCATCTGAAAGGCGGCAACGGTGTTCAGGCGATAGATATCGAGAAAGTCGTCCGCCTCGAGCCCGTCGAGATCCTCGTGCGCGACATGCTTGGTGCGCCCGGCATTGTTGACGAGGAAGTCGAGCCGCCCGAACGCGTCGGTCGCCGCGGTTACCAGCGTGCGGCACGCCGCATCGTCCGCGATGTCCGCGCGCACCGCGATCGAGCCGTTGCCGACCTCCGCCGCCAGCGCCTCGGCCTCGTCGCGGCTGTGCGCGTAGTTGATCACCGATCGCACCCCGCGCGCCGCCAGCCGCCGCACCACGGCAGCGCCGATCCCCGTCCCGCCGCCGGTGACGATCGCAACCCCTCCGTCCATTTTGACGCTCCTTAAATTTTCGAAGGTCGCGTATGGCATTTGCCGGACCGGGCCGCTAGCGACATGGTTCATGAAGCGCATTGACGAGTTGCTCGCGGAACCGTTCGGGACCCTGCCCGATCTGATCCGCCACCACGCCGCCGTCCAGCCGGACAAGATCGCGATCGCCGATGGCGACGCGCAAGTCACATACCGCGAACTCGACACCCTGATGGACCGCGCCGCCGCCGCGCTCCAGCGCGACAATACAAATCCGCAGCAGGCGGTAGCGATGGCGAGCTACCCCAGCGTCGCGCAGGCGGTGATCTTCCTCGCTGCATTACGCGCCGGATCGATCGCTGCGCCGATCCAGCCGTCCGCCACGCCCGATCAGATCGCCGGGATGATCGGCGACAGCGGCGCGAACCTCGTCTTCCTCGACGCCGCCAACGCCGCAGCGCTCGAGGGCGAACAACTGGCGGCACGCGTCGTGATGCTCGAGGTGCTCGATGACTGGTTCGAGCCCGCTGGAGCGATGCCGAAGCAGGTTGAGATCGCCCCCGAGCACGGCTTCAACATCATCTATTCGTCGGGCACCACCGGCATCCCAAAGGGGATCGTGCAGAGCCATGCGATGCGCTGGCAGCATCTGTCGCGCAACACCGGCGCGGGCTTCGATACCGCCGTCACGCTGCTCGCTACGCCCCTGTACTCTAACACCACGCTCGTCAGTTTCCTGCCGACGCTTGCTTGGGGCGGCACCGTCGTCCTCATGAAGAAGTTCGACGCGCGCACCTATCTCGCGCTCGCCGAGAAATATCGCGCCACCCACACGATGCTCGTGCCGGTGCAATACCAGCGCATCATGGCGCTACCCGAGTTCGACAGCTTCGACCTCTCGGCATTCCGCTTCAAGACGTGCACCTCTGCGCCGTTCAAGGCAGCACTGAAGCGCGACATCCTCGATCGCTGGCCGGGCAAGCTCGTCGAATATTACGGCATGACCGAGGGCGGCGCGTCGTTCATCCTCGTCGCGGATGAGTTTCCCGACAAGCTCCACACCGTCGGCAAGCTGTCGCCCGGTCACCAGACGATCCTGATCGACGAGGACGGCCAGGAGGTCGCGCCGGGCGAGATGGGCGAGATCGTCGGTCGCTCGCCGACGATGATGACGGGCTATCACGGACGTGAGGCGGCGACGCGCGATGCCGAATATTACGATGCCGAGGGCAACCGCTACATCCGCCACGGCGACGTCGGCCGGATCGACGAGGACGGCTTTCTGATCCTGATGGATCGCAAGAAGGACATGATCATTTCGGGCGGGTTCAACATCTACCCGTCCGATCTTGAGGCGATACTCGCGCAGCATCCCGCCGTCGCCGACTGCACCGTTGTCGGTGTGCCGAGCGACGAATGGGGCGAGACGCCGGTCGGCTTCTACGTCCCGTGCACGGGCGCGTCCGAAACGGCGGAGGAAGTGCGCGGCGCGGTCAACGCCAAGCTCGGCAAGACGCAGCGCCTGTCGAAACTCTACGTCGCCGACGAATTGCCGCGCAGCGCGATCGGCAAGGTATTGAAGCGCGAGTTGCGCGATCGCATCGCCGCGGGGGAATTTGCATGACCAGCCTCAAGGAAATTCTCGACGGTCTCGAGCCGCTCGGCGACGGTCCGGGATGGCGCGGCACGATCCCCGATGGGTGGCTGCAGGGCCGCACTGGCTATGGCGGGCTGTCCGCCGCGATCGCGCTGCACTGCGCGATGCAGTCGGACACCGATCTGCCGCCGCTGCGTTCGGCGCAGGTCAGCTTCATCGGCCCGCTCGCCGGGCCGATCCTCGTCACCGCGCATCGCCTGCGCCGCGGCAAGAACGCCGCCTTCATCCAGGCCGACATCGAGAGCGAGGCTGGACTCGGGCTGCGCTGTACCTTCGTGTTCATGCGCGCGATCGAGAGCGAGTTGGATTATGCGGTGACGTCGGTGCCCGACTTCGCGCAGCCGCAGCCCGGCGAGAAGACGTTCAAGGGCAATCCGCACGTCGCGTTCACCCAGAATTTCGAGTTCCTCGATCGCCGTGACGGACCCGATCTGCAACCAGCCGAATGGCTGCGCTGGACCCGCCTCAACGAACGCGAGGGGCTCGATCCGATCGTCGAGCTGATGGCGGTGGGCGACTGCCTGCCCCCCGCGGCGCTGCGCCTAATCGGTCGCAACGTACCTATGAGCTCACTCACCTGGATCCTCAACGTCCTCGGTCCGACGCCGTCCACCGAGGACGGTTGGTGGCTGTTGCGATCGAACGCGGATTACGCGCGCGCCGGCAGCTCGTCGCAGCTGATGGGGATCTGGAACAGTCGCGGCGAGATGGTGGCGGAGCAGATGCAGTCGGTTGCCGTGTTCGCGTAGGCGGAGCGATCCGAAGACAATTTGCGACACTTTGCTGCCGGGACGGCACAATATCGCGACATCGGGCGTAGAAAAGCGGACGTGACGGTGGGGATCATCCCGCCACCACGGAAGGATCAGTCCATGAATCGCTTTCTGCTCGCTGTGGCGCTCGCCGGCACCACGCTCGCCGGCATCGCCGCCGCGCAGCCGCAACCTCAACCCGCTGCGGCGGATCGCCCCCAGCGCGGCAGCGCGGCGCTCGATCTGGACAGGAACGGCGTCATTACTCGCGCCGAGGTCGTCCAGGCGGCCGACGCCCGTTTCGCGGCACTCGACAAAAATCGTGACGGCACCGTCTCTGCCGCTGAGCGACCCAATATGCGCGGCGGTGACGTAACGCGTGATCAGCTGCGCCAGCGCATGGTCGCGCGCTTCGATCGCGCCGACGCCAACAAGGACGGCCGGATCGAACAGAGCGAGCGCGCCGGCCTTCACGGCCGTGGCGGCAAGCGCATGGCCGAGGGCGGCCGGCGCGGCGGGCCAGCAATGCGCGGCGGCGGTGGCCACATGCTAATGATGGCGGATGCGAACCGCGACGGCGTCATCACCAAGGCCGAGGCTGTGTCAGCGACGCAGACGATGTTCGACCGGATCGACACTAACCGCGACGGACGCATCGACCAGACCGAACGTGGCGCGATCACCGACCGCATGAAGCAGCGTCGCGGCGCGGACCCGGCGGCGGCCGACACCGGGCTCTGACAAGCCATACCGTACCGGGCGGCCATTCGCGCCGCCCGGTGCTTCCTGCGGAAAAGCGACATGCTAGACGTCGATCCCATGACCGATGTGCCCCATCTGCTGCTCGTCGACGACGAGCGTTCGATCCGCGAGCCGCTGGCACAATATCTTACCAAGCAGGGCTTCCGCGTCACGCAGGTCGGCGATGCCGAAGCGGCGCGCACGCGGCTCGGCGCTTATGCCATCGATCTCGTCGTGCTCGACATCATGATGCCGGGCGAGGACGGGCTCAGCCTGTGCCGTCACATCCGTGAAACGAGCGAAGTGCCCGTCATTCTTCTTACCGCACGGACGGAAGAGACCGATCGCATCGTCGGGTTGGAGATGGGTGCCGACGATTACGTCGTGAAGCCCTTCTCGCCGCGCGAGCTCGCGGCGCGAATCAAGGTCGTGCTGCGGCGCGTCCAGGCCGGAGGTACCCGGCAGCACGCGCCGGAGGGCGGCGCCTATACCTTTGCTGGCTGGGTCCTGAAGAGCGGCGAGCGCACGCTGGTCGATCGCGAGGGCGTCGCGGTGCCGCTGTCGACGGGCGAATATAATCTGCTCCACGCGCTCGTCAGGCGCCCGCGGCAGGTGCTCACCCGCGATCAGTTGCTCGATCTGACGCAGGGGCGCGAAGCGGCGGCGTTCGATCGCGCGATCGACAATCAAGTCAGCCGGCTGCGCAAGAAGATCGAGCCCGACGTCAAGAACCCGCAGCTCATCAAGACGGTGTGGGGCGGCGGCTACACGCTGGCGGCCGAAGTCACGCGGTTGTGAGGGTGCCCTTCCCCCGCAACCTGTCGGGGCAGCTCGCGCTTCTGCTCGCGCTCGCGCTATTTGCCGCGCAGGCGATCAACCTCGCACTGGTGTTGCGCGACCGCGCCGACTTCCGGCTCGCCCAGGCGACGCGGCCCGCCGCAATCAGGATCGCCGACGCGATCGAGCGCGCCGGCGATCGCCCGCTTGCGCCCGATCGCGGGCGGGTACGTCGTCGCGCCGCCAACCCGATCCCCGCGACGCTCGAACGGCACCCGGAAGTCGCCGATGAACTGCGGCGCCAGCTAACCGAACTCGGTGTCACCGCGCGGCGGATCGATACCGGCGTCCGGCCACTAGAGGACCGCCCACGGCCCCGCCGCCCCGGCCGTCGTATGCGCAACGGCGATACGCTGATGATCGCGGTCGAGCGCGCCGACGGCTGGATCGTCACCAACGCGCCGTGGCCGCGCGGCGACCAGCGCCTTTTCTGGGCGTTGCTCGGGCAGACGCTGATCATCTACGCGCTGATCCTCTTGCCTGTCCTGTGGATTGCGCGCCGCATATCGCGCCCGATGCGCGCGCTCGCTACCGCGGCGCGCGAGTTTACACCGCGTACGACGCCGCCGCAGCTCACCGTCGAAGGGCCGGGCGACGTTCGCGACCTGATCGTCGCGTTCAATGCGCTTACCCAGCGTATGACGGCGATGCTCGACGAGAAGGACCGGATGCTCGGCGCGATCGGGCACGATCTGCGCACTCCGCTTGCCGCATTGCGCGTCCGCATCGAATCGGTCGACGACGAGGACGATCGCGCCCGCATGGCCGATACGATTGCGGAGATGAGCCGCACGCTCGACGATATCCTCTCACTGGCGCGACTCGGCCGGCCGAGCGAGGCGGTGACCGAGGTCGATCTTGCCGCGTTGGTGGACGCCGTGGTCGACGACTTTCGCGATCTCGGCGCCGCTGTCTCATTCGACGAGTCGCCGCGGCTTCGTATGCGATTGCGGCCGACGCTGTTCCGGCGGGCCGTACGCAACCTGATCGAGAATGCGGTCAAGTACGCTGGTGCGGTCGAGGTGTCGGTGCACGACGAGGGCCCCCGCGTCGTCGTCTGCATCGCCGATCGCGGCCCCGGCATTCCGATCGACAAGCTCGCCGCGGTGTTCGATCCGTTCACCAGGCTTGAGGGGTCGCGCAACCGCGATACCGGCGGGATCGGCCTCGGCCTCGCGCTCGCACAGGCGATCGTGCACGATGCCGGCGGCGAGGTGACGCTGGCCAACCGTGAAGGCGGCGGGCTTGCCGCGACGATCGCATTGCCTCGGCGCGAGGCCGCCGGCTGACGGCGCGACTTGCCAAGCACCCGGCGGGCGGCGAAGAGCGGCCAAGAAAGGGGCCGCCACCATGTCCGTCCAATCCGATCGCTGGATCCGCGCGCAGGCGCTCGCCAACGGCATGATTGAGCCGTTCGTGGAGGCGCAGCGGCGCGACGGCTGCATCAGCTACGGGCTCAGCTCCTACGGCTATGATGCGCGCGTCGCCGACGAGTTCAAGATCTTCACCAACGTCGATTCGGCAACGGTCGACCCCAAGGATTTCGCCGCCAACAGCTTCGTCGACCGCAAGACCGACGTGTGCATCATCCCGCCCAACAGCTTCGCGCTCGCGCGCACGGTCGAATATTTTCGCGTACCGCGCGACGTGCTGGTCATTTGCCTCGGCAAATCGACCTATGCGCGCTGCGGCATCATCGTGAACGTCACGCCCTTGGAGCCGGGCTGGGAGGGCCATGTGACGCTGGAATTCTCAAACACTACGCCGCTACCGGCCAAGATCTACGCCAATGAGGGCGCGTGCCAGTTCCTGTTCCTGCAAGGGGACGAGCCGTGCGAAGTGAGCTACGCGGATCGTGCGGGCAAATACATGGGTCAGCGCGGCGTCACGTTGCCGCGCCTGTAATGCCCGGGGGTGCGGCGGCAGAAGCCGCGCGCACTGATCCCCAGTTAGCGCCCGGCGAGCGCCACGCCGCCGAGACGATCGAGCCCGCGCTGCGCGACCGCGCGGGATGAAGCGACCGCGCCGTCGGGCATCGCCATCTCCACGTCCTCGGCAGTGATCGCGGCACGATACAGCGACGCCGCCTCGGTCGAGCGACCGGTGCGCGCATAGACCGCCGCCAGGTTGATCATCAGTTCGGGCCGACGCGGGAAAATCCGCCGCTCGGTCGTCAGCGCCTGCTCGGCCGTCGCGTAATCGCCGGCCGCGATCGCCTGATACGCCGCCCGATCCGCAGCGACCGCCGGCGCTGTGACCGCTGCCGAAATGATCGTCCCTGCCAGTGCCATTTTGCGCATGCCACATCTCCCGCATGACAACCTCGTGACGCCGAGGTTTCAGCTTTGTGACGGGAGTGTGTCATTTTAAAGACAGACGCGCAAGAGCGATCGTCACGCGGGATGCGCGAGGGAACAACCGGCCTTCATTGAGTACACTGACGCTCAGGCGTGTCCGCTTTCCGAGCCCAGCAGCCGCGGGTCGATGCCGGCGCACGCGAAGCCACGCGTCCACCGGCCATCGGCCGCGCTGTCGAACAGCATACCCTCGTCGTCGTCGACGTTGAGCCAGCCATGCCGCGTCATCTCAGCGTCGAGCTGTCCGGCACCCCAGCCGGCGTAGCCAAGCGCAACCAGCCAGCGCGCCGGTCCCTTGCCGTCCGCGATCGCCCGCAGCACGTCGAGCGTACCCGACAGCGACCATTTGCCAGCAACGTCGATCGTATCCTGCCCCGCCCAGTCGCGACTGTGAAGTACGAAGCCGCGCCGCGTCTCGACCGGGCCACCGAAGTGGATCGGCGCATTCGGCACATCGCCCGGCGTTATATCGACCTGCTTCAGCACGTCGTGCAGCCCGAGTCCGGCAATCTCCACGCCGATGCCGATGCCGAGCGCACCCTGCTCGTCGTGCGCGCACATTGCGATCACCGCCTGCGCAAAACGCGGGTCCCAGATGCCGGGCATCGCGAGAAGGAACTGGCCGGTAAGAAAGGTCGCGGTCTCCATTGCTTCCATCTAGGTTGCTCTGTGCACGCTCGCCACGCTTGAAAACGCCCGCCAGCCTTGCGACGTACCCGCCGCCGCACCTTCGCGTGCTTCAGGAGATTTCGATATGACGATCAACGTCGGCGACAAGCTGCCCAAGGCAACCCTGGTCAGGGCGACCGAGAACGGTCCGGAGGCGATCGATTCGGAAGAGTATTTCGCCGGCCGCCGCATCGCGCTCTTCGCGGTGCCGGGCGCGTTCACGCCGACCTGCTCGGCCAAGCATCTTCCCGGCTTTGTCGAGAAGGGCGGGGATCTGAAGGCGAAGGGCATCGACGAGATCGCGTGCACCTCGGTCAACGATCCGTTCGTGCTCGGCGCCTGGTCGAAGTCGAGCAACGCGGGCGACATCACCATGCTGGCGGACGGCAACGGCGATTTTGCGGAACAGCTTGGGCTGACGATGGACGGGTCGAAGTTCGGCATGGGCAAGCGCAGCCAGCGTTACTCGATGATCGTCAACGACGGGGTCGTCGAGCAGCTCAACGTCGAGGCACCCGGCGAGTTCAAGGTCAGCTCCGCCGACCACCTGCTCGGCAACCTCTGACGAAAGAGCGCGTTGGTCGTGACGGTAACGCAAGGAGTTTAGTCATGACCAACGCGCAGAAAATCAGTGGCGCGAACGACGCCGCATCGTTGACCGAGCGTGCACGCGAGGCGGCAAGCAGTGCCGGCGAGAAGGTCGCCGCCGCTGCGTCATCGACGGTCGAGGCGGCTAAGGACCACCCCTATGCCGCCGCCGGGATCGTCGCGGGTGTCGCCGCCGCCGTTGGCGGTGCCGCCTACGCCGCGACGAAGCTCAGCGATTCGGTCGACGACGGCCCCGGCAGCAAGCCCAAGTCGGCGCAGTAACGCTCCGGATAGAGTCAGACGCCGCTTCGCCGTTGCGCGCGAAGCGGCGTCTTGCCAGCGTCTTCGACGCGACCTAACCATCCGCGATGACTGCACAGGACATCGTTGCCGAACTCGATCGGCTGTATACCGGCGCCGTGTCGCGCCTTCAGGCCGCGCTGGACACCTACCTCACCACCGGCACCCCGCCGCCAGCCGAGATGCGCCGCGACGGCTCGTTCGCCTACCCTGAAATCCGGCTCAGCTTCCGCGGCAGCGACGAGCGGCCGACCCCGCTTCGCTCGTTCGGCCGACTGGTGACGCAGGGCGAATATCGCATCTCGGTCACCAAGCCGGGGCTGTTCGCCGATTATCTGATCGAGCAGCTCGAACTGCTGATCGAGGATTACGACGTCACCGTTACCGCCGCGCCGAGCGCGACCGAGATCCCCTTCCCCTACGTGCTCGACGCCGGCCACGCGCTCAGCCTAGACGAAGTATCGGCGGCACAACTCGCCCGCTACTTCCCCGCGACCGAGCTCGCGCATATTGGTGACGAGATTGCCGACGGGCTTTGGGCCTCGATCGACGGCACACGTCCGCTTGCGCTGTTCGATGGGTTACGGACCGATTTCAGCCTTGCGCGGCTGCGTCACTATACCGGCACGCCGCCGGAGCACGTCCAGCGCTACGTGCTGTTCACCAACTATCACCGCTACGTCGACGAGTTCGTCCGCTGGGCAGCGGCGCAGGTCAACGAGGGCAGCCGATTCACCGCGCTGTCGGGCCCGGGCGGTGTGCTGTTCCAGCCGGGCGACGATCCCGCGATTCTGGACGATACCGCATGGCGCCGATTGCAGATGCCCGCCTACCATTTGATGGCGCCCGATCGCACGGGAATCACGCTGGTCAACATCGGCGTCGGCCCGTCGAACGCCAAGACGATCACCGATCACCTCGCGGTCACCCGGCCGGACGCGTGGATGATGATCGGCCACTGTGGCGGGCTGCGCCCCTCGCAGCGGATCGGCGACTACGTCCTCGCGCACGCCTATCTGCGCGACGATCACGTGCTCGACGACATGCTGCCGCCCGAAATTCCCGTGCCCGCGATCGCCGAGGTGCAGCAGGCGTTGGCGCGCGCGGCGGAGGCGGTCAGCGGCCAATCGGGCGACGAGCTCAAGCGCCGGCTGCGTACCGGCACGATCGTCACCACCGACGATCGCAATTGGGAATTGCGCTACAGCCGCTCGGCGCTGCGTTTCTCGCTCAGCCGCGCGGTCGGGATCGACATGGAATCGGCAACGATCGCGGCGCAGGGCTTCCGCTTCCGCGTGCCCTACGGCACGCTCTTGTGCGTCTCGGACAAGCCGCTCCACGGTGAACTCAAGCTGCCCGGTCAGGCGAACCGTTTCTACGAGCGCGCGATTTCCGAACATATGCGGATCGGTATCCAGGCCTGCGAGGAGCTGCGGCGCGAGGGCGCCAAGCTGCACAGCCGCAAGCTGCGCGCGTTCAACGAGCCGCCGTTCCGCTGATCGGGCCTTGCGGCGCGGGCGCGGATGGTTCCTGCGCACGCGCCGGAGGAAACGTTTCGCCGTGCCGTTGCGTTACCCCGCCGACGAAGCTCGAAAAGGGGAGCAAGTGATGGCCGATACCGAAGATACACCGCCCGCGGACACGCCCAAGCCGCGTGCCCGCCGCGCGCCGCGCAAGACGAGCCCGGCGAAGTCCGCTACGGCATCGTCTGCCGGCACGCCTTCGGCCAGCGCGCCGAAATCGCGCCGCAAGCCCGCCGCAGCCGCCGCGTCCGGTACGGCATCGACGACCAAGAAGACCGCTGTGGCGCCGCCCAAGCCCCGGTCGAGCAAGCGCGCAACCCCCGCCCCCAAGCGCCCGAGCCGCCCGAAAGCGGCTGCCACTCCCGAGAAGGGCGCCGGCTGGAAAAACAAGGCGGCGATCGCCGGTGGGCTAGCAGCAGTGGGCGCGGCGGCGACGGCGGCGCTCCTGTCGCTGCGCGGTTCGACCCCGCGATCGTCCACCGCGGGTAAGAATGGCGACAAAGCCAAGCCTGTTGATAACACCGCCGGTCAGGCCCACACGCCCGACGGCACCGACGCCACCAAGTCGTTCAACGCCGGAATCGCCGACGAGAACACGATCCCGGAGTGAGCGGCGATACGTTTACCGATGGTCCAAGGGGCGCCGGCGCTGGTTCGGCGCCCCTTCGCGTGTCCGCTTACCAGCCGCTTGGCTTACCTTTGTTCTGCTGATCGAGCCACGCCTTCAACGGCGCGAAATAGGCAACCATCGACTTGCCCGACATCTCGCGCGAGCCGGTGAATGCCTGCAACGCGTCTGGCCATGGCTTCGACTGGCCCATCTTGAGCATCGCGTCGAGCTTCGCGCCCACCGCCTTGTTGCCGTAGAACGAGCAGCGGTGGAGCGGCCCCTTCCAGCCTGCCTGCCGGCACGCCGCTTCGTAGAACTGGAACTGCAGCAGCCGTGCAAGGAAGTATCGCGTGTAGGGTGTCGACGCCGGCACGTGATATTTGGCGCCGGGATCGAACTTGGTCTCGTCGCGCGCAACGGGCGGCACGATACCCTGGTACTGCAGGCGCAGCTTGTCCCAGCCCGCCTGCATCTGCCCCTCGGGGATCGCGCCGGAGAACACCTGCCAGCGCCACTTGTCGACCAGCAGGCCGAACGGCAGGAACGCCACCTTGTCCATCGCCTGGCGCAGCAACAGCCCGATATCCTTGTCCGCCGCCGGCACCTTGGCGGGATCGAGCAGGTTGATCTTCACCAAATAATCGGGCGTGATCGACAGCGCGACGAAATCGCCGATCGCTTCATGGAAACCGTCATTCGCGCCGTTCTTGTAGAGGAACGGCTGCTGGTTGTAGGCGCGCTGATAGTAATTGTGGCCGAGTTCGTGGTGGATCGTCACGAAGTCGTCGGCATTCACCTTGGTGCACATCTTGATGCGGATGTCGTCGACATTGTCGACGTCCCACGCGCTGGCGTGGCAAATCACCTCGCGGTCGGCGGGCTTCACGATCTGCGATCGCTGCCAGAAGGTTTCGGGCAGCGGCTTGAAGCCGAGCGAGGAATAGAAGCCCTCGCCCGTCTTCACCATTTTGATCGGATCGTACTGCTTCGCCTTCAGCAGGTCGCCGATGTCGTAGCCGAGATCGCCGGCGCCGGCTGGTGCGACCACATCATAGATGTTGCCCCATTCCTGCGCCCACATGTTGCCCAGTAGATCGGCGCGGATCGGCCCCGTCTTCGGCTGGACGGCATCGCCATATTTCTCGTTGAGCTTGGCGCGGACGTAGGTGTGCAGCGCCTTGTAGAGCGGCTCCACCTCACCCCACAGCTTGTCGGTCAGTGCGGCGAAATCGTCGGGCTTCATGTCGTAGCCTGCGCGCCACAGCGCGCCGGTGTCCTTGTAGCCAAGTCCGACCGCGCCCTCGTTGGCAAGCTTCGCCATGCGGGCATAGTCGCCGCGCATCGGCGCGCCGACATTGTCGTGCCAGCTGACCCACATCTCCTTCAGCTTGGCGGGATCGCGGCTGTCACCCATCGCAGCCTCGATATCGGAGCCGTTGATCGGCTTGCCGTCGAGCGTTCCGCGCCCCTTGCCATAGGCGGAGGACATCCGCGTCGTCAGCGTCGACAGCTCCTCCGCCGCGCCGGGGCGGTTCGGCGCGGGCAGCGTGATGCCGCTGGCAAGGATCATCAGCTTGCGCTCGGTATCCGCCGACAGGCCGGGCACCGCGCGATATTTCGCCGCTTCGGTCGCCAGCGCGACCTGTCGTTCGGTGAAGCGCCCGCCGGCCTTGGCGGCGAGCGCGTCGGTATCGTCGGTGATGTAGGTCGCGTTGACCCAGCTGATCTGCGCGAGCTCGACGCTGGTGTCGGCGAATTCCTTCTCCGCCGCGGCGACGAAGGCGTCGGCCTGCGCCGCGGTGACAGGCGCGGCGGCGCGAGTCGCTTCGGGCGGCTGCGCCTGCCCCTGCGCTTGTTGCTGCCCCTGGGCCGTCGCGGAATGCGCGGCAAGTGCCGCCGCGAGCGCGGCGACCGATACGATGTGACGCTTCATGAAGAACCTCGGTGTGGCGTTATGCCGACACACTGGAACCGCCGCGATCGGCGGTCAACCCGCGAGGAACGTCGCGATCGCCTGCCCCAGTTCTGGCTTGACCACCGCGCTCATGTGGTTTCCCGGCACTTCGACCAGCGCGGCGTCGGACAGATGCGCCGCCAGCGCCGCAGCGGAACCGTTATCGTCGTCGTCGACGCCGTTGACGACCACCGCCGGCTGGTCGAACCCGGCGACGACGTCGGGCGGCGTCGATACGAACGTGTCGATGACGCCGAGCAGCGCGACCGGATCACCGCCGGTCGTCTTCAGGAACGCTTCCGCCAGCCACGCCGGGCTGCCGCGCTCGTGCTTGCTAAGGTTGGTGAGGATGTGGCGGAAATGTCCGGCGCGGCGCTCCGCCATCGTCAATCCCTCCAGCCCCATGCCCGAGAAGACGATGCGGCGCGGCGTTGCCCCCGTCGCCAGCATCCGCGCGGTCGTGCGCGCGCCGAGCGAGTAGCCGCCGAGATCATAATCCTCGAGCCCGAGGTGCGCGACGAGCGCGTGGCCGTCGCGCGCCAGCGCATCGGGCGGATAGCTCGCCGGATCGTGCGGCTTGGCGCTCGCGCCATGTCCGCGCAGGTCGGGCATGATGACGCGGAAGCCCTTGGCCGCCACGGCCGCCGCATGGCCGTAGCGGATCCAGTTCGTGTCCGCGTCGGAGAAATAGCCGTGAATGAGGATGACGGGGCGCCCCGCCCCCATTTCCTGCCAGGCGAGCTCGACGCCGTCGAAGCTCGCGAACACATGCTTTTCGGTCGGGAAGTCTGCCACAGGCCTCGATCCAGCGTTTGTTGGCCGCCACATTCTAGTCGCGACGCGTCCGTGGCAAGTCTCGCGTTTCGATCCAGGCTTTGTACCTGTTATCCGCGGCGTAGTGGTGCGTCGGACGGAGGTGCGACAGATCGTCGAAGCTGCCGACGGTGATGCTGACGTTCTCAGCGTCGGCCAGGAACGCGAGGCCCAGCGGCGTGCCGCACTGCGCGCAGAACGGGTGCCGAGTGATCGGCCAAGACTAATACTAATCGGGCCCGGTCTCCCAGACGGGCGCGCCGGCCTGGTTGCTGTTGAACACGTTAGAAACGTTCCGGGCCGCGCACTGACACATGCGGGAACGGCAAAAGTAATCGTCAACATCGGCCGCCTCGGCGGTCGCGCCCGCGGCCGCATAGGCAGCCGCCCGTTACCACGCCCAGCGCCGCTGTCCGTTCTGCCTGCCACGCGCAAAGCCCCACCACGTCAAACACCTTTCCATCGATAAGCGTGCTTATTATATGCGGGCGCATGACAGATACTTTCGGCTTTTTGCTCAGCGATACCGCGCGCCTTCTGCGGCGCAGGTTCGACGAGCGCGCGCGGCAGCACGGCGCTACGCGCGCGCAGTGGAAGGCGCTGCTAGGCATCAGCCGGCACGAGGGGATCAATCAGGGCGGGCTGGCCGATCTGCTCGAGGTCGAGCCTATAACGTTGTGCCGCCTGATCGATCGGATGCAGGATGCCGGCCTGGTCGAGCGGCGCCGCGACCCGAACGATCGCCGCGCATGGCAGTTGTTCCTCACCGCCAAGGCGCATCCCGTGATCGAGGAACTGCGCGCGACCGCGAGCGATCTGACCGACCAGACGCTTCGCGGTATCCCCGCCGCGAAGGTCGATGAGATGACGATGCTGCTCAATCGTATTCGCGAAAACCTGCTCGATCCGGTCGACGCGATGGAGGCTGCCAATGGCTGATGCCGATCCCGCCCGCGAATTCGTCGCGGACAAGCCGATGACGCTCGATCCCGTCGCTCCCGCCACGTCGCCACCGCGCCGGCGCTGGCTGCGGCTCGCGCTCATGTTCGCGATACCGATCCTGATCGCGGCACTCGGCGGTTATTTCTATCTCGCGTCGGGTCGCTACATTTCGACCGACAACGCCTATGTGCAGCAGGACATGGTCTCGGTCAGCCCCGACGTGTCGGGACGGATCGTCGCGGTGAACGTGCGCGAGAACCAGCGGGTAAAGGCAGGCGACGTCCTGTTTCGCATCGATCCCGAGCCCTATCGCATCGCGCTCGCGCAGGCCGACGCCGATCTCGCCACCGCGCGGGTCCAGGTCGCGACGATGGCGACCGACACGGGCAGCGCCGCCGCCGACATCCAGAGCGCGCGCGCCGAACTGACGCTCGCGCAGGCGACCTATGCGCGGCAGGACGCGCTGATGAAGCGCGGCTTCACGACGCGCGCCAGTTTCGACGCCGCGGTTCAGGATGTCGCGGCGGCGCGGGCGAAGATCGCGACCGCCGAGGCGTCAGCCGCCCGCGCGCGGCAGCAGCTCGGCTCGGGCGGCGGCACGGGTCAGCCTGCCGCAATCCAGGTCGCGCTGGCGAAGCGTGAGAAGGCCGCGTTCGATCTCGCGCGCACCACCGTTCGCGCGCCCAAGGACGGCGTCGTCAGCCAGACCAGCCGGCTGCAGATCGGCAACATCACGCCCTCGGGCGTTCCGGCGCTCAGCCTTGTCGTTAGCGACGCGGCGTGGGTCGAGGCGAACTTCAAGGAGACCGATCTCGATCACATGCGCGTCGGCCAGCCTGCCAAGCTCACGCTCGACGCCTATCCCGGCATGACGGTGCGCGGACGCGTCCAGTCGATCGGTGCCGGCACGGGAAGTGAATTCTCGGTGCTTCCGGCGCAGAACGCCAACGGCAATTGGGTCAAGGTGACGCAGCGCGTGCCGGTGCGCATCGCGATCGAGGGCAAGCCCGCGCGGCCGCTGATCGCCGGCCTGTCGACCGACGTAAAGATCGACACCGGGGCTCGCTGACATGGCGAGCGCCGCCGCGCCCTCCGCCGCGTCGCGCGCGGCGACGCCAGCCGCCCCCGCGCCGGGGCAGCCACTGCTCGCGACCACAAACCGCGGGCTGCTGACGATCGGCATCATGGGCGCGATGATCATGCAGATCCTCGACACCACGATCGCCAACGTCGCGCTGCCGCACATGCAGACCAGCCTTAGCGCGACCGTCGACACCGTCACCTGGGTGCTGACGAGCTACATCGTTGCCACCGCGATCGCGCTGCCCGCGACCGGCTGGCTGTCCGACCGGTTCGGCAGCCGCAATCTGTTCCTCGTCGCGGTGGGCGGCTTCATCGTCGCTTCGATGCTCTGCGGTATCGCCACCAGCCTCGAGGAGATGGTGGTGTTCCGCGTCTTTCAGGGGGTGTTCGCCGCGTTCATCAACCCGCTTTCGCAAACCTCGATGCTCGATATCAACCCGCCTGAGCGCGCGGCGAAGGCGATGGGCGTGTGGGGCATGGGCGTCATGGTCGGACCGATCATGGGCCCGGTGCTCGGCGGCTGGCTGACCGAGAGCTACAATTGGCGCTGGGTGTTCTACGTCAACGTGCCGGTCGGCATCCTCACCTTCGCGATCCTATGGTTCCTGCTGCCGAGCCGCCCCAAGGCGCGGCGATCGTTCGATCTCGCCGGCTTCGTCTATCTCGGCGTCGCGGTCGCGGCGTTCCAGCTGATGCTCGACCGCGGGCAGAGCGAAGACTGGTTCGACAGTTGGGAGGTGATCGTCGAGGCGCTGCTCGCACTCGCCTTCACCTGGATGGCAATCGTCCACTTCGCCACTGCGCGACGGCCGCTGTTCGACCGGGCGCTGTTCCACAATCGCAATCTCGTCACCGGGCTGTTCTTCATGCTCGTCGTCGGCATCTCGACGATGGCACCGATGGCGTTGCTGCCGCCGATGCTGCAGAATTTGTTCGGCTATCCGGTGGTCGATACCGGGATGATGATGGCGCCGCGCGGCGTCGGCGTGCTTTTCACCATGTGGCTCGCCGGGCAGTTGATGGGCAAGGTCGATACGCGGCTCGTCATCATGACCGGCCTCGTCATCTTTGCGATCTCACTGCGGCAGATGGCAAGCTACTCGCTCGAGATGGATTACTGGCCGGTCGTCACGGCAGGCTTCGTCCAGGGCCTCGGCATGGGGCTCGTCTTCATGCCGCTCAACGCGCTCGCCTTCGCGACGCTCGACGGCAAGTACCGCACCGACGGGGCAAGCCTGCTCAACCTGTTCCGCTCGATCGGCCAGTCCGCCGGCATCTCGATGGTTACCGTGCTGCTCGCGCGCAACATCCAGACGAGCCACGCCGATCTGTCGCAGCACGTGACGCGCAACGTCGTCGCAGGTCTCGACCTAGGCCAGCTCGACCGGTTCGGCTCACTTGCCGACGCGGCGGTCTCGTTCGCCGATGGGATGGTCAACAAGCAGGCGGCGATGATCGCTTATCTCGACGATTTCTACCTGATGAGCTGGATCTCGTTCGCCGCGGTGCCGCTAGTGCTCCTGCTCCAGAAGCCCAAGGGCAAGGTCGAGGTCGTCCATAGCGAGTAGCGCGGGTGCCGCCGCCGCTGCGGCACCGCACCCCGCCCTATTCCCCTCGAGTGTCAGTCGCCCTTCTGCAGATGCCGCCGCCCCAGCAGCTCGGCGATCTGCACCGCGTTGAGCGCCGCGCCCTTGCGCAGATTGTCGCTGACGCACCACAGAGCGATGCCGTTGTCGACGGTGGAATCGTCGCGCACGCGGCTGACGTAGGTCGCATACTCGCCGACGCACTCGATCGGCGTCACGTACCCGCCGTCCTCGCGTTTATCGACCAGCATGATACCCGGCGCCTCGCGCAGGATCTTCTGCGCGTCCTCCGCCGACAGCTCGTTCTCGAACTCGATGTTGATCGCCTCGGAATGGCCGACGAACACCGGCACGCGCACGCACGTTGCCGTCACCTTGATCTTCGGATCGAGGATCTTCTTCGTCTCGACCACCATCTTCCACTCTTCCTTGGTCGATCCGTCCTCAAGGAAGCTGTCGATGTGCGGGATCACGTTGAATGCGATCTGCTTGGTGAACTTCTTGGGCTCGGCCGGGTCGCCGACGAAGATGTTGCGGCTCTGCTCGAACAGCTCGTCCATCCCCTGCTTGCCCGCTCCCGATACCGACTGATAGGTCGAGACGACGACGCGCGTGATCTTTGCCGCATCGTGCAGCGGCTTCAACGCGACGACCATCTGCGCGGTCGAGCAATTGGGATTGGCGATGATGTTGCGCGCGCGGTAGCCATCGATCGCCTCCGGATTCACCTCGGGCACGATCAGCGGCACGTCCGGATCCATCCGGTAGAGCGACGAATTGTCGATCACGGTGCAGCCCGCCGCGGCGAACCTGGGCGCATAGACCTTCGTCGCCTCGCTGCCGATCGCGAACAGCGCGATGTCCCAGCCGGCGGGATCGAAATGCTCGATGTTCTGCACTTTGAGCATCTTGCCGCTGTCGCCATATTCGACCTGCTCGCCGACCGAGCGCGACGAGGCGAGCAGCGCGATTTCGTCCGCCGGAAATTCGCGATCGGCGAGGATGTTGACCATCTCTCGCCCGACATTGCCCGTCGCGCCTGCGACCACCACCCGGTAACCCATCGAACCCGTCCTTCACTCAGATCGTGCGCGGCCTTACCGCCGCCGCGGCGGCCGTGCCAACAAGCTTTACTTCGCGCCCTTCGCCTTCACGTGGCGATCGAGAAATTCGAGCATCGTCGTCCATGGATGGATGTCACGCGCCGCGCCGTGCGCCTTGCCCGGATAGAGCATCATCTCGAACGGCCGGTTGGCCCCCTGCATCCGCGCCGCAAACGCGGTGCTGTTGTCGAGGAACACGTTGTCGTCCGCCATGCCGTGCATCAGCAGCAGCGGATCGCTGACCTTGGCCGCATCGGGCAGCGCGCTCGACGCGGCATAGGCCGCCGCGTCGCGCGTCGGATCGCCCATGTAGCGTTCGGTATAATGCGTGTCGTACAGCGCCCAATCGGTAACCGGCGCACCGGAAATGCCCGCCGCGAAGACGCCGGGATGCGCCTCGAGCATCTTCAGCGTCATATAGCCGCCATACGACCAGCCATAGGTCGCGATCCGGCTCGCATCGACGAACGGCAGCGTCTTCAGATACGCCGCACCCGCCAGCTGATCGTCGACCTCGACCGATCCCATCGCATGCCAGATCGCGTCCTCGAACGCCTTGCCGCGATTGGCCGAGCCGCGATTGTCGACCTGGAAGAAAATCCAGCCCTGCTGCACCAGATACTGGCGCAGCGGCATCGTGCCCGGCCAGTCGCGTGCGACGTCCTGGCTATGCGGCCCGCCATAGTGCTGGAAAAAAACGGGGTAGCGCCGCCCCTTCTCCATCACCGGCGTGATCATCTGCCAATGCAGCGTCGTGCCGTCCTTGGCCTTGATCGTTCCGAACTGCGTCGGCCGATGCGCTGTGACATAGGGGGCGTAGGGATGCACTCCGGTAAGCGAGTTCTCGTTGATCCACGACAGTCGTTTGCCGCTCGCATCGGCCAGATAGGTCTGCTTGGGCTGATCCGGGTTCGAGCGCGAGAGGATGAAGCGCGTGCCCGTGGCATCCGCGGTCGCGCCGGTGAGCCACCAGCCAGGCTCGGTTAGCCGCGTGATCGCTTCCGGCCTATCGAGGTCGAGCGCGTAGAGGTGGCGTTCGAGCACGCCGTCGCGGTTGCCGGTGAAGAACAGCCGGCCCGTCTGCTCGTCGATCGCGACCAGCTGCTCGACCGACCAGTCACCCTTCGTCAATTGCGTCCAGGTGCCTGCTTTCCAGCGGTAAAGATGGCCGAAACCATCGCGTTCGGAGCGCCAGATGAAGCTGCCGTCGCGCAGTGCGCGATACGCGTCGGTGAGGTTGACCCAGCTCTTCTCGCCCGCCCGCTCGGTGAACATCACCGTCGTCTTGCCGGTCGCCGGATCGACGCGCAGCATGTCGAGCATCCGCTGGTCGCGCGACTGGCGCTGGACGAGCAGCGCCGACCCGTCGGGCAGCCAATCGACGCGCGCCAGATAGATGTCGCGGTTCGGCCCCAGATCGACCTTCACCTGCCCGCTGCCGTCGGGCTTGGAAATGAAAAGATCGACCAGCACGTTCGCCGCGCCGGCCGCTGGATAGCGCTGCTGATAGATGCTCGTCCCCGCCGCGCCGATCGATGCGCGGGTGAACACCTGCACCGGTGCCTCGTCAAAGCGCTCGACGGCGATCAGGCGATCGTCGGGCGACCACCAATAGCCCGTGCGCCGTCCCATCTCCTCCTGCGCGACGAACTCCGCTTCGCCGAAATGTACCGTGCCACCGCCGCCGGTAGTGATCGCGCGCGCTTCGCCGCCGTCGGCGCCACGCACCCATAGATTCTGGTCGCGCACAAAGCTCACCTGCCCGCCGCGCGGGCTGATCACCGGGTTGAGCGCGCCCTTGGTGCCTTCGAGCTTGCGTACCGCGCCGTCGAGCGTCGCGACGAACAGCTCGCCGTCGATCGGCACCAGAATCGTCCGGCCATCGGGCGACCAATCGTAGTCGAGGATGCCGACCTTGCCGGTCTTCGAACGGTCGCGCTCGCGCTGCATCTTCTCCGCTTCGGAGAGCTCCGCCCCGCTGCCGATCTTGCGCGAATCGACCAGCATCCGCGACGCGCCGGTGCGCGTGTCGGTCGCCCAAAGGTCGAAGCGGTTGCGCTCATCGGCGCGCGGCCGCACCGACGTCAGCAGCGTGCCGTCGGGCGACAGGCGCAGCGCCTGCGGCTGGTCGCCGTTCAGGTCCGGGCTCGCGAACACGCGTTCCAGCGTCAGCCCGGCCGCTGCCCCGGCCGAGCGCTTGATCCCTGGCTCAGCCACCGCGCCGTTCGCCCAGATCGCCAGCCCCGCCCCGATCACTGCCACCCATATCCGCATTCACTCGTCCCGGCTGATGTGAAGGTTCGGGGGGTTAGCTGGAGACGCGCGCGGGCGCAAAGCGCGTCTTCGGGTGACACGCGTCCGGCGAGCCGGCAAGGTACCGCGATGCTGCGCCGCCTTCGCGTTCGCCACGATCTGCACCTGCGCCGCCGCAGCCGCCTGCCCGATTGGGCGAGCCTCGCGCTGCGCGTTGCGCTGGCGCTGGCGCTCGTCAGTATCGCGCTTGGCGGGCACTGGCTCGATCGCGAGGGGCTGCGCGATAATATCGACGGCCACATCAGCTTCACCGACGTGCTCTATTTCACCATGATCACCGTCACCACGGTCGGCTACGGCGATATCGTGCCCGTCACCGACAGCGCGCGGATGTTCGACACGTTCGTGGTGACGCCGATCCGCCTGTTCGTGTGGCTCATCTTTCTGGGGACCGCTTATGATTTCCTGCTCAGACGCACGTGGCAGCGGTGGCGCATGTCGGTGATCCAGCGGCAATTGACCAATCACGTCGTCATCGCCGGCTACGGCAGCAGCGGCACCGAGGCGCTGCGCGAGCTCATCCGCCGCGGCGTTGACCCAGCGACGATCGTCGTCGTCGACCGCAGCCGCGACGCGCTCGACCATGCCGAGGAAAGCGGCGCGGTGGTGCTCGACGGAGACGCGACGCGCGACGCGACGCTCGAGGCCGCGCGCATCGCGCAGGCCGGCACGCTGATGGTCGCCGCGGGACGCGACGATACGACGATCCTGATCGTTCTCACCGCCCGCCGCCTGTCGGAAAAGGTGCGCATCAGCGCGGTGATCCGGTCCGACGACAACGAGCCGCTCGCGCGCCAGGCAGGCGCGGACGTCGTCATCAATCCGGCGAGCTTCGCCGGCCTCCTCCTCGCCGGCTCGACCGACGGGCCGCATGTCGCCGATTACCTCACCGACCTTGCCGCCGCCTACGGCCGCGTCGCCTTGCGCGAGCGCGACGCGACACCCGACGATGTCGGCCGCCCGCTCACCGGGCTGGCCACGGGGCTCGGCGTGCGCCTGTTCCGCGCCGGTCGCTGCATCGGCTACGATCAGCCCGAGGCAGCGCGCGTCGAGCCCGGCGACCGTATCGTCGAGATCGTCCGCGGCGCCGCCATCACCTGAGCCGCAAAAGAGAAGGGCGCCGGCGGTTTCCCGCCAACGCCCTCCGTTATCCGGCGATCGTCTGTCCGATCACTCGGCGGCAACGGCAGCCTTCGGACGGTTGTCGCGGCGCTCGGCGATACGCGCCGACTTGCCGGTCCGGCCACGCAGATAATAGAGCTTCGCACGACGCACGGCGCCCTTGCGGACAACCTCGATCGAATCGATATTCGGCGAATAGAGCGGGAAAACGCGCTCGACACCTTCGCCGAACGAGATCTTGCGCACCGTGAACGAGGAACCCATGCCCTTGTTCGCGCGCGCGATGCACACGCCCTCGTAGTTCTGGACGCGGGTACGCTCACCCTCGACCACCTTCACGCCGACCTTCAGCGTGTCGCCGGGGCGGAATTCCGGATGCTTCTTGTTCGCGGTCAGCTTCGCGATCTGCTCGGCTTCGAGCGTCTGGATCAGGTTCATGTCAACTCAGTCCCGTTCGTCGCTGCGCGCCAGAGGGCGGTCGACCCGAGCGCCGACATGGCGCTCCCACAGGTCCGGCCGCCGTAGCCGTGTATCGTCCTCCGCCCGGCGCTGGCGCCAGGCGGCGATCTTCGCATGATCCCCCGATCGCAGCACTTCGGGGATCGTGCGCCCTTCCCACTGTTGCGGTCGGGTATAATGCGGATATTCGAGGAGGCCGCTCTCGTAGCTTTCCTCGATCCCGCTTGAAGCGGCGCCCATTACGCCGGGCAGCAGCCGAACGCAAGCGTCGAGCAGGACCAGCGCAGCGGTCTCGCCGCCCGACAGGATATAGTCGCCGATCGTCACTTCCTCGATCGCGCGCGCCTCGAAGATCCGCTCGTCGAAGCCCTCGAACCGGCCGCACAGGATGATCGCGCCGGGCCCCGATGCCAGGTCGCGCACGCGCGCCTGGTGCAGCGGCCGCCCGCGCGGCGTCATCGCCAATATGGGGCGCCCCGCCCCTTGCGCATCGACCGCCGCCGCGACGATATCGGCGCGCAATACCATGCCCGCGCCGCCGCCGGCCGGCGTATCGTCGACGGTGCGGTGCCGATCGGTGGCGAAATCACGGATATTGACCGCGTCGAGCGACCAGCGTCGCTCGGCAAGCGCGCGCCCCGCGATGGCGTGGCCGAGCGGCCCGGGGAACATCTCGGGATACAGCGTCAGGACAGTCGCGGCGAAGGTCACTGCGGCGCGGCCTCGAACGACAGCACCTGCAGGCTCAGCGCCGGCGTCGGCGCGCGCTGCACCCGCCCCGTCACCGTGCCGCGCTCGCACGACCAGCGGAACCGACCCTCCATCGCCGAGACAGGCGCGATCGGCGCATCGGTACGACACATGCCGACCTTTTGTTTGAGCTCCGCGAGATCGTGCCGCCGCCGCGCGAGGTCGCGATCGAGCGCGACATTCTCCGCCAGCGGTGCCGCGTCGAGGCTACCCGTCCGCCACACCTGCTGCGCGACACCGTAGGCACGCGCCAGGTCGGGCGAGACAGGTATCGTCCGATCGACCGCCAGCCCGGCCTCGCGCAGCATCAGCAACACCTGTAAGACCGGCTGCGACGGCGCCGCATAGGTGCGGTTGGCGAAGGCGAACACGCCCACCCCGGCATCGGGCAGCAGCATCACGATCGATCCATAGCCGGGATAGCCGCCGCTGTGCTGGACGATGCGCCCACGATTGCAATCCTCCACCACCGACCAGCCCATCGCATAGGCGTTCGGCGCGCGGCAGATGCTGCCGTCCGCCCGGCGGCGTTCCTGCACGGTGACGAAGTTCGATCCCTCGACGATCTCGCGCAGCGTCGCACGCTTCACCGGTCCCGCATCGGCGCCGTCGCGTGCTGGCCAGCCCGACAAGAGATAGGCGACCCAGCGCCAGTAATCGTTCGCGCTGGTCTGCACGCCGCCCATCGCACCGAACGTGCCGTCCGCCATGTCCGGCTCGCGCACCCACTGCTCGTCCTGCCAGCGATAGCCGAGTGCCCGCACATCCTGCGCGCCGCGCAGCACGTCATAGCCCGTCGCCGTCATGCCGAGCGGCGTCATGATCGCGCCGCGGATATAATCCTGGTAGCGCTGGCCGGAAACGTTGCTGACGATCCGGCCGAGCGTTGCATAGCCGAAGTTGGAATATTCCATTCTCAGCCCCGGTGCCTGCGCGAAGGGCACGCCCGCCTTCAGCATCGCGGTGAAGCCAGCCTCTGACAGCGGCTGCTGCCGATCGCCCCATGGGTTGTCCTCGACGAAGCCCGCCGTGTGATGCAGCAAGTCGGCGACCCGCACGCGCCGGCTGTCCGTCGTCGGATAGCGCCAGCCGCGCATCTCGGGCACGTACGTCTCCGCCGGCGCCTCCAGCGACACGCGTCCCTCGTCGCGCAGCTTCAGGATCGCGAGCGCGGTGAACGCCTTTGACATCGATGCGATGCGGAACAGGCTGTCCGCCGTCACCGGCCGTTTGCTTTCGGTGTCCTGCTCTCCCAACCCGCGCACTAGCACGAGCTGTCCGTCCTTGACGATGCCGTAGACCAAGCCGGGCACGTGCGCTTCGCGCATCCACGCGTCGAACGCCGCCGTCACCCGCGGCTCGATCGCCTGCATCGACGCGGCGCCTGGCGCGGCAGGCGTCTTTGTCGCTGCCACTGGCGATTGCGCCGCGACCGGCGTCGCGATCATCAGGGCGGCAGTCAGTGCGCGGATCATTGGCATCCCCTTCTACGCCAGTCGGGTTAGCCGCGCCCCACCCGGCGTCAACCGCGGAACGCGCGCACCGCGATCACCGCCGCGGGCACGCCGATCACCGCGCTCGCCATCACGCCGTAGAACCAGAACATGCAGATCGCGAAGATCGTCATGCCGAAGCTACCGCCGTGCGTCTGCGGCGTACGTTGCGCGAATTGCAGCGCGATCAGCAGCGCAGCGACGATCGCGGTGACGATCGGGAAGGCAGCAGCCGACAGCAGCACCTGACCAATAGTAGACGCCGCTATCCCTTGGCCGACGATCAGATACGCGGCCCCGGCGGTCGTGCCCGCCACTGCAGCTATGGTCATCAACAGCCAGATCACCCGTTGCCCCCTGGTTCGGAACCACTCGCCGCGGCGAACGTCCCGCTGCGCATGAAGGATTGCATCATCATCGGCGGCGGCCCGGCCGGGCTCACCGCAGCCATCTATCTGACGCGTTTCCACCTCGATGTCGCGTTGTTCGACAACGGGTCGAGTCGCGCTGCGCTGATTCCGTGCACGCACAACCACGCCGGCTATCCGGGCGGGATCAGCGGCCGCGATCTCCTCGCGCGCATGGGCGAGCAGGCGCGCACCTTCGGCCTCCATCGCCGCCTGCTGACGGTGACGGCGATCGAGCCGTCGGACGACGCCTATACCGTTCGCGCTGGTAAGGAACGGTTCGAGACGCGAACGATCCTGCTCGCGACCGGCGTCGTCAACAATCGCCCGAAGATGGACGATCCGCTGCACGACGCCGCGCTCGCGGCCGGCAAGCTGCGCTACTGCCCGATCTGCGATGGCTACGAGGTGACCGATCGTCGCGTCGGCGTGATCGGCACCGGGCAGCATGGCATGAAGGAGGCAATCTTCCTGCGCGGCTTTACGCGCGACGTGACGCTGATCGCGCCCGACGCCGAGCATATGCTCGACCCCGAATGCGCCGCCGCGCTCGACGCCGCGGGCGTGACGCGCGTCGACGGGCCGTGCGGCGGCTATGCAATCGAGGATGATCGGCTGGCGCTCGATACCGCGCGCGGGCGGATGGCGTTCGACAGCGTCTATCCCGCGCTCGGCTCACACATCCGCTCCGAGCTCGCGTTAGCCGCCGGCGCGCGCGGTACCGACGATGGCTGCATCGTCACCGACGAGCATCAGCGCACGACGCTGCCTGGCCTCTACGCCGCTGGGGATGTGGTGCGCGGGCTCGATCAGATTAGCCACGCGATGGGGCAAGCCGGGGTTGCGGCGACGACGATACGCAACGATCTCGCCGATCGCCGACCGCTGCGGCGCTGATATCGCTCAATCCGCCGCGAAGGCCGCGGCTACGACGATGCGGTCGGTATTCCACTCCGGAACCGCCTGCGGCGACATCGGCACCATGAAGCGCTTGCCACCCGGCCGCTCGATCTCGATCACGTCGCCGGCACCGAAATTCTCGACCGCGACGACTTCGCCGAGCGTATCCCCCGCGTCGGAGATCGCCGACAGGCCGAGCAGGTCGGCGTGATAATATTCGCCCTCCGCCAGCGGGGGCAGCGACGCGCGTGGCACCGTCAATTCGGTCCCACGCAGCGCCTCCGCCGCGGTGCGGTCGCTGATCTCCGCGAAGCGCGCGATATTGCCGCGCACGGTGCGCAACGTCAGCGCCCCGTCATTGAATGTGTCGAACGCCGCGATATCGTCGGCGAAGAGCTTCAACTTCACCTCGCCGGCGATGCCGTGCGCGCCGGCAACCGCCGCGACGACGACGCGCGTCCTATCCCTCGGGAGAGTTCTCGTCTCCGGCGGGGGTGTCGTCGGCGCCTTCGACCGGTTCGGTCGCGGAGACACCTTCGTTGCTGGCGACTTTCTGCTCGTCGTCATTCGCGGTCCGGGGATCGGGATCATTGGTCATGGCGTATTCCTTCCAATCAAAGCAACGCGCCATGACCCGATCGGATGCTTACTCGGCCGACGCGTCCGCCGTCTGGGCCTCGCTCGACGCACCGTCATTGCTCGTTTCGGCGGCCGCTTCCTGCTGCGCCTTCAGCTTCTCGGCGCGCTCCTCGGCGCGCTCCTTGGCCTTCTCGCCCGGCTCGGCCTTCTTCGGGTTGTTGCGCGCCGGACGCTCCTTCACGCCGGCGAGATCGAGGAAGCGCGCGACGCGATCGGTCGGCTGCGCGCCGACGCCCAGCCAGTGCTTCGCACGATCCGAATCGAGCACGATGCGCTGCGCGTCGTCCTTCGCCAGCAGCGGATTGTAGTTGCCGATCTTCTCGATGAATTTGCCGTCACGCGGGCTGCGCGCATCGGCAACGACGATGCGGTAGTAGGGACGCTTCTTGGAGCCACCACGCGACAGACGAATGCTGAGTGCCATTGTATTCTCTTCCTTCCAAATAGATGAAAACGTTACTTCTTGAACTTCGGAAAACCTGGCGGAAGCCCGCCGCCGGGAAGCCCTGGCAGCCCGCCGCCCGCCTTGCCCAGCATCTCGCCGAGTTCCGGGCCGCCGATCGCATTGCCGATCCCGCCCATGCCGCCGCCCGGCCCGCCCTTGCCCAGCATCGCGAGCATGCCCTTGAGGCCGCCCATCTTGCGGATCTTCTTCATCGCGGTGGACATTTCCTGGTGCATCTTGAGCAGCTTGTTGACGTCCTGCACCGTCGTGCCGCTGCCCTTGGCGATGCGAATCTTGCGCTTGGCATTGATCAGCTCGGGCTTCGATCGCTCCTTCTGCGTCATCGACGTGATCATCGCGTCCATGCGCAGCAGGATGCGCTCGTCGACCGCGCCCGACGCCATCGCCGCCTGCGCCTTTTTCATCCCCGGCATCATGCCGGCAAGCGCGCCGAGCCCACCCATGCGGCGCATCTGCGCCAGCTGGCTGCGCAGATCGTCGAGGTCGAACTGCCCCTTGGACAGTTTCGCCGCCATCCGCTCGGCGTCTTCCTGTTGGATCGACTCGGCGGCCCGCTCAACGAGGCTGACGACGTCGCCCATGCCCAGGATACGGCCCGCGACACGCTCCGCATGGAACGCCTCCAGCGCGTCCATCTTCTCGCCCGTGCCCGCGAACTTGATCGGCTTGCCCGTCACCGCCCGCATTGAAAGCGCCGCGCCGCCACGCGCATCGCCGTCCATCCGCGTCAGCACGACGCCCGTCAGCGGCACCTGCTCGGAGAAATTCTGCGCGACGTTGACGGCGTCCTGACCGGTCAGGCTGTCGACGACGAGCAGGATTTCCTGCGGCCGGGAAATCTCCGCGACTGCCTTCATCTCGTCCATCAGCGCCTGATCGACGTGCAGGCGCCCCGCCGTGTCGAGCATCAGCACGTCGAAGCCCTGCAGCTTCGCCGCCTGCAACGCGCGCCGCGCGATATCCACCGGCTGCTGCCCGGCAATGATCGGCAGAGTCTGCACGTCGACCTGCGTGCCAAGCGTCGCCAGCTGTTCCTGCGCGTTCGGGCGATTGACGTCGAGCGACGCCATCAGCACCTTCTTGCGATCGCGCGCACCGCCGCCGCCCAGCACCGTTTGCCCGGCCGACAGGCGCTTGGCGATCTTGGCCGTCGTCGTCGTCTTGCCCGACCCTTGGAGGCCGACCATCATGATGACGGCGGGGGGCGTCACGCCGAGGTTCAGTTCGGCGGCCTGCGGATCCTCGCCGCCGAGCATCGCGATCAGCGCGTCGTTGACGATCTTGACGACCTGCTGCCCCGGCGTGACCGAGCGCAGCACGTTCTGGCCGATCGCCTTCTCGGTCGCCTCGTCGACGAACTTGCGCGCGACGGGCAGCGCCACGTCCGCCTCGAGCAGCGCGATGCGCACCTCGCGCATCGCCTGGCGCACGTCCGCTTCCGTCAGCGCGCCACGACCGCGCAGACGGTCGAACACGCCGCCAAGACGATCGCTCAGGCTGTCGAACATCGTATCAAACTCCATCTTCCCGCGCCAAACGCAAAAGCGCCGGCGGGCGAAACCTCGCCGGCCAGCGTGCACCACGTGGGCGCTTTCCTTCAGCGTTCAACACGGAACGTGGCGCGGTCCCTACGTCAATCGCCCGCCCAGGGCAACCCACCGCGCTCTTAACGCCTTCTACACTCCCGCCGCGCACTGCTTCGTCGGTGTGGAGGCAAACCTGATGCAGCGCGGCAACCGCAAGCCCGACGACGCACGCACCGCGCGACGCGCGACGGCGACGACGCTCGTCACCGGCGCCGCGATCCTGCTCTTCGTTGCAATCGCCGGCACGTTGGGAAGCACGCTCGTGCGGCAATGGTTCGGTGGCACCGAAGCGCTCGATCGATCCCTGTTGATCGCGCTGATGCTCAACATCGCGCTGATCCTGATCGGCTGGCGGCGGCATCGCGACTTCGTCCGCGCGCTCGAACAGCACGTCGAAAGCAACGAACGCGTCCGCATGCTCAGCACACGCGACCCGCTGACCGGCTTCCTCAACCGCCGCAGTTTGCTGGAGGACGGGGCGGCGCTGCTCCAGGAAGCGGCGCGCCGCGGCCAAGCGGTGGCGCTGCTGCTGATTGATCTCGATCGCTTCAAGACGATCAACGACCTTCATGGCCACGCCGCCGGAGACGCGGTCCTGACACGCGTCGCGGCGGACATCGCCTCGGCACTGCCCGCCGCCGCGCTTGCTGCGCGGCTTGGCGGCGACGAATTCGCCTGCGCCCTCGTCTTCGATCCGCGGCAGCCTTCGGTGGTGCAGCGCATCGCCGAGGATCTCGTCAGCCGGCTCGCCGGACCGGCGCAGGTCGCCGGCACCGCGATTCATGTCTCCGCCTCGATCGGAATCGCGCGCTCGGATCTCGAACGCGGCTCGATCGATGCACTGATGCGCGCCGCCGACATCGCGATGTACGCCGCCAAGGACGGCGGGCGGAACCGCTACGTCTGGTTCGATCCTGCGATGGCGCACGCGCTGCATGTCCGCAACGAGCTCGAAAACGGCCTGCGTCACGCGATTCCCGCCGGGCACATCGTGCCGTATTTCGAGCAGCAGATCGATCTGGCCACCGGCCGCCTACACGGCTTCGAAGTGCTCGCGCGTTGGGAGCATCCCGTTCACGGCACGATCGCGCCCGATCGCTTCATTCCCATCGCCGAGCAGACCGGGCTCATCGCCGATCTGTCGCTATCGATCATGCGCCAAGCGTTCGTCGCCGCGCGCGACTGGGCCCCCGAGCTGTCGCTCGCGATCAACGTCTCTCCGCTTCAACTGCGCGACGCCTGGCTGCCGCAGAAGATTATCAAGCTGCTGCTCGAAACCGGCTTTCCGGCCCAGCGTCTGGAGATCGAGGTGACGGAGAGCGCCTTGTTTGAAAACCTCGCGCTTGCCCAATCGATCGTCGGCAGCCTTAAGAACCAGGGCATCCGCATCGCGCTCGACGATTTCGGCACCGGCTATTCCAGCCTCGCGCACCTGCGCGCGCTGCCGTTCGATCGCATCAAGATCGACAAGAGCTTCGTCCAGGCGGTCGCCGACAACGCCGACAGCGCGGCGATCGTTGATGCGATCACCAGCCTCGGCGCGAGCCTCAACCTGCCCGTCACGGCGGAAGGCATCGAGGACAAGGAGATCGAGGAGCGGATGCGCGCGCTCGGCTGCGCGCGCGGCCAGGGCTATCTCTATGGTCGGCCGATGAGCGGCGCGAACGCCCGCCGGCTGCTCGCCGAGCGCCGCCTGCTCGGGAACGTGCCGGCGCCGACCGCCACCGACCGGCGCCTCGCAGGCTAGTTGCGCGGCGGCTGCCGACGGTAGCTCAACGCCTCACCGATGTGGATGCGCGTAACGGCGTCGCTACCCGCCATGTCGGCGATCGTCCGCGCGACGCGCAGGATGCGCGTGTAGCCGCGCGCCGACAGCCGCATCGTCTCGGCCGCCTGCGCCAGCAGCGCGCGACCCGCATCGTCTGGCGTCGCCACCGCCTCGAGCAGTTCGCCTTCCGCTTCCGCGTTGGTCCTTACTGTGTGATTGCGGTATCGTTCGGCCTGCATCGCGCGCACCGCTGCCACGCGCGCCGCCACGTCGGCGGAGCCCTCGCTTGGCGGCGGCAGCATCAGATCGGCGGCGCTCACCGCCTGCACTTCGACGTGCAGGTCGATGCGATCGAGCAGCGGCCCCGACACCTTGGCCTGATAGTCGGCGGCGCATTTCGGCGCGCGCGCGCAGGCGAGCCCCGGATCGCCGAGATAGCCGCAGCGGCACGGGTTCATCGCGGCGACGAGCTGGACGCGTGCCGGAAAGGTGACGTGCGCATTCGCCCGCGCAACGCTGACGCTGCCCGATTCGAGCGGCTGGCGCAGCGAATCGAGCACTGCGCGCTAAAACTCCGGCAGCTCGTCGAGGAACAGCACCCCTAGATGCGCGAGGCTTACCTCGCCCGGCCGCACCTTCAGCCCGCCGCCGGTCAGCGCCGCCATCGATGCCGAATGATGCGGCGCACGAAACGGCCGCGTTCGTGTCAGCCTCCCACCGTCGAGCGTGCCAGCGACCGACTGCACCATCGACACCTCGAGCGCCTCGCCGGGATCGAGCGGCGGCAGGATACCCGGCAGGCACGACGCCATCAGCGATTTGCCGGCCCCCGGTGGCCCGATCATCAACAGGTGCGATATAGCTACACCCGAAATACCGTTGCATGAGTCGAGGAGCGGTGGTTGCCGACAGCCGCCACACGGTCGACCATCTTATGTCCCCGCGCGCTGCGATATTTAGTCGGCTGCATGTCATTCCACTCATCGCGGACCTGATGAACGTCCTTATGGCAGACACCGCAATACGGCACGTACAGCACGACATCCATCGGAGCAGGCGGGTGGCGCCGGATGGTCACCTCCTTGCGCGGACTGGTCGCGTCGGCGGCGGAATAGGCGCGCACTGTAGTCAGATCTAACGTGGTCGCCGCGCCGGTAGATCCGCGAGCGTTTGCCTGATCAAGAGTATGCATGTGGGTTTATCTAAGTATCGAAGGTGACGCAGAGCTACGCGCGGGCGAGCGGCTCGAGGCGACGATCAGATTCCTGCGGTAAGTTCCCCAAATTCCGCATCGTTGAGTTCGATCGACGCGGCAGCGGCGTTCTCCTCGAGATGAGAGACGCTGCTAGTGCCGGGGATCGGCAGCATGACCGGACTGCGCCGTAGAAGCCAAGCCAGCGCGATCTGCCCGGCGGTTGCCCCTTTCGCTGCCGCGATCCGGCTCACGGCGCCATTCGGCGTGCCCAGGTCGCCCGGGGCGAGTGGACGCCAGGGAATGAAGCCGATGCCGTGCGCGGTACAGTAGTCTAGTACGTCTTCGCTGGAGCGGTCGGCGATGTTGTAGCGGTTCTGCACTGTGGCCACCGGGAAGAAGGTGCGCGCTTCCTCTATCTGCGCGACGGTGACCTGGCTGAGCCCAGCGTGACGGATCAATCCTTCGTCAAGAAACGAGCGAATGACGTCGAACTGTTCCTTCTGCGGCACCTTCGGATCTACGCGGTGCAGCTGCCAGAGATCGAGTCGCTCGACCCGGAGGCGACGCAGGCTCATGTGAACGCATTGACGAAGGTAATGCGGATCACCGATCTGGGGCCAGGGCGATGGATTATTTGGATAGCGGACCAAGCCGCCTTTGGTGGCGACGGTAACGCGATCATAGGGCGCCAGCGCTTCGGCGATCAGGTCCTCGCTGACGAAGGGCCCATAAGCGTCTGCCGTGTCGACGAGGTCGATCCCGATCTCCGGCAGCCGCCGCAGTACGCGCAACACTTCATCGCGATCGTCGGGCGGGCCCCATACGCCGGCGCCAACGATCCGCATCGCGCCGAAGCCTAGGCGGGTGACGGTCAGGTCACCGCCGATGGCAAACTGGCCGGAGGAAGTTGCGTCGACAGTCATGGTGGCTCATCCTGAAAAGTTGCGCCAACCCTGACGCCTGAGGCGGGATGCGCCCATACGTCAGTCGGTATTGGCTGGGGCATACACCCGTCGAGTAAGGGTCAGAATACAGCCTTGTGAGCTCGCCATTGGCGCCCCCCTAGCGCACTCTCCGCCACGCAGGTTGACGCGGAGCACGGCGCCGCAGCCTGGTGCACTGGGCGCCGTTAACCGTCCGTCGAAGACGTCCGCGAAGTTGCGACAGATTACGAGACCCTGCGAGAGTGCCAAGCTCGGTGAATGACATCGGCTTGTACATGCGCTCCTAATTCACCACCGGTAGCATTCGCTCTTCAGCCGTTCGGTCCGACAAGCGACAGCTTAGAAGTCGGAGCCCTCGACTCAGGAGATGGCAGCGTTGTCCACGTCCACGGATCGGCTTACCGGCAACCATTCCTCCGCGGCCTTTCTGCGCGCCGCGTCGCCACGCTCGAAGACCGCCAAGGCGTCGCTGCCGAGGATCAGGTGCTGCGGGAGGTCCTGACGCCTGGACAGGTCGAATATGACGCCAGCGATCTTGGCGGGATCGCCCACCTCCTGTCCGACGAAATCGTCCATTCTCGCTAGGAACGCACCGACCGTCGACTCATAATCCGCAAGGATATCGAAGGTTTTGCCCCGGGCGGTGGCTCCCCAATCCGTCCGCATCCCGCCAGGCTCGATGGAGATCACCTTTACACCGAACGCGCCAGTTTCTTGCGACAGGGACTCGGTGAAACCGCTCACCGCCCACTTCGCCGACTGATAGGCGGTCAGACCGGGAGCACCGATCCGCCCGCCGATCGACGAGATGTTGATTATGTGTCCGGCGCGTCGGGACCGCATGATCGGCAAAACGGCACGCGTAAGATTCACGACGCCGAACAGGTTCGCTTCGATCTGCGCTCTGAAGTCATCCGCCTCAACCTGCTCGAACGGTGCGATGTGCCCGTAGCCGGCATTGTTGACGAGGACGTCCAAGCCGCCGAACGCTTCAACAGCCAACGAGACCGCATCGTCAGCTGCTTGGGCGTCGGTCACGTCAAGCGTGTATCTCTTCAGCGTTTGCGGAAAACGTCGGGCGAGTGGCTCGAGCGTTGAGGTATCACGAGCCGTGGCCAGCAGCAGATCGCCTTCAGCGAGCACCCGCTCCGCCATGGCCATGCCCAGTCCACGAGAACAGCCGGTAATCAGCCACGAGAGCTTCCGACCAAGTTTCCGCATCTCGCCCGTATGCGCATCGCTCATCATTGATCCCTCATCTTCTTCACGTCTGCCGCACCGATTCTCGACGGCCGGCTTCCAAATCTGGCGGTCACGAAATTCGACACCGCAGCGATTTCGGCATCGCTGTACGAGGAGCGGAAGCTCGGCATGTAAGCGCGCGCGTGCTGCGGAGAGCCGCTCCCGTCCAGGATGATCATCGCCACGTTAGCCGCCGTTCGGTCGTTCACCGCGCGGTTGCCGGTAAGCTGCTGGTCTGGCGTTATCGCGCCGCGCCCCGTCCAGGCATGGCAGCTGGCACAGGCGCCTTCGAACAGGCGCCTGCCCGCCGGATCGCCACCTGCCGATCCGGCGCTGGCGATTGTCGGCGCGGGACCAGCCATTGCCGGTGCCTCCTTCGTGCTGACCGGCGGCACGGTTTTGAGATAGGCCACCATCGCTGCGATGTCGGACGGGGTCATTCGGCTGGTGCTCAACTCCACCACCTCTGCCATCGGCCCCGATGCGACACCGTGGCCCGGAGCGTATCCCGTCGTAAGATAGGTGGACAGATCCTGCGCCGCCCAGGCTCCAATGCCACTGAGGCGATCGGCCGTTATATTGTAGGCGTTCCAGCCCTCTGCCTGTCCACCGGCGAACTTGCGTCGCGTGTCCATTGCCTGCGCGACCGTCCTCGGCGTGTGGCATTCACCACAGTGGCCGGCTGCTTCCACCAGGTAGGCGCCGCGGTTCCACTGCGCGTCCCGTTCGGCCACTGGTCGGAAACGCTTGTTCGGGCTGAAGAAGGCGCTCCAGAGACCCATCAGCCAGCGCTGACTGAATGGAAAGGAAAAGGTGTTCGGCAAGTTGGCCTGCCGCACCGCCGGAAGACTCGCCAGATAGCGCCGGATGGCCAGCACGTCCGCGTCGGTGAGCAACGTGTAGGATGCGTAAGGGAGAGCCGGATAGAGCCGCTCTCCTCGTCGGCCAATGCCCTTGTGGACGGCACGCAGGAATTCCGCATTGGTCCAGGCGCCGATGCCGGTCTCACGGTCGGGCGTAATGTTGGGCGTGTAGATGGTGCCAAACGGGAGCTTGAAGGGTCGACCGCCCGCATATGGCTTGCCTTCCTTCGCGGTGTGACAGGCTGCGCAGTCCGACGCCTCCGTCAAATACTTGCCCTTGGTCAGCTCGTCGGCGCCCGCCAGCTCGGCCGGCACGCCGGTCGGGGAAGCGCCGACATAGGCTGACAGATCGACCTCAGTGCCCCCCGCGAAAGACAGCGCGGATGGCAAGACCAGCAGCCGCCACGCGACCACTGCCAGGAAGATCAGGACGGCTGCTGCCAGCAGCAGCAGGGCGGGACGACGGGCGATCATGCGCGCACCTCCTTGCGTAGCAGGCTTCGATCGACCGGCATCCGGCTCAGCTGGACACCAGTTGCCGCGTAGATGGCATTGTTCACCGCGCCTTGAACGGACACGGTGCCCGGTTCGCCAATGCCCCCTGGTTCCTCGGAGCTGCGCACCAAGTGGACGTCGATGAGCGGCACCTCGTCGATGCGGAGCACCCTATAGTCGTGGAAGTTGCTCTGCTGGGTGCGTCCGTTCACCAAGGTGATCTGGCCATGCAGAGCGGCGGACAGCCCGAACACGTGACCACCCTGAATTTGCGAGATGATGCCGTCAGGATTGACAGGCGTGCCGCAATCGACCGCGCTCGTCAGACGTCTGACCGTCACCGCCCCGTCGTCCGCCACCGACACCTCTGCGATCGTGCAAAGATATGTTCCGAACGCCCACTGCAGGCTGATGCCCCGTCCGCTCTCAGCTGGCAGCGGCGTTCCCCAGCCGGCCTTGGTCGCCGCTAAGTCGAGCACTGTGCGGGCACGTGCGTGCTTGCCGATCAGCGCGCGACGGAACTGCAGCGGATCCTGTCCCGCTTCGTGCGCCAGCCGGTCCACAAAGCTCTCTACGGCGAACACGTTCATGTTAGGACCGACCCCACGCCAGAAGCCGGTGTAGATGCCGCGGGGCTCGTGACGAACCCAATCAACGAACATTGCAGGCAGGTCGTACGGCGTTTCCGATGCCGCATCGACCGCGTCGATGTCCACCTTCCCGTCAAAAGCAGGCGGCAGCCAGCGACCGATCACCGCCGGGCCCGCAACGCGGTGAGACCAGGCGACGGGCATGCCGTTCTGAAGACGCGCCTTCAGCCAGCCGCCATAAAGCGAGCGATAAGGTGCCTTCCCAATGTCCTCCTCACGCGACCAGGTCACCTTTACGGGGCCGTCGACGTGCCGGGCGATCCGGACGGCCTTGCGTACGCCGTCCACCTCCAGCCGACGCCCGAAGCCGCCTCCGATCAGGTAATTGTGGACGACCACCTGCTCTGGAGTCAGCCCCGCCTCTTCAGCGGCGGCACGCTGGGCCATGGTCATTACCTGCGTTCCGACCCAAACCTCGCATCTGCCCGGCGTCAGATGCACCGTGCAGTTCATCGGCTCCATCGGAGCATGCGCAAGCAGCGGAAGCTCGTAGTGCGCCTCGATCAGGCCATCGCCAGGCAGCTTCGCACGCGCGCCGGTGTCATGAGCCACATGCCCGTCCTGCCGACCCGCTCTGACGAGATCCTCGCGCAGATCCTCCGTGGAAAGCGATGCGTTGGGCCCGTCGTCCCACGTGACGTCCAACGCGGCCAGACCCCGCATCGCGGCCCAGCTGGTCTCGCCGACCACGGCGACCATATCGTCCATGACGATAATCTGGCGCACGCCTGCAAGACCCTTCGCCTGACTGTCGTCGACATGCGCGACCTTGCCACCGAGCACCGGGGAGCAGGCCAGAGTCGCGAAGCGAACGCCGTCCGGCATCGCATCTATCCCATACTGCACCGAGCCGTCCGTCTTGCCGGGAGTGTCGAGGCGGTGCTGCGATCGCCCGATCAGGCGAAACTCCGATGGCTTCTTCAACGGCGGATCGATCGGAGGGCGCTCCCGCATGGCTGCGACCGCAATGGCGCCATAGGCCACCCGCTTACCACTTGCGTCGTGAATGACCTCTCCCGCCTCAGTGCGGCAGCTTTCCGGATCAACCTTCCAGCGTCGGGCGGCTGCTGAGCGGAGCATCGACCGCGCGCTGGACCCGGCCTTGCGCATCAATGGCCAGTAGGCCCGCATCGACGTAGAACCGCCGGTCGACTGCACCTTCAGTATGGGGTTGCCATAGAGCGCGTCGTTGGCCGGAGCAGCTTCGATGGTTACGCCGGCCAGCGGCAGGTCGAGCTCCTCCGCGATCAGCATGGTGAGCGAGGTGTAGATACCCTGCCCCATCTCGGTCTGCGGGATGATGATCGTAGCACGACTGTCAGAGGCGATGCGTATGAAGGCGTCAGGCGCGAACAAACCGCCTGCCAGAGGCGCAGCCTGCACCTCTGCAGATCTGAGATTCACGCCTAGCAGAAGTCCGCCGATCCCAAGCGCGCCCGTGCCCAGCAGCTGGCGACGAGTGAGCGCAGCTTCAGCCATGACGGGCCGCCTGCTTGATGCCCTCGCGAATGCGAACGTAGGTGCCGCATCGGCAGATGTTGCCCGCCATCGCCGCGTCTATCGCCTCGTCGTCAGGTGAGGGATTGGAGGCCAGAAGGGCAGCGGCCGTCATGATCTGTCCAGACTGGCAGTAGCCACATTGGATCACCTCCAGGTCTAGCCAAGCCTTCTGCACCCGAGCCCCCAACGACGTGGCGCCGATCCCCTCGATGGTCGTGACTGCCCGTGCGCCGACCTGCCCCACCGGCAATCGGCAGGACCGCGTCGGAACACCCTCGACATGGACGGTGCATGCACCGCACTGGGCGATGCCGCAGCCGAACTTGGTGCCCGTCATGCCGAGCTCGTCCCGCAGGACCCACAGCAGCGGCGTGTCCAGGTCGACCGTCACCTCGCGCGCCTGGCCGTTCACCTCAATCGTCGTCATCGCTACCTCCACTCGGGACGACGCTAGCGGCCAAGCGGGAGGGCGGCACAGACGTACCTGCGTATGGGGTCATCGCCGCGCAGCGACCGACCCACGCTAAGGTCGAGGTCACCCCATACGCCATTCCAATGGCCGGGGCGCTTCATGAAGCTCATCCTTTGCACGACCGACGCGCCAAGCGGCGACCAGACGGGGCATCAGATGGCCTACGCGACGACCAACCCGGCTACCGGCAAGGTGGAGAAGACGTTCGAAACGCTTTCGGACGCGGCGCTCGGTGCCATCCTGGACGAAACCGTCTGCTGCTTTCGCGAAGACTGGCCGCACCGCCCGATCGCGGAGCGCGCGGCGATCCTGAAGCGGGCGGCGAAGATCATCCGCGACGAACAGCAGTCGATCGCGGAAATCATGACCCGTGATATGGGCAAGCTGATCGCGCAGGCGATCGGCGAGCTGCAGCTATCGGCCGCCATCCTCGACTACTATGCCGACACAGCCGCCAACTTCCTGGCGCCGAAGGCCCCGCCGGGCGCGCTGGCCGCGACCCTACATGCGCAGCCGCTAGGCGCGTTGCTCGCGGTGGAACCGTGGAACTTCCCATTCTTCCAGCTCGCCCGCGTGGCCGGGCCGCAGCTTATGGTCGGCAACGTCATCGTCGCCAAGCACGCCAGCAACGTGCCTCAGAGCGCGCTGGCATTCGAGGACGTGTTGCGCCGGGCCGGCGTTCCTGCCGGTGCCTACGCCGACATCTTCGCGACCACCGATCAGGTGGGCACCATCATCGACGACCCGCGCATCCGCGGCGTCACTCTGACGGGCAGCGAGAAGGCCGGTGCCACCGTCGCCGAACGCGCTGCGCGCAGTCTCAAGAAGTCCGTGCTGGAGCTCGGTGGCTCAGATCCGATGATCGTGCTGGAGGACGCGCCCTTCGATACCACCGTGCTGAACGCGATGGTCGGCCGCATGAACAACACAGGCCAGAGCTGCGTCGCCACCAAGAGGATGATCGTCGTGGGCGAGGAGCGCGGCCGCCAGTTCCTGGAGGCGATGACCGCGGCCATGGCCTCACTGACTCCGGGCGATCCGTTGGACGCATCCACCACGCTCGGCCCGGTCTCGTCGGAAGGAGCGTTGCAAGGGCTCCTGAAGCAGGTCGAGGCGGCGCACACAGGCGGCGCGACGGTGGCGCTGGGCGGCGAGCGGATCGATCGGCCGGGCAGCTACCTTCAAGCGACCATCCTCACGGACATCACGCCGGACAATCCCGTCTACCGCCAAGAACTGTTCGGCCCGGTCCTGTCCTTTTACGTGGTTCCCGACGAAGCCGCGGCGATCGCGCTGGCCAACGACGTGCCCTTCGGCCTGGGCGGGTCGGTGTTCACCGCCGATCTGGAGCGCGGCAAGCGCGTCGCGCTCGCCATCGAAAGCGGCATGGCGTTCGTCAACAGCCCGACCTGGTCGACGCCGCAGATGCCGTTCGGTGGCGTGAAGAACTCCGGCTACGGGCGCGAGCTGAGTCAGCTCGGCTTTGGCGAGTTCGTTAACTGGAAGCTGCTGGCCGTCTCGCCGGCCGGCTCGCCTCCGCCGGGCGCAGAAACCGCAGGCTGAACCGGCTAGACCGAAGTCGTCTGATGCGGCGCCAATTTCGCCCTGCGCTTGCACAGTTTCTCTGATCCGATTCGCAGCTCAAAGTACAAGGCCAATTCCTACCCTCCCAAGGACTGGCCAACTTCGGGCGCCCTGACATGCGGCTGGACCGCACAGCAAAGGCTTGAACCATGTTAGATCCGGTTGATGACGAAGATGACGACGATGCGGTCCGCCATCGTGAGGACCAGCTCGACGAGGCGCTCGCGGAGTCCTTCCCAGCCAGCGATCCGCTCCCGTTGAGCTTGCCTGCCTGGAATGCCGTGCGACCCAATTCCTAACGTGCATCGTAGGATCGAGCGACTGGTGGCTCTTCGTTTGTCGTAACACCGGATCATGTCACCCGAGCCGAACCGCTCAGGATCCTGTTCACATACCAAGGGTGGTGAGTACCACACCGTTGCACGGCTGTTCGCCATACAACAGTGCTTCCATGCTTGCGTCTGATTGGGGCCACAGCCGACGCAATTCGCCTGGGAAGTTCTGGCGTAAATGAGGAACGGAGACGATCGTTGCGGACGCTGGCCGGCGTGTCTTTAGATGCCAGATTCCGGCTAGTTGCCGGGACATGCGATGCTCAGGTGCCCGCCAGGCTCTGCCCAATCTTTGAGTGAGGCGTGCGGATCTTACTTCGACCGCGGTCGAACTTTGCGACGTACGAGACAGCAGCTTTCAGGCAGCGAGAAAGGCAAATCATGACAGTTAAGGAAGTGGCGCTGGTCACAGGTGCATCGAGCGGTATCGGGGCGATCTACGCCGATAGGCTCGCCCGCCGCGGGCACGATCTGATACTGGTGGCGCGTAATACTGAGAAGCTGAACGAGGTTGCCTTGAGGGTCTCGGAAGAGACCGGCCGCTCGGTCGAGGTCCTCACTGCCGACCTTTCCGATCACGACGACCTGTTCACCGTCGAGCGGGTGCTGCGGGAAAACGCGGCGATCACGATGCTTGTTAACAATGCGGGATTTGGAGGAGTCACCCCGCTGCTCGGCAGCGATGTCGATCGAATGGAGCTCATGATCGACCTAAACGTAACGGCGCTCATGCGCCTGTCCTACGCCGTCGCGCCTGGCTTCGTTGCACGCGGCGAAGGAACGATCATCAACATCTCCTCCATCGCGGCGATCGGGCCCGAGATCCTCAACGGCGTCTACGGAGGCACGAAGGCATTCGTGCTCGCGTTCACCCAGTCGCTCCATCATGAGCTCGCTCCCAAGGGTCTGCGGGTCCAGGCAGTTCTTCCTGGCGGGACTGCGACCGACTTCTGGGAGATCGCGGGCTTCGGCGCCTATGCCGACAGCCCGAAAGTCATGCGGGGCGGGGCGATGGTAGACGCCGCCCTCACCGGTCTCGACCAAGGTGAGATCGTCACTATCCCACCGCTTCAGAACGGTGACCTCTGGACCGCGTTCGAGGACATGCGGCTGCGTATCTCCGGCGAGCTCGCTCATGCCGAGCCTGCACCCCGCTACCTCGCAGTGGCGAACTGACCATCGCTGCGGGAGACGACACGTCATCAGCGGCGCACCATCGTCTCCCGTCTCGATCATATAACGGCGGCATGATCGCTACGCACCAGTCATCCCACCCGACCAATGGCCCGGTTGCGAGATCTGCGTCGCTTTCGTCTGTCTAGCAGACGTCACCCTCGACGCGCTCCGTGCCGGCTTCGCTCGGGATCGGTTACCTGATCCTTGAAAACACGCCGCAAGCGTACCGCCCCGATAGGATGGGCTCTACCTACCATCGTAGTCGTTCCCCCCGGATTGGCCAGCCGGCAAGTTGCGACATGCACCTTGCTGGAGACATTCTGTGAACGACCTCGCGAAAGAAATCATCGACGCCCATGGCGGACTCGACCGCTGGCGCGGCTTCGAAACTCTTACGGCCCACCTGCTCCAAGGCGGGGCTCTGTGGGCGATGAAAGGACAGGCAGGCGTCCTGGACGACACGAACGTGACGGTCGACCTCAGGCGCGAGCATGCGTCGCACGCGCCTTTTGACGATGCGGACAGGAAATCCTCGTTCAGCCCCGATCGGGTCGAACTGCAGAGCCGTGAAGGAGAGTTGCTCGACGCCCTGCCATCGCCCCGGGCCTCCTTCCACGGCCATACGCTAGAGACCCCGTGGAACGAGCTCCAGCTTGCGTATTTCGCAGGGTGCGCGATGTGGACCTATCTCAATATGCCCTTTCTCCTGGCCAACCCGGGCGTCGAAAGCTCGGAGGTGGCTCCTTGGGACGAGCAGGGCGAGACCTGGCGTCGACTTCGTATCCGCTTCCCCGCTGAGATCGCGACGCACAGCGCAGAGCAGACGCTCTACGTCGACGCACAGGGTCTGCTGAAGCGTCACGACTACGATGTCGAGATCGCAGGCAACACGCCGGGCGCCCACTATGTCTCCGACTACGTCGAGGTGCAGGGGATCAAAGTTCCTACCAGGCGGCGCATCTATCCTCGGCAGCCCGACGGTCAGCCGGTCACAGATCTGCTCGTCGTCTCGATCGATCTCGATAACATTGTTCTCAAGTAACGCGACGAGGAACCGTCCCGTGGCAGCATCTTCCCGTACGCCCGCCCCGCATGCCCGAGAGGCGCAGATTTTTCCGCGTCTGGACTGGGAGACGATCGGCAGACTGCTGCCCTATGGCGATGTCGAGACCCCAGCCGCCGGAACGATCCTGTTCCGGCGGGGGGAGCGCGAAGTCGACTTCTTCGTCGTCATGGAGGGTGCCGTCGAGCTCCTTGAGCAGGAGGAGACCGATCGGACGACCGTGTTCCGCGCCTATGACGCCGGACAGTTCACCGGCGAACTCCACCTCTTCAATGACCGCAACCTCCTGGTTACCGGACGTACAGCAGCAGGAACGCGAGTGCTCCGCATTCGGAGACCGGAATTTCGCCGCATGATCTCGACCGAGGCCGACATTGGCGAGATGGTGATGCGAGCCTTCATCCTGCGCCGCGTGGAACTGATCGCGCAGGGTCAGGGCGGTGTGACGCTCGTCGGCTCCGCCCGGTCGGCCGATGTCCACCGCTTCCGGGCCTTCCTCACCCGCAACGCGCACCCGCATCGCATGCTCGATCTCGACACGGATGCGACCGCGCTGGAAGCGCTCGCGGGCTTCTCCCTGGCGGATACCGAGCTTCCCGTGGTCCTGCTGCCTGGAGGCGCCACGCTCAGGAACCCTAGCACGCAGTCGCTCGCCGCTGCGTTGGGCGTGGATGGGACTGGAGGTCCTGACCGCCTCCATGACGTCGCCGTGGTGGGCGCCGGGCCGGCCGGGCTGGCCGCTGCCGTCTATGCGGCGTCCGAGGGGTTAGATACGATCGTGATCGAGAGCGAGGCGCCTGGTGGGCAGGCCGGGACGAGCAGCCGCATCGAAAACTACCTTGGCTTTCCAACCGGCATATCCGGTCAGGCGCTGGCTGGCCGCGCTCAGGTGCAGGCTCAGAAGTTCGGCGCACAGCTGGCGGTCTCGCGCGGGGTCGCAAAACTTGACTGCTCCGAACGGCCGTTCGTCCTGACGCTCGACGGTGGTGAGACGGTCAGAGCAAGATCGGTCGTGATCGCCACCGGCGCGCGCTATCGGCGGCTGTCGCTGCCCGACTACGAACGGCTCGAGGGGCGAGGCGTCTACTATGCGGCCACGCCGATGGAGGCCCAGCTCTGCCGCGACCAGGAGGTCGTCGTCGTCGGCGGCGGCAACTCGGCGGGTCAGGCCGCCGTGTTCCTCTCGCGGACCTGCAGTCACGTCCACGTTCTGGTCCGCTCCGAGGGACTCGCCTCCACGATGTCCGACTACCTCGTGCAGCGCATCGACGACTCCCGTAACATTTCGCTGCATCCCTTTACCGAGGTGACAGCGGTCAAGGGAGAACCCTTTCTCAAGGAGGTAACCTGGACCAATCGGCTGACAGCAGTCAGCGAACTCTGTCCGGCGGCCGGTCTCTTCGTGATGATTGGCGCCGATCCGAATACGGCCTGGCTCGACGGCTGTGTGCCGCTCGACGTCAAAGGCTTCGTGAGGACGGGTCACGCGGCGGACGGGTCTCCGCTCACGTCTCCTTTCTCCACGATGCTACCCGGCGTCTTTGCCGTTGGCGACGTGCGTTCCGAGTCCGTGAAGCGCGTCGCCTCCGGTGTAGGCGAGGGATCGGTCGTGATCTCGGCAGTTCACCAGCATCTCGCGGACCTCGAACCGGTCTGAGTTCGGCGACCCATACCATGGCATCGGCCCTCGATCCCTTCGTCCAATTTCACCGTTACGCGGATTCGACGAAAACCCCCGGACGGCGTCGGTTCGCTTGGCTGCAAGGGGCCGACGCAGGGATCAACCTCTAGTCGCAAGGAATCGTGCGATGACCCAGCATGCGAGACTCGATGCCTCGAACTCGAGCCTGACTGCTCCGACGAGATACGTCGAAGCGGCGAACGGCGTCCGCTACGCATATCGCCGGTTCGGAAACCCGACGGGCGTGCCACTTGTGCTTCTTCCCCGCTTCCGCGGCGACCTCGATACCTGGGATCCCGAACTTCTGGATGCTCTGGCCGCGGAACGCGAACTGGTGCTTGTCAATAACCGTGGCGTAAGTTCGACGGCCGGAACCACGCCTAGCACCATCGCGGAAATGGCTCGCGACATCATCTCGTTCTTCGAGGCGCTGGACCTGCGCTCGATCGACCTCCTCGGCTTTTCCCTTGGCGGCTTCGTCGCTCAGGATGTGGCGCTGATTAGGCCGGATCTGGTCCACCGCCTAGTGCTGGCCGCGACCGCACCACGCGGCGGTCCCGGCATGCACGGCTGGCGCAAAGACATTGCCGATGCGGTGCGCCAGGACGAACCGGGAGCGGCGGAGCTGCTCTACAGCTTCTTCAAGGCGACCGAGACCAGCCAGGCCGCGGGTCAGGCGTATCTCGGGCGCTTCCTCGCCAGGGCCGATGATCGGGACGTGGTGAGCACGCTCCAGACGCGCGACGCTCACTACGACGCAGTATGTGAGTGGGGCATCCCTGATCACGGTGCGCTTCAGCGACTGCGCGGCATCGTCCAGCCCACCTTCGTCGCGAACGGTGACGCCGACGCCATGATCCCGCCGAGCCTGTCGCATTTGCTAGGCGGTCTGATCCCGAACGCACTCGTCAAGATCTACCCCGACGCCGGCCACGGATTCCTCTTCCAGCACAATCTTGAGTTCGGCCGGGACGTGAACGCATTTCTGAGCGTGTGAACGGGCCGAAGCGGGCGCGGTGGGTAGGAGCGCGGACTGCAACGACGGCCACGTCACGCATCACCGACCCGCACGCACCACGAGGTCCGCCCGCCACTGACTGCCGCCAAGCACATACGTGATCGGACGCTGCCGGAGCGGCGCCGGCATCGCCGCCCGATTTAGAACTGGAGAACTGTGATGACCGACCTTCTCGATTTCGCGATCAGGGCGCACGGCGGCCTCGAACGCTTCGAACGCTTCCAACATCTGCGGGCGGATCTCGTCCAAGGAGGCGTTCTCTGGGCATTGAAAGGCCAACCTACCGTGCTGGAGCACGCCCACGTCAGCATTGATCTCAGAAAGGAGCATGTCTCCCACTGGCCGTTCGCCCCGACGCAGAACCGTTCCAATTTCACGCCTGGCCGTGTGGCCATCGAGACGCCGGGGGGTGAAGTCGTGGAGGAGCTCCTCGATCCTCGCGCTTCGTTCCATGGTTACGAGATGGAAACGCCGTGGAGCGCTCCGCAGGTCGGCTACTTCGCCGGCTATACGATGTGGACCTATCTTACCTCCCCTTTTCTCCTGGCCCGGCCCGGCATAACGACAAGAGAGATTGAGCCTTGGACCGAGGATGGAGAGACCTGGCGCCGGCTAGTCGCGGAGTTCCCCGAGGAGATTGCAACTCACAGCAAGATCCAGACCTACTACTTCGACGGGAAAGGGCATCTGCGTCGACACGACTACGAGGTGGACATTCAGGGCAGCAATCCGGCGGCGCGCTATCTGTCGCGACCCGTCGATGTGCAGGGACTGACACTATATGGCAGAATGAGGATCTACCCTCGTCAGCCCAACAACCTCCCTGCGAGCGAGCCGCTCATCGTTTCCATCGACCTTACGAACTACGCCTTCTCCTGAGCGGCGGGCACGGGAGCCGACGGGGTTCCCGTGGCCTGTTCAGCGATCTCGCGCCAGCGGATCGGTCCGGCTGCGGTGTACCGACTAATGCAACGCTCCTACGCTCTACGGCTGCACCGAAGCTGTCGCCACCATGTGCTAGAGCCGGCCCGACCGATCGCCAGGTTCCACTAGCCGAGTGCCTGACGAGGAGCCCTCGCCTACCTTCAGCTCACGATCGGCGACGTCACGCCTGTCATCGCCTCTTTGATCGTCGGCGTACTTGGAACTCCGGCTGAGATCGGTTCGTCTTCGGCCGCTGCGAGATGCGGCAGTGAGAGCACGAACCGTGCTCCGCATCGGCGGGTAATCGCCGCGATCGTCCCGCCGTGAGACTCGGCGATCGAGCGACAGACCGCCAGACCGATTCCCATCCCAAGCGGCTTGGTCGTGTAGAAGGAGTCGAAGAGTCTTTCTTCCGTCCCCCGGACAAAGCCTGGACCGCTATCATCGACCGTGAGCGTCACCATGTCGTCGACGCATCCTGTGAAAATCTCCAGCCGCCTCTTGTCCTCCGGAACTTCGTGCATGGCCTGGACGGCATTGAGCACGAGATTAACCACGATCTGCTGAAGCTGCACACGATCGCCGGACACAAGCGGCAACCCCGGTTCGAAGCGAAGGGTCAGTTCGACCAGTCCGTGCTTCAGTTCGTGCCGTACGAACGGCAGCGCCTCAGAGACCATCGTCTCGAGAGAAAGCGGCTGCCGCTCCTGCGTTGCCGGTGCGACGACGGAGCGTATGCGAGCCACGATCTCGGCGGCCCGTTTCGCAGCGCCGAGCGTGTGTTCGGCCAGTGACCGCAGCAGGGGCAGTCTTGGAGCATCCCGGTGGAGCGTGCGGATCGCCGTTCCCGAGTTAGCGATAATCGCAGAGAGCGGCTGGCTGATTTCATGCGCGACCGAAGCGGCTAGCTCACCGAGTGTGGCAATCCGCGATGCGTGGGCAAATTCGGTCCGGATCAGCTCCAGCCGCTGCTGTGCAGCGATCCGCGCGCTGATGTCGATGACACCGCACAGCACCGGCTGGCTGGGGCGACGCTCAGGTGCCGCCCAAAGGGTGATGTTGATGTCGACTTCGCTACCATCAGGCCGGCGGATGCGGTTGTCCTCCGGGGGAATGGTCCGCTTGTGGAAGCGCCCGTTCACCGCGCGGGCGACTATCTCCCATGTCTCAGGCGGCCACAGCCAGCCAACTCCCGTCGGCCTCACCGTCTCCCTGGCAAGACCGAAGATCTCCAGGGCCCTGTCGTTTATGGCTCCGACCCGCATCGCATCGATCATCTCCTGCATCCGCGCGCGGTTGGCAAGAAGATGGGCGGCAAGATCCGACACGCCGGCATCGCGATAGCAGGCGAGTAGCCTGTCGGCTTCGGAGAAGTCGTATTCGAGGAGGCCGATCGACATCGCGTCGAACAGCCGCCTGAACTTCTCCTCGCTGCGCTGCAGTTCCGCGAAAGCCTGCTTCTGCGCTCGAAGGTCGACCACGCCGACTACCATGATCCCACGTTTCGCGCTCTCGGGCGACCAGGCGACGGTGAAGAGCGCGTCGATGAGCGAGCCATCGAGCGCACGCAGCCGGGTCTCGCATACGAAGTGGGGCTGCTTGTCCATGACCGCGACCAGCGCGCCGACATAGTCCGGGATGCTCTCGTCGGGCCAGAGGCGGCTGCTGCGACGACCCATCAGCTCGGATCGCTCATTCGCGCCGAAGAGCCTGAGACTGGCCACATTGACGTCGACGACGTTCTCCAGCTCCATGAGAGCACGCACCCTGCCGTAGTCGGCGAGAAGGTATTCCCGGAGGTCGGTGACGCCTAGATCACGCATCCTCATCAGCTCGCTACCGACCATCCGGAAGTCGGTCTCGAAGAAGCTGACTGCGAGAGCCTGAAAGAGGTTGTCGAAACGGTGAGTGGCGGATCGCAGCTGCCCCCGCAGCCGACCGAGTTCCGGCGCGCTGCGCCCAGTCTCGATAATCTCGGAGATGGCCCCGCACGGATCGCGACGCGCTCTCCAGCGCAGCTGCATCAGCATTGGGCCCATCGCCGTGGAGCGGATCACTTCCCCTTCCCAGCTGTCGACACCTTGTAGTCGATCTCGCCAGTCGTTCTCCGCCTCATCGAGAAGATTTGCCAGGCCCTGGCCGATAGCCGAGCTGCGAACGAGGCCATACAGCTCCTCGGAAGCTCGGTTCCAACCGACAATCACGCCCCGAGCGTCGATCCGCACGACGCTCTCGTTTAGCATATCGTACGGATCGGACTGAGACCCTGGCACCTCGAGCGACCTCATGTCCGGACCGGCTCCCTCGAGGCTGTCACTCTTTGGCAAGCTGTCGACTTCTTCCCCAAGCGCACGTCAAGGCGCCTCGACCTTCCCGTACCGCCGATTGCCACGATAGCACACCGCTACTTCGGCTTTCGACCACGTACCTCGGTATGCTTGTAGAGGCCGAGCCCCGGGTCTAGCGTCTGGTCGGAATAGTTGCGGTGGAAGGATTGCCGACTTGAGCGCCCCATCGCTTGTGGCCGTGGTTGACGACGACGAGGACGTGAGGATCTCGCTCGAGATGCTTATCGGCAGCCTCGGGCATGATGCCATGCTGTTCACATCCGCTGATGCGCTGCTTGCCGCCGGCGGCCTAAACGCTTTCTCCTGCTTCATCAGCGACGTTCAGATGCCGGGGACCGACGGCGTCCAGCTGGCCCGGAAGCTCCGCCTAGCGACGTCGGCTCCGGTGATCCTGATTACTGCCTTTGCGAGTGAGGACGTGGAACGTCGAGCGCATGATGCCGGGGTACACCGCTTCCTGACCAAACCCTTCGATCCAAATGTGCTCATCGACGAGCTGGAGAAGATTCTCGGCTGACGACCAGCTCGTCAGGCATCTGGACAGCCCAATACCCAGGTAGGATCGGGCGCTTCCTCCGTAGGATTTCGTGAGAGCTGCCCAGGGGGCAGGATCACCGCACCGCCAATATCGGTGCGTATCAAGGAGCAGGCCGATGAACGCCTTCACCCCGATCCTGGCCCTCGATCGATCGGGCGAGGGACCGCTCGAAGTGGCCGAAGGTGGCAGCGTTGCCGTGGATGACGATGACACTCCCTCGGGTCGGACGTTCGGCCCGCTCGAATGGTTGGTCATCGCCATCGGGCAACGCGACGGGCTCTCGGTCGCGCCATCCCGCCCCCTTCTGGAGGCGGTCGGCAGGCTGTTCGGCTGGCATCAGCCCAATCAGCTCGCCAACGCCAGACTCGAGGAGCTGCGCCGGATGGCCGCGGCTGCGAGCGAGTGGGGCTGGCACGTTCCGCCCGTCGAGATGGCTGCCTTCCTTCGCGCAGGCTGGTCCGAGGATCAGCTGGAAGCGCTGATCGACAGGGTGGCGCCCGTCGAGGGCATTGGCAGATGTCGGCTCGTTGATCGCATCCGACCATGATCGCGGACCGACATCGCCTGGCCCCTACCAAGGTATTGTTTTGTCCTGCCGAAGACGGCCTCTACAGCGGGCGTCCCGGACGGCGGAGTTGAAGCAGTGAAGCATGTTGCAGGCCTGAGTTTCGTGCGCCCCTCAGGGCCGGTGTGACTGCCCCGGCCGACGGGCGCGACGGGCGAGGCAGCGACTTGCGGCAGATCTCCGCAGAGATGCTTGACCTGTCGAGCGAGAGCATGGTCTCGAGCCGGGCGGATGGCATGATCACGAGTTGGAACCTCGCTTCGACATCGCTCTACGGCTGGCAGCCCCGGGAAGTCGTCGGTCGGAAGCTCGCGGATGTTCTCGGGACCTATTCCGAAGCCGCGACTCAAGAGGCGGGCGCTACAGGTCTCTGGGAGGGAAAGGTCGAGCGCCGCCGCCGCGACGGCTCCGTCTGCACTGTACGGCTCCGGCTGGCGCGCTGCTCGCAACCGGAAGAGCCGGAATGGCTTGAGGTATCGTCCCTTCTGGAGGCGGAACATCCCGCCGAGCGCGCCCTGGCGGCAAGTCAGTACCGGTATCGCAATCTGTTCGGTGCTGTAGCGGCTTCCTTCTGGGAACTGGACTTCTCCGAAGTCGGCCGGATCATACAGGGGCTTGCGAGGAGCGGGATCAGCGACCTTCCTGCCTATTTGCGGATGAACCCCGGCATGTCGCGCGAGCTGATGCGTGTCACCCGCATCATCGACACCAACGACCGCTCGCTGGAGATGTTCGGCCCGGGTACCAAGCGAGAGCTGCTGGCCACGCCGCTCGACTTTTACTGGCCCCAGGAAAGCACGGCCGACTTCACCGACAGCGTGATCTCAGCCATCACGAACAGGCCCCGTCACGTCGCGGAGACGAAGATGCGGGCGCTCGATGGGCGGCTTTTCGACGTACTCTTCACGGTATCGTTCCTGCCCGGAACAGTGGGCGGCGGTACGCTCCTCGTCGGCTTCACGGACATTTCGGATCGCGTCCAGGCCGCACGTCAGCTCGGGGACGTCAGTGCGCGAAGGCAGATGCTCCTGGACGTGCCCACGATCGCGCTGTCGGAGCTGGCTGCACCGGAGATTGCGGTGACCTTTCGTCGGCTGCGATCGGAAGGCGTGACCGACCTGCACCCGTACATCGACCGCCATCCCGAATTCATCGACTACGTCATCGGGCACCTTCGCCTCACTTCGGTGAACGAGGCGGCCGTGCGCCTGTTCGGCGCCTCCTCGGCGAAGGAGCTCATCGATCGCAGCATGACCGGGATCATAGCGCCCGGATGCGAGGTCATGCGGCGGTCGATCGAGGGCTCCTTCGTGCGCGAGCCAGTATTCCAGTCCGAGATGCGCATGTTTCGTCTAGACGGCAGTCCGGTCGACACTCTCTTCTGCCGGGTGTCCAACCCGGATCCCGACCGCAGCGACGTCTTGGTCGCGCAGATCGACATCTCGGAGCAGATCCGCGGCCGCGACGAAGTGGAGCGCATGCGTCAGCAGATCGCGCACGCGTCCCGTATCTCCCTGCTCGGCCAGCTGACGGCCTCCATCGTTCACGAGGTGAGCCAGCCGGTCACCGCCATCGCGAACCACGCCGCAGCCGCCGAGCGGCTGGCCCGCCTGCCCGAGCCGCCTAAGCACAAGCTCGCAGACATCCTGTCCATGATCGGTCAGCATGCGGTTCGGGTCGGCGACATCATCCAGCGCCTACGCGCGGTGGCGGCGAACCGCGAGGTTCCGATGGTACGTCTCTCCCTTGAGGATATCCTGTCGGAGACGCGGGTGCTTCTTCGTCAGGAGCTCAACGAAAAAGGCGTGCGGGTCGTCCTCGATTGTGGGCCGGGAAACCTGGCCGTCCTTGGAGATCGCGTTCAGCTCCAGCAGGTGCTCGCGAACCTGATGATGAACGCCATCCAGGCGCTTGACGACGTTGCTCGACCGACCCGCAGGATAGATCTCGGCCTCCGTTCTGACGAACGCGAGGTCCATGTGTCCGTTTCTGACAACGGACCGGGACTATCGAGCGAATTCTTGTCAGCTCCATATCAGTCTTTCCGGACGAGCAAGCCGGACGGTCTGGGGATGGGGCTTACGATCTGCCGTTCCATCGCCGAGGCGCACGGCGGAAGCATCAAGGTGCAGGACCGATCGGATGGGCGAGGAGTCACGTCGACGCTTTCGCTACCCCTCGTCGAAGCGGCGGATGCGGCCGGCGACTAGGTGAGCTGACGAAGGCAGTTGCGAGCCGACCGTCGACGCCGTGTCGGCAGCGACTACAGGCCGAGCCGCTCGATCTTGCGGATCATGTCCGCAACGGAGACTGACTTGAGCTTCCTGCCGGCGCTCGACCGGTGCATCTTCACGGTGATCTCGGTGATGCCGAGCTCGAAGGCGATCTGCTTGTTCAGCAGCCCCTTGCCGACACCCCGAAGAACCTCGCGCTCGCGTGGCGTGAGATGGCTTGCCAGAGCGCGAACTCCATTGACCTCCTCGTCGTCTCGCCGGCGCTCCCCGTCGAACCGAAGCGCCTCTGCCACCGCATCCAAAAGTTCCTGCTCCCGAAACGGCTTGGGCAAAAAGTCCAGGGCTCCCGCCTTCATTGCACGCACCGACGTGGGAACGTCGGCATAGCCGGTCAGGAATATGATTGGCACGCGGATGCCCAGCTCGGACAGCTGTGCCTGGAGCTCCAGACCGCTGGCACCGGGAAGGCGGAGATCGAGAATGAGGCAGCTCGGCCGATCCGGTAGTCCCGCCGTCATCAGCTCCGCGGTGGATCCGTAAGTCAGGGTCGCCATACCTACCGACAGGAACATGTCCGTCAGGCTCGCACGCACGTCCGGATCGTCGTCTACGACGATCACGAGCGGCAGGGGAGAACCATCGTCGGGGACGACCACTCTCGCGTTCAGGTTGCTTGTGGCGATCATTTCTTCCAGCCTCCGCTTGATGCCGGATCCACCCTCTGCTTAGCGCTCCGGACAGCTTCGTTCCACCTCGGATCGTCAAACAACGTACATACATGGGTATGGGGTGTGGCCCCATCGGCATCGCATGCGGCCGCGACTAACGTTGGCAGGAACCAGGATCTCGTCCCGGGAGTAATCAGGCCTCCGAGGTTCCGGTTCACCGCCGCCGAGCGTAGCGGCGGCAACGAAGGCGAATTTATGTCTGGATCACCCGCTCTGATCGCTGTCGTCGACGACGACGAGGACGTGCGGGTCTCGCTGGAGGCGCTGATCAGCAGCATCGGCCATGACGTGGTCTTGTTCGAGTCCGCGGACGATCTGCTCGGCTCGCCAGTGCTTTCCCATGCCGCCTGCATCGTTAGCGACGTGCAGATGCCTGGCACCGACGGTATCCAGCTCGCCATGAGGCTGAGCTCGCGGGCCGGCCCGCCCGTGATCCTCATGACCGCCTATCCGACGCCGGCGCTGGAGCGATCTGCCTACGGCGCAGGGGTCCGCAGATTTCTTCTTAAGCCATTCGCGCCCGACAACCTCATCGACGAGATCGAGGAACTGCTGGACTAGCGTCAGTCCGGAATACGGGTGCTAGGCTGAACTCAGCAAGCGTCTAGGGGATCGCTGGGTGGGGCTTCGCTGTCAGATGAGAACATACGGCTGTCGACCCGACTACGTACGCTCCTGGTAGCCAGGAGCATTTCGATCACGAAGCCGTTTATAGCAAGCATGGTCAGAAGGACCGCGCCGCCAAACAGACCGAAGAGCAGTGCGGCGGCGGGTCGCTCCAGAAGCGTGCCCACAAACAGAACGAAGACCGAGGTGCAGGTCAGTGCGGCCGCAAGCGCTGCTGCAAGCACGGAGAAGTCGAGCACCCGAGACCTCAACCGCAGATTGCGAAGCCGCTCCGCAACGTCGCCAATGCACGGCTCTTTTGAGAGGTCGTCGGCCTGGTCGGACACCCGGGCCAGGCGCGTCGCGAAGACGTTGAGGATCACGCCGACCCCCAAGAGCATGAATACGGGCGCGAGCGCCGTCTGCACCACATGCGCCACGGCAGCTGCAGTCAGCGCACCGTCTCCCATTGCCGCTACCGGCTTGCTGGAACCGTCGCGAACAGCATTCCAAGACCCTCGGCGAGCGTAGGATGGGCTATGATCGCATCTCGGACTGCTGTGTAAGGAAGGGATCCGAGCATCGCCAGGTGAACGGCGGTCATGACCTCCCCCGCCTGCGCTCCCAGCATCGTGAAGCCAAGTATCCGGTCGTCGGTTCCGACCAGCGCCTTCATCAAACCCTTGCGCTCCCCCAGGGTGCGCGCCCGAGGCACCACGTCCATGGACAGGGAGAAGAGGCGATAGTCTACGCCAAGCGCAGTGGCCTCCCGTTCGTTCAATCCAACCCTCGCCAGTTCCGGATCGATGAAGACGCAATATGGAATGAGCCGTCCTGTCGTCAGGTAGCCACCCCCCGACATGGCGCTCTTGATCACGCGATAGTCGTCTAGCGATGCATGGGTGAACATCGGCGTGCCGGCGATCTCGCCGAGCGCCCAGATGCCGTCGGCGGTGGTGCGCAGCTGCGCGTCGGTCTTTACGAAGCCCCGGTCGTCGATCTCGACGCCGGCGAGCTCGAGTCCGATGCCTGACGTCATCGGCCGGCGCCCCGCTGCCACGAGAAGATGAGAGCCTGAAATTACGGTGCCGTCGCTGAGTACCATGGACACCGAATCTCCTGAGCGACCGGTAATCTCGGCCACTTCGAAGCCGGTCAGAACGACGACTCCGTCCTCCTCAAGGGCCGCGCGCATCGCCGATGCGATGTCCGCGTCCTCGCGAGCGGCGATCTGCGGTCCCTGCTCGACGATGGTGACCGCAGCCCCAAGGCGACGGTACGCCTGCCCGAGTTCCAGGCCGATGTAGCCGGCGCCAAGAACGAGAAGGTGCTCGGGGAGATCGCCCAGGGTAAGCGCCTCGACGTGCGTGATCGGGTGCGCTTCGGCCATGCCCTTGACCGAGGGCACGTCCGCAGTCGTTCCTGTGTTGAGGTAGATGGCCGGAGCCGTCAGGAGGCGCGGCCCGTCCGCCGTACCGACCTCGATGATCCGCTGCCCCACGAAGCGACCCCAGCCCTGGACGAGTTCGAGCCCGGAGCTCTCGAAGGCCCGCTGGTTCATCGAAACCATCTCGCCGACCACGTCAGCCGTTCGGCGGGCGACTGCCGCCATGTCCAACGGGGGCGCCGCGTGCGCACCGAAATCGCTCGCCTTTCCGATCAGAGCGCGAACCTGCGCGCTGCGGATAAGCGTCTTGCTCGGGATGCACGCGACGTTGATGCAAGAGCCGCCGATGAGGCCACGCTCGATCATCGCTACGCGGCGGCCGGCCTTTGCCTGATCCATCGCAAGGGTCTTCCCGGCCTTGCCGCCGCCGAAGACGATGATGTCGAACCTTTCGACTGTCATCCTCCCGCTCCTCAGCTCTTGATGAAGGCGAGTAGGTCAGGATTCAGCACGTCCGCGTGGGTTGTCAGCATCCCGTGCGGGTAGCCCTTGTAGACCTTGAGCTGACCATGCCGGAGGAGCTTTACCGCCAGGGGCGCCGCGTCGGCGATGGGCACGACCTGGTCGTCGTCGCCGTGCATCACGAGCGTGGGCACCGCGATCTGCTTCAGGTCCTCGGTGAAATCGGTTTCCGAAAAGACCGCGACGCAGTCGTAATGTGCCTTGGCACTACCAATCATGCCCTGCCGCCACCAATTCTGGATCGTGCCGGGATAGATCTTCGCGCCCTCGCGATTGAAGCCGTAGAACGGTCCGCTGGCGATATCCATATAGAGCTGCGCACGATTGGCGGCCAGCGCCTCGCGGTAGCCGTCGAAGACCGAAATTGGCAGTCCGCCCGGGTTCTTCTCGGACTTGAGCATGACCGGCGGAATGGCAGAGACCAGCACCACCTTGGCGACCCGGCCCGGCTTGGCCTTGGCAGCGTACCGCGCCGCCTCGCCGCCGCCGGTGGAGTGGCCGATATGGACCGCGTTCCTGAGGTTCAGGTGATCGGTTAGTTCGATCACGTCCGCGACATACGTGTCCATGTCGTTGCCGATGTCGGTCTGGGTCGAGCGTCCGTGTCCGCGACGGTCATGGGCGATGACGCGATATCCCTTCGACAGGAAGAACAGCATCTGGTTGTCCCAGTCGTCGGATGAGAGCGGCCAGCCGTGATGGAACAAGATCGGCTGCGCATCCTTGGATCCCCAGTCCTTGTAGAAGATCTGCGTTCCGTCCTTGGTCGTGATGGTAGCCATGTTATTGTCTCCGTGCATCGAGGGTTGGTGGGCAAAGAGGGGGCTTGGGGACGCGCCCGAGAGGATGCCGGCGGCAAGCATCCCTGCCAGCGTCTCGCGCCGGGAGAGATCGATCGACCAACCGCCAACTGCGCCGGTCATCGTCCCAGCTCCTGTCGCGCGCCGTTCAGTCGGACCGATTCCTCCGTCCGGGAAACATCCGATGTAGACCGCGGCGCTGCGGACGTGCCGCCGAAGGGGCGCGCCTCCGGTTCCGTCTGCGCCGAGCTGCACGAACTAAGGACCATTTGAACACCTTTCGGGAGCTTACGGCATCTGCCGGACTTCCCGATTGATGACGGTCGACGCGTCTTCCTCCAATTCTACAATGGCACGCCCTGCCCCATACCATCGTGCAGTGAGTAACGGGCGCGACGACCGGCTAACTTGCATCGACTTCCAAGGATGCAAGGGGGCAGATCATGTCCAGTCACGGCCCAATCACGGCTCGACCTCGGATCGCGGTGGCCGGCGCTACGGGCCGAGTGGGAGCGGCACTCGTCGGTGGCCTGGCCTATGACGCGGTCGACATCGTGGCGCTTTCGCGCCGCGGCTCCTCCAGCCGGCTGCCGGTCGGCACGAATATCGTCGAGATCGACTTCGACCGGCCCGCCTCCCTTCTGGATGCACTGACGGGGACCGAGCGCCTGTTTCTCGCGCACGGAACGTCCGACCAGCAGGTCGGAAACGAGATTGCGATGATCGACGCGGCGGTCGCTGCCGGCGTCTCGCATATCGTGAAGCTCTCTGCGATGGGTCCGCCGACCAGGCTGCATCCGTTCGACTGGCACATGCGGGTCGAGGCGCATCTGGCGGAGCAGGCCATCGGCTACACGGTCCTGCGGCCAAGCTGCTTCGTGGACGTCCTCGCCCGCGCCAAGGAGCCGGTCTCGAAGGGCACTTGGGGCGGCACGGCCGGCGCTGGTCGAGTCAACCTGATCGACACCCGGGACGTGGCCGATGTCGCACGCATCGCCCTTCTCGACGGGCAGTTCCTCACCTCACAGCGAGCCTATCATCTTACCGGACCAAAAGCGGTGAGCATGCCCGATATAGCCGACGAACTGTCCAGTCTAGTTCATCGCCCCGTCCCCTACGCGCATCGAACGCCCGAAGAGCACCGTGATGTGCTCATCGCCTCCGGCACGGGCGAGATGGTCGCCGACCTACTTCTCGGGCTCGATCGCATCTTTCTGGAAGGCGTCCTTGCGGAGACGACGACCACGGTCGCCGAGCTCACCGGCAGGGAAGCCCGTTCCACAAGCCGATGGCTCCACGACAACATATCCGGCTTCGTATCATCGTCTGGGTCGCTGGCGGTATGACCCTCATAGTGGCGGTGAGGCCCGGGCTGCTTCCAACAGACCGCTGGGAGGTTCGGGATCCTTCGCGGCGGGATCGACTTCCTGAGATCAGCCGCAGCTGCTTTCCACCGGCACGGCCCGCAAGATCACATGGCGACGCAGGTAGGCTGACGCGGTATGATCCTTCAAGCGGCGCGCGATTAGCGGCGCCGTAACGGGGCGGCGTCACATGACCGAGCGACTAAGAACACCCGTTCTGCTGATGGCAGCCGCGCTCCTCGCTGCGCTGGTCTTCTTGGTGGACATCGTCGCGAAGTACGACTTCGCGATCTCCATCCTCTACCTGGCGGTCCTGGTGCTCGTCTCGTCAGCAGGCGGCGAGAGAACGGTCCTTCGCGCGGCTCAGGCCTGCGTAGCGCTCACGATACTGGCATGGACGGTCGTCCACCTCGACCAGGCCTCTCCGGCGAGTGCCCTGCGGTCTCTATTCGCCTGCATCGCCATCGGCGTCACTGCTGCTCTGCTGGTTAGTCGCAAACGGCTCGAGGCGATTAGGCGCGACCTCGACCGCAGCAGGTCCGAGGTCGAACTCTTCGCCAACTCGGTGCCCTTCGTCCTGTGGCGCTCGAACCCGGAAGGCGAGATCGAGTACCTTAACGAGAGTTGGACGGCGGTCACCGGGCTCGATCGGTGGAGCGTGCTGAAGGACCAGCGCTACAACGACGTCGTCCATCCGGGGGACATACCCGCCCTCAACGAATCTGTATCGTACGCGGTCGCCACGCGAACGATGACCAATCTGAAGATCCGGGTCCGGCAGCGGGACAGCTCCTACCGCTGGATGCAGATCTACGACAGTCCGGCGTTCTCTCCTATCACCGGCAAGGTGGAGCGCTTCGGCGGCCTCTCGGACGTGCACGACGAGGTAGTCGCCAAAGAGGAGCTGCAGAAGGTACAGTGCGAGCTGGAAGCGAGCAGGGCCGAGCTTGTCAACATAACCGACTCCGTGCCGCAGATCCTCTGGCGCGCCGATGCCCGAGGCACTCTCGACTTCTATAATCGCAGGTATCCCGAGCTCACGGGCCGGCAATTCGGCGAACGGGTCGAACGCGACGACTACCTGGCCGACTTTCATCCAGAGGACCGCGAGACGTTCGTTTCGCTGCTGGAGCGGGCAATGGCGGCGGGGACCGAGCTTCGCACGATGTACAGGCTGCGCCACGCCGACGGCAGCTACCGCTGGATGTCGCACGTCGGTCGCCCGGTGCCCGTCGTGGAAGGTTCGGACGAGCTGCGCTGGTACGGTGGCCTGTCGGACATCCACGAGGAGGTGTCGGCGCACCAGAAGGTTCGCGAGCTCAACGAGACGCTCGAACAGCGCGTCACGGAGAGGACGTCCGAGCTGATGCGCACGGAGCGCCGCTATTCCGGGCTGTTCGACGTCAGCAACATGACCTTTGCGGAAATGGACTTCAGCGCGGCAGAGAGGATCCTTGATGACCTCAAAGGGCGCGGCGTCATCGATCTGCGCGCGTACATGACGGCGCACGCGGACGAGCTGGCCCGCACGCTGGCGGTCGTCCGGACCACCCGCGTCAACGACGCGTTGGCGCGCATGATGGGCTACGAGAGCGTGGCCGAGCTCGTCGCCAACCCGCCGGCTCAGAACGCCGACGACGGTCCTGAGGTGCTGCTTCGCCAGCTTGAGATGTACTTCGACGGACTAGGTCACATCGATGGTCGGACCGTTCTCGTTGGCAAGGGTGGCCGACGAATACCGGTCTACTTCACCGTCACCCGGCTGCCGGACGGACTTCACCTGTCGAGCCACGTCGACCTCTCGGAGCAGGAGCGGATCGAAGGCATGCGCCGAGCCGCCCAGGCGGAGCTTGCGCGCGCGAACCGGATCGCCACGGTCGGCGCCTTCTCCGCCTCCATCGCCCACGAGCTTAACCAGCCGATCGCCTCCATGCTGATGGACGCGTCGACGGGACTGCGCCTTGTAGGTCGCGAGAACCCTGACTTCGAAGCGATATCCCGCATCCTTCAGCGCGTCGACAAGACGGCTGAGCGCATCGCCGGCATCGTGCAGCGGACGCGAAACAGCATCGTCGCAGGTCGGCCGGCTACGAAGGCCATCGATGTCTGCCGTCTCGCCAAGGAGACACGCGATCTCCTCCGCGACGATCTCTCGCGAGCGGGAGCGGATCTGCAGATCGCCTGCGTTGAAGGCGTACCCTCGATCATGGGAGACCCGATCGAGGTGCAGCAGGTTCTCGTCAACCTGGTGAACAATGCTGCCGACGCGATGCGGGACCAGCCAGGGCATCGCCGCATAACGATGGAGATCACCGCGGAGGCAGCTGCGGTCCGAATCCAGGTCGCGGACTCAGGACCGGGTATTCCCGACGAGCACCTGTCGAGACTGTTCGATCCGTTCTTCACGACAAAGTCGACCGGCATAGGCATGGGTCTGAACATCTGCCGCGCGACCGTCGAGGCGATGGGTGGACAGCTGACCGTGCGAAACCTGCCGAGCGGCGGCGCCAGCTTCGCGTTCGAACTGCCTCGCGCGGACCCCGATCTGGCACGAGGCGCCTGAAGCCCGTCGTCGTCGCCCTGGCTCCTACGCGGGTGCGCCGAGGTCATACCGACGTCCGTATCGCTAGCGACGCCGCCGTGAGCCACGGTCTCTTCAAGGAGCTCGTACCATGTTGACGCACCAGAACGCACCCACGCAGTTCATCGAAGCGGGCCCGAACCGCTACGCCTATCGCCGGTTCGGCAACTCGACCGGCACGCCGATCGTGCTCCTCCAGCACTTCACCGGCGGGCTCGATCATTGGGATCCAGCCTTCACCAACGGTCTGGCTCAATACCGCGAGATCATCCTCGTGGACAACGCGGGCGTGGGCGCCTCGACCGGGGATGCCCCGAACACCATCGAAGGCATGGCGGACTGCGTCCGCGACTTCGTCGACGCGCTGGAGCTCGGGACCTTCGATCTGCTGGGCTTCTCGATGGGCGGCATGGTCGCCCAGGCGTTCGCCAAGAAGGACGGCGATCGCGTCCGGCGTCTGGTACTGGTCGGCACAAGTCCGCGCGGGGGCGATCCGTCACCGTACATTGCCGAGGTTTCGCAGCGCGCGCGGGGCAACGCCGGGCTGGAAGACATGGCCTGGCTTTTCTTCGGTCAGTCGGATGCCGGGCGGGCGGCTGCGGCCAGGTACTGGGAGCGGCGCCACGCGCGCACCGAGGATGTCGATCCGCCGAGCGGCATGCAGACGATCATGGCGCAGGTCGCCGCCGGCCGGGACTGGCTCGAGCCGCATGGCGAGCGCTTCGCGGATCTCGCCGCGATCACGATGCCGACGCTGGTGGCGAACGGGCATCTGGACGTGATGCTGAACACGACGAACTCTTTCCATCTACAGCAGCACCTGCCGAACGCGCAGCTGATCATCTACCCGGACTCGGGGCACGCCCCGCATTTCCAGTACCCCGAGCTGTTCCTGGCTCACATGCGCCTGTTTCTCGAGGCCTGAGCGAACAGAAGAGCGCTTCGTCCAGACAGTGCGCGGATCGGGGACCGTCGGTCAGGCGAGTAGGCGATCGCTCGCGGACATAGAAGTAGTGCGGTCGAGCATCCATCATCAAAACGGACTGACAACGGCGAATAAAAAGGGTTGCGGACGCTTGGCAAGGCTGGTTCTGCCGGAGGGCGCTTGCTCCGGCAGTCTGCCGGCAACTGGCACGATCGTAGCCATTTCAGGCCACCCGGCATGGTAGCCAGGCGCAGTAAACCTCCCGTTTCGTCTGGTGGGCATCCAGACGATGACACTGGCACACCGACCCGGGAATGTCTGAGATGATAACGGTAGCTTATCGGCTGCCAATTAACGCTCTCGTGGCTTCAGCCAGCACTCTTCTCGCCGTCGTAGCGCAGTCGGTTCTCGTCGATCTGCTCGAGATGCGCACCCGCCCACGCGCCCAGATCCCGCAGCGGCCTCGAAAGCGAAAGTCCTAGGTCCGTCAGCGCATACTCGACCTGCGGAGGAACGGTCGGATACACCGTCCGGCTGACCATTCCGTCGCGTTCGAGCGCCTTGAGCGTGCGCGTTAGCATCTGCTGTGAAATGCCGCCGATCGTGCGTTTGATCTCGTTGAAGCGACGTGGACGCGCGATGAGCACCATCACTATCATCACCGTCCACTTGTCGCCGATGACCGTGAGCACGCCGCTCATCCTGCGGCAGCGCTCGGTCACGCCGTGGGAGGCGGGCATATCCATGTGACCTGATCCTAGAAATATACGTTCTTGGCGAACGAATGCTGGTCCCATAGCTGGTCCAGGTCACAATTCCAGACCGAGGACGTGCAATGAAGCTCCTTCATCTCGACTCCAGCATCACCGGCGACGGCTCCGCAAGCCGCGCGATCTCCGCCGCAATCGTCGAGCATTTCCGGACGACGCATTCCGATCTAGAGGTCACCTACCGCGATCTGGTGAAAGATCCTCTGACGCACCTAACGCTGGACACCTATGTCGCCCTCGAGCGCGGCGAGGAGGTGAGCCAGTTTCTCGAGGCGGAGGTCGTGGTGATCGGCGCCGGCTTCTACAACTTTTTGATCCCGAGCCAGCTCAAGTCGTGGATCGACCGCGTCGCTGTGCGGGGCAAGACGTTCGGCTATGGCGAAAACGGTCCCGTTGGGCTGGCGAAGGGCAAGCGCGTCATCATCGCGCTGGCTCGGGGCAACGTCTATAGCGAGGGTTCGCCGTTCGCCTCCTACGAGCACGCCGAGACGCTGCTTCGATCCGTCTTCGACTTCGTCGGAGCGAATGTGGAGGTGATCGTCGCAGAGGGAACTGGTCGTGGCGAAGACGCCCGTCGTGCAGCTATCGAGGCGGCGCACGTTCAGGCGAACAGGCTGGAAGGGAGTCTCGCCGCCGCCGCAGCGTGAGCGGGTCACGCGACGTGCCCGAGCGGGCGGTCCTGCCATTCGGGGCGGGCGCTGGAGCCAGAAGCGTGCTCAGCAAGAGGAAAGTCCATTCCTGGTGTCTAAGCCGCCACCTACCAAGGAAGGTGGCGACCACACCTCCTGACGACTGTCCCAGCACGCATCGAGGCCACATGTTCTGGATGACCGGGACGGCACCCCTGCCCCCCCCCCCCGAGCCGGCCACACCGCCTCCTCTCCGCAGATGGTCGGCCTGCCGTTCCGGTCACTTCGCGGCCGCAGGCCGGTGCAGATCGTGAATGCAGGAGCGCCCTATGCTTCGACAGGGTGGAGACATCTCCCTGACCTTAATGGCCGTACTGGCCGCCGCGTGTGCCGCTGCCGGCTTCGGTGCGATGCAGGCGTTCGAGGACGCGGCCATCTCGATCATTCTAGGCGGCCTGCTCTTCGTGTCCGTCATCTCGGTCTGCCGTTCGCCGCAGCCCGATGTTGCGCGCCGTACCCGACCACGAACGGGCCGTTCTGGACGCTAGCGTGACCGCGGCAGCGTAAACTCGAAGGTTGCGCCACCATGCGGATTGTTGCGGGCTGTCAGGTCGCCGCCGAAGCCCTGGATAATGGTCCGGCAGATCGCCAGTCCCATCCCCATTCCACCCGCCCGGGTCGAGAACAGAGGATCGAAGATGCGTGACTCCTCTCCCGCCGGCAGCCCGACGCCACCGTCCTTGACCTCGACGACAACCTCGTCCGCGCCTTCGGTCAGCCTCACCTCGATGGTCCGATCATTCAGGGACGAGCACTGGCTTGCCGCCAGCGCGTTCAGGATCAGGTTGATGAGGACCTGCTGAAGTTCGACCCGGTCAGCCGCGACGAGTGCCGCCCCGGCAGGAAGATTCAGATGGACGCTGCAGCCCTGAAGGCGCACCTCGTGCTCCAGAAGGCCCACGCTGACGCGGATGATCTCGGCTAGGCCGACCGGTTCGACGGAACGCTCCCTGCGGGACGACGTCTCGCGAACGCGATTTAGCAGCTCGGCCGCGCGACGGGCGGACGAGATAACGCGGTCCAGAGCCTTGCTTGCCGTCGCAGTATCGGAGGGCGTCCTGGCGAGGGAACGCCGCCCGACCGTCGCGTCCATGGCGATCGAACTGATCGGCTGGCCGAGATCGTGAGCCAGCGACATCGAAAGAGCGCCTACGGTGAGAGCCCTGTTGGCGCGCGAGAGCTCCTCCCTCGCCTCCATGAGCATCTCGCGCGTGTGCTCGCGTTCGGTGATGTCGCTCAGATGGGTGAAGGCGCGAGTGGACCCGAGGCCGCGCACCAGCGTGATGCCGCAGAGGGCCTGTCTGATGCTGCCGTCGGCGACCATGAGTGTGACGATGCCTTCCCAGTGGTCCTGCCGCCCCTCAGCTATGAGCTGGAGAAGCTCTGCAAACGGTTTCGGATCGACGACGCCGGGACGCGAATGCCTGAGCAGCGAACTGCGTGACTTGCCTAGGAACTGGAGGGCGGCCGAGTTCACCTCCTCGGTCCTCAGCAGCTGGAGCAGCTCCGACAGCTTGTCCGGATTGTCTCGGAGGTAGCCCGCCAGCAGATCTCCATGGAGGGCGTGCAGTGACGACAGCGCCTCCACCAGCTCGTCCAGGTTCTGCTCGAAGAGGGCAACCTGTGATCGCTCGAAGATCGATCTGTACCGCTGCTCGCTGACCGAAAGGTCGCGGGTCCGCTCCTCCACCCGCTGTTCCAGTGTCTGGTTCAGCGCGCGGACGCTCAGCTGCGCCTGCATCTCGGCGTGAATGTCGGTGGACACTCCGTACCAGCGCAGGATCGCGCCCTCCTCGCTTCGCACCGGGCGGGCAGTGATCTGGAGCCATCTGTACGTTCCGTCCGCATGCAGCAGCCGACGGTAGGAGTCGAACTGGCGGCCAGTCGCGCGTGCCTGGGCCCAGTCGTCAAGGAGGCCCTGCCGATCCTCGGGGTGGAACCAGTTCTTCCAGGCCCAGCCGTCCTCGTCGAGACCTTCCTCGACGGTGGCTCCGGTGATCTCGGTCCACCGCAGATTCATGAAGGTGACCCGGCCGTCGGGGAGGCCCTGCCAGAGCACCTGCGGGACGGAGTCCGCGACGTGCCGAATATTGTCCTCGCTGCCCTCCCGGGCGCGAGTCCGGCCCGTCGCGCCGAGACGATGCGCCAGAATAGCTCCGCACAAGGCAGCGAGGATCAGCGCTATACCAAAGGCCAGAAACGACATCGCGCCCCATGCTCATGACGCGAGCCTGCCCCTATGGGCCCCGCCCCTACTGAACTGAAGCACTCCGATGAAGGTGGGAAGCTGGACGCTGGTAGGGGGTGCCCGTGGCACCAGAACGTACGCTTCCTCGCCAAGACCACGTTAGCTGTCGCGGCCTGCTCGAAGCTCATCGTTCGCGTGCTTCGGATCGCCTCCAGAGGAGGTGCAACACGCGAGTCAGCGAAGCTCGGCGTTCCGTCGAAATCCCTGTAGCCGGCGGGGACATACCTGCGCCGGACCATACCTTGGTAGCCCGTGGCGGTGCCAAGGTCGGCCAGGCCCGATACGACAGCGTGATAGGAGAGCGGGGTCGATGTCCGGATAGTCCGTCGGGTGTCACGACGGCACGTCAGACGGAGCTAAGGTCGGATGGCCATCGATGTCAGATCGGCGACGGAAGCCTACCTTCACCTCATCCCGCTTGCGCGCGAGCTTGCCGCGACCGCGTACACGAGAGAAGCGCACTGGCTCCTGCTCTGCTCCAAGCTGGTGGCGCTCGCCATCGCCGCGTTGCTTGCTCGGATCGATCTGGCAGCGATGCTGGCCGCCAGCCTCCGATCGCGAGCGAAACCAAACCGGTCCGCGTTCGCGATCAGTTTCGTGATCCTCTTCTCCTACTTCGCCCTAGAGATGCCCTGGTTCGCCGTGGCGGACTGGCACCGCGAGCGTTCGTACGGCTTCTCGCATCAGCCGCTTGCAGCCTGGGCGGCAGAATATGCGATCCAGTCTCTCGTGACGGCACTCGTCGGCGCCCCGCTGCTCGCCGGCTTCTACGCGGCGGCACGCCGCACGGGCCCACGCTGGTGGGTGTGGGGAACCGGGCTTGCGGCACTAGGACTCGTTCTCGCGCTCGTGGTCCAGCCTGTCGCGCTTGCTCCCATTCTTCATCGCTACGCGCCCGCACCCGCCGGCGAGATGCGCACGGCGGTCGAGCGACTGGTGGCGAGTGGCGGCGTGGGCGGCGTGGGCGGCGACCGCATCCTCGTGTACGACGGATCACGCCAGAGCAGCCGATACACGGCGTCGGTCACGGGCATTGGTTCTTCGGCCACCGTGCTGCTGAGCGACGCGATGTTCGCGCAGGGCGCAGACGTTGGCGCGGTCAGGGCGGTGGTGGCCCATGAACTTGGACATCAGCGGCATGCTCATCCGCTTCAGCTCGCGATCTTCCTAACCTTCGTGGTCGGAGTGGGTCTACTGGTGGCCCAGCGCTCCTTCAAGTCGTCCGCACGCCTGCTCGGAAGGTCGGAACTGAGCCTCGCGGACCCCGCCGGCCTACCGATCCTGCTCGGCATCTTCGCCGTGTACACGCTCGTCACGACGCCGCTCGTGAACACGGCCGAGCGCCTGGTGGAGGCCGATGCTGACAGATACGGTCTCGAACTCGCTCGCGAACCGGACGGCATGGCCCGGGCGGTGCTCGCCACTGCGGACTACCGGGCAAGCCGACCGACCCGACTGGAGGAGTTCCTCTTCTACGATCATCCCAGCAACGCTCGGCGTATCGAGGCGGCCATGGAGTGGAAGGCCGACCACGCGGCGTCCGCAGCATCGGCGTTGAGATGCGCGGATTGCAGGAGCGGCAACGCGGCGAGACCAAGTGCGGATCTCGCAGGAGCGGAGAAGTGCAATGCAGCATCGGATGGCATTCATGAGGGCATCTGAGCCGATCGGCGGCGCTGTCCATGTCGCGACAACGCAGACGGACAGCGCTGCCGCCATTCCTGTAGCGGCGGAGCCGGCTGACCTGGCAGTTACCCGCGCCCTGCGCTCGGCTATGGCAGCTGCTGGCCATGATCTAATGCAGCCGCTCCAGATCATCTCGCACGCGCTCGAGAGGCTGGACCTGGCGGAGCAGCTGGCTGCCGATCGTGTCTGGATTGAGGCCGCTCGAACGCAGGTGCGCCGGATGGCGCGTGGGCTGGCCGATCTTGTCGGGGCCGCGATCTCGCAGGAGCCGTTCGGCCCACCCGTCCTTCAATGCCTGGGAGCCATCATGGACGAGACCGAGGCGGTCTGGGCGAAGTCCGCCGCCGCCGGAGGCGTCAGACTTGAGATCGCTCGTCTGTCCGTCCCCGTCCGCACCGACCGCGTACGCATGCGTTCGATCCTGGACAACTTGATCGGCAACGCCCTGAAATATGGGCGAGGCTTTGTCAGGGTGAGCACCTGGCGGAGCGCAGGGAAGGTTCGCGTAGACGTCTTGAGCGACGGGACCGCCATCCCCGCTGACACCCAGGCCCGCCTCTTCGAGGCATTCTATCAGGCCGATGCATCAAGCGACGGGCTTGGTCTCGGCCTCTCGATCGTGCGGGAGCACTGCCTTGCTCTGGGGCACTTCGTCGAGGTTGCGTCCGGAGAAAACGGCACGCGGTTCAGCATCGTCTTCGAGGGCTCTGCTGACAGCTGAGCCCCGGTGGCGTGACAACTCGTTCGCGGTTCACGATGCATTAGAGCCTCTTCGAGACTCTTACCTGGATCGTGCGCGGCGGCGCCAGGAAGCCGCTGATTGACCCTGCCTGAAGCGGCGTCGCGAGCGCCTGCTCCACGTAGGTCACATCAAGAAGATTGCTGGCCATCAGGTTGACCTCGAGATCCGACGCAGGAAGCCGGAGACCGAGCGAGGCATCTACAAGGTGCGTAGGTTCCTGCCGCGTGGTCCCCGCCGTGTCGACGAACTGTGCGCTCCGGAAGCGATATGCCAAGCGTCCCGTAAGATTTATGGCCGGGGAAACAGGCCGCTCCAGCAGCGCCGCAATGTTCGTACTCACCACCGGCGTAAAACGGAAGCGGGCCCCGGCGAGGACAGGATCGATACCCCCCCCGCGACCATATCGGGCGTGGGGAATCCAGGTCGCGGCGGCCTCGATCGACAAAGCCGGACTGATGCGAAGCGTGTTCTCGATCTCCGCACCATAGTCGGTCGCGCTGCTGGCGTTGATGATGGTCGTCCGCAGACCGACGAATTGCGCAGTCTGCAGCTTGGCGATGTCGTAGTAGAAGATCGCTACGTTGGTCTGCGCGCGACCACCGAGATACCCAGCCTTGGCACCGAACTCGAACGCATCGATTGTCTCGGGCTGGTATTCGGCGCTTAGGGGAGTGCCGTCCGCGACCTCCGCCGGATTGTTCGCCCGCGTACCCGCCCCGTTTGCGTCGATGTTAACCCCGCCCGCCTTGAAGCCGCGATTGTACGTCAGGTAGGTCGTCACGTTCCGCCAGGGCCGCAGTTCGAAGCCGAGGGTGCCGCTGAGAGCGCCATCGTGGTGCCGATCGTCGTATGCGGGCCCCGGCTGGATGCCCAGCAGTCGGAACGGTTCGGTTGGGGCGGGTCGGTAGTAGCGGTAGGCGAACCTCCCGGTTCGGTCCTCGACGGAGTATCGGAGGCCGGCGATCACGGATAGACGATCGTTCAGCTGGATGTCGGCATGTGCGAAGGCCGAGTAGGATCGAACGCTTCCGCCCATCGCCTCGTCGCCGATCAAGCCAGGAGCGGCGTCAGCCGTGCCGACCGGCAGGCCCAGGCCCGCGAAGACGGAGTCCCAGACTGGTTGAGCCTGAGCGGCCCAGGGCAACTGGCGATCCATTGCGAGCCGCTCGTCCGACGCGAAGCCTCCGACAACCACGTCGGCGCGCAACGGCCGGATATTAGCGGCGTAGACGAGTTCCTGTGAGACGAAGCTGCTTCGGAAGGCCTCGTCGTATCGAAATATGTCTGCCCCCGAAAAGTCCGGGTCCATGTCGGTCTGCCGAACGCGATAGAAGCGGTACCCGGTGGACGACCGCAGACTTCCGCCCGGCACCGCAACATCGACGATCAGCGACACGCCGGCATCGCTGATCGTCTGATGGCCGTCGCCATTCAGGCTCTGCTCCCGGTCGGAGGCACGCCTTGAAGGCAGATTGCCTCCACCTGCGCGAATAAGTTCGTCCACGAGCGGCTGCAGCGGCCCGACAGCGAGCTGGGACGTCGCGTAGCAGCAGTTGCCCTGCCCTTCAGCGTAGTCCCCTATGATCCGGATCGACAGTCCGGGTGCCGGCTCCAGGAGCATCTGCAGCTTGAAGACCTGCGAGTCGCCGCCGTTCAAGGAACGATTTCGGCTCACGTCATCGAAGAAGCCGTCGGTGTGCGACACCGTTCCTGCCGCCCGGACCGCCACGACGTGGGAGAGCGGGAGGTTCAGAGCCGCGCGCACGATAAGACTGTCGTATGAGCCGTAGTTTGCCTCGAGCGAGCCGCTCTGGCCTTCGAAGGACGGCCGATTGGAGGAAAGAAGGACCGCGCCTCCGTTCGTGTTCTTGCCGAAGAGCGTACCCTGGGGGCCGCGGAGCACCTCCACGTCCCCAACGTCGACGAAGTTCTGGAGCGCCGCCGCAGCCCTTGTCCGATAGATACCATCGACGAAGATGCCGACGGATCCTTCGAAGCTGCGGTTGGAACCCGTCGTCCCAAGCCCTCGCACGATCAGGTTGGCAGTCGAGCTGGCGATGTTGGCTGCCCGAAACGTCAACGAAGGATCGATCGCCTCAAGTTGAGAGATGTTCTGAACGCCCGCACGCGCCAACTCCTCCGAGCTCACGGCAGTGATGGCGATGGGAACAGTCTGCAGGCGTTCCGAGCGACGTCGAGCGGTGACCAGTATGTCATCCGCCCGACCGTCTTCGGCCGCGTCTGCGGCGGCGGGCATATTGGCAGCCTGACCGTATGCGGCGCTAGGCGAGAACGAACCGCACGCCGCGATGACGATCGCCAGCCAGCCTCGTCCGACTTTCCGAGTTCGACGGTGCTGGTTCCGCATACGGGAGCCAGCCCGGCAGGAAGCGCGCGGTGAAGTCTCGAGCACCATCATCAGTCCAGGGCCGGAAGCCGGAAGCAGAATACCGCTCCTCCAGCCGGCCTGTTCGCGGCGGTCATCTCGCCGCCCATCCGTTGAATGGTCGAAAGGCAGATCTGCAGTCCCAGACCGATGCCACCTGCCTTCGTCGTGAAGAACGGCTGGAACAGTCGGTCTTTGTCGTCTTCCGGGATGCCCTTTCCGACATCCTCCACGCACACCGCTACCTGGTGTTCCGTCGACTGCACCCGAACGGTGATGATCTTTGGAACATGCGGCACGTCAAGCATGGAGTCGCGTGCGTTGTTGACAAGATTGATCAGCACCTGCTGGAGATCGATGAAGTCGCCCATGATCGCTGGCGCCGCGCCATCGTCTTCGAACCGGAGATCCACTCCGTCGTCCCGCATGTCGCGCGCGAGGAGCTCGCAGGTCCTCCGCGCGAGCTGGGCGGGATCGAGCCTCCGCAAGTCCTGTCGCCCGCTGGTGATCTGGTCGTGAGTGTGCTTGACGATGGTGCCGATCCGCTGTGCGGTGGTGGCGACCCTCTCCAGGATCCTGATGGCGCTAACGAAATCCGGGGTGTCACGCCGCAGGAGTCGCAACCCGGTGTTCGCATCCATGCTGACGGATGCTATCGGCTGATTGAGTTCATGGGCGATCGATGCAGAGAAGGCGCCGACGGTCGCCACGCGATTGGCGCGGGCAAGCTCCTCCTGCGCCGCGCGCCGCAGCTCCTCGACACGCTCCTGGCTGCTCACATCCACCAGGCTGGACAGCTGTCGCTCGTCCCCTAGCCGCGTGGCCGAATAAAAGACGGGGACCCGGCGTCCCTTGCTGCCGATAAGGACGACCCGGCCCTCTACGCTTTCCCGATCGTAGAAGATCATCTCGAACTGCCGCAGCAGGACCGTCTCGATGTCTTCCGCGGTTCGGTCAACCGGACGATCCACCGCGCCGTCTACGTCATCGAAGCCCAGCATGCTCATGCAGGCCTCGTTGACCGAAACCGTCGTCACGGCCGCGACGCACTTCGCCATCGTTTCGGGATGCGCGTCCATGTACGCTGCGAGGTCCGTCACCCCCTCTGCCTTGAGCGCCTGCAGCAAACGCGCCGCCTCTGCCATGTCCTGCTCGGCGAAAGCGATCTTGCTGACAGCGAAGAGACTGGAGTAGCGGGCCTCGGTCCGGGCGAGTTCGGCGGCCTGCCGGTTTATGCGACTCTGCAGACTTTCGCTGAGCGCCTGCAGCTCCAGCTGCGCCGCTCGCTCTCCTTCGATGTCGGTAGCCATCCCGTGCCAGACGAGGTTTCCGTCATCGTCAGCGTGAAGCCTCAGGTAGAGCCGCATCCAGCGGAACGAGGCGTCGGCATGCTTCAGGCGGAACTCGGCCTGCGCTAATCGACCATCTTCGTCTGCTCCTTTAAGCGTTCCGAGCAGTGACCCAAGATCTTCCGGATGAATCCGGGTCTTCCAAAGCTGTTCGGCGATCGCTTGATCACGGTCCTCTCCGGTGAGATCCGAGTATCTGAGGTTCAGAAATAGCGCTTCGCCCGATGGATCTGCATGCAGGAGCAGCAATGGGGATCCGTCGGCATAGTTCTCTACGGATCCTGATGACAACCCCGACGGCACTGATGTGGAAAGTTGCTGCTCAGGCGCGGGCGCGGCGTAGAAGGGCTGTGGCCGCTCCGCAAACGAGGTCACGACCCGATCATCCTTTCCGCCATCCGGGATAAGTCTTCTGATACTCCGCGCAGATTGCATTGGAAAGACTCGCTTGATCAGGACGTCGAGACATCGCGCTTGATGCGCGAAACAGACCGGGGCTTCGTAAGGAGATCGTCGACCGAGTACGGGTCCAAGTCGCGCGACACCACGACCTTGCCCGGCCCCCGCGTGTCGTCGATCAGCGACAGGATCTCCGACGTGCGCACGAACGGCCTGATCCGATCCAGTACCGGCCTGATCGCCCCGCTCTCGTCGAAAGCAGCGATCTTCGCGAGCTGGGCTCTGCCCGCCCTCATGAAGAGAAGGCAATACTCGATCCCGTGTTGCCTGGCGAGCCGCCGGAACCGGGAGCTCATCAGGCGCATGATCTGGCGCACGGCCCAGTTCGCCCCCACAGATTGGCCGAACGCCGGATCGGTAGGCCCGGACAGGGAGATGAGTTTGCCGCCGGGCCGCAGGACCTTAAGCGACCGCTCCAGCACGTTTGGTTCCCGGGAGGTGAGGACGACGTCGTAGTCGTGCAGCCGCTGCGTGAAGTCCTCGTTCCGGTAGTCATCCGAAGTGGCGCCAACTGATGAGACTTTGACGCGGGATGTCACACCCGCCCTGCCTGTCTCGTCATGCCTGCACGAGATGCAGGAGGCACGGACATGAAGATCGTCGTTATCGGTGGTACCGGACTGATAGGCCGGCAGCTCGTCGGCAATCTGCTGGGCATGGGCCGTGAGGCGGTCGCCGCCTCCCCATCCAGCGGGGTAGACGTGCTTACCGGCGCGGGGCTCGACGAGGCGTTTGCGGATGCGCGCGTCGTGGTGGACGTCAGCAACTCGCCATCTTTCGAGGACAAGGCGGTCCTCTCTTTCTTCGATACCTCGACCCGGAACGTCGTTGCGGCCGCGAGATCGGCCGGGGTCGCGCACCTGGTCGCACTTTGGGTCGTCGGAACGGCTCGCCTGCAGGCGTCAGGCTACTTCCGTGCCAAGCAGGCGCAGGAAGATCTTATCCAGGCGAGCGGCCTTCCGTTCACCATCGTACACGCCACGCAGTTCTTCGAGTTCATGGCGACGATCGCCGACGGCTACACCCGCGACGGCGTCGTACATCTGCCGACCTTCGCCCTTCAGCCCATCGCATCCGCGGACGTGGCAGCAGCCCTCGTTCATGTGGCCCTTGCCCCGCCCCTTGGCGGCGTGGTCGAGATCGCCGGGCCGGAACGCGCTCCGCTCGCCGAGTTCGTCGGCAGCTGGCTCGGAGAGCGGGACGACCCCCGGCCGGTCTACATCGATCAGGGCACGTCCTACTTCGGCACGCCGGTGGACGACACCTCTCTCGTACCCGGCGAGCGGGCTCGCCTTCTGCCCACGCGGTTCGATGCCTGGCTCGAGAGCCAGCGCAAGCTGGAGCACGCCTGATGCGCGGCTTCGTCCTGGGCCTTGCCGCGGTCGAAGGCGTCGGGCTTGGCGCCAACGGCCTCTTCATGCTGGCGTCGCCTGCGAACTGGTATTTCGCCGTACCGGGCGTGACGACCACGGGGCCGTTCAACCAGCATTTCCTCCGCGACATCGGGCTGATCTTCGTCCTGATCGGGACGGCCATGCTGGCGGGTGTGGTTAGGCCAGCGCTGCGCACGTCGCTCTGGAGTGCCGCAGCCCTATGGCTGGCCGGCCATGCACTGTTCCACCTCTGGGAAGTCGCTGTCGGCATCTGCGGTTCCGAGGCGATCGCACGCGACTTTCCCGCTGTCACGCTGCCAGCCCTGGTCGCAACCGGTCTCGCCGCATGGGCCTGGCGCGACCTTCGCTCGGACACGGTCCGCCTTCCACATGCCCAGATCACAGGAGCCTGAGATGACCCCACGTATCGACAACCCGAGCGCCCTCTTCCCGGCCGGCATCAAGGCTATGATGACGCTTGAGCAGGCTCTGCACGCCGCCGGACTGGACTCGGTCTTGCTCGAGCTCGTCAAGCTGCGCGCGTCGCAGATCAACGGCTGCGCCTTCTGTATCCACATGCACGCGACCTTCCTGCGCAGACACGAGGTCGCGGAGATGAAGCTCTACATGCTGGACGCCTGGCGGGAGTCGACGCTCTACTCCGCGCGGGAGAGAGCGGCCCTGGGCTGGACCGAGGCGCTGACGCTTCTGGCCGAGACGAAGGCGCCCGATCGGGACTATGAAGCGCTGAGGGAGCAGTTCTCGGACGAGGAGCAGGTGCAGCTGACGCTCGCGATCGGTGCGATCAATACCTGGAACCGGCTGCAGGTCGGCTTCCGGGCGGCGCACCCGCCTGAGCCGGAAGAGCACCATGCCGTCGACTGACGGAAGACTCGCCGACTTCGAGGCGCAGCGGCCCCGGCTGCTGCGTCTCGGCTACCGCATGCTCGGCTCGATCAGCGAGGCGGAGGATGTGGTGCAGGACGCGTGGCTGCGCTGGCGAGAGACGGACGGAGGCGTCGACGCGCCCGCCGCCTATCTCACCCGCATCGTGACGCGGCTCTGTCTCGATCAGATCAAGTCGGCGCGCCGCCGCCGCGAGACCTACGTCGGTGCGTGGCTTCCCGATCCGCTGGTGGGGAGCACCGAGCAGGACGAAACGCTGGCCGACGACATCACGCTCTCCCTCATGCTTGCCATGGAGCGGCTGTCCCCGCTCGAACGCGCGGCCTTCCTTCTCCACGACGTCTTCGAACAGCCTCTCACCGAGGTGGCGGTCACCCTCGGCCGCGACCCACCAGCGGTGCGCCAGCTGGCATCCCGAGCGCGCAAGCATGTCCAGGCCGCAAGGCCACGTTTCGCCTTGGGACGGGAGGAGGGGGAGAGGATCGCCCGCGCCTTCTTCGCTGCGGCGAGCAGCGGCGACGCGGCCGCCCTTACCAGTCTCCTCGCCAAGGACGTTGCGATCCATTCGGACGGCGGCGGGAAAGTGCTCGCCTTCCTCAACGTCGTACGCGGCCTCGATCGGGCGCTCCGTCTGTTCCAGGGTCTCCGGCGCAAGCACGCCTTCCAACCCCGGCTGCTGCGAACCGCGACCATCGACGGATTGCCCGGCTACGTCAGCATCGATCGTGGCGAAGTGCTTCAGACTACTGCGCTCGAGATCAGCGATGGTGTGATCACCGCGATCTACATCGTCCGAAATCCGGACAAGCTGCGCCATATCGCGGACGAGCTCAGCCAGGCTTAGCCGCTGGCCTGCAACATGCTCTCTCCTGCTACAGCCGTGCCCCAATAGTTCGGCCACCCCTGCCCTCAGGCGATCCAGGCAGCCGAACGGACGGCTCCCGCCTTCGCCATGCACGAGGCTCGGAACCGAACTCCACGCCGTCGGGGGTGGCGTACCACGCCAGCGCTCACTGCAGGCCCGGTAGGACCGACGGTGTCACACCGAAGCATGCTGTCTCGTCCTGAAGGCAGGCGCCGACGATCGGCACCGGTGAAGGATCTGCACATGACCGACATGAAGCGATTGAGCTGGCATGAAGTAGCGCCAGCAGGAGCGAAGGCGCTGTTCGGCGTCCACCACTATGCCATGAGCGGCACGGACCTTCCGCACGAGCTGATCCACCTCGTCTTCCTGCGCGTCTCGCAGATCAACGGCTGCGCCCATTGCATCGACCTGCACTCGCGCGATCTGCTCCGGACCATGCCGATCGAGAAGGTTTGGCTGATCCCGGTTTGGCGCGAGGTGCCGTATTTCTTCTCCGACCAGTACCGCGCCGCTCTCGCCTGGGCTGAAGAAGTCACGAACGTCAGCGAGACCCATGCGTCGGACGCAGAGTACGCCGCCGCCGCCGCCGCGTTCGGGCCGAAGGATCTGGTCGACCTGACCATCGTGATCGCTGCCATGAACGCCTTCAATCGCCTGGGAGCGCCATTCCGGCTGCCGGTCGCAGCCAAGCCCTAGCGGGCCGGCCCGGGCGGACCCGGCACCCGACCGTGAGTCGTGCATGGTAGGGCCGATCCTCCCTATGGGCATGGGTGATGCCCGGTACCGGTCAGCCGCATGTCGCCCTCTCCCGATACCGGTGAACTGGCTCCGACCTAAGGCCGGCGCAGGTAGAGTCCGTCTTGGCTTCGGCGAGACCGCAAGAGTTCTGTCGTCGGGAAACAGGTGCATGTGCGTGAACTCGAAAGGGAGCCGGAAGGCAGGTGTTCTGGGCCACGCGATGAGTCCCGGCTCCTCCTGGACGGCGCGAAGAACGGCGCTGATGAAGAGTCTTCGTAGCCTGTTTGGCACAGGCAATTCTGCCGACCTCTGCGTGGAGCTGAACGTGGAAATGAAGGCGTTGCGCCAATTGGACGCCATCGAGGTCGCTCTGGTCTGCTTCGGCGACGAACCTGTTGTCGTTTCCCACGTCCTGAGCCCCCGGCCGATACCCGCCGCGCTTCGTTTGGCGAGGCTTAGGTGTGCAGACCTGGCATCCGTGCGCTTCTGCTCGGACCATATCCGCTGCGAGGTTGACCAATCCGAATTTAGCTGGAGCCGTCAACGGCTCGAACAGACCGAACGTTGCCTGTGCGGCCCTGCTTCTTAGCTGCGCATGTCCGCGGATCTGGTCGCCGCCCGCCACCCCAACGGTCAAGCCGGACGAGGTAATTCTTGAGGATCGATAGCCACGCTGTCTCCAGCAGCTTGGAGAGCGTGGCTCCAGAACGAGTGATCTGCCTCACGTTTCTGCTGCAGCCCTCAAGATGAGCAGCATCCACTTACGCGCTCTGAACGCCTCAGGGCGGACCGGCTAGTCCCACCCCCTTTTGAATGTCGGGATCTTGGCTGCGAGCCGACCCGCGATAGGGGGCCAGCCAAGCAACCTTCAGTGCTATGCCGCTCGTCCCAAGGGCTCTGCCGAGCCACGTGCCGGCAGCCGGTGCAGATCCGCACTATGCTGATCGCGAAGCAGCGCACGGGCACTATCGACCATGATCAGCCAGGCACCCGCCAGCAGCGCCACGTCCTTGAGCACCAGGCGCCCCGCACCTGACAGATAGGGAAACCCGTGCTGTGCGTCCCCAAGGGCGCCGACCCATGCCTCGGGCGTGGTGAACAGGAAGGACAGCGTGACGAACGGCGTGGCGAAGGCGAGCGCCGCGCCGACGATCCCCACCCTGCGGGACACGAGCCCCGCGAGTGTGAGGCCGCCGATCACCAGCTCGAGCGTGCCCAGTCCGGTCGAGAAACCGTAGGTGTTGTTGGCGGTCTGCCAGACCCGCTCGGCGGGCTTTAGCTCGCCCTCGTGTGTCATGTGCGCCTTGTACTCGGTCGGGTGCTCGTAGAAGAACGACATGACCGGGCTGTTCGCTACGAATGGCGTGATGCTGTCGGCCTCGTACGGCACGAACTTGAGTGCGCCGATCCAGAGGAAGATGATGGCGACGGCGATCTTCATGGCGCCGATCCCGATCCGATTGGACCGGGAAGCGGCGACGATCGAGAGGCCGGTGTGGATGACCTGGTTCATGGCTGCTGCCTCCTTCAGGCGACGTCGAAGGCGTCGAGGGTGCGGGTCGAGAAGACCAGCGCTGCGCCCGCGTTGATCGAGGTGGCGACGCCAAGCGCCTCGGCGAGCTCCTCCTTGGTGACGCCGAGCTTCTTGGCCGCGGCGGCGTGGACGGTGATACAGCCGTCGCAGCGCAGCGAGATAGCGACCGCCAGGGCGATCAGCTCGCGGGTCTTCGCGCCCAAGTGGCCCGTCTTGGCGCCGGCGCCGCCCAGCGTGGCGTAGCCCTTCACCGTATCGGGGCTGAGCTTCGCGATCTCGCCCACTCCGGCGACGACCTGACCGCGGTAGGCGTTCCAGTCCAGCATCGACATCGTTACATCCCTTCGTTCAGTTGATGGATGCAATCTGGTCCCCGATACGCAGCAGGAGGATGGCCGGCCGGCGCAGCCGAACGGCCGCGCGGATCAAAGGACTGCGTGTTGCCCGAAGACGTGTCGGAGCTGCTGAGAGTCATGGTGCCGCTGCTGCGCGTGCGCCCCGTCATCGAGGACTTCTGCAGGTTCGGCGGCAGCTGGGCCGCCGAGCACGAGCCGTCCGGCAGCGGCTGGGCCCAGTTCCACATCGTGGCGCGGGGCGCCTGCGTTCTGGAGCGGCCGGGTCTGGGCGAACTGACGCTGGGAGCGGGCGACGTCCTGCTGCTGCCGCATGGCGACAGCCACGTCGTTCGTAGCGCCGTTCGGGGCGTACTGCGACCGATCACGGTCGACTACCGCAACGGCGTGCGCGGCAAGAGCACCGCCGGCACCGAGGTCGAGACGGAGCTTCTCTGCGGCCGTCTGCAGTTCGAGGGCAGCGACGGCAATCCCCTGCTCGCGGTTCTGCCAGACGAGATCGTCATCCGCACCGCCGGCGAGCGGCTGATGGATCGTTTCCGCAGGCTGCTCGCCGACATTCGCGATGAACTGGATTCGGACATGCCAGGGTCGGAGGTGATCGCAGCCGACTTCGCTCGCGCACTGTTCGTGATGATGCTGCGCGATCACCTGGGCGCCGAGCATGCGGGCGATGGCACCCTGTCGCTGCTGCGCGAGCGTAGCACGGCCCGCGTGGTGCTCGCGATCCTCGGCGACCTGGCGCGCGAGTGGTCTCTCGACGAGATGGCCGACGTTGCCGCGATGTCTCGCGCCACACTGGTGCGCACGTTTCGGCGGCTCGGCGGCGAGGCACCGATGACGTTTCTGTCCGACCTCAGGCTCGCGGTCGCGCGCCAGCGCCTTGCCGGCACGAACGAGCCGATCGCGCGTATCGCCGCCGACGTGGGCTACGGCTCGGAAGGAGCCCTGAGCAAGGCGGTCCTGCGCAGGTACGGCATCCGGCCGGGAGCGCTGCGCATCGCCGGCAAGGCGGCCTGAACGACGTCGACCGTCTGTTCTCTGAGAGTGATCCGCCGAGACATGAGCGTGCGTCTGACGGTCAAGGGCGGGGGTCCGGCTCGGACGCACATGCATGGGACGGGCGGCAGCCGCCGTCTGGCCGAGGAGAAGCGCGATGCGCAGGCGTTCGACGTTCCTGGTCCACGTTGCAGCAGGATGGGGTTTGGCGCTTTCCACGCCGGTCACCGCCGCCTGGCAGCCAGCCTCATTCTTCGAGATCGAGCATGTCGTCGGAGAGGACGGCATTCGAGACGCCGAGCAGTCGCTCATCGAGCGCATTGCCGGCCCAGGCGTCGCTGTCGAGCAGGCGAGAGCGGCGCTCGAGAACGCCGGCGCGTCGTACGTCCGCGCTGGCAAGGCGGGACGGCTCGAGTTCCTCTATGTCGCTCCGGAGACCTTCGTCACGATCTTCCTGCGGAACGACGGTGCCGTCGTCACCTCGGTGCAGGTAACGCGTCTGTCGCTAGGCGGCTGATCTGCGCCTGCGATCCCGAGCTTTGGAACGGTGCCTTATTAGCGGCCCGCCAGAATTCAACTTCGCAAAGTTGTCATTTCGGAGCTAGCCAGCAGCGTAAAGGACCCATTTGCGGCTATTCGAGGCTCCTTATCGGCAATCCAACTCCGGTCACTCGTTCACCTATGTCAATCGGCTTACGCGATTCTAACCTCGGCAGGTCGCGACCATCTTGGCTATAATACTTAGCGGGCTATGTTAGAGTCTGTGACCTTATGGGTGAGACGAAGAGGAAGCGCGAAGTCGTCCTGAACGACCCTTGCCCGTGCGGCGAGGCAAGGCCTGCACGCGACTGCTGCTTAGTCGCCGGGAGCTGGCACAAGCCGTCCGCGAAGCTCGGGCTCGCCGCCCTTCCGGCCGAGGCGACCGTCGAGCGCTGCTACATGCTGGAGCTGGGATCCTGCGTCGCGCCGATCTCGGGCGAGCACATCATATCGAAATCCGTGATCGAAGTGCTGAAGGGCGACGGCGGCTTTTCCGTCTCGGGTGTGCCGTGGCTCCAGCCCGGCGAGGAGAAGATTATCTCGCCGCAAAGTCTGCGCGCGAACTGCCTTTGCACTATTCACAACAGCGCGCTGAGCCCGATCGACGACGCTGCGCGGCACTTCTTCTCCTCACTCAAGGCGTATCTCGAAATCGACGACGGCCCCCGCCATGCGCTGGTCTCTGGACACGACATCGAACGGTGGCTGCTGAAGACCGCCAAGGCGATGGCGGTGTCGGGAAACCTTACGCGGGGCAACCAGCGCCTGCCCGGCACCTTCGCCTGCGACATGACGGTCGTCACGATGCTCGACGATCCCACAGCCTGGCCCGAGGGCGCCGGGCTCTACTGCGTGCTGGCAGCGGGCGACCTGATCACCAACCACCAGCGCTTCCAACTCGTGCCGCTGGTGAACGACGACGACGAGATCGAGGCGCTGCAGGTCAGCATCCTCGGGTTGATCTTCGTCCTGCTGCTCGGCCCGTTGGATCTTGGCAAGTTCTCGTTCCTCGCCGACGCACGGTTCCGGCCAGGCCGCATCGTGATCCGGCAGCCCAAGGCCCACAACTGGATGACGCTGAGCTGGGACGAGCCCGGCGCCCACGGGGAGCTGACCGTTCAATTCGTTCAGAACGTGCCGAGGCCGCAGCCGCGCGAGTAGGCTTACGCACCGATTTTCACGGACGTCACTTCGGCGCGGAACGCCTCCGCGCTCGCCCACGCCAAGCCGTCTCTTACGCGCAGTGAACGAACGGCGGTTCACGGCGATCGTAGGCCGGAAGCGAGCTTGTCGCTTCCCCCAGAGGCCGGCGTTTGTGCGGCCTTACCGCACCACGTGAACGAACGAGCACTTGCAGCGGCGGAAGTTTGAAAGCGGACAGGTTGCTTCCCACCAAAATTCCTGTCACAGCTTTGATGATCTTCTTGCGGACGCCCGAGAAAAGCGCATGCGCAACCATACGTCACCACTTCACCCTCAACTCTCGGCGCCTTGCATCTTAGAGTTGGCGTCGGATTCCTAGCCTTGCCGTTCGCGGCTCAACCAAACGGCTTAGCCTGCCTTCAACAGGGCCGCCGGTGTCGACTGCAGGCAGGTAGGCCTCGTACAGGTACGCAATGTCCTTGTCGCGGCTGCCGAGGGCGTTGAGCACCTCGCCGTAGAGTTCCCAGCTGCCGCGCTTCCAGGCCGCCCGGGCATTCACGACCGTGCTGCCCCGGTCGCGAACGCTGTTGTCCTCGATGAGTGGATACGGCCCGAGATGTCGTACCCGCACACTCCCCTCCCATGGGCCTGCCGTGAGCGACACTCCCGCCGACGCCGCGTTCTCGAAGGCGTTCGGTACCCGGTCGCCATTGTCGTATCGGGCATAGCTGGCGGTATAGGTGGCGTCCAAGGCGAGCCAGGACGCGGGTCGCCAGAAGCCAACCAGCTCGTAGCCGTGCCGCCGGCTCGCACCCGTCGGCTCGACCGAGTTGGCGTCGCCGACGAAGCGTAGCTCGCTGTCCACGTCGAGCCACCAGTAGGTCGCGGTCAGGCTGACGCTGCCTCTCTGCATCCTCGCGCCGACCTCCCGGCCATCGCCACGCACGAGCAGCGGCACCGCCGCGTCGCGGTTAACCGACCCGCGGACGTCGTTGGAGTGGAAGCCCCTTCCCCAGTTGCCGTAGAACTCGACCCAGGTTGCGGGCGCATAGGCAATCGACCCCTTCGGCGAGACGAGGAGGCTGTCGCCGGTTCCGGTCCCGAGCGAGGCGGCCTCCGCGTCACGCGCACGCACGGCGAAGCCGTAGTAGTCGCCGCGAAGGCCCCCGACGAGCCGAAGACCGGGAGCCGGGCTCCAGCGCGCCTCTCCGAACAGCGCCGCCGAGCTCTCCCGCAGCCGATAGCGACCGAGCGAGCCCAACAAGCGCCGGGACGCGGTTCGGTACACGCCGACGTCGCCGACGTGGTCGTGGCGGGCTTCGCCTCCGAGAATCAGTTCCAGGGTCGGCAGGGCGGCCCAGTTCCGCTCACCCCTGCCACCGACGATCCAGCGACGATCGAACTGCTCTATCTGGGCGCTCGTGCCGTCCGGGTCGGTGTAGGTGGGATTGGAGAACATCCTCCAGTCATAGAGCTGGCCGTAGACGTTCGCCTTCCAGCCCTCGCCTGTGGCCGAGACGTTGCCGATCAGGCGCGTGGTTCTCCCTCGCGCGCTGGGATCCGGGGAGCAGAAGACGTCCGGGCAGACCTGGGATCCGATCGCCCGCTCGGGAATCTGCTCGGTAGGTCGCCAAGTCGCGTGATAGGCATTGAGCGAAACCGCGAGATCGATCGTCCCGACCCGCCCGCGGTACTTACCAAACCCGGCCAGATGCCGGAGCCTTTCAGGTTGCTGCCACGGCCCGTCGTAGGCTTTACCCTCGCCGACCAGCGTGAGCGCTCCGGAGCCCACGTTCTCAATCGTTCCACCCGCCGCGACGCGGCGCCAGCCGTAGGAACCCAGCTCCGCCGACGCCCAGGGACGGTCATAGCTATCGATGGTCCTGAAGTAGGCCGCGCCCGCGAGCGCGAAGTCGCCCCCGTCCGCCCTGTAAGGCCCCTTCCGGAAGTCCTCGCGCGCGACGATCTCGGGAATAAGGCCGTTCAGGTCGAGGTAGCCCTGGCCGTGACCATGACTGCGCAGGTTCATCTGCACGCCGTCGACATAGGCAGTGAAGTCGGACCCGTGGTCCAGGTTGAAGCCGCGGAGGAAGTATTGGTTCGCCTTCCCGCTTCCGGAATGCTGCGCCGCGATCATCCCTGGCACCGCCTCCACCAGTTCGGCGACGCGCAGCAGCGGACGGACGAGCAGATCCGCTCCGCTGACCGTGCCCTCGCTTGCCGCCTCGGCGACTCCGATCTTCGCCTCTCCTCGACCGAACACGACGATTCCGTCAGGCTCCGAGTCGTCCTCCTCGGTCGCAACGACCCTCGATGGGTCTTCCTCGTGGGCGGGATCGGCAGCGGCATGCCCGCAGCTAAGGAAGGCGGCCGCACCGAGAGCCGCCAGGCGGGTCCCGTGGCACATCAGAACGACCTGGGCGAGGCGAACGGGATCTGCATGCTTGTAGTCTCCATTGGCATCAGGCGACCAGCGGCCTGCGCTCGATGGCCCGGCAGATCAGGAACGACATGACCCAGGCCGCAGCGAATACGCCGATGATCGCGAAGCCGAGCGCATTGAAGTTCTCGTTCAGCGCGACGGCCCCACGGGCGATCGGACCTTCCAGACCGAGCCTGCGGACCGCGAGCGCGGCGATCTGGACGCCGCCGATGAACAGCGCGACCGCGATCGACATCAGTGTGATCGTCAGGTTGTAGTAGAGCTTGCGCAACGGGTGGACGAACGCCCACCGGTAGGCGCCGACCATCATCACGCCGTCGGTCGTGTCGAGCAGCGACATTCCGGCGGCGAAGAGCACGGGAAAGACCAGTGCCGCCTCGATCGGCACGCCCTGCCCCGCCTGCGTTGCGGACAGGCCGAACAGCGTCACTTCCGTCGCGGTGTCGAACCCAAGACCGAACAGGAAGCCGAGCGGCGCCATGTGCCAGGAGCGGCCGATCAGCCCGAAGAGCGGCCGGAACAGGCGTGACAGCGGACCGCGTCCGGCGAACATGAGGTCGAGTGTACCGTCGTCGATCCGCTCGCCCGCTCGCATGCGCCCGATCGTCCGAAGGATCGTGACCAGGATCATCAGGTTCATCGCAGCGACCAGCAGGAGGAAGATGCCCGAGATGCAGGTGCTGAGCGTTCCGCCCGTCTCCCTGAAGGTTTCGAACGCCTCCAGATTGCTTGCTGCGGCGATCACGACGGAGGTGACCAGGATGACGACCGCCGAGTGGCCGATCGCGAACCAGAAGCCGACCGCGACCGGCTGCTGGCGCTCCTGCATCAGCTTGCGCGTCACGTTGTCGATCGCCGCGATGTGATCGGCGTCGACGGCATGGCGCAGGCCAAGCCCATAGACCAGGACGGCCACCCCGAGCATCGCAGGGCGGTCGTGGAAGAGCAGAAGTGCCCATGTCCAGCCACCGAGGTTCAGGACGGCCAACGCCGCGTAGACGAAGGCGAGATTGCGCCGGAAGCCCGAGTCGGCCGGCAGAAGGGCCATGAGATGCGCGATCACGACGCAGCCTCCCGCGCGAGCGCCTCGAGCAGGTCTCGCATCGTGTTGAGGATCGGCGCGCCGTTATCCCCGTCATGCCGCTGGATCAGCCATGCGGGATCGTTGTAGCCGACGTGGACGCCGTCGGCGTCCTCCCAGACGATCAGCTTCAGGGGCAGATCGATACCCAGCGTCGGACGAGCCTGCATGAGCCCGGTGCCCGCGTGCGGATTGCCGAACACGAATAGCATGAGCGGAGCCAGCGGTAAGCCGACCTGCGCCGCCGCCGAGGCATGATCGATGCGGGCAATCGGTACCACACCGCGAGCCACGAACGCGTTTTCAAGGCGCGCGAGGACTTCGGCATACCTGCCAGCGGCAGCACGCGTAATCAGGCCGGGGATGCTCATGCCGCAGTTCCCGTTCGGGGCAGAAGCAGGGTCACGGCCGCCAGGGCGATCAGCGCACCGGCCCCCTCGCCGAGAAGGTATGGAGCGGCCGACTCATGGCCGAGGGACAGAGGCCCCGCGGTGACCAGCGCCCCGAGCACCACGGCCGGGTTGGCGTAGGATGTGGTAGGCGTGGCGATCACGTCGGCGATCAGCCAGGCGCCGACGGCGAAGGGGCCAGTGCTCGCGCGGCCGCTGCGTGCGCAGCCGAACACCACCAGCATTAGTCCGGCGCTGGCGACGATCTCGCTGACGGCGCCGTTCCAGCCAAGCCCGCCGCTGTCGGATGCCGTAACGCGCCACACCCGAGCTGCAAGCCAGCCGCCAAGGACGCCGCCGCCCAGCTGGGCCGCCACATAGGCCACCGTGCAGATGCCGCCGCGTTCTCGGGCGAGCCACTGCAGGACCGTGATCAGCGGATTGAAGTGGCCGCCGGAAACGGCGCCGAGCGCGATGATCAGCGAGACCAGAGCGCCTGCCAGCACCAGCGCCACTATCGGCAGCACGAGACCCGGCATGGCGGTGAACAGGCGACTAGCCGCAACGCCGCCGCCGCTCGCGACCAGCACCAGCAACAGGGTGCCGAGCGCTTCGACCCCTGCCCGCCTCCAGAGGGACAGCGCGGGATCGGCCTCGTGGAAGCAGGTGACTTGGGCGGGGCGCATCAGGCCGCGTCCTGCTCCGAGAAGCGCCCGTCGACTTCGGCCATTTTCTCGGCCAGCTCGGTCGGCGTGAAGAAGCCCTTGGTGAAGCTGATGTTCGCGAAGGCCACGATCCAGCGCTCGTAATAGGGCAACTTGCCGATCAGCACCTCGCCGAGCGCCTCGACGCCCTTGCGCTTTTCCTCGGTGTTGATGAGTTTCCTGAAGTCGAGCACGTCGGCGAGCGCGTGGCAGCGCTTCTCCCACGGCTCGAGCACGTGCTCGACCCGCATCACGGATCCTGCCTCGAATCCGCCGATGTCGTTCGGCAGTCGGCTGACGAAGTCCTCGGTCGCCATCACGCGGCCTCCTTGTCCAGGGTGACGGGGATGACGCCGATCATCGCGTCGCGGGTGACCAGAGCGGCGAGCCGCTCCTCTGACCAGCCGTCGGTGCCCTCGGGGCGGCGCGGCAGGACCAGGTAGCGGACGACCGCTGTGGAGTCGCTCACGCGGATCTCGACGTCGTCCGGAATGACGGTGCCGAACTCGGCGAGCACCTTGCGGGGTTCGATCACCGCTCGCGCGCGGTACGGCTTCAGCTTGTACCAGTCCGGCGGAAGGCCAAGGACGGGCCGCGGATAGCAGGAGCACAGGGTGCACACGATCAGGTTGTGCACTTCGGCCGTGTTCTCAAGCACGATCAGCTGCGTATCGTCGTAGAAGGTGATGCCCAGCTCCTCGCAGCCCTTTCGGCCGTCCGCGAGCAGGCGCTCCTTGAAGGCCGGGTCGGTCCATGCATGAGCCACGACGGCGGCGCCCAGCGCAGGGGTGCGGCTGTCGAGCACCTCGATCTGGTGCCGGATGTCGTTCGCGGTGATGAACCCCTTCCCGATCAGAAGTTCCCGCACCGCGGTCTCCATCACCTCGTAGTAGCCCGGCTTCGCGTCGGCGGTGATCGGCGCATGATCATCGTGGTCGTGGTCGTGGTCGTGGGTGTGCGGTTCGCCAGCCATCATACGCGCTCCAGCCAGGTTTCGTATATCTCGATGTGGAGCTCGTCCCGCGGAGAGCCTTTGTACCCCTCCCAGAGCGAGGGCATCGGGATGGACACGCGATAGTAGTGCCGCTTGCTGCCGGCGTTCCGTCCGTATCCCTCCTCCTCGTTGTCGACGAGCGCCGGCTCGATCACGCGCTCGACCGTGCCCACGCTGCCGCGCAGGTAGATCGGGACGCGGTAGTGACCGATCGGCGCGCGCATCGCGACGCGGACGCGCTCCCCCACGCCGAAGGCCGGCATCTCGTTCAGGGCCGGCAGGACCTGCTGCAGTATTGAAGCGGTCATTGGTTCGCTCCCTGTTGTTGGCTGCGCAGAAAGCTGCCGAAGCGGGCCGTGACCCGCCATTCTACCGTGTCAGGCATCACCCAATACCAGGGTACGTGTCGGAGCCGCTCCAGGCGGGAGCGAACCTTCGAGGAGCCGGCTCCGACCGTTTTTCGCAGCATGGCTTCAACCGATGCAGGCACGGTTGCCTGCCGTCCAAGTGCGGTGAGATCCGATACCGTCGTATGAATGTATCCGAGTTTCCGAAGGTGCGAGAAGCTCGCAGGACGGCGCTCGACAGGGCTCTGTCCCTATCGGCTAACTCTCCACGGCACCTGCACGTCGACGCAGGCAGCTCGGCTCCGTGCTGCTCTGCGCCTTGCGTCGCGCCTGCGCTGATCGTGGACGATCACAAGGAAAGGTGCACGGGATGATCATACGACTAATGCAGGCCGGCCTACTAGGCGCGGTCATCGGAAGCTCGGGCCTGGGAACCGCGGCTATGGCGCAGCAGACCCCTTACGCCACCATCAATGCGGCCGCAGAGGCTTCGCCCGTCACGGTCCAGCCGCTTCGCGGGAACGTGTCGCTGCTTCAGGGTTCTGGCGGCAACATGGCAGCATTTGCAGGCGCCGAAGGCATGTTCCTCGTGGACGACGGCATCTCGCTATCGAAGGACAAGATCGAGGTGGCGCTGCGCGGCATCTCGCCGGCGCCGATCAGATATGCGGTGAACACGCACTGGCACTGGGACCATGCCGACGGGAACGAGTGGACGCATCGCGCGGGCGCGGTGCTGATCGCGCACGCGAACACCGCTAGGCACCTCGACCAGACCATTCGAGTCGAGGAGTGGGGACATACCTTCACACCCGTGTCGCAGGATGCTCGTATCGCGCAGCTCGTACGAGGCGAGAAGTCGATGCAGTTCGGCGGTGAGACGATACGGCTGCGACCCTACGTCCCGTCGCACACCGACGGCGATCTGTCGGCCTACTTCACCAAGGCCGACGTGCTGCTGACCGGCGACACCTGGTGGAACGGGCTATACCCGTTCATCGACTATGTCGCCGGCGGAAGCATCGACGGCATGATCCGCGCCGCGGAGGCGAACGTCGCGATGGCAGGCTCCGGTACCATCGTGGTTCCCGGACATGGTCCTGTGGGCGGGCGCAAGGGCCTGGTCGAGTATCGCAACATGCTGGTAGCAATCCGCGCCAACGTCGCTGCGCTCAAAAAGCAGGGCAAGACGCTCGAGGAGACGATCGCGGCCAGGCCGACTGCCGACTTCGATGACAAATGGGGAAAGGCGATCATCAGTCCGGCCCTCTTTACCACGCTGGTCTTTCGCGGAGTCTGACCCGACAGCAACGAAGCCCGCCGCGCTCGACCGGCGCGGCGGAGAGCCCCTGGCGGACCTTCAATTGCTGCTTGGCACCAGCGAGGCGGGCATCTTCTCTGGACAAGGCGATGGCGAATTTACCGTCCACTGGACCTGATCTCCAATCGCGCCACAGGCAAAAGCAATGAATGCGGCTTCCTCCCCCGATGATCCTAGGGGCGAGTCTCCGGTCTGGACAAAGAAGACATCTGGACCGAATCCCGCCCGCACGATGAGCGATGACGACAGCCCGCAGGTGTTTATAGATCGCTGATTTCAGGACGTGAGATGCTGGAAAGCCTCAGCTGAACGAAGAACCACGAAGCCAGCAAGCTAGCCGAAAGCAGTCGTCCCGCTTCCTACCCCACGGCAAGCGTTCGAGCGCCCCGCCATGTGGCCTGAACGAGCGTCCGCGTTCTTGCGATTGCGGGCCGAAATCGGACGGGCGGCCTTCCACCAACGTCGGGCATCCGAAGCCCCCCTGCTCCTTCGTTTGAACGAACGGCAGCTTACCGCGGTGGGTCGCTCGAAGGCAGACAGGCCGCTTTCCACCAATCCATCTGTGACCGGCCCCCTTCCCCTCCTGAATGAATGGCAGCCTCCTCGACATGATGTTGTGGCCAAGCGCCTCACACTGGCGTCGCTGCGTATGCCGCTGGCCAAAGCTCCAGGCCTAAACCTTTCAAGATATATCTAAGAGGCGCCAGCAACTTCAGGAGGTTATGCCCGCCCGCCGCCGCGATTTCGAGCGCGCGCTTGGCGGTCTCCTGCCCACGTACCTGCCGCAGGTCCGGCCCCTGCCCCGCCGCCTGTACCGCGCCCTCCGTCGGCGCGGCCAGTTGGCCATGCCCCTTCAGGTGATTGATGAGCGCGAGCAGATCGGGCGCGGCGAGCACTTCGATCGAGCCGCTCCACGCCGCCTCCGCGCCCTGCGCGGCCGGACAGATCAGCCCCTTGCCGATCTCCGCCGCGTGCAGCGCTGCGAGCAGCACGCCGGGAGACGGCGCCAGCCGCCCATCGAGCGTCAGCTCACCGACGATGACGTAGTCCGCCAGCGCCTCGGCATCGACGACCCCCATCGCGGCGAGCAGCCCTAGCGCGATGGGGAGATCGAAGTGCGATCCTTCCTTGGGCAGGTCCGCAGGCGACAGGTTCACCGCGATCCGCTTCGGCGGCAGTGCCAGTCCCATCGCCGCGATCGCACCGCGCACGCGCTCGCGGCTCTCGCCCACCGCCTTGTCGGCGAGCCCGACGAGATTGAACGCGGGCAGCCCGGCGATCAGCTGTACCTGCACCTCGACGGCGCGCGCTTCCAGCCCGAGATACGCCACCGTCGCAACGATCGCCGCCATCCATCCCCCGCCCGTTCACGCCATCGTTACGCCTGCGTTCATAGCTGCTTTGCCAGCGCTGCAAAGCCCAGCCCGCACAAACGCTTATTGCAGCCGTCTTGCATAGCCAACACACCGGAGCCACATGCCGCAGATGTCGCAGCGCCATCCCGTCGCCCGTGTCGCGCAACTCGCGCTCGGCGGACTATTGCTGATCGGCGCGGCGCTACTCGGCCCGTTGCCCGGCCCGGGCGGCATCTTCCTGTTCGCCGGCGGCATGATCCTGATCCTGCGCAACTCGCGCCGTGCGCAGGTTCGCTGGACGCGCCTGATGCGGCGCTGGCCGCGCGTCGCGGATCTCGTCCACCGCGCGATGCGGCGGCGCAGTGCGCTTCGTCGCCGGGCGCGTCGCCGCGTGCTCGGCGCGCGATGAGCCCCCTTGCGTTGACTTCGCATGCCCCCTCGCCTATGCGGCGCACCATTCGGGCCGTCCTGCGGGGCGGCCCTGTTTTTTCAGATTCGGGAATGAACGATGAAGCGGACCTTTCAGCCGAGCAACCTGGTGCGGGCTCGCCGTCACGGCTTCCGCGCACGGATGGCGACGGTCGGCGGCCGGCTGGTGATCCGGGCGCGTCGCGCGCGCGGTCGCAAGAAGCTGTCGGCCTAATTCGGACAGAAATCCGGACGTTGACGCGCCGCCGGGATTTCCTGGCGGCGAACGCCGGGCGACGCGCACCGATGCCCGGCTTCGTGCTGCTGGTGCGGCCTCGCGACGATGGCGATCCCGCTATGCGGATCGGCTACACCGTCACCAAGAAAATCGGCAATTCGGTCGTCCGCAACCGCATGAAGCGGCGGCTTCGCGCGCTGGCACGTGAACTGCTGCCGGCGGACGGCATCGTGGGTGCGGATCACGTGCTGATCGGGCGCAACGGCGGAATCGAGCGCGATTTTGCCAGCCTGCGCACCGAACTCGGCAAGGCGCTGCGCAAGGTGGCACGAAGCGACGCGGCACCGCGATGATCGCGCGGCTGCTGATCCTCGTCGCGCGCGGCTGGCAGCTTGGACCATCGCTGATCCTGCCGCCCACATGCCGCTATCAGCCAAGCTGTTCCGCCTATGCAATCGAGGCGCTTCGCCGCTATGGAGCCGCGCGGGGCAGCTGGCTGGCGGCGAAACGGATCGCGCGCTGCGGCCCGTGGGGCGGGCACGGCTATGATCCGGTGCCGTAAGGGAAGTTGGCGCACGTGAACAAAGACAATCAGAATTTCGTGCTGTTCGCGGTGCTCGCGGCGCTGATCCTGTTCGGCTGGCCGATCGTGCAGAACAAGTTCTTCCCGACCGCCAACCCGCCGGTGACGAAGATCGAGGGCGGCAAGACCAAGGTCGTGCCCAATCCCGCCGCCGATCCGACGGCGGACAGCCCCGCCGCGGTGCGCGATCGTGCGGCCGTTCTGGCCGAAGCGCCGCGCGTGCGGATCGACACGCCGACGATGCAGGGATCGATCAATCTGAAGGGCGCGCGGATCGACGATCTCGTGCTCAAGAACTACAAGGAAACGATCGCCAAGAACGCAGCGCCCGTGCGACTGCTCTCGCCGGCCGGCGCCGCGGACGCCTATTTCGCCGCCTTTGGCTGGCGCAACGAAGGCCTCGCGCCGCCCGCCGCTGATACGACGTGGACCGCCTCGTCGCAGTTGCTCGCCCCCGGCCGCCCCGTCACGCTGACCGCGGCCAACGCAACTGGGCAGCGCTTCGCGATCGAGCTGTCGGTCGACGATGGATATATGTTCAGCATCAAGCAGACGGTGGCGAACGGCGGCACGGGCGCGGTTCCGGTCGCCGCCTACGGTCTCGTCAACCGTGCCGGCGTGTCGAAGGATCCTGACAGCTGGACGATCCACACCGGCCCGATGGCGGTGCACAACAACAAGGCCGATTACGACGTCGACTTTAAAGATGTCGACGAAGGGGCGCAGCGCTTCACCACCAGCGCAGGCTGGCTCGGCTTCGTTGACAAATACTGGCTCACCGCGCTGATCCCCGATCAGGCGCGCAGCTTCGACGGTCAGTTCCGCGCCGGCGCGAACAAGGCCTACCAGGCCGACTATACCGCCGCCGCGCAGCTGCTGCCGCCGGGCCGCCAGCTCAGTCAGACGACGCGCTTCTTCGCCGGCGCGAAGGAAGTCCGCCTGCTCGATCGCTACACCGACAAGGAAGGCGTCAACCGGCTCGATTACGCGATCGACTGGGGCTGGTTCCGCATCGTCGAGAAGCCGATCTTCTATTATCTCGACTGGCTGTTCGTGATGCTGGGCAATTTCGGCATTGCGATCATCCTTTTGACGCTTACCATCCGCCTGCTGATGTTCCCGGTCGCGCAGCGCCAGTTTGCCTCGATGGCAAAGATGCGCGCCGTGCAGCCCAAGATGAAGGCGATCCAGGAACGCTACAAGGACGACAAGCCGCGCCAGCAGCAGGAGATCATGGCGCTCTACAAGACGGAAAAGGTCAATCCGCTCGCCGGCTGCGCGCCCACGCTGCTGCAGATCCCGATCTTCTACGCGCTCTACAAAGTGCTGATGCTGACCATCGAGATGCGGCATCAGCCGTTCGTCGGCTGGATCAAGGATCTGTCGGCCCCCGATCCGCTGACGCCCGTCAACCTGTTCGGCCTGCTCGCCTTCACCCCGCCGCACTTCCTGGCGATCGGCGTCGTGCCGATCCTGCTCGGCATTAGCATGTACTTCCAGTTCAAGCTCAACCCGCAGCCGATGGACGATACGCAGAAGCAGGTCTTCGCGCTGATGCCGTGGGTGCTGATGTTCGTCATGGCGCCGTTCGCGGTGGGCCTGCAAGTCTACTGGATCACCTCCAACGTGCTGACGATCCTGCAGCAGCGGCTGCTCTACGCCCGCCACCCCGCGTTGAAGGAGGCGGCCGCCAAGTGAGCGACGAGGCTTCCTCCTTCGACGCCGCTGAGGGCGCTGACGCCGGCGTAGCGGATACGGTTCGCGACGAGGCGGAGATCGAGGCGGCGCGCAAGCTGTTCGCCGGCCCGATCAGCTTCCTCAAGTCCGCGCCCTCGCTGCAGTTCCTGCCTGACGCCAGCGTCCCCGAAGTCGCCTTCGCCGGCCGGTCGAACGTCGGCAAATCGTCGCTGCTCAACGCGCTCACCGGGCGCAAGGCGCTCGCCCGCACCTCGGTTACGCCGGGGCGAACGCAGGAGCTCAACTTCTTCGACGTCGGCGATCCGCTGGCCTTCCGCCTCGTCGACATGCCAGGCTACGGTTTTGCGAAGGCGCCTAAGGACGTCGTCAAGAAGTGGCGCTTTCTCGTCAACGACTTCCTGCGCGGGCGCCAGGCGCTCAAGCGCGCGCTGGTGCTGATCGACGCGCGCCACGGCATCAAGGATGTCGACCGCGAGATCCTGGAAATGCTCGACAAGGCCGCCGTCAGCTACCGCATGGTGCTGACCAAGGCGGACAAGATCAAGGCGAGCGAGCTTGCCGAGGTGACCGAGCGGACGATTGCCGAGGCGCGCAAGCGCCCCGCCGCGCATCCCGAGATCATTGCGACCTCGTCGGAAAAGGGGATGGGCGTCGCCGAGCTGCGCGCCGCGGTGATCGAGGCGATTGGCTGACGTCACACGAGTTCGACGTGACGCCAGCCGCCAGCTGAGCGTCGGGTTTGGCCCGCAGCTGACGACACAGGCAAGCGCTACGACCTGTTTCTCGAGCGCTGACGCGACGCCGCCCGACGGTTGCACCGCTGGTTTCCCCGCTCTACCTGCCGCCTCATGAAATTGATCATCGGCAACAAGGCCTATTCCTCCTGGTCGCTGCGCGGCTGGCTCGCCTGCCGGCAGGCGGGGTTGCCGTTCGAAGAGGTGGTCGTGCCGCTCTACGATCAGGAATGGGACAAGCGGCGTGAGGGTGACGAGTTCGCCCCCTCGTCGGGCAAGGTGCCGATCCTGTGGGACGGCGACGCCGTGGTGTGGGACAGTCTCGCGATCATCGAGTACCTCGCCGACAAGGTCGGGCGCGATCGTTTCTGGCCGGCGGACGAGGCGGCGCGCGCGATGGCACGATCGATGGCAGCGGAAATGCATTCGAGCTTCGCCGCGCTCCGGCGCGAGCACAGCATGAACATCCGACAAATCTATCCTCCGGTGCCGCCATCCGAAGCAGTGCTGCGCGATCTCTCACGGATGATGGAGCTGTGGGCGCAATCCCGCGCGCGCTTCGGCGGCGACGGCGATTTCCTGTTCGGCGCTTTCGGCGCGGCGGACATCATGTTCGCGCCCGTCTGCACGCGGATCATTACTTACTCGCTTCCCGTCGCGCGCTTCGCCGGGCCGTACATCGAGGCGGTGCTGACGCACCCCTTCATGCAGGACTGGATCGCGGCTGCGCAGGAGGAGGAATGGGTGATCGAGCAGTTCGAACAGCCCGCCCCCGCCCGCTCGACGCCGTGACCGATCCGCTCGCGCTCGCCACCGCGCTGCTCGGCTGCGAGAGCGTTACGCCAGCGCGCGGTAGCGTGTTCGACGTACTCGAGGCGGTGCTGGTACCGCTAGGTTTCACCGTCGATCGCTTTGTCGCGGGGACCGCGCCCGATGGCCCAGTCGAGAATATGCTCGCGGTGCGCGGCAGCGGCGGGCCGCACTTCGCCTTCGCCGGCCACCTCGATGTCGTACCACCGGGCGATGGCTGGACGAGCGGCGCCTTTGCGCCCGAGGTTCGCGGCGACCTCCTTTACGGGCGCGGCGCGGTCGACATGAAGGGCGCGATCGCCGCCTTCGTCGCCGCCGCCGCGCGGGTGGGGACGGCGGGAACGACCAGCCTCATCATCACCGGTGACGAGGAAGGCCCCGCCACCTACGGCACGCGCGCGCTGATCGATCGCATGGCGGCGCGCGGACTGCATCCCGACGCCTGCCTGGTCGGCGAACCGACTTCGACCATGCGGCTCGGCGACATGATCAAGATCGGGCGGCGCGGCTCGGTCAATATCTGGATCGACGTGCCTGGCCGCCAAGGCCACGTCGCCTACCCGCATCTCGCCGACAACCCGATCCCGCGCCTCGTCGCCGCGCTCGCCGAGATCGACGGCATCGTGCTCGACGAGGGCAATGACTGGTTCCAGCCGTCGAACATCGAGGTGACCGATCTCACGGTCGGCAATCACGCGACCAACGTCATTCCTGCCAAGGCGTCCGCGCGACTCTCGATCCGCTTCAACGACTGTTATCGCGGTTCCACGCTCATCGACCGCATCACCGCTGTCGTGCGGCGTCATGCTCCGGAAGCGCGTGTCGAGGGCAAGGTATCGGGGGAGGCGTTCCTCACCGCGCCCGGCGCACTCTCGGCCAGCGTCGCGGATGCGATCACCGCCCGGACAGGCATCGTGCCCGAACTGTCGACGACCGGCGGCACGTCCGACGCGCGCTTCCTGTCCGCGCTATGCCCCACGGTTGAGTTCGGTCTCGTCAACGCGACGATGCACAAGCTCGACGAGGCGGTCGCCGTTGCCGACCTCTACCTGCTCACCGACATCTACGCCGACATTCTCGCTCGCGTGCTCGATCCGCGCGGCTGACCCGCGCGTCAGCCGCGCGGGCGGCGCAGCACGATGTACAGCGCGCCCTGACCGCCGTGGCGCGGATGCGCGCCGCGCACCGCCGCGATCGCACCGGCGTGCCGCGATGCGGCCAGCCAATCGCCGATCGCCGCGCGGATCGCGCCGCGCGCATGCGGCCGCTCGCTCTCTGGCCGCGGTGGCTTGCCCGTCACCAGCAGGATGACGCGGTCGCCGCGCCGGATCGCGCGATCAAGCGCCGCATCGAGCAGATCGTGCGCCGAGTGCAGCGTATGTCCGTGCAGATCGATCGTCGCGTCAGGGATGATCATCCCGCGCGCGAGCCGCTTGTCCCACCCCCCGTCGAGCGTAACGCCGGGTTGCGGCACCTTGCGCGGCTCGGGCTTGGGCGGCGGCACTGCGCGCACAGGTAACACGCGCACCTTGGGCGTGCCCGGCGGCGGCAGCGTCGCCGGCGCGATCTTGGCGGCTGCCACCGGCCGGATCGCGCGCAGCGGGCGGACGCTCGCCATCACGCGCGCCCACAGCGCGGCTTCGTCAGGGGCGAGGTTGCGCGACACCGAGCCGAGCCAGCGTACCGCGCGGCACCAGGACGAAAGCGGTACCACGCGCGCTCATTCCACCCGCGATCGCCTGCGCCTCGTCGCCCGCGCCCCAAAAGGTATCGAAGCGGTTGGTCCCCTTGATCGCACCGCCGGTATCCTGCGCCACCCACAGCCCCGTCGCGTCGGTCCGGTCCATCGACAGGAACACCGGCGCGCCGAGCGGCACGAAGCGCGTGTCGGCGGCAACCGTCGCGCCTCCACTCACCGGCAGCCCCATCGCGCCGAGCGGCGGGCCGTCGAGCAGCCGGAAGAAGACGTAGCTCTTGTTCTCGCGCATGATCGCGCGGCCTTCCTCCGGATTGGCGTGCAGCCAGGCGACGATGCCCTGCATGCTGGCCTGCCCCGGCTGAAGCAATCCGCGGTCGCGCATCAGCTTGCCGATCCCAGTGTAGTCGCGCCCGTTCTGGCTGTCGTAGCCGATCCGCAGCACCTCACCGTCGGGCAGGCGGACGAGGCCGGAGCCCTGCACCTGAAGGAAGAACAGCTCGACCGGATCGGCGGCATACCCCAGGATTCGCGCCTTCCCGCGCAGCGCGTCGCGCTCGATCGCGGTGCGATCGTAATAGGGCACGAAGTTCGTCCCCTCGACGCGCCCGCGGATCTTCTTGCCCTTCAGGTCGGTCGAGAACAGTCCGAGGTCGACATCGACGAGATCGCTCGGCCGCGCGTAGATCGGCGCGTACCCGTCGCGATACTCGCGCGATCCCGCGATCTCCGGGATGAAATAGCCGGTGGCGAATGCTTTTCCGTCACCCACCTGCACCGCTTCGAAATGCCGCGCGAAGAAGTCGCGAGGATCGCCCGCACCGTCAGCTGCCGCGTCGCATGCGGCACGCCAGTCAGCGCCGCGCGTCAGTCCCGTCGGGTCGGCACGCCGCACAACCGAGGGGCAGCTGATCCGAAACGCCGCCAGTGCACGCGCCGCCGTGTCGCCCGCGATCGGCAGGCTCGCTACCGGCGGGCCCGCGACTAGCCCCGCCGTCATCGCCGTCGTCGCGCTGCCGTTTGCGGCCACCAAAACCGGCGGGATCGGCGTCGCGGCACTGGGCTGGCGCACCGGCAGCCTCGACGGCAGTGCCGGCAGTGCCGGCGCTGCCGACGTTCGCGGCGGCTCCACGCCTCCGACGCACGCCGACAGCGCGAGCGCGCCGGCGAGCGCCACTACCCCCGAACGCAGGCTCACGCTTCGTCGGTGTCCGAAAGCTTCCAATTGGGATCGACGCTGCGCAGCGTTCGCGCGAACGTCCACACGTCGTGCGTCTCGACGGCGTCGCTGGTCGACCCCGCCACGACTTCGCCGTCGGCGTTGCGCGTTACCGCCGCGATATCGGCGTCGAACCGCACCGTGATGCGCGCCTCCTTGCCGTTGAGCGAGGCGCCGGTGATGACCGCCTTCTCGATCGACACCAGACGATTGTCGAGCGTGTGGCCGGCCGCCTCGCGCGCCGCGATCGCGTCACCGAAAGCGCGGGCGACGTCCGGCGAGACGAGATCGTCGAGCGTCGCACGATCGCCGCGCCAGAACGCCTCCAGGATCATGCGATAGGCCGCCTGCGCGCCGTCGAGAAACCGCGCGACGTCGAAACCCTGCTCGGCCCCGACGATCGCGCGGATGCCCGGTTCGGCGTTGCCTTCGAACGGCTTCGCTATCGGCTCACGCGGTTCGGCCGCCTTTTCCACCGCGCGGGGCAGTGGCTGCGGCGCCACCCGCTCCTCGGCAGGCTTGGGCAGGGGCTGCTCATGTCCCGTCCGCTTCCCGAGCACCGAATAGAGCCGAAGCGCCAGGAACGCGGCAACCATGGCGAGCACGATAATGTAGAACACCAGGCCTCCGATACGCTAAGCTTTCAACATAGTCCGCAACGCCCCATGTTTCAAATGGGTGCCGCCGTTGAAACCGTTCATGCCGCCTGCTAGGCGCGCGCCGGTCCGGCGCTCCGCATGCGCCCACCATCATCTCAGGGAAAGACGCACGATGGACGAGCAGAACACCGGCACCGGTTTCGACACGACGCCGCAGCCGAACGGCGAAGATAACGCGCCGGCCGTCGGGCTGATCTCGCAATATGTGAAGGATCTGTCGTTCGAGAATCCGAACGCGCCCGCCGTGTTCCAGAACCAGCAGGGCCCGGAGATCAACGTCCAGTTCGACATCGCGGCGAACCAGATCGCCGACGACGCGCACGAAGTGGTGCTGAAGATCGAGGTCCGTGCCGAAACGCAGGGCCGCGTCACCTTCCTCGTCGAGCTCGCCTATGCCGGGCTGTTTGGCGTACGCAACGTACCGCTGGACGCGCTTCAGCCGTTCCTGCTCGGCGAAGGGCCGCGCCTCCTCTTCCCATTCGCGCGCCGCGTCGTCGCCGATACGATCCGCGACGGCGGCTTCCCGCCGCTGCTGCTCGAGCCGATCGACTTCAACGCGCTGTACATGCAGCAGGCCGAGCAGCGTGACGCGCAGCTCGCCGCCGGCAATTTCGGCAACGCGTAAGAGCAGCCCCGGTCCGTTCGTCGCGCGTTCGTCGAAGTCATGCCGCCTCGCCACACGCGGGCAAAAGCTGGCTTCGTTGAGCGCGTGACCGCCACCGGAAAGCCGATACAGCGATGAACCTCACACGCGCGCTCGGCTCCGTCGGCGGTCTCACGCTCGCCAGCCGCATCCTCGGGTTGGTGCGCGACTCGCTGTTCGCGCGCTACGTCGGCGCCGGCTTCGCATCGGATGCGTTCCTGATCGCTTTCCGCCTCCCCAACATGTTCCGCGCGTTGTTCGCGGAAGGCGCCTTCTCCGCCGCGTTCATCCCGATGTTCAACCGCAAGGTGGCGGATAAGGACGGGCGCGGCATTCCCGACGGCGTGGCCTTCGCCAGCGACGCGCTGTCGGTGCTGCTTCCGGTCCTGTTCGTCTTCACGCTTCTGATGGAACTCGCCGCCTGGCCCGTCACCTGGCTGCTGTCGGGCGGCTTCAACGCGGCAAGCCCGACGCAGTTCGCCTTCGCGGTCGAGCTGTCGCGCATCACCTTTCCCTATCTCATGCTCATCAGCCTCGTGTCGCTGCTCGGCGGGATGCTCAATTCGCTGCATCGCTTCTGGGTCGCCGCCGCTGCGCCGATCCTGCTCAACGCGACGTTGATCGCCGCCTTGCTGCTATTCCACGATCACGAGCCGCTGTTCACCGCGCGAAATCAGGCGATCGCCGTCACAGTCTCTGGCGTGCTGCAACTGCTGTGGCTGATTTGGGCCTGCCGTCGCGCCGGCGTCGCGCTGCGACTCAAGCGCCCAACGCTCACGCCGGACGTAAAGAAGCTGCTGTCGCTGATCTGGCCCGCCGCGGCAGGTGCCGGCGCGGTTCAAATCAACCTGGTCGTATCCACCGCACTCGCCGCCAGCCTGCTCTCCGCCGGTTCGGTCAGCTATATCTACTATGCCGATCGGCTGAACCAGTTGCCCCTCGGGCTGATCGGCATCGGCCTCGGCACCGTCCTCCTGCCGACGATCTCGGCCCAGCTCGGCCGCGGCGAGGAGGCGGCGGCGATGACGACGCAGAACCGCGGGCTTGAGCTCGCGTTGTTCCTCACCCTGCCCGCCACCGTTGCGCTGATCGTCTGCGGCACGCCGATCGTTGCGGCGCTGTTCCAGCACGGCGCCTTCACCGCCGATGACACGGCGGCTACCGCCCAGTCGCTCGCCGCCTTCTCGATCGGCCTGCCGTCGTACATCCTCGTCAAGGTGCTGACGCCCGGCTTCTATGCGCGCTCTGACACGCGCACCCCCGTCAAATTCGCCACTGTTTCGATGGTCGTCAATCTCGTCCTCAACCTCGCGCTGATCGTGCCGCTCGGCCATGTCGGTCCGCCACTCGCCACTGCGCTCGCCTCCACCGTCAACGTCGCGCTGCTGTGGCGCACGCTCACCGCGCGCGGGCATTTCGTCGCGGACGCGCAGCTGAAGCGCCGCGTCGGCCGGCTCGCGCTCGCCGCGCTGCTGATGGGCGCAGTGATGTGGTTCGCCGTCGATCTGTTCCGCCCCTACACCCTCGGCACGGCGCTCGAGCGCTGGGGATCGATGCTGGTGCTGGTCACCACCGGCGCGCTGGTCTACGTCGCCGCCACCTTCCTGTTCGGCGCGTTCCGGCCCGCCGACGTGCGAAGCCTCGTTCGTCGATAGGATCCCGCATGCGCGTCGTTTCCGGCATCAAGCCGACCGGTAATCTCCACCTCGGCAATTATCTCGGCGCGGTGAAGCAGTGGGTCGCGATGCAGGACGAGATTCAGGCGGCCGGCGGCGAGACGATGTACTTCCTCGCAGACCTACACGGTCTCACGGAGTGGATCGCGCCGGCAGAGCTCTCCGCCAACACGATCGAGATGACCGCGACGTTGGTCGCGGCGGGCATCGATCCCGAACGCTCGATCCTGTTCAACCAGACGCGCGTTCCCGCGCACAGCGAGCTCGCCTGGCTGCTCAACAACGTTGCACGCGTCGGCTGGCTCAACCGTATGACGCAGTTCAAGGACAAGGCGGGCAAGAACCGCGAGGGCGCCAGCGTCGGACTCTACGATTATCCCGTGCTGATGGCGGCCGACGTCCTGCTGTACAATGCGACGCACGTGCCGGTGGGCGAGGACCAGAAGCAGCACCTCGAACTGGCGCGCGACATCGCGGCCAAGTTCAACCTCGATTACGAGACGGATCTTTTCACCCAGCCTGATCCGCTGATCAGCGCCGCCGCGCCGCGGATCATGAGCCTGCGTGACGCGTCGGCCAAGATGTCGAAGTCGAACCCGTCCGAACAGTCGGTCGTCAAGCTGATCGACAGCGACGAGACGATTGCGGACAAGTTCCGCAAGGCGAAGACCGATCCCGATCCGCTGCCCGATAGCTGGGCGGCGCTGGAGGGCCGGGCCGAGGCGCGCAATCTCGTCATCGTCTTTGCCGCGCTCGCCGATCGTACGCCCGACGATGTGGTGGCCGAATTTGCCGGCAAGGGGTTCGGCCAGTTCAAGCCCGCGCTCGCCGATCTCGCCGTCGCCACGCTTGCGCCGATCCGCGACGAAATGGTTCGGCTGCTGGCGGATCGAAGCGCGATCGACGCGATCCTTGCGAACGGCGCCGCCAAAGCACGCGACCTCGCCGCACCGACACTCGCTGCCGCGCAGCGCACGATGGGGCTGCTCGCCTAACACGATTGTTCGCGTCCGACGTTTGTGGCACCGCAGGGTCGCGCGGCGCCACGCCGCGCAATGATGGTGAGCACGACCTATCCTCAGGGCATTGCGCAATTTCGGCCGGCGGAACCGCGCTCCCGTCACGGCCCGCGGCGAGCGGATCTACGCGATCGGCGACGTGCACGGCTGCGTCGATCTGCTCGAAGACCTGTGGGCTCGGATCATGGCGCACAACGCCACCCGCCCGCCCGCCCAAACGACGCGCTTCGTCTTTCTGGGTGACATCGTCGATCGTGGTCCCGATACGCGCGGCGCGCTCGACTGGCTCGATCGCAAGAGGCACGAGGTGCCGGGCGTGATGACACTGCTTGGCAATCACGAGGAAATGCTGATCCGCGCCTGCGAGCGTGACCCGATGAGCTTCTCGAACTGGCTGCGGAGTGGCGGCGCGGAGGCGGCAGCAAGTTTCGGGCTTCCCTCGTTCGATGGCGATGATGTGGGTGACTACGTTGAGCGGTTGCGCGCGGCGGTGACACCCGACCGGCTCGATTGGATACGCGCGTGGCCGCTAACGGCGACGTCCGGCGACTATTTCCTCTGTCATGCCGGCATTAGACCGGGCGTTGCGCTGCGCCGCCAGCAGCGGCGCGACCTGTTGTGGATCCGCGAAGAGTTCCTCGCCGACCCGCGCGATCACGGCGCCGTGATCGTCCATGGGCACACCATCTCGGCTACCGTCGAAATGCCCGGAAACCGGATCGGCGTCGATACCGGAGCCTACGCGACGGGCGTTCTGAGCGCCGTGTACCTTGAGGCCGATAAGGTCGAGGTGTTGGCGACTTCGGGCACGGCTCGCTGACGGCGAAGCGGCACTTCGGCTATGATCGCTCACGCAGAGCCGGGATGCGCATAGCCGGCCAGCAGGCGCTGCGCCGCGCGATGCACGAGCGCCAGTTCGACGCCCCAGCCAATAACCATCACCGCAATCGTCCAGATCGGCGCCGCGATCGCCAGCACGATCGCAACGCCGGTGACGTTGGTGGCGGACGAGATCAGGGTTGCCCGGGCCAAAGCGCGAAAGCGGCCGGCGCCTTGAAGCATCACGCTTGAGGGCATCTGCAATACGATCAGCAGCGCGATGACAAACCATCCGACCGCTGCCCAGCGAATCATGGAAAGATCGTACTGCGCGGAGAAGACGATCTGCGGCGCAAAGACGAGGATCGCAGCCGCCGCCGCGCCGGTACCGCACCAAGCCAGTAGCAGCACGACGAGAAAGAACCGGCGCGATCGTCGCAAGTCATCGACAGCGTCGTCTGCCAGCAAAGCCGCCATTTGCGGCCGTTCATATTCGGTCAGCGCGTTCTGAAGAACGTTCATCGGCCGCAGCAGCAGCGCCGCCGCTGCGAGCGGCGCGACCGCGCTCGCGCCAGCAACAATCGTGACAAGATAGACGTGGGCGTTTGCGGCTAGCTCGGTCGCCGTCACGCTCAGCAGCGACCAGCGCGCATGCCTGCGCCATATATCTCGGTACGTCGCTCTCAGATCGCGTGTCGGCCAGCGCACGGCCAAAGCGACATGCCCGCGACCGAACGGCAGCAGGCTTGCCAACGCACCAGTAAAAAGCGCGGCATAGCTCGCGCTGTCCATGGACATCAGACTGCTACCGGTCCCGGCAGCAAGACAGCTCAAGGTCACTAAAGCGTAGACGAGGTCCGAGGCGACCGCCCGTTCCGGGCGTCCGTCCGCGAAACACCATGCCCGGCCAAGCCAGCGCACGATCATCACCGTGGTGTAGCCCCCATAACATACCGCCATTTCGACCGGCAGTTGCATCGAAAGTCCAAGCGTCAGAAAGCCGGCGCCGATAAGCAACGCAAGCGCAGTTGCTACCGCGAAAACGGCTTCTACCCGCCCTCCCCCATCTGCCTGCCGCGCTGACGCGAATGACTGAAGCGGGGCACCGAACAGCGCGCTGGATAGCGCAACGGTGAACTGCGCCGCGACGAACAGGAACGTGAAGGTGCCGAACGCCGCGGGCGTATGCAGTCGCAGCATGACGAACGACAAAGCGAAATGGGTACCGGCCAACGCTACCGGGCCGATCCCAGCCAGCGCATATCGTCTGATTTTCGACAGATAATACATGCCGGCACCCCTGGACATCGTGTCGGCTCTTCTTCGCACAGGAACGACCGTCGACCTGCCCGTCGGTCGCAGATCAGAGACACCGCCCCTCGATCGACGAACCCCGTTATTTGTCTTCTTCAGGTTTTACCATCCCGACGCACTCCGTTACATCCCACGCGATGATCGCGCCTCGGAAAAGACTGCTGCCCTCCCGACTGGAAACGTATAGTGGCGCCGTGATCAACGGCGGCTCCAACATAGGATGAGGGGTATTTCGCGGAACAGCGGCCGATCCGCACAACGGCCAATAGCGCCAACCATCCGAGAAGCGCAGCGATCCGCGCAAAAGGGGCAATTGGTGACTGCTTGCCTGATCAGCGGACCGGATCAATGCTGGTAGAACATATCGACGATATCGCTGATCTGCTTGCATGCCCACGTTGCGGGGCGGATCTGGCGCGCACTCCCGCAGACCGGCTGTCCTGCAGCAAGAAATGCGCCGGCGATGCGCAACCGGTTCTTCCGCGACTCGCCGGTAAGGACGTCCTGGTCGACTTCGATCGCAGCGTTCTCGATCGCGAGGCGACATTGGCGAGCGGCGCGAGCAGCGTCGTCAAGCGCGGTTCGTGGCGGACCGTCTTCCGACACGTCGTCGACGGCACGAACCCCTACGTCGGTATGTTCGCGCGAATGATGCTCGACGGGGTCAAGCGCGATCCCGCCCCTGGACCCAAGACGATCGTCATGTTCGGCGCCGGGGAGGAAGGATACGGTTCGAAGCCGCTTTACGAGGACCCGGACGTCAGGATTGTTGCGTTCGACATCTATGCCTCCCCTATCGTTACCTTCGTTGCCGACGCCCATAACGTTCCCGTAAAAGACGCCAGCGTCGACGGCGTCTGGCTGCAGGGCATGCTCGAATTTACCATCGATCCTCGCCGCGTTGTGGCAGAGGCGTCGCGGATCCTGAAGCCGGGCGGGTTTATGTTTACCGATACGACGTTCATGTTCCCGCTGTGCGAGAAGGCGTATGATTTCCATCGCTGGTCGCCGAGCGGTTTGCGCTGGCTGTTCCGCGACTTCACCGTCAGCGCGTCGGGTCAGTCGACCGGACCGGGCACGATGGCCGCGCTCGCGATCCGCTATCTGCTGCAGTCGCTACTGCGCAGCACCAAGCTGGGTCAGATCGCGGCCTTTCCCTTCGTCGCCCTGCGTTTCCTCGATCGCTTCTGTGCGGATCGCCGCGCGCTCGATGCATCGGTCGGCATGTTCATGTTCGGCCGAAAGGCGCTGCAACCGATCGATGTCGATGAACTGATCGCCTACTACGACGAACAGCCCGCCCTATTCGCAACGACGCGGCGGTTGGCGCGTGATGCGACGTTGCGATCGACGCTTACTGCCCCGTCAGGCGTGTAAACGAGCAGCCGAACGCAAGGTGCTGCGCAACACCATGCTACTGTTCCTTCCGACCATCTTACATTTGGAACGACGCACAGCGAACGTTGTTCGGGATGTCGTCGGCGATTGGAATATCACCTTAGCGCCATATGCTGGACAGACACCTTCGCCACTCGTTCAATAATTTCGCCGGCTGCGCGGCGCCATTATCCCGCCTTCAAACACGCGCCTATGCTACAGCTGTAAAATAGCCCATTCTGATGACGTCGAACGGACGTTCTCGCCGCCGACAAAGAGCATGTCGCGTCATCACAGGCCATTTTCTCTTCAATTCGTCCGACGACAAGAAACCACCTCTTGCAGGTCGCGCCATATTGGTTTCATGCAGCATTTGCACGGTCCCGCTTCAAGGGCAGACTAATCGGGGGGGATCGTGCCGGAGGGCTGGTACCGGACAGTTCCGGACGGGTGGGGACGATTTCGCGCGCATGTCTGATTTCTCTGCTGCGCACGATTGGTTGACGCCCGTCGCGACGCCTACTGTACCGACCGATGGCAAACGCGGGCTGCGCCTGCGTTTCTATTCAGTGATCTTCGTCTGCGATCTGGCGTCGCTGGCGATCGGATTCGCTGCGGGGCGTCTACTCGCGGCAGCACGGGGCCTCCCATCGGAAAGCTTCACGTTGTTGGCCGCGATCGTGCCAATCTATCTGCTGCTGAGCACGCGCAATTTCACCGCCGACACGATCGAACGCTGGCGTGTGTCTGCTTGGCGGGCACTGGCGAGCCTTGTCACCGCATTCTTCGTCACCGTTTTCGTCGCGTTTTTCCTCAAAGAGGTGTCGCTGATCTCACGATTGAGCACGGTGATCGCCTTTATCTGCTCCGCTGGACTGTTACTCGGCTGCCGAGCAGTGGTCGGAGTGATCGGGGAACGCGTCTTTCGCGGATCGGCGCTGAGCCGGATGCTAATCGTCGACGGAGTGAATATCCCGCTGCCGGACGGGCTCAAAATCGTCTCTTGCGAACCGATTGGAGATACCGAACTCGCAATCCATCCGCTTGCGCTCGATCGACTGGCGCGTCATTTGCGCGGGATCGACGAGGTTTTCGTCGCGTGCCCCCCTGCGCGCCGATCAACTTGGTCAACGATCCTAAAGGGGGGCGGCGTCAAGACGGAGATGCTTATTCCCGAACTCGACACGATCGGGGTCATCGGGAACAAGCATTTCGCCGGCATTGCCTCCGTCCTCGTCTCGACAGGCGGGCTGCAGCTGCGCGATCGCATTCAAAAGCGCATCCTTGACCTCGCGATTGTTATTCCGGCTTTATTCTTTCTGGCGCCGCTGCTCGCGATTGTCGCTTTACTCATACGGCTTGATTCGCGTGGACCCGTCCTGTTTGTCCAAAGCCGCGTCGGCGAAGGCAATCAGCTCTTCTCGATGTTCAAGTTTCGCAGCATGCATCACAAGTTGCTGGATCACGACGGTCGCGTGTCTACCGCACGAAATGACGCGCGGGTTACGCGGGTCGGCAAGATTATCCGCGCGACGAGCATCGACGAACTGCCGCAGCTTCTCAATATCCTGCGCGGCGACATGAGCTTCGTCGGCCCACGCCCGCACGCGATCGGCTCACTGGCTGGCGACAAACTGTTCTGGGAAATCGATCAGCGCTATCACCATCGTCACGTTTGCAAGCCGGGCCTGACGGGTCTCGCTCAGGTACGCGGCTTTCGCGGTGCCACGCACCAACGAGAGGATTTGGTGAACCGCCTCGACGCAGATCTCGAATATGTGAATGGCTGGAGCCTGCGGCGCGACATCGTGATTCTGTTCGCAACGCTGCGCGTCGTCATTCACCGCAACGCCTTCTGAAGCGGGTATCGCGGCAGGCTTAGCGCAGCAGGGTAGCCGGAAGAGGCTGCCGCGGATCAACACGGCGCCGGCATAGACCAAGGGCAATCCCGATGGCCGTTGCATTCCACATCGCAAACGAAAAAAGGCCAAGCGGAATCGAGTGCCGACGATAGGCAAGAAATGCCATCGGCACGCTGATCAGCGGAAGCAAGGCTGCGGGCACGAAAATGGCAGCCCCCACCAGGATGATCCACCAAAGCCAGATCGCCACCGCGACATGCAGGTGCTTCAGCTGCCGCAGGACGATCCACAAATGCCTTTGCCCGATGGCGCCACGTAACACCTGGCCTGCGCCGCTAAGCTGACCAGACCGCAGCCGCCGCCAAAGCAAACGATAGCCGTTTCCGCCATGGCCATGGTGCTCAACTGCGTCGATCGAAATGCGCGCCAGCTTCCACCCTGCGTGCGTCAGTCGTGCGCCAAGATCATATTCTTCGAACGATTTGAGGTTCTGGTCGGAGAAATACCCGACTGATTCGATGGCAGCGACGCGGTAGACACCGCCCCCATCGAGACGATCGACGATTCCTGTACGGCGGTGGCGCTCGCCGGACATCGCGGCCGCGCGGATCTGAAATTCTTCGGTCTCCAGATTGCGCTCGATCACGCCGCCGCCAACGCCCGCGACGTCCTCATGCTCACGCAGGTAGCGTGCCGCAGCAACGAGGAACTCGGGGCGAAGCGTCATATCGCCATCGATCAGGCAAAAGAACTCCGTCGCGATGCCCTGAAAAGCGAGTTGCGCACCGGCTCCACAGGATCGAGCCGTTGGGTCTGCCAGCTGTACGATTTTTATCGGATAACCTCGCGCGATGGCGACCGTTCGATCGCTTGAGCCACTGTCAGCCACTTGAACGATACCACCGAACGGTCGGGCAGCGGCAAGAGCGCTCTCGATTGTCGCGGCTATATGCCGTTCCTCGTTAAGCGCCTTGATACCGATCGTCATGACAGTTGGCGTGGGAATATCACTCATGCGTCACGCCACATCCCGCCTCTTCAGCGGAACATGAGCGGCCGTTGACCCGCGCACCTCCTCCGCCAGCGCGATGATGCGTTCGCCGCAAACATTCCATGCAAAGTCAGCTCGAACGAACGCCGCGATACTCGTGCCATACTCACGGAGTTGTTGCACGGGTCGTTGTAGGATCCACGTCGCTGCCGCCTCGACCATCGGATCTTCCGCGACATAGCCGCCGTATTGCGCCACCATCGACGCAGCGCCTGCCATCGGCCCCACGACGGGCACTACCCCGCGTGCCATCGCCTCCAGAACGACCAACGGGTAGCTGTCGATCATCGACAGATGCACCAGAACATCTGATTGTTCGTACGCCGCGATCAAGCGCGTCTCATCGAGCCATTCGACGAAATCGATCGATTGTCGAAGCCCGGCTTGGTCCGCAGCGTCATGTAACTGTCGCATCGTCGCAGGATCCGCCCGACCGACGATCGTCGCCGAGACCGGATAGCCGTGGGTATGTAGCGCCGCACACAGAGCAATCGCGCGAAAACTCCCCTTCGCTTCGGAAAGCCGCCCGGCGTGGATGATCCGAAGCGCGCCGCTGCGTGCACCAGCGCCCCCGACCTGAAGCGCCGCTTGAGGCAGGAAGCTTCGCACGGTTACCTTAGGCACATCACGTGGTAGCGACAACTCTTCGGCTTGTGCGGCGAAAAGCAGCGCAAGGCGATCAGCCAGGCCCAGCAGCCGACGTGCTGCATCCCGCAGAATTCGTACCCGTTGCAAACGGGCATTACCGCCAAGATGCGGGGTGACGATCACCGGTACACGGCGCACGCGCATGGCAATCACGAACAACAGGTCGGCGAGCGTACTCCATTGCAGCCACACGACGTCGTAACGCCTCGCCAGCCAGAAGCTCTGCATGAGGCGCTTGAACGCCCGAGGCAGGCGGCGCGCCGTGAGATACGCGTTATCGGTTGTCCGCCATTCGGCTCGCCAGCGGTGGCCATGCGCGTTGATTGCGGCGACCGCACGTTCGCAAAACGCCTCCAGGCCTCCAGGATGGTGAACCGACCCCCCGAGGATAAGCATCGTGCCCCCTCGTGCCGACGGATCGCAACACACATGGGTGTTCAGCGACACGCCACGGTCCCTACGCAAGCGGACGGGAGCGCCGCCAAAGCCGCGCGCGCTCTTCCTGAAGCACCGATGTCAACGCGTGGCGCAAACGGTCCCGCTCCGGATGCCGCTCGACCGGCACGGGCGGCGCGAGCGATCGCGTGATCAACGCGGCAAGATCGGCTTCGTCGAACGCCGTGTAGATGCCCGTGCGGCCATCCAACGCGCGGACCGTGGCGAGCTGATGGTCGTTGCGGTGCTCATCGAGCGAACCGAGCCGTGGAAAGAGGATCAGCGGCTTCGAATGTTTCTGCGCCATGACGATCGTACCGATCCCAGCGTGTGATACGATTCGCGAACAACGCTGGATCATCTGTTCGAATTCGATCGGGGGCACGACACTCTGCCAGCGCATGTTCACCGGTCGATACTCGCCACGGCCGGTCTGCGCGAACACTTCTTCGTCCGCCTGCGGAGCAAGTCGATCGACGATCCGGATGAAGCGATCAAACGGCAGCTGGGTACCGACCGTTACCACGATCATAACAGCGCGCCCTCGTAACGACGCCGCTTGGTCTCGAGATGGCGCCACTGGGTGAACCATTGCGTGGCGAAGGGGATAGCGCAGATGCCGCTCAGCGAAGGCCGGTCGGAATTAGCGATGCTGTCGAGCCACACCGTGCGCGCGCCAAGCATCCGCGCGAATACGAGGCAGAACAGCCCGGGGAGCGCGCCCGTCGTCACCAGCATGTGCGGCCGGACCTGCCAGATCAATTTGGCACAGGCAACCATGCACCGCAGTGCCTGAATTGGAACATCACGATTTGCATCGGGCAGGATGTGAACGCGCGTCAGCCCTTCACGATCGGCCAGTTCGCGAATGTTGGTCGCGAACACCATATCCAACTCATCGAACGCAGGACGCAGCAGCATCAGCTCTTCCCAATGCCCGCCGCCCGAGGCAACGGCGAGAACCGTGAAGCCCGATCTGCCATCACCTGCCACCGGTCGTCCGAGCCCCCTGGTTGGTGCCAGATGCACCACGTGCGCAGCCTGCCTCGATGCCTGTCAGCCTCCGAATTAGCTTGTCGCACGGGTACGCGAGCACAGTCGATATCGCAAGCACGCGTGCGTTGCACGATCTGGCAGCAAAGGACAGTCGCCACCGACAACGACACCGTGTACCGCTTGGCAAGATGGAATGGGTAAAAGATTTCTGGCGCTGCGGCATCGTCCACGCAGACGCTTCTTCCATCCTCGCGCGCGGTTCGCTTGATGATTTCGCAATCAGCTGGCTTCCCGGTACGCGTGGACTAACGTATCTCGCTGATCCGTTCGCGCTGTGGCGTGATGACCAATTGCACGTATTCGTAGAGAACTTCGACTACGTCAGCGGTCGAGGGCGGATCGATGCAATCACGTTTAGCCATAAATTTCAAATCTTGTCGCAAAAAACGGTGATCAGCGAACGCTGGCACCTTTCCTACCCTTATGTTTTCGAAGCCGATGGTGACATCTGGATGCTGCCCGAGGCGCATCAGTCTGGAACGAGCTGGCTTTATCGATCAGCCGCATTCCCGGACCGGTGGGTTCGATCATATGAGATAGCGTTGCCACACGTTCCGCTCGACGCGACGATTGTTCGCCGGAACGATCGCTGGTGGCTATTCTATGCCGCCGCGCACCCGATTGGCGAGCGCCTGACCGCGCTTTACGCTGCGCATGCCCCTTGCCTCGCCGGGCCATGGACTGCGTGCGGCGACGGCCCGATCTTACGCGACCCGGCCGGCGCACGCCCCGGTGGCACGCCGATAGTGCAAGACGATGTCATGTACCTGCCGCTGCAGTCCTGCGTCAAAACCTACGGCAGCGGCGTCCGCGTGGCACAAATCGATACCCTGACGCCCGAACGGATTAGCGCTCGAATCATCACCGAACTATCAGCGCCGCGCAGCGCCGCTCCGTTCAACGATGGGTGTCACACGCTGGCGGCCGCGGGCGCCGTCACGTTGATCGACGTGAAGCAGCGCCGCTTCTCGCCGCTGGCGCTCGCCACATGGCCGTTGCGGCGAGCGTGATATCAATTGGCCTGATAATAGTCTGAATATTGTTTCGAGTAATAATAAAGTCCGCCGACAGAATGCGCCGACGGATCGACCTGCGTGTAGATTACGCCCACCGGGTTGCTGCCGTCGCCTTTCAGCCAATTCAGCGCCGACTGTGCTGCCGAAATCGGCGTGCTGTTCCACTTGATGACCAACGCAGTCGCATCAGCAAGTACCGCCAGGAAACGGCCATCGGCCAAGCCCATCAGCGGCGGCAGATCGAGAATGATGTGATCATAGCGATCGCGCAGCGTCGCCAGCAACTGCTCCATCCGCCCTTCGCCGAACAGATTTTCGGCCGAGAAATAAGGGCTGATGACGAGTAGCTGATCGAGATTGGCGACGTCGCCGCGCTGGATCGCTTCGTCGAGGCTTGCTTCGCCATGCAAAACCTCGACGAGGCCGACTGTCGGCGCCGGCGTGCGCACGATTTGGCGGACAGCCGCGCGCCGAATATCGCATTCCAGCAACAGCGTCCGCGCGTTGGCGGTGGCCAGCGTGCGCGCGAACGCGACCGCGGACGTCGTCTTTCCCTCCGCCGGCAGCGAGGACGTGATGGCGATCACCTTGGGTGCGCGCGTGCCGCGAACACCGAGGATAGCCGCGCGCGCGATTCTGTACGATTCGGAGAACATCGACGTCGGCCGATCAAGCAGCAAATCGTTTGGATTCTCCGCTTTCGCCACCTTGGGAACGACAGCCAGTACCGGGACGCCGAGCTGTGTCTGCACGTCTTCGACCGATCGGAAGCCACCGCTTGTCATCTCCATCACTGCGATCGTGCCTGCGCCTGCCGCCAAGGCGACCAGTAGCGATAGGGCGTAGAGCAGCGGCTTGTTCGGTGACGTCGGCCGGCTCTGCGGCTCGGCACGATCGATCACTTCGGCCTGCGCGATCGACAGGCGCGCCGCCTGCATACTCTCGAGCGACATCTGCGACATCTTGTCGTACAACGCGCGCTTCGCCGCCGCCTCGCGCTCGAGGCTGTCTGCAGCCACCGAGGCGCGCGTCGTCTGCTCGCGCTGGCGCTCCAACTGGCCCAGCGAGCTGCGAAGACTCGAAGCGCGCGCTTCGGCCGCCGCCGCAGTCGCCTGAAGCGAACCGATCGTACGGCGTGCCTCGGCATCGATCTGCGCGTCGATCGAACTCAACTGCTCGCGAACGCGAATACTCTCCGGATGGCGCTCGCCGTACCGCGCCTCCACGGCGTCCTTGTTTTGCAGGGCTTCGGCGCGTTGCGCGCGCAACTGAACGACCGTCGGCGACTTCAATACTTCAGAGACCGCATCGAGCCCGCCACGGCGCGTTTGACCGCGTGCTGCCTCTAGGTTGGCGCGCGCCGCAGCCGCGTCGGACTCCGCCGCTGCCAGCCCGCCCGCAAGTGGCGCAACCTGCTGATCGGCGACGGTGCCAGCCGCGCTATTAGCTGCGGCGCTTTCGACGACCCCCGAACTCGCCCGGAAATCGGCGGCGCGCGCTTCAGCCTGGCGCGCCTCATTGGCGAGTTCGTTCAGGCGTTGCTCGAACCATGCGCTCTGCCGCTCGGCATTGCCGATCTTGTTGGTCGTTCGAGTCGCGATGTATCCATCGGCGAAAGCATTCGCAAGTTTCGCCGCCTTCAACGCATCGGTCGAGGTGAACCGAACATTGAGAACATAGGTCAGCTTTTCGCGATCAACCGACAAATGCGACAATACCGCGGCGGCAATGGCGTTTGCCCGCGCCTCGCTGTTGTTCAAGGTCGTGCCGCTCTTATCAAGTTTCCCGGCGAACTCGGGATCGGTGTCGAGCTTGTTCTGGCGGACGATGAGGCGAGCGAGATCAAGCGACCGGATCGCGGTGACCTCGGTTTCGATCGCCTCGGGCGTCAACTCCGCGCGCGTCTGGTTCGCATTCGTCGCAAGCGGATTGCGCGATGGGTCAAGACGCACCTTCGCCGTCGAAGTGTATTGCGGCGTCATCAGCGACACGAGCACGACGCCGGCAACGAAAATCGCCGCGGTAACCGCAGCCATGATCTTCCAGCGCCGCCGCACCGTATCTCGCACGATGCTGATTACATCGGCGAGCCGAGCCTCATATTCATCGGCTTCGTGTCTGACTTCCATCTTCGTCTGACTTCCCGTGATTCGCCGCTGATCTGCAGCGCGATACGTTAGATACGATAGGTGAGCCCCGCTTGAATGCGGCCCTCATCCGAATTGTCGGTAGCAAGATCGACGTTTGATCGTCGACGTGCGTAGCTGATCGACCCGTCGAACGACAGCCGCCGCGATACCAGAAGCCGCGCGCCTGCGAGAGCGCGGTAGCTGCTGTTCTCACGATCCGACCCCAGGTAATTCTGAAAGGCGTAGTCGCCGGTAGCGGAGACGATAAGGTTCCGCCGTACCTCATAATCACCGCGCAACCCGAAGCGATTATCCCAGAACGGCTGGCGATTGCCGAACGTCGAATCCTCGATGGTCCGGCGCGCCGTTGCCGTGATCGTAAATTGCTCGGACGGGAACAGATCCAACCGACCCTCTGCCACGAGTCCACGGATCGTCTCGAACGTTGCGGCTGAATAGTCGCGAATGCTGTAACCGAACGCAATCGACCCGCGGAGCCGTCCTGCGATATCCGCATTTGCGCCTGCGCTGGCGCGGATCGTCTGTGAATCGCGGCTGCTTGCGCCGACCAATTGGTTAACGAAGGTCGTCGATGTATAGTTTACTTGCGCGAACACGGAAACGCTCGGCGTACGCGCATATTCGGCTTGCGCCGTGACTCGCGCGAGGTTCCGGTCGCGTACAGTCTGGTCACGGAATGCGCCATCACCAAGGGGGAGCGGCCGAAAGCGGAAGTCGGTATAATCGCCAACGACGAACGCCCGTAGTCGACCAGACGTATATTCGCCGCGCAGCGAGATGAAGTTGCGACGGAAACGCGACACGGCAGCAACGGCGGAGTTGATCTCGCCGGTAAACTGGTTCTCGAAGTCGAGCGAAGATTGTACCTCGCCCGTCACCTCGATCGTCCGCCCAAGATCGAGCCGCCCGCTGGCGCCAAGATCCCATGTGCGCTCGTTGCGTCGCGACTGCCCGATATAGTCGCGGCGTGCAGTGGACGCTCGTGCACTGATCGCATGGCGAGACCAGATCGACCGCATCGTCACCGCCGGCTCGACAAAAACGAACGGAACGGCAGTCTCGTTGTCGCGCGTTAGATAGGCGTTCGTGGTACCCCCGCCACCGGCCTCGACGCTGGGAAAGAAGAGCAGGCCTCCGACGCTGATACCGAGCGCATCGTACGACGGTCGCGGTCGTTGCAGCACACCGACGTTGCGGTCGCGATCGAACCCCTGCGGCACCGCTGGCTGCACGACCAGACCATCCTGCGCCACTGCCCCCGTCGGCACGCCAACGGCAGCAACAGCGATAGCCGTCAGCCTGGCACGACCGCCCGCAAAGAGTGAACTGCCCCCCATAGACAAAACGTTGTGTCGCCATTCACCATGTGAGGCAAGACATTATGCCTCTTCACAGCGCCAATCAGAAGAACCGCTCACCGATCCTGATCGTGTCACCGGGATGAACCACCAGTTCCGGCGTCAACTTATAGTTGACTTCGTTCGCTTCCCCTTGCCGGCGAATACGGATCACATCGCGGTTTGCACGCGGCGTGAATCCCTTGGCGGTGGCGATCGCATTGAGTGCGGTCAGTCCCGAGGCATAGGGATATTCACCGGGCGCGCTCACCTCGCCGAGAATGTAGAACGGACGAAAGGTAATGACCTCCATGCTGACCTTGGGCTGCCGCAGATAGCCATCGGCAAATTTCGTCGTTGCGTCTCGCGCGATGTCGGCGACCACCATTCCGCGCGCCGGCACGCTGCCGATCAGCGGCAGCGCCAAGGTGCCGTCGGGATTGACCCAGAATTCGCCCGTCAGATTTGGTTCGTTATAGACCGTCATGCGAACCTTGTCGCCGACGCCCAGACGGTAGTCGCTCGCAATGTCCGCGGCGGCGTAGCGATCGCCCGACGCTAGGATGGGCCCATCCCCCTTCTCGGCACAGCCGGTCGCGAGCAATACAAAGCCGAAAAGCAACGCCAACCGCTGTAGCATAGAGCCTCGAAACAATAAGGTGAACGACAGACTAGCAACGTGCTTTGCATAGCCGCCGATCGGGCGCAACGCGTACCTGCCGATTGTGCGAAGATCAGGAAACGCAAGGCTGGTTCGGCGGAACCTACTATTCCGCACGAACATAGGTGAAATACCACACCTCATGCCCCTGCCGCCGCGCCTTTCGCTCGTAGCGCGTCTCGGGCCAGTCGTCGGGGCGGACAAGAAAGTCCGCGGGCTCGCGCGCCGTCCAGCTGAAGTCGCGCCGCTGGTTCATCACCATCATCGCCCAGCGGCAATAGGTCGGATCGTCCGTCCCCAATCGAAAGACGCCGTCCGGTCGAAGCTTGCGCGCGATCAGGTCGAGCGAGCCATGGTTCACCATCCGGCGCTTGGCATGCCGCGCCTTGCGCCATGGATCGGGGTGCAGGAGATACACCGTGTCGAGCGCGCCGTCGGGCAATCGCTCGATTACGTCGATCGCGTCGCCCATGTGCAATCGCACATTGTCCAGCGCACCATCGCGGATATGGCCGAGCGCGCCGACGACGCCGTTCAGGAACGGCTCGCAGCCGATGAAGCCGACATGTGGCGCCGCGTCTGCCTGCGCGGCGAGATGTTCGCCGGCGCCGAAGCCGATCTCGAGCCGCAACGGCCGGTTGTCGCCGAACAGGCTGGGCGCATCGATCGCGCCCTGCGCCGGCACCTCAACCGCCGGAAGTAGCGTTTCGACGAGATCGGCCTGTCCCTGGCGCAGCTTGTGGCCCTGTCGACGGCCGTACAGGCGGCGGATAGTAGCTGGGTCGTTCATGCGGGCGGGCGCATACCGCGCGCATCGGCGGGAGCAAAGCCGGTGCACGAATGTTCGAGCTCAATGGGAAAAGCGAAAGTCGCCAAGAAGGCTGCCAGCACCGAACACCGCCTCGTCGGCGACGTCGCGGCGCTGCGTCGGATAAAGCCGGTCGCGCTACTCGGCTCGGCGAGCGAGGTGGCCGATCAGCCGCCGATGGTGGCACTGTCGCTCGTCACGCTTGGGTCGGGCCTGGTGATGCGTCGACCCGCCGTCGCGCGCACCGGGTTGCGCATGCTCCTCGCGCACGCCCTCGCCACCGGCGGCAAAACGTTGCTCAAGCGGTCGATTGATCGGACGCGGCCGCAGCGTGCGCTACGCGACGGTAAGCATCACGCCGGCGCCGGCAAGGGCGGCGGCGACACCGACTTCAACTCGTTCCCGTCGGGCCACACCGCCGGTGCGGTTGCCGTCGCGCAGGCGGTTGCCGCAACCCAGCCGCAGTTGGCGGTATCGGCGCGCGGCGGTGCGCTCGCCGTCGCCGCGCTCCAGCTTCCGCGCGGCGCGCATTATCCCAGCGACGTGCTGGTCGGCGCCGTCATCGGCTATGTCGCCGATCAGGCCGCGGGCGCGCTGATCGATGCCGCCGGCCAAACGCTGCGCCGTGCGCGGCCAGCGGGGACGACGGACGAAGTGCTGGCCGAGGCGGAGGCGCATCCGAGCTGACGGACGCGCCCGGAGATCGCGTCAGGCGGCGATCGCGGCCTTCAGATCGTCGACCAGGTCGAGCTTCTCCCACGGGAAGGTGTCGCCCTCCGCCGCGCGCCCGAAATGCCCGTAGGCAGCGGTGGTCTGGTAAATCGGCTTGTTGAGGCCAAGGTGCGTGCGGATGCCGCGCGGCGTCATACCACCAAGCTTGCCGATCCCGGCGATCGCCGCCTCGATCCGGTCATCGGCCACCGTGCCCGTGCCGTGCGTATCGACATAGAGCGACAGCGGCTTGGCGATCCCGATCGCATAGGCGAGCTGGATCGTGCACTTCTTCGCGAGCCCTGCCGCGACGATGTTCTTCGCCAGATAGCGCGTGATGTACGCCGCCGAACGATCGACCTTGGTCGGATCCTTGCCGCTGAACGCGCCGCCGCCATGCGGTGCGGCGCCGCCATAGGTGTCGACGATGATCTTGCGCCCCGTCAGCCCGGCGTCGCCATCGGGTCCGCCGATCTCGAAGCTGCCGGTCGGATTGATGTGATAGACGGTCGCGTCGGACAGCAGCGGCGCGGGCAGGACGTCGGCCACCACCTGCTTGACGTAGGCGTGGAGCTGCGCCTTCTTCTCGCCCTCGTCATAGCCCTTGGCGTGCTGCGTCGACACGACAATAGCGGTGCACGCGACCGGCACGCCATTCTCGAACCGCAGCGTCACCTGGCTCTTGGCGTCGGGCTCGAGGAACGGCGCGGTGCTCGCGTGACGATCCTGCGCCATGCGCTGCAGGATGCGGTGGCTGTAATAAAGCGTCGCCGGCATCAGCTCGGGCGTCTCGTCGCACGCAAAGCCAAACATGATGCCCTGATCGCCGGCGCCCTCGTCCTTGTTGCCACTCGCGTCCACGCCCTGCGCGATCTGCACCGACTGTCCGTGCAGATTGTTCTCAAACCGAAACGTCTGCCAGTGGAAGCCGTCCTGTTCGTAACCGATGCGCTTCACCGTATTGCGGACGGTGGCCTCGATCTCCTCCTCCGCGCCAGGCGCCCAGGCGCCGTTCTCGTACACGCCCTTGCAGCGGATCTCGCCCGCCAGCACGACGAGCTGCGTCGTTGTCAGCGTCTCGCACGCGATGCGTGCCTCGGGATCCTTCGACAGGAACAGGTCGACGATCGCATCGGAAATCTGGTCGGCGACCTTATCCGGATGCCCTTCGCTGACCGATTCGCTGGTGAAGAGGTACGATTCGCGCATGGTCGCTCCGGCAGAATTGTTGAGGAGATAACGATATAAAGATAGCTTTATATGCCTTATCGGCGGCGGCGGCGGATGGCAATGGCCGCTGCCGCCAGCATTACGGCGACGATCGCCGCCATCCAGTTGCCGACACGCGCAAACAGCGTCGCCGGTCGCGCCGGGGGCAGCGGCACTTCGATCGCACCCGCCCGCTCGTGCGGTATGGTCGCCACCAGCGCACCGTCCGCCGCGATCACCGCCGATATGCCGTTGGGCGTCGCGCGAACGATCGGCAGCCCCTCCTCGATCGCCCGCATCCGCGCCTGTGCCAGATGCTGCGGCGGGCCCCATTTGCCGAACCACGCGTCGTTCGACGGGTTGAACAGAAAGCGCGGGCGCCTCGTCCGATCGACGACCTGACCCGAAAAGATAATCTCGTAGCAGATCTGCATGCCCACCGCGCCGAGACCAGGCAGGTCGAGGGCGCGAGGCCCCGGCCCCTCGGCAAAGTCCATCGATCCAGGCACCAACCGATCGAGCCCGAGCGGCTTCAGCAGCCACGGCATCGGCAGATACTCGCCGTACGGCACCAGATGCGCCTTATCGTACCGCCCGCGGATGCGCCCGCGCGGATCGATCGCGAACACCGAATTGGTCGCCGTCACCGGCTCGCCGCGGCGATCGAACTGAAGCGCCGTCCCGCCGGTCAGCAGCAAGTCGCGCGGGCCGAGCAGCCGCGCCATGCGCCAGCGGATCCAGAACGGATCGGCAGCGTAATATTGCGTCGGATAGCCGTCCTCGAAATAGTCGCGCACCACGCCCTCGGGCCACACGATCAGTCGCGGCGTCGGCCCCGCCCGTCCCGAGAGCGCCGAGAGCTTGGCGAGCATCATCTCGCCGTCGCTCTCCCCACGCGCGTCCTGCGGCACGTTGGGCTGCACCACGCGGACGCGGACCGCCGAGGCGTTGCCCACCGGCACAGTGCGGTAACTCGTCTGCTGCGCCCATAGCAGCGCGCCCAACGCCGCCACCCCGCCCGTGATCGTCGTCGCACGCCGCGGCACCAACAGGATTGACCCTGCGAGCACGACGGTCAAACCGGACAGCGCATAGGTTCCGATCCATGCGGCAATCGCCGCAACGGGCTGCACGGGCACCCAGATGACGCCCAGCGGATCCCAAGCATAGCCGGTGAACATCACGCTGCGCAGCCACTCGGCAACGATCCACGCCGCGGCGAAGGCGAGCACGAATCCCCCGTCGACGTCGCGCCGTCGTACGCGCCATGCGGCGCCCGCAGCGAACGCCGGATAGACCGCCAGATAGAGCGCCAGCGCGAGGGGCGCGGCATAGCCGAGCACGGGCGGCATCTTATCCTGGAAATCAAAGGCGTGCTGGAACCAGTTGTTGTTGATCGTGAAATGCCCGACGCCGAACGCCCAGCCGCGCCACAGCGCAGCCTTCATCGTCGGGGCCCGATGCACCAGCGCGATCCAGCCCGCGACAGCGGCGAGCGTCAGCGGCCACCATTGCAGCGGTGCAAACCCGCACGCCGCCGCTGCGCCGAGCGGCAGCGACGCCCACAACGACCGAAGATCGGAAACAAACGCTGGCAACTGCATCCTCATCGCCCCGCCCGCTGTTCGCGGCGCACCGCCCGGTGCGGGCGACCGCCGGCGCTCTTGCGGCAGCCCATCGGCGGCGACAACCCCACGGCAAGACATATAGTGACGCTTGCTCTCCTACGGTGTATCATCCGCCCATGACACTACGCCCTTTCCACCTCGCCTTTCCGGTCCACGATCTCGCTGCGGCGCGCGGTTTCTACCGCGACGTGCTCGGATGCCGCGAAGGGCGTTCGAGCGATCGCTGGATCGACTTTGATCTGGGCGGTCACCAGATCGTTGCGCATCTCGATGACGCGGTGCGCCCCGCCGGATCGAGCAACCCGGTCGATGGCCATGACGTACCCGTGCCGCACTTCGGCGTGGTGCTGACGATGGCGGACTGGCAGGCGCTCGCGACGCGGGTGGAGGCGGCGGGCGTACCGTTCGGCATCGCGCCGCACATCCGCTTCAAGGGCCAGGCCGGCGAGCAGGCGACGATGTTCTTCCGTGATCCATCGGGCAACGCACTCGAATTCAAGGCGTTCGCGGACGACGCTCAGCTATTCGCTACGGAGCCCAGCGCATGACCGCCCCGATCGAGATCGACATCCCGCACAAGCTCGGCACCGCGCAGGCGAAGACGCGGATCGCCGGCAGCTTCGGCAAGCTCGCCGATTTCGTCCCCGGCGGCGCGGTGACCGAGCATCGCTGGAGCGGCGACACGTTGCTGTTCACGGTTGAGGGGCTTGGCCAGCGCGTCGCGGTGAAACTCGACGTCCGCGAGACAAATGTTCACGCGAGTTTCGAGCTGCCCGCCTTCATGGCATTGTTTTCCGACAAGATTCGCGCCAAGCTGCAGCAGGAAGCGCCCAAGCTGCTCGAATGATTGCGTCCTAGAGGTAGCGCGCCGCCGTCTCGCGGATCAGCGCGATCATGTTGGGAATGCCCTGCGTCCGGTTCGAACTGAGCTGGTTCTTGAGATCGAACGGCGCCAGCGCGCCGGGGATGTCGGTCGCGGCGATCTCGTGCGGCTCGCGATCCTGCACCGTCAGCAGCACCAGCGCGATGATGCCCTTCGTGATGGCGGCGTTGCTGTCGGCGAGGAAGTGCAGCGTCCCGTCTTCGCGCCGCGTCGGATAGACCCAGACGGAGGCGGAGCATCCGCGCACTAAAGTCGCGTCAGTCTTCAGCGCCTCGGGCATCGGCTCGAGCGACCGGCCAAGATCGATCAGCAAGCGATAGCGATCGTCGGCCTCGAGGAATTCATATTCATCGCGCAGTGCCGCGAGATCAGGGGTGGTGTCGGCCATCGCCGCGGCGCCTAACGACTGGCCGGTGACGCGGCAACCGGCGCGATCAAAGGTCGACGCCGGCGGCGATCGCCTCGAGCTTGCGGATACGCTCCTTCAGGTCCGCGATCTCGATCCGCGCCGTCGTTCCAGTGGGGGTGACGGCGCGAGCATCGCTCTCCTGGCGAAGCTCCTGCTGCTTGAGCTGTAGCCAGCCGCGCCAACCCGTCAGCATCGCCTGGACGAGGATGACGAGGCCGGCGAGCGCCGCCGTCGTGATGGTGAGGTAAAGGCTCGGATCGGACATGATCGTCGGCTCCACTTAGCGGTTGCGCAGTTCTTCGATCTGACGCGTCAGATCGGCGCTACCGTGATTGTCGGTGATGACGCGCTCGAGCACCGCGATCCGCTCCTTCAGCTGGCGGATCTCCTCGCGCCCGGCGACTGCATCGGCAGGCAGCGCTCCGCCCTCCTCGGCGCGACCCATCGCGCGATACTTCTCCTTCGAAACGCGCGCGATCGATGTGATCATGACGATCGCGATAACCATGAAAACGACGGACCAGGGCATCGGTAACTCCTGTTGATCGAATGATCGGATGGTTCAGTTCGGCCGCGCGGATGTCACGCCGGCGTCGGGCAGCGTGCGCAGCTCTTCGATCTGCGACGCCAGCGACACGCCGTGATCGGTGACGATACGCTCGAGCACGCGCACGCGCTGCTCCAGCCGCTCGGTATGCGCGGCATATTGCGCCGCCTTCTCCGCGGTCTGCGCGGTCAGCGCCTCCGCCATACGCTCCTTGTGCTTGAGCCAGCGCTTGAACATCTCGCCGCCGATCCCAAACACCGTCGGCAGGCCGACGACGATAAGAAAGAAGGCGATCACGAAGCCGTACTTATTCATCGGTTGCGTCCCTTAGTTCGCGCGATCGCGCAGCTGCTCGATTTCCTGGCTGAGCAGGTGGCCGCTGTCGGTCACGATCCGCTCGACGTTCTGCAGCCGGTCCTTCATCGCGCCCAATTCGGCGCGCAGCTGGCCGTTCTCCTGCGTCAGCAGCTTGACCCGCTCGATCGTCTCGTCGTCGCGCTTGGGGTACAGAGCCTGGCCCCACTGGCCGTCGAGCGGATAGCCGTTGCGGATGCGCATCCAGGTTGTCGCGACCCAGCCCAGCATCGCCGCGACACCCAGCGTGCCGATCATCGGGGCGAGCGCACTGAACAGCTGGATCTTCTCTGCGGCGGTCATGCTCTATCCTCCCTCTCGATGTTTTCGTCAGCGATCGCGCAGCTGCTCGATCTCGTGCGCGGTGCGTGTCGCGGGATCAGTCGCGATCCGCTCAAGTACCGAAAGCCGTTGCTCGAGCCGGCTTACCATTCCCGTCAACCGCTCGTTCTCGTTCGTCAGCAGCTCGAGCTGGCGGTTCGCCGGGGCGTCGGCCTTGCCGATGTTGCGGCCCCAGTCGTCGCTTATCGAATAGCCATGCTTGGCGCGGATCCAGTTGTTGATCAGCCAGGCACTGCACGAGATTGCGATGATCGCTAGGACGAAGAACGGACCGTGAAAATCCATCGAGTGTCTCCCGATTTATCGGATCAGCGCAGGCGCTCGATCTCGTCGGCGAGCTGCGTGTTGCGGCTGGTGTAATGCGTCTCGATGTCGGCCAGCCGGCGGTCGAGCTCGCGGAACTTGCTCCGCACTTCGGCGGTGGTCCGCTTCGGATTGGAACGCACGCCCTGCCAGAACTTAACGTCCTCGGGCGATCCATAGAGGCCCGCCGGGCGATCCTCCGCCATCCAGTTAATCAGCAGATACGCAACCAGCGTCCACGGGAAGCCGCCGGCGAGCGTCAGCAGGATCATCGCGATCCGTACCCACAGCACCTCGATCCCGGTATAATCGGCGATCCCGGCGCACACGCCCTTCCACTTGCGCTCCTGGCGGTTGAGATAGAATTTGGTGCGGCTGTTGTCGGCCATCAGTTCCTCCTCTGCGTCCGGTCTTCGAGCCGGTAATCGGGATCGGATCGGTACTCGGCGATGCCAGGGCGGAAATCGGGGTTGTCGGCGGCGACGATGCGCTCCACCGTATTCACCCGATCCTCGAGGCGCCGCGCCAGCGAATGCAGGTCGTCGAGCAGCGTTTCGTCCTCCGCGGTCATCGACCCCGGCGCCTGCTTCCACTTGGTCACATAGTGCATGATCAGCCACGGCAGCCCGATGAAGAGGATGCCGACGACGAAGATCGGGACGAGAATGTCCTCCATCTCACTTTCCCCCGTTGGTGCGGTTGTTGAGGCGCGCCTTCAGCGCCGCCAGTTCGGCATCGACACGATCCGACGCCTTCAGCTCGGCGATCTCCTCGTCCAGGCTCTTGGGCAATGCGCCAAGGCCCAGCGCGTCCGCGCGTCCCTCGGCCTCGTCCACGCGCCGCTCGAGCATGTCGAAGCGGCTGAACGCCTCGTGCGTGCGCGGGCCGTTCCACATCTCGCGCAGCTTGGTGCGGTTGTTCGCACTCTCCAGTCGCGTCGCGATGCTGTTCTGCCGGGTCCGCGCCTCGCGCAGCTTATTCTGCAGCTTCGCAATGTCCTCCTCCGATCCGCGCAGCGAATCGTCGAGCACGCCGACCTCCGCACGCAGTTGATCGATCATGTCGCTGGCCTTCTGCCGCTCCATCAGCGCCGCCTTGGCGAGATCCTCGCGATCCTTCGACAGCGCGAGTTCGGCCTTCTCGGTCCAATTTGCCTCGATGTCGGAAAGCTTGGCGACGTGCCGGCGCATTTCCTTGATGTCCGCGATCGTCCGGGCTGCCGACGCGCGCACTTCGACCAGCGTCTCTTCCATCTCGAGGATGATCATGCGGATCATCTTGGCGGGATCTTCCGCCTTCTCGATCAATTCCGCCATGTTGGCGGCTACGATGTCGCGGGTTCGGGAAAAGATGCCCATCAACAAAAACTCCTGGGTGACGCCCTTTTATAGGCTGGGCGCCGAGGCTCGGCGAGGGAAAGCCGCGCCCCGGCCGCCTCGCTCACGCGATTGCGCGAGCAATGGCGGTCGCCCCGCCCGCCTGCGCCGGGCCGACCGCGCCGAGCACCATCATGGTGCTGAAGACGATCGTGCAGGCGATGGCGGCGAGCGTGCGGCCGATGTTCTCAAACTTGGTCATGGCGATGTCTCCTCGATCTGATTGCGTGTCCCCGTACACCGGGGTTGCCAGATGCTTTGCAGGCAGCGTGCCAAATCTATCGAAACGCTCGTGACGGAACGCTGGCGACATCTCGACTGACAATGTTGATGCAAATACAGCTGCTTAGGACAGCGCGGGACCGCTTGCGCGTAGAAGCGCAGTGATATGTCGGCGCCACACACGCCTTGCCAAGCATTGGGAGAATGCGCCAAGGCTTGGGCAGACGAAGCGAGGCGGCATGGCGGAACGTGCGACACAAGTGATCGGTGAGTCGGGCGCGTTCCTCGACGCGCTCGAACGCGCGAGCCGCGCCGCCGCGCTCGATCGTCCGGTGCTCGTGATCGGCGAGCGCGGGACCGGCAAGGAGCTCGTCGCCGAGCGTCTCCACCGGCTGAGCCCGCGCTGGGATCAGCCGCTGGTCGTGATGAACTGCGCCGCGTTGCCCGAGACGCTGATCGAGGCCGAGCTATTCGGGCACGAGGCGGGTGCGTTCACCGGCGCAACCAAGGCGCGTGTCGGTCGCTTCGAGGAGGCGGATGGCGGGACGCTGTTCCTCGACGAGCTCGGCACGCTGTCGATGGGCGCGCAGGAGCGACTGCTGCGCGCGGTCGAATATGGCGAGGTGACGCGGATCGGGTCGTCGCGGCCGATCCGCGTCGACGTCCGCATCGTCGCCGCCACCAACGAACATCTTCCAGATAAGGTCGACCGGCACGAGTTCCGCGCCGATCTGCTCGACCGGCTGTCGTTCGAAGTCGTCACCCTGCCCCCGCTGCGCGCGCGGCGCAGTGACATCGTCATCCTCGCCGACCATTTCGGACGGCGCATGGCGGCCGAATTGCATCGCGATCGTTGGCCCGGCTTCGCGCCCGAGGCGCAAGAGGCGCTGCGCGAGTATCGCTGGCCGGGCAACGTTCGCGAATTGCGCAACGTCGTCGAGCGTGCGGTGTATCGCTGGGATTATGACTGCCCGATCGAGTCGATCGAGTTCGATCCCTTCCAGTCGCCCTACCGGCCGGGCGGCGCAGCCCCTTCCAGCCCCCCGCCAGCCCCCACAAACCCCTCACGCTCCACACCGCAGGCCCCACTTAACGACGGCGACGAAGTGGCCGCGTGCGACGTCGGCCCGTCCGATTTCAAGAGCCGGGTGGCGTTGTTCGAGAAGGAACTGCTGTCGCGCGCGCTGGCCGACAATCGCTTCAACCAGCGCGCCACCGCCGATGCGCTCGGCCTCAGCTACGATCAGCTACGCCATGCGCTGCGGCGCCACGACATGATCGGATCGACCGGCTGACGCCTTCCTAGATCGTCGGAGCGGTTGCGTAACGATCCCGCCGGAGCCATTTGGGCAGCGTCGCGTTCCGCAAGGCGCATTCTCTGAAGGAGCATCCCATGGCTTTCGAACTCCCGCCGCTGCCCTACGGCTACGATGCGCTGGAGCCCGTCATCTCGAAGGAGACGATGACCTTTCACCACGACAAGCACCATGCCGCCTACACCAACAAGCTGAACGAGGGCGTCGCTGCCGATCCGAAACTCGAGGGCAAGTCGATCGAGGAAATCCTGGGCATGATCTCGCAGCTTCCGCCGCTCGTGCGCAACAACGGCGGCGGCTATTGGAACCACGATTTCTTCTGGAAGATCATGGCGCCCAAGGGATCGACCCAGCCGTCAGGCAAGCTCGCCGAGGCGATCGACGCCTATGGCGGGCTCGACAAGCTCAAGGAAGATTTCAACACCAAGGGTGCCGGCCAGTTCGGCTCCGGCTGGGCGTGGGTTATCAAGGATAGTTCGGGCGCGCTAAAGGTCACCTCGACGCCCAATCAGGATAACCCCCTGATGGACGATGCGAAGGAGCCGGGCACGCCGATCCTCGGCAACGACGTGTGGGAACACGCCTATTACCTTACCTACATGAATGATCGTCCCGGTTATCTGAAGGCTTGGTGGGACGTGGTGAACTGGGACGAGGCAGGCAAGCGCTTCGACGCTGCCTGAGCGGCCGGAACGCAGGTCACCTAACGAGGGGCGGCTTCGGCCGCCCCTTTTCGTATCGTGCGCCTTTTTCGGTTTGGCGGGGGGTTGCACCGGCCCGAAATCCAGCTAAAGACGCGCCTCCCGCAGCGTTCCCTGATAGCTCAGCGGTAGAGCTCTCGACTGTTAATCGAGCGGCCGTAGGTTCGAATCCTACTCAGGGAGCCAGCGGGACCTTCGACATTGTAGGCTAGGTGGCGGCGCAGCTATCAGCGCGCGGCCCTATCGGCAGTCAGGCGACGAACTGCTCCATCGTGATGCGATCATCGAGCGCGTGCTCGGGATCGAACAACAGCGTCAGCTCGCGCGCGCGATCGATCGCGATCTCCACCTCCGCCACCTCCCGGAACTCGCGTTGGTCGGCAACCGCGGATACTGGGCGCTTGGCGGGATCGAGCACGCGCAGCTTGATCCGCGCCTTGTCGGGCAAGATCGCGCCGCGCCACCGCCGCGGGCGAAACGCGCTGATTGGGGTCAGCGCGATCATCGCCGATCCCAGCGGCAGGATCGGCCCGTGGGCGGAAAGATTATACGCCGTGCTGCCCGCCGGCGTCGCCACCAGGATGCCGTCGCACGCCAACTCTTCCATAACGACGCGATCGTTGACGGTTACTTCCAGCTTGGCCGTCTGCCGCGTTTCGCGCAGCAGCGACACTTCGTTGATCGCCGGCATCGTGTGGACGCGCCCGTCCTGCCCGGTGGCGGTCATCAACAGTGGGGTAACCTTGAACGCGCGCGCGTTCGACAGCCGCTCGTCAAGATCGTGACGCCGCCACTCGTTCATCAGGAAGCCGACCGTGCCAAGGTTCATGCCAAACACGGGCACATTGGCGCGGCGGGCGTCGAGCATCGTATGCAGCGTCTGCAGCATGAAGCCGTCGCCGCCCAGTGCGATCACCACGTCCGCCTCGTCGATCGTGCACCAGTCCCACGCGTCCGCCAGCGCCGCACGCGCCGCCTGGGCCGGGGCGGTAGGCGAGGCGACGAGTGCCCGCCGCGCAAAATGCGTCATCCGCCGGTGACGCTCATGTGTCGCGCCACCGCCGGCGCTTCGTCGACGCCGATGCGGAAATCGTGCCGCGCCGGCTTGCCCGCAATGCCGAGCCGGATCGCCGCGTCGAGCGCGGGTACGCCGCCCTCGCGCAGCGCCGCCTTGAGATCGACCTGATCGTCATGGCCGAGACAGCTATATAAGCGCCCCTCGGTGGTCAGTCGCACGCGGTTGCAGCCGTCGCAGAAGTTCGCCGTCAACGGCGAGATCAGACCCAGCCGTGTTCCGCTGTCGCCCACCCGCCAGTAGCGCGCCGGGCCGCCTGTGCCGGCCAGGTCGCGCTTGAGGTCGCAGTGCGCCGACAGCCTCTCGAACACCGCCGTCAGCGGCACGAAGCGATCGGTCCGATCCTCGTCGATCGCGCCGAGCGGCATCGTCTCGATCAACGTGAGATCGTGCCCCTCGGCGACGCACCAGTCGAGCATCGGGGCGATCTCGTCCTCGTTCAGCCCCTTGAGCGCGACCATATTGATCTTAACCGCGAGCCCCGCGCGCTTCGCCGCCGCAATGCCGCCGAGCACCTGCTCGACGTCGCCATGCCGCGTGATGAAGCGGAACGTGTCGGCATCACGGCTGTCCATGCTGACGTTGATGCGCCGCATCCCCGCCGCCACGAGCGCCTCGGCGTGCTCGGCCAACCGCGTGCCGTTGGTCGTCATGGTGAGTTCGTCGAGCGCGCCGCCGACGTGGCTGCCAAGGCGTTGCGTCAACTCGATCACGTCGCGGCGGACGAGCGGCTCGCCACCCGACAGGCGGATCTTACGAACGCCCAGCGCCATGAAGCGCTCCGCGATGATTGCGATCTCTTCCAACGCGAGCAGTCGATCGCGCGGCAGGAACGTCATCTTCTCCGCCATGCAGTAGCGGCAGCGAAGATCGCAGCGATCAGTCACCGAGATACGCAGATAGCGGATCGTCCGGCCGAAGCCGTCGACCAGATCATCCGCGGCGGCCTGCGAGACTCCCATTGAGGGACAGCTAGGCGCTGCGTATCGTCACGGCAAGGCCCGGGCAGGTGTTGCTGCCGCCCCCGCGCCGCCGTACCACCCCGCCGGTGAGCGACGAACCGACGATCATTGGCACGGTGGCGTGCGACGCGGGGGCGAAAGTTCTGGCAGATCGCATCCGTGCCGCGGGTTGGCAGATTTGCGAGAACGTCGTCGACATTCGGCTGGTCGATGCCCGTTCTGCCATCGACGCCATCGTTGCCGAGGACGCAAGAGCCCTTGCCGACCGCTCCGCCTTGCTTGCCGTTATCGCAGACCAGGCGGCGGCGGCGGCGGCCTATACCGCAGGCGCGACGCATATACTGGTCGGCGAACCCGACGAGCGTGCGCTGCGCGAAGCACTCGCGTTCGCCGGCCGCTACGCCCGCCGGCTGCGCGGCGCCGGACGGACGCGACGCGTCGGCGAGACAAGCGACGGTGCCGCGGCGCGCTTTCTTGCGCCGCTCGAATTGGATGAAGGGGCCAGCGTCGCGCTGATTGCGATTACCCGCTTCGATACCGTCAATGTCGCTTTCGGACGCGACGCCGGTGATAGGCTGCTGCGCGAAGCCGCGGCGCGTATTGCGTCGCTTCTCCCGGCGCGTGCCGTGATCGAGCGCGACGAGGGCGCGCGCTTCATCATCGCTTTCGGGTCTGATCCAGGCGATCGGGCCGCAACAGCCAGGATCGCGGCGATCGAGGCGGCGCTCAATCGCCGTTTCATCGTGGATCAGGCGGAAGCGAGCTTAGGCATTCGTATCGGCGTCGCGCATCGTGCGGCGGGCGAGGACGGCGCAGCCCTAATCCGCCGCGCGCGCGAAGCCCTCGATCGCGCCCTCGGCAGCGATGGCGCGGCCGTCAGGACGGCGCCGCAGCCGCAGACGGCTTCCGATGTTCTGCTGGCCGCCGACCTGCACCGCGCGATCGATCGTCACGAGATCGATATCCTGTTTCAGCCGCAGGTCTCGCTGCGCGTCGGGAAGGTGATCGGCGTCGAAGCGCTGGCGCGGTGGGAGCATCCGGTCCACGGCGTGCTCGGTGCCGCCACCCTCTTCGCCGCAGCCGATCGCGCAGGCCTGGCGACCGCATTGTCCGAACATATCCAGGCGCTCGCGCTTCGCCGCGCGGCCGGCTGGCGAGGCGCGATGGCCGCGCTGCGCGTCGCGGTAAACGTGACCGCCGCCGATCTCGCCCGCGGCGACTTCCCCGACTATTTCCTCGACCTCGTCAGGCGATCCGGGATCGCGCCCTCGCAAGTCACGGCGGAAGTCACAGAGAGCGGCCTCGTCGACGACCTGCCGATCGCTGCCGCCCGGCTCGACGCGCTTCGCGGCGCTGGCCTGCGCGTCGCGATCGACGATTTCGGCACCGGCTATTCGAGCCTCGCCTATCTCAAGGCACTGCCGCTCGATTACCTCAAGATCGATCGCAGCCTGACGCAGGATATCGCAGGTGAGCCGCGGGGGCGGATCGTCGTACGCGGCATCATCGCGATTGCCGCGGGGCTCGGCCTGCGCACGATCGCGGAGGGGGTCGAGAACGAGGACGAGCGCCGCCTGCTCGCCGACGAGGGCTGCGATCTATATCAGGGCTTCCTCTGCGCCGGGCCACTTGACGAACGCGAACTGGCCCAGCTGATCGACACGAAGGACGGATGATGCCGGCTCTGCTGATCCCGATTATCGCTGCGGCCGCCGCGGTCGCATCGCCGCAGGCCGCGATTGAGCAAGCTTTGACGGATAGCGCAAACGGCTGGAACAGTGGCGACCTCGATCGCTTCATGGCACTCTACGCCGACGATGCTGTCTATGTTTCGGGTGCGACGGTGGCGCGTGGCAGGGCCGAGATCGCGCAGCGCTATGCGAAAAGCTTCGCTGCGGGAGCGAACACGCGCGGCACGTTGCGCCTCCAGCCGGTTGCGTGGCGCCCGCTGAGCGCCGTGCACGTTATCCTTGTCGCCCGGTGGACGCTGGCGGGCTCTGCCGCCCCACAGACCGGCCTGACGACGTTAATTTTCGAGCGACGCAAGACAGGCTGGCAGATCATCGCGGATCACAGTTCGTGAGCGGGCGGGTCTTCACGATCGGCTACGAAGGCGCGACAATGGACGCGTTCCTTGCGGCGCTTACAGCCGCAGGCGTGGAGCGGGTGATCGACGTGCGCGCACTGCCACTGTCGCGCCGTCCGGGCTTCTCGAAGTCGATCCTCGCGGCCTCACTTGCCGCCGCCGGGATCGAATACGTCCATCTGAAGGCGCTCGGCACGCCGAAGCGCGGCCGCGATGCCGCCAAGAAGGGCGACGTCGCGACGCTGCGCGCGGTGTATGACGAACAGCTCGATCTGCCCGAGGCACAGGCCGCAGCGGCCAGGATGCGTGATCTCGCCGCCGAAAAGCCGAGTGCGCTGCTCTGCTACGAGCGCGATCCGTGCCACTGCCACCGCACGCTGCTGCTGGCCGCGGAAGGCAGCGGCATGGAGGTCGTCGACCTCTACGCCTGACGGTCGATCAGCCCGCCACCGGCAGGCGCACCGCGCCGCCCCCATCGCGTTCGAGCGGCCCGTACGCAACGACGATGTCGAGCGTTAGCACGCCGTAGAGATGCGGAAACAGCTGCCCGCCACGGCTCTCTTCCCAGCGGACCTGCTCGCGCACCGCGTCCAGATCGACTGCCGCGACGTGTAGATCGTCTTGCCCAGCGAAATGCTTGTCTACGGTTTCGGTTAGCTGCGCGGCGGTCGACAAATGGATGTAACCATCCGCAAGATCCACCGGCGCGCCGGCGAAGCGACCATCGTACTCCAGCGCCGCCATCTGCGCCGCGGTCAGCACCTTGTAGGCGGTCGTCGGCCGGCTCATTCGCCATCCTCCGGGCCGGCCGCCGCATCGTCACCGATCGTCGCACCGGTATCTACCTCGCGCTCGAGTGGCGAGAGATCCTGCGCGACTGCCGCCTCGGCGGCATTCTCGGGCTCAGGTTCCTCGTCGATCCGCGCGCAGCCGACGACGTGCTCGTCATCGGCGACATTGAACAGCCGCACACCCGCCGATCCGCGTCCGATCACGCGCAGCGAAGCAAGCGGCATGCGGATCAGCTTGGCCTGATCAGTCACCAGCATCAGCTGATCGCTCTTGCTCGCGGCGAAGCTCGCCACCACAGCGCCGTTGCGCGCGATGTTGTCGATGTTCGTGATACCCTGCCCCCCGCGCCCGGTGCGGCGGTATTCGAAGGCGGACGATAGCTTGCCATAGCCATTGGCGCACACCGTCAGGATGAACTGCTCCTTCGCGCGCAATTCGGCGAAACGGATATCGTCCATCACGCGGGGCTGGCGATCCATCCCCTCGGCCTTCCACGGCGCGTGCCGCAGGTAATCGTCGCGTTCTTCTTGGTCGGTAATCCCCGCGCGGTGCAGGATCGACAGCGAGATCACCTCGTCGCCCGCCGTCAGCCGCATGCCGCGCACGCCCGTCGAATTGCGGCTCTGGAACTCGCGCACCTCGTCGCCGGCGAAGCGGATTGCCTTGCCCTGCCGCGTCGCGAGCAGCACGTCGTCGTCCTCCTCGAGCAGCGCGACGCCGATCAGCCGGTCGTCGGCATCCTCACCGTCGAACTTCATCGCGATCTTGCCGTTCGACGGCACGTTGGTGAACGCGTCCATCGAGTTGCGCCGCACGTTGCCCTTCGCCGTCGCGAACATGACGTGGAGCTTGCCCCAATCGCCCTCGTCTTCGGGCAGCGGCAGGACCGTGGAGATCGTCTCCCCCGCCTGGAGCGGCAGGAGGTTGATCATCGGACGTCCGCGCGTGTTCGCGCCGCCCTCGGGCAGGCGCCACACCTTCATACGATAGACCTTGCCCGCGGTGGAGAAGAACAACACCGGCGTATGCGTCGAGGTGACGAACAGGCTCGTGACGGCGTCCTCGTCCTTCGTCGCCATCCCACTGCGGCCCTTGCCGCCGCGAGCCTGGGCGCGGAACGCCTCCAAGGGCGTGCGCTTGATATAGCCATGCATGGTCACGGTAACGACCATGTCCTCGCGCTCGATCAGGTCCTCGTCGTCGATCCCATCGGCGGCCGCCGCGATCTCGGTACGGCGCGGGGTCGCGAACAGCGCGCGCACCTCGGTGAACTCATCGCGCATCACCGCGTATAGCTTCACCCGATCCGCCAGGATCGCCAATAGCTCGGCGATCGAACCGGCGAGCGTCTTCAACTCGTCGCCGATCTCGTCGCGGCCGAGCGCGGTTAGCCGGTGGAGGCGCAGGTCGAGGATTGCGCGGACCTGGATCTCGGTCAGGCGATAGGTGTCGCCGGTAACCTCGGTCTCCACCGCCTCGACCAGCTTGATGTAGCCCGCGATCTCGGCAATCGGCCACTCGCGCGCCATCAACGCAGCGCGCGCCTCGGCCGGCGAAGACGATCCGCGGATGATCCGCACGACCTCGTCGAGATTGGTGACCGCGATCACCAGCCCGAGCAAAATGTGCGCCCGGTCGCGCGCCTTCGCGAGCTCGAACTTCGAGCGGCGCGTGATGACGATCTCGCGGAACTGGACGAACGCCGCGATGATGTCGCGCAGGTTGAGCAGCTCGGGTCGGCCGCCGCGGATCGCGAGCATGTTGGCCGGGAAGCTCCCTTGCGCCGGCGTATGTCGCCACAACTGGTTCAGCACCACCTCCGGCGTCGCATCACGGCGCAGATCGATGACGATCCGCACGCCCTCGCGGTTCGATTCGTCGCGGATGTCGCTGACGCCCTCGACGCGCGCGGGCTCGCTGCCGTTCTTGCGCGCCGCCTCCGCGATCCGCTCGACCAGCGCGTTCTTGCCCTGCTGATAGGGAATTTCGGTGAGCACGATCGAGCGCCGGTCGCCGCGCCCTTCCTCGATCACGTAGCGCGAGCGCACGATGATTGATCCACGCCCGGTCTCGTACGCCGATCGCGCGCCGGCCCGGCCGAGGATCATCGCGCCGGTCGGGAAATCGGGCCCCGGGACGATCTGCATCAGTTCTTCGGTCGTGATCGCGCCGTTGTCGATGAAGGCGAGGCAGGCATCGACGACTTCGCCCAGATTGTGCGGCGGGATATTGGTGGCCATGCCGACCGCGATGCCGCCCGCGCCATTGACGAGCAGGTTCGGGAAGCGCGCCGGCAGCACCTGCGGCTCGCTCTCCGATCCGTCGTAATTGGGCTGGAAATCGACCGTGTCCTTGTCGAGATCGTCGAGCAGGTAATCGGCGATCTTGGCGAGCCGCGCCTCGGTGTAGCGCATCGCGGCGGGCGGATCGGGATCCATCGAGCCGAAGTTGCCCTGGCCGTCGATCAACGGCGCGCGCATCGACCAGTCCTGCGTCATCCGTGCGAGCGCGTCGTAGATCGCCGTGTCGCCGTGCGGGTGATACTTACCGATGACGTCACCGACGATGCGCGCGGACTTGCGATACGGCCGGTTGTAGGTGAAGCCGCTCTCGTTCGCCGAGAACAGGATGCGCCGATGGACCGGCTTCAGCCCGTCGCGCACGTCGGGCAGCGCGCGCGCTACGATCACGCTCATCGCGTAATCGAGGTAGCTGGTCTTCATCTCCTCGACGATCGAGATCGGCTGAATATCCGAAGGGTCGGCGAGGACGGTCTCGTCGGTCAAAACGTCACTTTCGAAATGGGATATGTCGGTCACAATGGTCTAGGACGCTGCAACCCGATTGTCACGCGCGCGTACGCACGCGTGAGGGGTCGTCCGTCCCGCCATATCGATTGTTACGGCGTGATCTCTGCGCCGTCCCACGCGAACAGTTTGCCGCTGTCCTGCGGTCGCAGCCCATCGAGTACGTCGAGCAGCTGTACCGCGGCGCGATCGGGCTTGAACAGATCGCGCCCACCCTGCTGGAACGGCTTCGACAGCCGGGTGTCGACCGTCCCCGGATGCAGTGCGACGACGATCCCGCGATCGTTCCGCCGCTTGTCCTCGATCGCCAGCGTCCGCACCAGCTGGTTGAGCGCCGCCTTGGACGCGCGGTAGCCGTACCACCCGCCCAGCCGATTGTCCGAAATGCTGCCGACCCGCGCAGACAGGACCGCGAAGATCGACCGGCCGGTCCGCGGCATAATCGGCAGGAAATGCTTCGCGACCAGCGCCGGGCCGATCGCGTTCACTGCATATTGCCGGGCGAGCCAGGCCGGATCGAGGTCGCGCAGCGCCTTCTCGGGCCCTTGCTCCCTTTCGTGGAGGACGCCGGTCGCCACAATGACGCGGTCGATCTTCCCCGCCCCCGCCGCCGCAGCGGCGATCGACGCCTCGTCGGTCAGGTCGAGTGTCGGGCGCGAGAGGCGACGCACCGACTCGCCTTCCTCTTCAATCGCGTCTGCCAGTGCCCCGCCGATCCCGCCCGAGGCGCCGATGATCACCGTCTTCATGCGCGAACCCGCTAGGCGTGTGCGGCGTTACGTTCAATGTCCGTTCAGCGCCGTTCCTTGATGGAGCCGGCGTACGGCGGTAAGCGCGTCGCCGAGGCGTTGACGCCCCATGAGGAGAGCAGTTTCGATGAAGACCATTTCCCGCGTCGCGGTGGCAGCCGCGCTGATGGCCGGCGTGGCGGGTGTTGCCGTCTCGACCCCCGCGATCGCCAAGGAAAAGAAGGCCGAGCAGAAGGGCCCCGCGCTCAAGCTCAGCAAGGAAGTTCAGGGCGCCGCCGCCGCCGCGCAGGCCGCCATCGCTGCGAAGGATTTCGCCACCGCGGGCACGCAGCTTGCGACCGCGCAGGCCGGCGCGAAGACCGACGATGATCGCTACATCGTTGCCGCGCTGCAGCTGCAGATGGAGGCGACCAAGATCCAGGACGCGCGCGCCGCGAACCAGACCGCTAACGACGCGGGACTGAAGGCGCCGCTCGAGGCGCTCGTCGCCAACCCGAAGACCCCGGCGGTCGACGTCGCCAAGTATAATTATCAGCTCGGCATCATGGCGGCGAACGCCAAGGACAATGCCGGTGCGATCAACTATTTCCAGCGCGCGCAGCAGCTTGGCTACAACGACCCCAACCTGCCGCTGCAGATGGTGAAGCTCAAGATGGACGCGGGCGACGTCGCCGGGGGCTCGGCCGAGCTCGAGAAGGCGATCGATGCGCAGGTCGCTGCCGGCCAGAAGCCGTCGGAAGACCTCTATCGCTACGCGATCGCCAAGACCAACCAGAAGAAGATGGGTCCGCAGACCGCCGGCTGGATCAAGAAGTACGTCGTCGCCTATCCGTCGGCGAAGAACTGGCGCGATGGCCTCGTCACCTACGGCATGACGCAGTCGAGCGCCGTCACGCTCGACAAGGGCCAGAAGGTCGACATGTATCGCCTGATGCGCGCGACCAAGTCGCTCGCCGATCAGTATGATTACGAGACCTACGCGCAGTGGACCTATGATCTCGGCCTGCCGTACGAGACCAAGGCAGTGCTCGAAGAGGGCAAGGCATCGGGCAAGATCCCGGCGAGCAGCGCGTCGGCGAACGACCTGATGCGCGTCGCCAACCAGGCGATCGCGACCGAAGGCTCGCTGTCGGGGGTCGAGGCGAAGGCGAAGGCCGGTGCGAACGGGCGCGTCGCCGCCAACACGGGCGACGCGTATCTCGGCATGAACAATTACGCCAAGGCGATCGAGCTCTATCGTGTCGCGTTGCAGAAGGGTGGCGTCGACGCCGACGCCGTCAACACGCGGCTCGGCATCGCGCTTGCCAATTCGGGCGACAAGGCCGGCGCGAAGACCGCGTTCGCCGCGGTGAAGACGGCGCCGCGCGCCGATATCGCCTCGCTGTGGACGCTTTATCTCGACAATCCGCCGACCGCCTGATCCGGCCGGATTTCGATACGAAAAGGGGCGGCCGCGGCCGCCCCTTTTTTTGTCGGTGCCTACGACAGGCTAGGCGCGGCAGTTCAGCCCTCGTGGTTCTCCCCATCGCCAGTCTCCGCCGGCTCGCCGGCACGGTCGTGGAAAAAGGCTTCGACGGGACCGGTAAGCTTGATCGTCAGCGATCGACCATGACGATCGACCTTCTTGCCCAGCGCTACCTTTATCCAGCCCTGCGACACCGAATATTCCTCGACATCTGTCCGCTCGACGCCCTTGAAACGGATGCCGACGCCGCGCTCCAGCGCGGACCGGTCGAAATGCGGGCTTGCGGGATCGATCGCTAGGTGATCGGGCGGCGTCGCGGTGTTGGGCGTGTCGTTCATGGCCGGCGCGCCTAACCGATCCGCGGGCCGGCCCCAACAAAAAAGCGGCGCGGGAGGTTATCTCCCACGCCGCTCGTCGTCACAGTGAGGCTGCCGTCAGCGACAGACGCGAACCGGTACCCGGCCACCGTAATAGGGATCGTACTGCCACGTGCGGAAACAGCGCGGCCCGCGCCAGCGCGGTCGATACGCATTGTAGTAAGGCTGTGCGTAATAGCCATTGTAGCCATTGTAGCCGTACCCGCCATAACCGCCGCGCCAGCCGCGATTGTTCGACGCGATCGCTGCGCCAAGGCCCAGCCCGACCACGCCGCCGATGATCGCACCCGCCGCAACGTCGCCACCGCGATCATAGCCGCGATGACGCCAGCGCTGCGCATCCGCCGGCGCCGCCGCTGCGAGCGCTGTCGCCGCCATCGCCGTTCCCAATCCTGCCTTCATCAAAAGACCGTTCATCTCGAACCTCCTCTTTACAGTTACGCTCGGTCCGCTCGAAAGGGGAAACGCATGAGGCTGCGAGCGTATGCCACGGTCTCGACGATTCGGGCTGAACCGACCCGGAATGTGGCGTTCATGAGGCGTTTAGGAACTTTGGATGCGTTATTGGCTGCTGCGATCGGAGCCCGATGTTTACGGCTGGGATCATCTTATCGCGGACGGGGACACCGAGTGGGACGGCGTGCGCAACTACACCGCGCGTAATTTCCTGAAGGAGATGACGCTGGGCGACCGCGCTATCTTCTACCATTCGAACAAGGAAAAAGCCGCGGTGGGGACGATGGAGATTACCCGCGCCTGGCGGCCGGACGGCGAGAAGGGTGAATGGGCGTCGGTCGCGGTCCGCCCGCTCGACCGGCTGCCGGAGCCCGTTCCGCTCGCAACGATGAAGGCCGATCCGCGGCTCGCGTCGCTGGAGGTGCTGCGGCAGAGCCGGCTATCGGTAACGCCGGTGCGTGAGGAGGAATGGCGCGTGCTGATGGAACTGGGCGGCCTGTCCGTAGCCAGCTGATCGCATGGCAATCGCCGCTTGTTAACACGAAGCACCGGGCGGCGGCGGCTGCTCTGATACGCCCCTTCACGCCCACCCCGACCGACGTCACTGACGCCGGTCGGGATTGCGCGACGATCAAGCTGCTTCGGCGGTCCGCCGGTGGCGCTTGCGCTCGTGCGGGTCGAGGAAGCGCTTGCGCAGGCGGATCGTCTTCGGCGTCACCTCGACCATTTCGTCGTCGTCGATGTAGGCGATCGCCTGCTCCAGCGTCATCTTCTTCGGCGGAGTCAGGCGGATCGCATCGTCCTTGCCGCCCGAGGCGCGGAAATTGGTCAGCTGCTTCGCCTTCATCGGATTGACCTCGAGGTCATCCGTCTTGGCGTTCTCGCCGATGATCATGCCCTCGTACAGCGCTTCGCCGTGGCCGACGAACAGGATGCCGCGATCCTCGAGCGGGCCGAGCGCGTAGCTGTTCGCCTCGCCCGCGCCGTTCGAAATGAGGACGCCGTTCTTGCGACCCTCAATCGCGCCCTTGTACGGGCCGTACTTTTCGAACAGCCGGTTCATGATGCCGGTGCCGCGCGTGTCCGACAGGAACTCGCCGTGGTATCCGATCATGCCGCGCGACGGCGCGGAGAAGGTGATGCGCGTCTTGCCGCCACCCGACGGACGCATGTCGGTGAGTTCCGCTTTGCGCAGGTTCATCTTCTCGACGACGGTGCCCGAATATTCCTCATCAACGTCGATGATTACGGTCTCGTACGGCTCGGTACGCTTGCCGTTCTCATCCTCGCGATACAGCACGCGCGGGCGGCTGATGCCCAGCTCGAAGCCCTCGCGGCGCATCGTCTCGATCAGCACGCCGAGCTGAAGCTCGCCGCGGCCGGCGACTTCGAAGCTGTCGCGGTCGGCCGACTCGGTCACCTTGATCGCAACGTTCGATTCCGCCTCACGGAACAGGCGGTCGCGGATCATGCGGCTCGTCACCTTGCTGCCCTCGCGCCCCGCCATCGGCGAGTCGTTGACCGCAAAGCGCATCGACAGCGTCGGCGGATCGATCGGCTGCGCCTGGATTGCCTCGGTCACGCTGGTATCGGCGATGGTGTTCGACACCGTCGCCACCGCCAGGCCGGCAAGGCTGATGATGTCGCCGGCGCGCGCCTCATCGGTCGGCACACGCTCGAGGCCGCGGAACGTCATGATCTTCGACGCGCGTCCCGTCTCGATCACCTTGCCCTCCATGTCGAGCGCGTGGATCGGCTGGTTGACCTTCAGCGTGCCCGAGTTGACCCGGCCGGTCAGCACGCGGCCCAGGAAGTTGTCGCGGTCGAGCAGCGTGACGAGGAACGTGAATGGCGCGTCGACGTCGAGCGCCGGCGGCGGCACGTGATCGACGATCTTCTGGAACATCGGCGTCAGCGTTCCCTCACGCCGCGACGGATCTTCGCTGGCGTAACCGTTGCGGCCCGATGCGTAGAGCACAGGAAAATCGAGCTGCTCGTCCGACGCATCGAGCGACACGAACAGATCGAACACCTCGTCGAGCACTTCCTGGATGCGCTCGTCGGGCCGATCGACCTTGTTGACGACGACGATCGGGCGCAGCCCCAGCGCCAGCGCCTTGCCGGTCACGAACTTCGTCTGCGGCATCGCGCCCTCCGACGAATCGACCAAGAGGATCACGCCGTCGACCATCGACAGGATACGCTCAACCTCACCGCCGAAATCGGCGTGGCCCGGCGTGTCGACGATGTTGATGCGCGTGCCTTCCCACTCAATCGACGTCGGCTTCGCCAGGATGGTGATCCCGCGCTCCTTCTCGAGATCGTTCGAATCCATCGCGCGCTCTTCGATGCGCTGGTTGTCGCGGAAGGTGCCGGACTGGCGGAAGAGCTGGTCGACGAGGGTGGTCTTGCCATGATCGACGTGCGCGATGATGGCGATGTTGCGCAATTGCATCGGAGTTCCTGGAATGGCCGCGGTCCTCGCGGCGTTTGCGCGCCGTTAGCCTATTTGCTGCGCTGCGGCTAGAGCCGGTAGGCAGCGCGCCGCCGCACTTTGCACCACCGCAGAAGCGTATTATATCGCTGATACACTTGAATGGCGCACCGTCTGCCGCCATCGTGGCGCAGACGCTGGAGGATATTGATGGCGACGACACCCGACACGATCACGGCCACGGAACCGGCGCTGAAGCTGACCCCGCCCGATCCGGTGCCCAGCGTCACCGCCGAGCGCGCCGCCGGTCTCGTGCCCGTGGACGAGGGCACCAAATCGAAGCTCGAGGAGCGCGCGGATTATGCCGTGCAGCAGCTCGTCGAGCGCGATGCGAACAGCCCGGAATTCGGCAAAGTCGTCGATGCTATCACCAATATGGGCGCGAAGGAGATCCGCGATGCTGCTGGTCAGTCGAACCGCTTCCTCGATCGCCCGGTGCGCGCGATGGATCAGGAGACCGGCGTCGGCAAGGATCTGGCGCAGCTGCGCCGCGTGGTCGAGGATCTCGATCCGGGGAAGAAGGGCAACCTGACCGCGCCGCAGAAACTGTTCGGCCTTATTCCGTTCGGTAACAAGGCGCGCAACTATTTCGACAGCTACAAGTCGAGCCAGACGCACATCGCCTCGATCTTGAAGAGCCTCGCGTCGGGCAAGGACGAGCTCCTGATGGACAATGCGTCGATCGATACCGAGCGCGCCAATCTGTGGGCGGCGATGGGCAAGCTCGAACAGATGATCCAGATGTCGCGGATGCTCGACAGCAAGCTCGAAAACAAGGCGAACGATCTCGATGCGACCGATCCGACGAAGGCCAAGGCGATCCGCGAGGGCGCGCTGTTCTACGCCCGTCAGCGGACGCAGGATCTGCTGACGCAGATGGCGGTAACGGTGCAGGGCTATCTCGCGCTCGATCTGGTCAAGAAGAACAACGTCGAGCTGATCAAGGGCGTCGATCGCGCTTCGACCACCACAGTGGCCGCGCTGCGCACCGCGGTCACCGTCGCGCAGGCGATGACCAATCAGAGGCTGGTGCTCGAACAGATCACGCAGCTCAACACGACCACCGCCAACATCATCGATTCGACGGGTAAGCTGCTGCGCGAGAATACCGCGCGCATCCACGAGCAGGCGGCGAGCTCCGCGATCCCGGTCGAGACGCTGCAGCGTGCGTTCCAGAACATCTACGAGACGATGGACGCGATCGACACGTTCAAGCTCAAGGCGCTCGATTCGATGAAGACGACGGTGACGACGCTATCGACCGAGGTCGAGAAGTCGCGCGGTTATATCGCGCGTGCCGAAGGCGCCGCGCAGAACCGCATCGGCTCCGCGCCCGAGACGTTCAAGCTGGAGTCGCTGTGACCTCGCACGATACCGATCAGGCGCTGGCGAGCGCACGGGGCGCGCTCGATCGCGTCCGACTGCAATCCTTCGAGGGTGTAGCGCCGACGCGTCGCCCGCGGGCGCAGCGCAGCGTCGGCAAGCGGCTCGCGGCGATTGGTGCCGCCAATGCAGCGGTCCTCGTTGCCGCGATGGTGATCGGGCTCGCCGTCGTGCCGCTCGGCATCTTCGGCGCGCTCGCAGTGCTGATGGTGATGCTGGCAGTGACGATCGCGATCGCCTTTGCCCCCGGTCCCCGCCCCGTCGCGCAGGAGAAGCTTGCGCGCAGCGACCTGAAAACGCTGCCGCTGCAGACGACGCGCTGGCTCGACGCGCAGCGCCCAGCCCTGCCCGCGCCGGCGGTGCAGGTGGCCGACCGTATCGGGCTGCGCCTCGACACGCTTGGCAAGCAGTTGCAGTCGGTCGGCGACGACACGCCCGCCGGCGCGGACATTCGCCGCCTGGTCGGCGAACAGCTGCCCGAATTCGTCCGCGATTATCAGCGCGTACCCGCCGCGCTGCGCGGCACCGAGCGCAACGGCAAAACGCCCGATCGACAGCTCGTCGAAGGGCTGGAGCTGATCGAGCGCGAGATCGGGCAGATGAGCGAGGAACTCGCGCGCGGCGACCTCGATTCGCTCGAGACGCGCGGCCGGTTCCTCGAGATGAAGTACAAGGACGGCGACAACTAAGCCCGATCGCTTAATCGACGCGACATCGTCATATGGATTGGCTAATCAGCCGCGCATGAACGATCGTGTCCGCGCCTTCGAAGGCATCCACAATTTTCGCGACTACGGCGGCTATGCTGCGCGCGACGGCCGGCTCAAGCAGGGGGTGCTCTGGCGCTCGGGCCAGCACGGCGGCGCGACGCCGGCGGATCTTTCGTCGGTGTCGGAACTCGGCATCCGGACGGTGATCGATCTGCGCGGCGATAGCGAGCGGCAGATGATGCCGTGCCTGCGCCACGATGGTTTCGATGGGCTGGTGCTTTTCGCGCCGGGCGAGACGGCAGGTTCCGAGCTCGCCCCGCACGAGGAAGCCGGCCGCGGCATCACCACGGCGGATGAGGCGCGCGCGGCAATGACCAAGCTCTACGTCAACATGCCGTTCCGCGACGTGCTCGTCCGATCGCTGACGCTGTATTTCGAGGCGCTCGCGACGCGCGACGGCGCCAGCCTGCTGCACTGCCTCGCAGGCAAGGATCGCACCGGGCTCGCCGTCGCGGTGCTTCACCGGCTGCTCGGCGTCCACGAGGACGATGTGATGGCAGATTACCTCCTCACCAATACCGCGGGCGATCCGCAGAAACGCATCGCGGCCGCGGGCGGGTCGATCCGCGAGCGCTACGGTGCGCAGATCACCGACGACGCGATCGTCGCGCTGATGGGGGTCGACGCGGGGTATCTGCACACCGCCACCAGGTCGATCAACGATCGGTTCGGCTCGACCGAAGCTTATGCGGAGGCAATACTCGGCGTCGACGCACAACGCCGGGCGGCGCTGCGCGAACGGCTGATCGCCTAACCCGCGATCAGCCCCCACAGCATCCAGCCGTTCAGGGTCAGGATCACCGCCGCGATCGCCCAGGCGAGCGCGGCAAGCCAGCGCGGCGCGGCCATTTCCCCCATCATTCGCCGATTGGCGGTAAAGGCGACGAGTGGCAGCACGGCGAACGGCAGCTGAAGGCTGAGCACTACCTGGCTCAGCACGAGGAGCTGCGTTGCGCCGCTGTCGCCCGCGAGCGCGACGCCAATCACCGCCGGGACGATCGCGAGGCCGCGCGTGATCAGTCGTCGCAGCCACATCGGCAGCCGCAGTTCGAGGAACCCCTCCATTACGATCTGGCCGGCGAGCGTGCCGGTGACGGTGGAATTCTGCCCGCTTGCCAGTAGCGCGATCGCGAATACCGCGCTCGCTGCACCCACGCCCAGCATTGGCGCGAGCAGCCGATGCGCGTCCTCGATATCCGCGATCTCGGTCCGCCCGGCGACGTGGAAGGTCGCGGCGGCGAGCACCAGGATCGCGGCGTTGATGAAGAACGCGAGACCAAGACTTACGGTCGAATCGATCGTCGCCATCTTCAGCGCGTCGCGCTTGGTCGCGATGCCAGCGCTGACCGCACGGGTCTGCACGATGGCGGAATGCAGGTACAGATTATGCGGCATCACCGTCGCGCCCAGGATACCGATCGCGATATACAGCATCGCCGGGTTGGTCACGATCTGCGCCGACGGCACCAGCCCCGCGGCGGCCGCCGACCAGTCCGGCCCCGCCCAGAACAGTTCGAGCGCGAAGCAGGCGGCGATCACCACCAGCAGCGCCGCGACGAATGCTTCCAGCCGCCGAAAGCCGTATCGCTGCAGCGCGAGGATCAGGAACACGTCGAGCGCGGTGACGCAGACGCCCGCGATCAGCGGCAGGCCGAACAGCAGCTTCAACGCGATCGCAGTGCCCAGCACCTCCGCAAGGTCGCACGCGATGATCGCCACCTCGCACAGCACCCACAGGACAAGCGCGACCGGTTTGGAATAGTGTCGCCGGCACGCCTGTGCGAGATCGATCCCCGCGCCGATGCCCAGCCGCGCCGAAAGCGATTGCAGCACGATCGCCATCAGGTTCGACAGCAGCACGACCGACAAAAGCGTGTAGCCGAACGCCGAACCACCGGCGATGTCGGTCGCCCAGTTCCCCGGGTCCATATAGCCGACCGCGATCAGCCAACCCGGCCCGGCGAAGGCCAGCAGCCGCCGCCAGAACCCCGCCCCTTCGGGCACGCGGATCGACCCGTGTACTTCCGGCAGGGATCGCATGAGGTTGGGCGCGGGCGTGCTCATCCGCCCCGCCATGCGGGACGATGCGGGCGCTTTCAACCATTGCCGCGCCCCGCCATACTGATGGGCATCAGCATTTCGTTGAGGCAGCCGTTCGAGACGATGGTTCCCGGCCGATCCTCCTCGGCAATCCTCCATTGCCCGCGCGACCTATCCTCCCCTACAGAAGCGCCCATGATCATCGCTCGCGCCGCTGCCGCCCTGTTCGCCCTGACCATCGCCGGCACGGCACAGGCCGCCCAGCCGATCGCGGGGCGATGGCTGACGGAGGACGGCAGCGCGGTGGTGCTCGTCGGGCCGTGTGGCGGGGCGACCTGCGGGCGCATTCAGACGGTGCTGAAGGCACGTCCCGGCGCGCCGACGACCGACGTCAACAATCCTGACGCCAAGCTGCGCTCGCGGCCGATCGTCGGCCTGCCGATCCTGTCCGATTTCAGCGATTCGGGCAGCGACTGGCGCGGCCGCATCTACGACCCGCGTACGGGCAAGAGCTACAAGTCGATCGTCTCGCGCGAAGCGAATGGCACGCTCAAGGTGAAGGGCTGCATCGCCTTCCTGTGCCAGACGCAGACCTGGAAGCCGGCGCGCTAAGGGAGCCCAGCCGCTGGTTAGGGGCACGCCGACCGGCCGGTGCGTCACACCGGCGCGGCGTCCGCCCCGGCACCATAATGGTGCCACGTGAAGATCGCCGCCGCGCCGCGATACGGCCGCCAGCGTTCGCCTAGCTCGCGCGTCAGCTTCTCGCTCGGTCGCGCTTCGAGGCCGAGGATGCGGCCGACTTCGATCTGCACCGCTAGGTCGCCCGCTGGCCAGATATCCCCCCGCCCTTCCGCGAATAGCAGATAGACCTCTGCCGACCACCGCCCGATGCCCTTGACGCGAACCAGGTTGGCGATCGCCTGTTCGTCGTCGTCCGGCAAACCGTCGAAATCGAGACGGCCGCTGGTCACCTCTTCCGCTAGGCTGCGCGCATAGCCGGCTTTCTGCCGCGACATTCCGGCTGCACGAAGTTCCTCGTCGCTTGCCTGGAGCACGCGCGTCGGTTCCCCGGCGTCGCCCAACGCCGCGTCGAGCTTGCGCCACATCGAATCGGCCGCCTTGACGCTTACTTGCTGGCCGACGATCGTGCGCAGCAGCGTCGCATAGCCGCGCGCACGGATGCGGGTCGGCGGGTAGCCGACGCGCTGCACCGCTTCGCCGAACAGCGGCTCGATCGCGGCAAGCGCGTCGAGGTCGGCGCGCAGTTGCGCCTCGCTCAGCCCCATTGCGACACGCCGCGAACGTAGGCATTGGGCGAGCGAATCTGCGAGAGGATCATCATGCCCAAGCTTATCGTCACGCTGCGCGACGGGGAAGAACGCGAGATCACCGGCGAGGCGGGCCTGTCGGTGATGGAAGTCATTCGCGATGCCGGGATCGACGAGATCCTGGCACTGTGCGGCGGCTGCTGCAGCTGCGCGACGTGCCACATACACGTCGATCCCGCCTTCGCCGACAAGCTGTCGCCGATCAGCGAGGACGAGAACGATCTGCTCGATTCGTCGAGCAGTCGCGACGAATATTCGCGCTTGTCGTGTCAGGTACCCTTCGACGCGTCACTCGACGGCCTGCGGGTGCGGATCGCCGAAGAGGATTGATCGGTCGGCTCCCCTGCCACACACCGGGGAGCCGCACGCCTATCGGGTGGTCGCAGCGTAGAGCGCGATCGCCGCGGCGTTGGAGACGTTGAGGCTCTCGACCTTCTCGCTGATCGGCAGCTTCGCCAGCTGGTCGCAATGCGCCTCGGTATTCTGGCGCATCCCCTCGCCTTCCGCGCCAAGCACGATCGCGACCTTCGCCTCGCCCATCACTGCGCCCAGCGTCTGGTCGGCATGGCCCGTCAGGCCGATGCGCCAGAAGTCCGCCTCCGATATTTCGTCGAGCGCCCGCGCGAGGTTCACCACGCGCACCCACGGCACCGTCTCAAGCGCGCCCGACGCAGCGCGCGCCAGCGCCCCCGATTCGGGCGGCGCGTGACGATCCTGCGTGACGATGCCGAGCGCGTCGAACGCCGCCGCGGAGCGCAACACGGCGCCGACATTGTGCGGATCGGTCACCTGATCGAGCACCACCAGCGGCCGACGATCGTCACGCCCCTGTTCGAGCAGGTCGCCCAGCCAGATCTCCTCAAGCGGATCGACCTCGATCACGAGCCCCTGATGCGGCGCATCCGCCGGCACCATCCGCCCGAGATCGGGCGCCTCGGCGTAGACGACGGGTAGGATCGGCGGCAGCGAAAGGCCCGCCAACGCCTCGCGCGTGCCCCACAATTTGCGCACCACACGTGCGGGATTGGCGAGCGCCGCCGTCACCGCGTGCCGTCCCCAGAAACGGGGACGTCCCGCCGATGCCTTGCTCGGTCGATGCCCACGCCCCGCCATCAGCGTCGCCCTATGGGCGCTGCGGGGCTGGTGGATCGGACCTTCTGCGGATGTGTCTGCATCGAAACCTCTGCGACGAAATCGTCGCTGCGCTGCTATGCGTGGCACGCAGTGCGCGCAACCGCGATCGCGATCGTCAACAGCGCGTTGACACGCGCCGCCGGCTTCGGCATTGGGCCCCCTCGCTTCCAGAAGCGGCCCTGTGGAAGGGTGGCCGAGTGGTTAAAGGCAGCAGACTGTAAATCTGCCCACGCAAGTGTACACTGGTTCGAATCCAGTCCCTTCCACCACCTTCCCCGCGCGGTGGGATCAGCGTGATAGCGTCGAACCTGTGACGGCTTTTCGCCGCCTTGACGTGACCTAGCCGTCACGTAGATTTGTTCTTCAACGACGCTTCGGTGCACGTAGGGTCGGTTTCCTGCGCTTAGCGCCCAACGACCCCGCAGAACTTCCCTTTGGCGGGTTCGCGCCTCTACAAGGCACGCATGACGGCAGAACCGGGCCTCAGCAGCACAGCCCCGCCTCCGCGCAGGCGGCTGGTAATCCACGCCGGGCTCGGCAAGTCCGGCTCGTCGGCGATCCAAAAATACTGCCGTGAGAATTCGGCAGCGTTGCGGGATCACGGCGCGGCGTACCTGGGCATGTTTCTCGAGCGCGGCGCAGCGTCGCCGCACGACTTCGCTTCGTCCGCAGCGCTGGAGGATGCATTGTCCCGCGACGCTGCGATCGAGGATCGGCTGGTCAGCTTGCTGCAGGAGAAGATCGAAGCGCGGCCCGGCGTTCAGACGTTCATCTGGAGCCAGATTGCGCTCGCCCGCCACGCAGGCGTCGTCGGGCGGGTCGTTGAGCGGCTTCGGCCAGTCTGCGATGCCGAGGTGATCCTCTATTTTCGCCACCAGGCAAGCTGGCTCGTGTCGGCGTATCTGCAATGGGGCGTCAAGCACAAGACCTACCCGGGCCCGCTCCGCGCGTTCGCCGAGTGGCTGCCGCTGGCGGAGGCGCGCGGCGGCGGTTATCGCGCCGTCATCGAAGCATGGCTGCGTGCTATCGGGGCCGAGCGCCTTCACCTGCGCTCCTACGATCAAACGCCCGATGTCGTCGCTGACTTCCTGGCCGTCACCGGTCTCGGCAGCGTGCCGCAGGGTGGCGACGCGACGCGGCACTATGAGACGCCCGATCCAGCCCTGATGACGCTGTTCCGGCTCTATCAGGGGCAGGCTGACGGCGAAGCGCTGCCCGATCCGCTGCAGCGCGCGCTAAGCGACAACAAGGTCGCCACGCGCCGCTATCGCGACGTCGACCCACGATCGACGCTGCCGCGGGGCGCGGAATGGTCGCGCTTTGTCGCCTCGTTCGCCGATACCAATGCCGCGCTGGCGAACGACTTCGGGCTGCAACTCGTCCCACCACAGACGGGACCAGCGCCGGATGCTGTCACCCCGGCGCCGGCGGCCGCGATCGCGCCGCTGCTTGACCTGATCATCGCAATGAATCGCCGGATCGGCGTGCTCGAGCGCCGGTTGAAGCGCCAGGAGGACGCGCACGACGCCGATTGAGCCGGTTGACCAAGGGCGCGCGATCGTGGCAGGGCGCCTCACGCGTCATCGCACGCGGGTATAGCACAATGGTAGTGCAGCAGCCTTCCAAGCTGAATACGCGGGTTCGATTCCCGCTACCCGCTCCACTTTGATTTTACAGACTTATTTTGTCTAAGTCAAGGTTGTTAGGCGTAAATTCCCGTGTCGAGTAGGCAAAGCTGGAAACACGGGTTCGCGACGCCGCTCTATCGTTGAGCGAAATTGTCCTAACGCTACGCGAATCGTTGATCGTGGCTCCAAGGGGCGACGTCCTTTTTAATCTCAAAGACGAATCGGTTGTGTCGCAGATCGCACCCGCCCCGCCGCCGCGAAGTGTGTGATGGCACACGTCACTTGCGGGCATCGAAATAGTAGCAGGTGGTGCGCGGGCCGTAGCGTTCGGGCAGGTCGCGCCACGGCGCACCGGAGCGCAGCACCCAGAAGATGCCGTTCAGCACTCGCCGGTCATCGACGCGCGGCACGCCTCTTGGCTTGTTGGGGAGCAGCGGCTCGATCACACGCCACTCGAAGTCGGTCAGGTCGTATCGGCTCATGCCCGCCCTGAATCAGATGTTCCCACCCGATGGAAGGCGTTGTCAAATCCGCTTATGCTTCTCACCGGGGAGAACAACGTGTTCGGCATACCCATTGCTTTGGGCATCTTGGCCGCAATTATAGGCTGGAACACCGCGCGATCGGTAAGAAGGGAGCGTGTCGTCGCACCATGGTACGAGACGTATCAGCGCCACGAAGCTCCGTCATGGTTCTGGACGCTCATAGGCTTCTACGCGTTCTTCACCGCCCTACTCGCAATCAGCGCACTCATAGCGATCGCGCAAAACGCCTAAGCGTCCATGTTGGCCACCTTTGTGAGTTTACGACCTAGTCGAATAAACAAACAGCGTGCAGATGTCGGAGATGATCCACACACCTGCACGCTGCGTTCTATAACTTAGCTAACCCATAGCCTTAGTTTTACGGCTAGGGCTTCTGGTTCTGAGACATGACAGACGCGGCGAGAATGCGCGCCTCAGCCGCAGTCGGCTTCCCCCCGCCAAGCACACGCCCAGCAATCGAGGAAGGGTTCTTTCCGCTGTCACGCGGAGTGGGCGGCTTCCCGCCTCCATTCTTTGTCATAACCATAGTCCTCTTGTTGACGAGTTTTTCACATCGACGTAGGAGTATGGCCCTGCCCCGGCCACGCCGGCGCAGGGCCTGCCGGTTCAACCGGCTGGGTTCATAATATCGCCGTCACGCTTGCACCTACCTCTCTAGATCATTGGGGGTTCGGGGTTTCGGTTAGGCCGGATTGGCGTCCGGCCGGGCTTCCGGGGCGGCTTCTGCCGCCCCGTTCTCGTTCGGGGGGACTTCCCCCGTATCTGATTGTGCAATTCCTGCCACACGGCGACCCGCGTCCGTGAGGCGGAAGCGCCCATCTTCGATAGCTTCGACGATTCCACTCTGTTTGTAGAGTGACATTTGCGATCGCAGAGTGTCGCGATTGGCATCGTGCCCAACGGCTTCGACGGCTTCGGCTAGAGTGTCGTAGTCAAAGCCCTCGTGACCATCCACCAACTGCATGATCTGCTGCCAATGACCCGTTAGGCTGCGCTGGCGCTTGCGGACGGTCAAACGCGCAGCGCCTGAAGCTGACGCTTCGGTTGAAGGCGCCTCCGCCTCCGTCGACTCAAGGATCTGCAAGGCTTCCTTGATACCCGCGATACGCGAGCGGAGCAGGTCGGCCTTAAGCGCGCACTCTCGCGCTTGCGACTCATACCCGCGCTGTCGGTCGGTCCAATAACCGACCTCTAGCTGGTATTCTTGTAGCTTGCCGTCGATCGCTGACATGATTCGCCTGATAGGTCCGTTGCGGCGTCGTGTCTACATATACTTGATGCGTTCGGTGTAACTTGTTCACGTAAAGTTCTGTGGGGTTTAAGTTCTCGTTATGTTCTACCCGCCGCGGGTAATTCCCTATCCGCTTGAAAGGCATCCGAACGCCCAACCTGCGTATCCAGAGTTAGGTCATCAAGCTTGAATTACATTGGACGATATTGGACTGAGATAGGTAGATTCTGCACAGAAAAACGTGAGAAATGCGCGGTTTCTGCGCTGCAAGCTGAATACACGGGTTCGATTCCCGTTACCCGCTCCACGCTTTTCCGGTCATCGGGTCAGTCGACCAACGCGACGATGAACCCATCCCATTTCTTTGCGCCGACGGTCTGAACCGCGGTCGCGCTGAGGCGCGGTTCGCCAGCGATCGCATCGAACAGCGCGCGCGTTCCCTGAACGCGCGGATCGTCGCTGGTGGGATCGAGCACGTCGCCTTCGCGCACGACATTGTCGATAATGATCATCGTACCCGGGCGCGACAGCCGCGTCGCTTCTGCGAAATAGGCAACGTTTGAGGGCTTGTCGGCGTCGATGAACACCAGATCGAACGCGCCGGTCAGCGCCGCGAGGCTGGCGTGCGCGTCGCCGGTGATCACCGTGACGCGATCGGCGAGCATGGCTGCGGCAAGGTTGGCGCGCGCTACCTCGGCATGATGGGGATCGATCTCGAGCGTGACGACCGCTCCGTCCGCGGGGACGGCACGCGCCAGCCATACGGTGGAATAGCCGCCGAGCGTGCCGATCTCGAGCACGCGACGGGCGCCGCACGCACGCGCCAGCAAATGCAGCATCTTGCCCTGCGGTATCGACACGTCGATGTCGGGCAGGCCCGCCGCGGCATTCGCGTCGCGCACGTGCGACGGATCGTCGGGGATCAGGCGATCAACGATATACTCGTCGACCGCCGTCCATGCTTCATCAGGGTCGGCTTTGCGCTCGACCACGCGCGCTTACGCTGCTGCGGCGACGGGTGCCTTGCGCGCGGACGCGCGCCAGATCTCGTCGATCGCCGAACCGAGCGATGCGTCGAACTCGGCGTCGCTCATGCCGTGGCGCAGATCCTGCAGCAGCGCCCGGCTGAAGCTGGCGATGACGCCCTGATTCTTCGCCAGCTCGACGCACGCCTCGGGCCGCTCGTAGCCGCCCGACAGCGCGACGACGCGGAGCACGCGCGGGTGCTGAACGAGCGGCAAGAACAGATCGGGCTTGGTCGGCAGCGACAGCTTGAGCATCACCTTGGCATCGCCCGGCATCGCGTCGAGCGCCTTCGCCAGCTCGTCGCGCAGAATCTCGTCCGCCTGGACGCGCTCCGCGCTCTTGATGTTCACCTCGGGCTCGATGATCGGGACGAGGCCGTGACCCAGCACCTGCTGCGCCACCTCGAACTGCTGCGCAACCACCGCGGCGATCCCTTCGCGATTGGCGAGGTTGATCACCGAGCGCTCCTTGGTGCCGAAGATGCCGAGCTTCGCGGCGCGATCGAGCAGCGCGTCGAGGCCGGGCATCGACTTCATAAGCTGCACGCCGTTGGCTTCGTCCTCCAGCCCCTTGTCGATCTTGAGGAACGGCACGACGCCGCGATCCTGCAGCGCCTGCGGCACCGGCTTGCCGCCGGCCTCGCCATCCATCGTGCGCTCGAACAGGATCGCGCCGATCACCTTGTCGCCGGTGAATGATGGCGAGGTGATGATCCGCGCGCGCATGTCATGGATCAGGCCGAACATCTCTTCGTCGTTCGACCAGGCGCCTTCCTCGATGCCATATCCCTTGAGCGCCTTCGGCGTCGACCCGCCCGACTGGTCGAGCGCGGCGATGAAACCCTCACCGGTAGCGATCTTGGTGGTCATCTCGGCAGGCGTCATCGTGGCAGTCCCCTTCGCGTCATGCATACGTATGCGGCGCCTCGTACGCGGGGCACGGCGCTTTGGCTAGTCGCCGTGCGGACGGCTCAGCGCGTCAGCGCGGCGACGCCGGGCAGCTCGCGCCCTTCCATCCATTCGAGAAAGGCGCCGCCCGCGGTGGAGACGAAGGTGAAGTCGTCGGCAACGCCGGCGTGATTGAGCGCGGCGACGGTGTCGCCCCCACCCGCGACCGAGACGAGGCTGCCGTCGACCGTCAGCGCGGCCGCCGTTTTGGCGAGCGCGACGGTGGCGGTGTCGAACGGCGCCGTCTCGAACGCGCCCATCGGCCCGTTCCATACCAGGGTGCGGCAGTTCTTGAGGACATCGCCGAGCGCCTCGACCGCCGATGGGCCAACGTCGAGGATCATCTCGTCGGGCGCGACCTCGTGAACGTTGACGGTGCGCGTCGGCGGGTTCGGCCTGAACTCCTTCGCGACGACGACGTCGTACGGCAGGTGAACGGTGCAGCCGGCCCGATCCGCGGCGTCGAGGATCTCCTCTGCCGTGCCGGTCAGATCGTGCTCGCACAGGCTCTTACCGACGTCGACGCCGCGCGCGGCGAGGAAGGTGTTGGCCATGCCGCCGCCGATGATGAGGTGATCGACCTTGCCGACGAGGTGCTTCAGCACATCGAGCTTGGTCGACACCTTCGCGCCGCCGACCACCGCGGCGACGGGATGCTCGGGCTCGCCGAGCGCCTTCTGCAACGCGTCGAGCTCCGCCTCCATCGCGCGGCCCACGAAGGCCGGAAGCCGGTGGGCGAGACCTTCGGTCGAGGCATGCGCGCGGTGCGCGGCGGAGAAGGCATCGTTGACGTAAAAGTCGCCCAGCGCGGCGAAGCGATCGATCACGTCGCCGGCGTTCTTCTCCTCGCCGCCGAAGAAACGCGTATTTTCCAGCACAGCGATATCGCCCGGCTGAAGCGTCGCGACGTTCGCCGTGTCGCCTTCCCAGTCGACGTAGCGGACGGCGCGACCGAGAACCGCCTCGTACGGCTTGACGATCTGCGCCAGCGACATGTCCGGTGTCGGCACGCCCTTGGGACGACCGAAGTGCGCCAGGATCAGGACAATGGCGCCCTTGTCGGCGAGTTCGAGCACCGTCGGCAGCGTGGCGCGCAGCCGCGTGTCGTCGGTCACCGCACCGTCGGCGAAGGGGACGTTCAGATCCTCGCGGACGAGGACGCGCTTGCCGCGGATGTCGCTGCCGATATCGTCGAGTGTACGGAATGACTTAGGCATGATTCCTCGATCCTGATCTCATCGCCGACGGCGATCCGGCCGCCGTGCACTACTTTCGTACAGACGCCGCCGCGCCAGTCGCTCGCAAGCGCCGCCTTCAGCCCGTCCGCGAGCGCTTCCATCCGCTCGCACGGATCGGTCTCGCGCGTCACTTCGAGAATCACGTCGGCCCCGATACGCAACCGCGCGCCGGCGACCTGCGGCAGATCGAGCCCGTCGACGAGCAGGTTCGAGCGCCGCTCCTGCCACGGCAACGCATGGCCGACATCGGCCATCGCCGCGTCCCAGTCCCCGCGCTCGATCAGCGTCACCTGTCGCTTGTACGGCTTGCCCTTCATCGCGCCGCGATAATCGCCCGCGATGCCGCCTTCGAGCGTCACCTCGGCCGCCTCGATCACCTCCATCGGCGATTTCGGAAACGCATGACGCGCGATCCCGGCGAGGCGGCCGATCGACATTACCCCAGCTTCGCCATCAGCGCGGCGGTATCCACCATGCGGTTCGAGAAACCCCATTCATTGTCGTACCAGCTGACGACGCGGACGAGCTTACCGTCGATCACTGCCGTTTCCAGGCTGTCGACGGTCGACGAATAGGGGGTGTGGACGATGTCGATCGAGACGAGCGGCTCGTCCGAATAGAACAACACGCCTTCCATCGGGCCTTCCGCGGCGGCCTTGAGCAGCGCGTTGACTTCCTCGACGCTGGTATCGCGCTTCGGCGTGAAGGTGAGGTCGACGAGGCTGCCGTCGGCGACGGGGACGCGCACCGCCGAACCGTCGAGCTTGCCCTTCAGTTCGGGCAGCACCTCGCCCACCGCGCGCGCGGCGCCGGTCGTCGTCGGGATGATGTTCATCGCCGCGGCGCGGGCGCGACGCAGATCGGGGTGGATCTGGTCGAGGATCTTCTGGTCGTTGGTGTAGGCGTGGATCGTCGTCATCAGGCCGCGCTCGATGCCGATCGCATCGTTCAGCACCTTGGCGACGGGCGCGAGGCAGTTGGTGGTGCACGACGCGTTGGAGACGATGGCATGCCCCGCCTCGAGCTTGTCGTGGTTCACGCCGTAGACGACGGTGAGGTCGACGCCCTTCGCCGGTGCCGAGATCAGCACCTTCTTCGCGCCGGCGTCGATGTGCTTCTGCGCGCTCGCGCGATCGGTGAAGAAGCCGGTGCACTCGAGCACCAGGTCGACGCCGAGTTCCTTGTGCGGCAGGTTCGCCGGATCACGCTCGGCCGTCACGCGGATGTGCTTGCCGTCGATGACGAGATCATTGCCCTCCGCCACCACGGTGCCGGGGTAGCGGCCGTGCACGCTGTCGCGGCTGAACAGCCAGGCGTTGGACTTGGCATCGGCGAGATCGTTGATCGTCACCAGTTCCAGATCGCCGCCGCGCTCCAGCATCGCCCGCGCCACCAGGCGGCCGATGCGCCCGAAACCGTTGATCGCAACCTTCGTCATGCCGCCCGATTCTCCGCTCGTCCCGAATAATAGGCGCGCCTTTGCGCGAGTGATGCGCCGCGTCAACCACACCCGCCGGTTACCCCTGCCGTGCCGCGGGATCGGGGCTTGCCGATGCCGTGGCAGCACCTTAAGCCAACGCCATGACAAATAACGACGCTGTGACGCGGATCGATGCCGCGATCAGGCGCATCGAGGTGGCGCTGGATCGGCGCGCGCATCACGAATTGGCGCTGCGCGAACGACATCACGCGCTGCGGCTGGAAGTCGCCGCTACCATTGTGGAAATCGATCGAACGACCGCCGGCGCGGCAAAGGACGTCGGCTGATGGCGCGCGTGACGCTCGAGATCGGCGGCAACCGCTGGCCGGTCAATTGTCGTGACGGCGAGGAAGCGCAGGTCCGCAAGCTTGGCGCGATGGTCGAGGCACGCTGGGATCGCGCGCGGCGTGCCGCCGGCGACACCGACACGGCGCGCGCGATGTTGCTGATCGCGCTGATGCTCGCCGACGAGCTGAACGACGCCAAGAGCGCGCCGCCCCCGACGGACGATGTCCCACTCGCCTATGTCGCCGATCGGCTCGAAGCGCTCGCCGCCGCCCTTGAGCATCTGCCCGACAATGACTAGATCGTGCTCGACGGGTACTGCCCGGTGCGAGCCAGCAACTATCCCTGAGGCTATTCATCATCCTAGGGGGCTGTCCCTGCCCGGACCCTGGTCCGACGTACATGGTCCCCACCTGACGTATTAGGCGTCAGTGGATATCCCGGCAAACGGCCACGGCGGTCCCGTCACCCTCTTCCGCTGAGCCGAACGTGATCGACAAGCAGGCAATCAGACGGGCGGCCCGCGCGGCACGCGCCGCCCTGGGCGACGAGCGCCCCACCCTCCAAGTTCCGGCGATCTTTCGCGCGTTGCTCGCGCCGGAATTGACGGTGGCGAGCTACAGGCCGATCGGCGGTGAAGCCGATCCTGCGCCGCTGCACGAAGCGGCTTGGGCCGCTGGCTGCGCGCTCGCGCTACCGTATGTGGTGGACAGGGCGACGCCGCTGCGCTTCCTCTCATGGCAGATCGGGCGGGCGCTCAGTGTCGGCCCCTTCGGGCTTTCCCAACCGGCCGACAGCGCGGCACCCGTTGCCCCCGATATCATTCTTACACCGCTCGTCGCCTTCGATGGCCGCCTCTCCCGATTGGGACAAGGCGCAGGCCACTACGATCGCGCCTTCGCGGCCTATCCGAACGCGCGGCGGATCGGCATCGCCTTTGCCGTACAGCAGGTCGATTACATTCCCACGGATCCGTGGGATGTGCCGCTCCACGCCATCATCACCGAGAACGATTGGATAGAAGCATGACGCCATCGTGGCGCAAACCCGTTGGCATGCTCGCGATCCTCACGCTGATTCTTGTCTGGTGCATCGTCATCGTCAGCTTTTCCGACGTGATCGGCGGCTGGCACTGGATCGCGCAGCTTGTGTTCTACGTCGTCACCGGCATCGTATGGATCACCCCACTCAAGCCGCTGCTTCGCTGGATGGAGACCGGCAAGTGGCGTTGACGCCACATATGTTCCTGATACGTTCCTACGGATGGCGCAGCCATCCAAACGAGTCGCCCGCGGCGCGACGCTGAACGCGGAGAGCGCGCGCTTCAACCTGCCGCAGACTGAGGCTGACGGTGACTGGCTCGACGAGCGCGAGGCGATCGACGGCGCCGTGCCGCCCATCCGCACCACTGTAACAATCGAGCGGCCAAGAACGATCATCGCCCGAAACACGTCACCGGACGTGCCGTTCGACCGTTCGATCAATGCCTATCGTGGCTGCGAGCACGGCTGCATCTACTGCTTCGCGCGCCCAAGCCACGCCTTCCACGATTTGTCGCCCGGGCTCGACTTCGAAACCAAGCTGTTCGCGAAGCCCGATGCGGCGGCGTTGCTGCGCGTCGAGCTATCAAGACCGGGCTATCGCTGCGCACCGATCGCGATGGGGACCAACACCGACCCCTATCAGCCAATCGAAGCGACATGGCGCATCACGCGAGAATTGCTCGAGATTTTATCCGAATGCGACCATCCGGTGATGATCACCACCAAGTCGAACCGAGTAGTGCGCGATCTCGATTTGCTCGCCTCGATGGCGGCGAAGGGCCTTGCCGGCGTCGCGATTTCGGTGACGTCGCTCGATCCGCGAATCGCGATGACGATTGAGCCACGCGCGCCGCATCCCGAGCGCCGGCTGGCGGCAGTGCGCACGCTCGCCGACGCCGGCGTGCCGGTTTACGTCAACATGGCACCAATCATTCCCGCGATCACTGACAACGAAGTCGAGGCGGTAGTCGCGCGTGCCGCAGCGGCGGGCGCACGCGGTGTCTCGTTCATCCCCGTGCGCCTGCCGTGGGAGGTCGCCCCGCTGTTCCGTGCCTGGCTCGACGCACATTTCCCCGATCGCGCGAACAAGGTTATGGCAACGATCCAGTCGCTGCGCGGCGGGCGCGACAACGATCCCGGTTTCTTCACCCGGATGCGCGGACAGGGGCCGTGGGCGGATCTGCTGCGCACCCGCTTCCTGATCGCGCGCCGAAAGCACGGCATCGATCAGAACCGCGAGAAGATGCAGCTGCGCACCGACCTCTTCCGCCCGCCGCGCGGGCCGCAGGGCGAGCTGTTCTGAGCGGCGAGTCGGCTGTCGTCAGCCCACCAGCGCGAGCCGCGTCTCCGACTGGCGCAGCGTCACTTGCCTAACGCCCGGTAGCCCTTCGATCTGCTGAACCAGCTCGATGTCCAGCAGGAAGTCGCGCCCGAGCAGCACGGTTGCTTCGCCGTTCGCCACCAGCGCGCGTACGATCACCTCGCCGCGCGCGCCGCGCTGGTGCTCGAGCATCGCCGCGAGCGCCGGCATTGCTACGGGCGCATCGATCACCACCTCGACGACAAAACGAGCGAGCGAGGCCAGCGTCTCGAACGGCTGAATACGCTTCACCGTCACGCGCGGCGTTTCCTCGCCCGGGCGCCGATCGAGTTCGACCGTAGCGAGCCCACAGCCGCCCGCCCGCGCCGCTTCCTCGAGATCGCCGGCCACGGCATCGTCGAAACACGTCGCGACGAACTGCCCGCTCTGGTCGCTCAGCGTCGCCATCAGATACCGCTTGCCGCGCGCCGAGGTGCGCCACCGCGCCTCCTCGACCAGCACCGCCATCGTTGCGCCGGCGCGCGTTCCGTCGTCCGGGATCGCGAGCTCGGCAAGCGCGGTGTAGAGGCGCGCGCCGTGGCTCTTCGCGAGATGCGCGTGCCGGTCGACCGGATGCGCCGAAAAATAGAAGCCGAACGCCTCCTTCTCCTGTTCCATCCGCTCGGCCATGGTCCAGCGCGCCGACGCGGGAAGCTTGATCGCATCCCCCGCGGGCTCGGCATCGCCGAACAGCCCACCCTGCCCGCTGGTGCGCGCGTCGTGCGTCCGCGCTGCCACTGCGAGCATCGTCTCGGCCACCGCGAAAACGCCGGCGCGGTTTGGTTCGATCGGGTCGAAGGCGCCCGCCGCGGCAAGCGTTTCAAGCTGGCGCTTGTTGATCAGCCGGGGATCGACGCGGTGTGCCAGATCATCGAGCTTCGCGAACGCGCCGCTCGCCGCTCGCTCGGCGACCAGCTTCTCCATCGCCCCCTCGCCGACCGATTTAAGCGCGGCAAGCGCGTAACGCACTGCCGGCCCCTCCGCATCGACCTCGACGTCGAAGTCAGCCTGGCTACGATTGATGTTTGGCGGCAGACACTTGACCTGCGTTCTTCGCATGTCGTCACAGAAGATCGCAAGCTTGTCGGTCTGGTGGATATCGTACGCCATCGACGCGGCGAAGAACTCGTGCGGGTAATGCGCTTTCAGCCACGCCGTCTGATAGGCGAGCAACGCATAGGCCGCCGCATGGCTCTTGTTGAAGCCGTAGCCCGCGAACTTGTCGATCAAGTCGAACAGCGCGTTGGCGCGATCGGCCGGGATCTGGTTGGCCGATGCGCAGCCTTTGACGAAGGTCGCACGCTGCGCGTCCATCTCGGCCTTGATCTTCTTGCCCATCGCACGGCGCAGCAGATCGGCGCCGCCAAGCGAGTAGCCGGCCAGCACCTGCGCGGCCTGCATCACCTGCTCCTGATAGACGAAGATGCCGTAGGTCTCGGCCAGGATCGGTTCGAGCAGCGGATGCGGATATTCGATCGCCTCCGTCCCCTGCTTGCGCCGTCCGAACGATGGAATGTTGTCCATCGGGCCCGGGCGGTACAGCGAGACGAGCGCGATAATATCACCGAAATTGGTCGGTCGCACGGCCGATAGCGTGCGGCGCATCCCCTCGGATTCGAGCTGGAAAACGCCAACCGTATCGCCCTTCTGCAACAGGGCGTAGACCGCTTCATCGTCCCACGTCAGCGCATCGAGATCGACGTGAATGTCGCGCTTTGCAAGCAGTTGCAGTGCACGCTTCAGAACTGAGAGCGTCTTCAGGCCGAGGAAGTCGAACTTCACCAGCCCCGCGCCCTCGACGTATTTCATGTCGAACTGGGTGACGGGCATGTCCGAACGCGGATCGCGATACAGCGGCACGAGCTGCGACAGGGGGCGATCGCCGATCACCACCCCCGCCGCGTGCGTCGAGGAGTGGCGCGGCAGCCCCTCGAGTTGCATCGCGAGGTCAAGCAGGTGGCGCACCTGATTGTCGTTGGCGTACTCACGGTGCAGTTCGGGAACGCCGTCGATCGCGCGCTTCAACGTCCAGGGATCGGTCGGATGGTTGGGCACCAGCTTGGCGAGACGATCGACCTGGCCGTAGCTCATCTGCAGGACGCGCCCGGTGTCCTTCAGCACCGCGCGCGCCTTGAGCTTACCGAAGGTGATGATCTGCGCCACCTGATCGCGGCCGTATTTCTCCTGCACGTAGCGGATCACCTCGCCGCGCCGCGTTTCGCAGAAGTCGATGTCGAAGTCGGGCATCGAGACGCGCTCGGGGTTGAGGAAGCGTTCGAACAGCAAACCGAGTTGGAGCGGATCGAGATCGGTGATCGTCAGCGCCCAGGCGACCACCGAGCCGGCGCCTGATCCGCGCCCCGGGCCGACCGGAATATCGTGCGATTTCGCCCACTTGATGAAGTCCGCAACGATCAGGAAGTAACCCGGGAACCCCATCTGAATGATGACGTCGAGCTCGAAATCAAGCCGTCTGCGATACGCTGCCTGCCACCCCTCGGCGAACGGTTCGGTCGCAAGTTCGGCGATCCGCGCGAGACGCGCGTCGAGACCGGCGTGCGCCTCAGTACGCAGCATCGCCGCTTCGCCCTCGCGATCGCCCGCAAGGCTCGGCAGGATCGGCGCGCGCTTGGGGGCGGCGATCGCGCAGCGGCGGGCGACGACCAGCGTGTTGTCGATCGCTTCGGGCAGATCGTCGAACAGCGCGCGCATCGCGTCGGCCGGCTTCATCCACGCGTCGGGCGAACTGCGCGGCCGATCCTCGCTCTCGACGTACGTCGAATTGGCGATGCACAGCATGGCGTCATGCGCGCCGCCGAATGCGCGTTCGGAAAAGCAGCACGGGTTGGTCGCGACAAGCGGCAGATCGCGCTGGTAGGCGAGATCGATCAACGCTGCCTCCGCACGCTCCTCGATTGCCTCGCCGCGCCGCGACAGTTCGACGTAGAGGCGATCGCCGAAGATTTCGCCCAGCCGATCGGCGTAGCGCCGCGCGCGATCGGGCTGATCCTCGGCGAAGAGGCGCGCGAGCCCGCCTTCCCCGCCCGCGGTCAGCGCGATCACGCCCGAGGACCATTGCGCCAACGCGTCGAACGTGACGTGCGGGGCGAGATCGATCGGCCGGTCGAGATGCGCGCGGCTGACCAATTCGCAGAGGTTGTCGTAGCCGCGCGCGTCCTGCGCGTAGAGCGCGATCCAATCGACGATCGGCGCGACGCCTTCGGGCATGTCGGGCCGCGCCATGCCCAGCATCGTTCCGATGATCGGCTGCACGCCTGCATCAAACGACGCGTCGGAGAAGGCCATCGCCGCGTACAGCCCGTTGCGATCGGTCAATCCGGCGGCGGGGAAGCCGAGCTTGGCAGCCTGCTTGGCGATCGCCTTCGGTTCGATCGCGCCGTCAAGCATGGTGTAGGACGAGAAGATACGGAGCGGCACGAACCCGGAATGCGACATGCCCCTAGGCTAGGGACTCGCCGCTGATTCCGCCAGCGCCGGGCGCGCAAAGCCTGTGGATTAGCGCAACTTGCGCGGCCTCTCGGGCGCGTGCCGATCACACGCTTACCGAGCGGTGAGGGCGCTAGAGCAGCTTTTCGATGTCGGGCCGAATATCCTCGGGCTTGGTCGTCGGCGCATAGCGGGTGACCACCCGCCCGTTGCGATCGACCAGGAACTTGGTGAAGTTCCACTTCACCGCCTTCGATCCCATCAGCCCCGGCGCCTCGGCCTTGAGGCGTTCGAACAGCGGATCGGCCGAAGGGCCATTGACATCGATCTTGGCGAAGACGGGAAAGCTCACGTCGTAGGTCAGCGAACAGAAACTGGCGATCTCCGCCGCATCGCCCGGCTCCTGCGCGCCGAACTGATTGCACGGGAAGCCGAGCACCTCGAAGCCGCGATCGGCATAGTCGCGGTGCAGCTTCTCGAGCCCGGCGTATTGCGGGGTTAATCCGCATTTCGAGGCGGTGTTGACGATCAGCAGCACCTTGCCGCGATATTCGGCCAGTGAGGCGGCGCTGCCGTTCGCCGCCTTGACCTCAAAATCAGTGATCGCGCTCATCGCCCCGCCCCTTCATGCCGTGCCAGTAGATGCTGCAGATTCTGGCGCACCCCTGGCCATTCACCCGCGATGATCGAGTAGACGACGATATCGCGAACCCTTCCGTCCATCACCTGATGCGAGCGCAGCACGCCGTCGCGCTTTGCGCCCAACCGCTCGATCGCGCGCTGCGAGGCGCGATTGAACCAGTCGGTGCGGATCTGCACCACGTTGCAGCCGAGCACGTCGAAGGCGTGGCCGAGCAACAGCAGCTTCGCCTCGGTATTGACGCCGCTGCGCTGCACCGCAGGGGCGTAGAAGGTGCCGCCGATCTCGACCCGGCGGTGCGCCTCACTCATCCGCATGAAACGCGTAAGCCCGACGATCGCGTGATCGGGCGTCTCGACCGCGAAGGGCATTGCGCGGCCATAATCACGCTCCTTCAGCGCCGACGCCATGAAGCGATCGGGGTCTGCGAGCCCCGAGACGTTGGCGTAGAAGAGATCGGTAAGCCCCGCCGCCGCCGCGGCAAGAGCGTCGCGATCCGCCGCCTCGAGCGGACGCAGGCGGACATGACGGCCGATAAGCACGGGCGCGTCGCGCCACGCGTTCACTGCAGGACGCCCTCGTGAAGGCGCACGACTCGGTCCATCTTCGCCGCCAGCCGCTCGTTATGCGTGGCGACGAGCGCGGCGGAGCCTTCCTCGCGTACCAGCCGAAGGAATTCGCCGAGCACGCGGTCGGCGGTATTCTCGTCGAGATTGCCCGTCGGTTCGTCGGCGAGCACCAGCGCCGGGCGGTTGGCCAGTGCGCGTGCCACCGCGACGCGCTGCTGCTCGCCGCCCGACAATTGGCTCGGCCGGTGAGTTAGTCGATGTCCCAGCCCGAGCGCGGTCAGCAGCGTCGCCGCCCGTTCCTCTGCCGCCTCGCGCTCAGCCCCAAAGATGAGCTGCGGCAGCACGACATTCTCGCGCGCGTCGAAATCGGGGAGCAGGTGATGGAATTGATAGACGAACCCCAGCGAGTCGCGCCGCACCACCGTTCGCCCGTGAGCGTCGAGCTTGGCCGCCTCGGCGCCCGCGATGCGGATCGAACCGTCGAACCCGCCCTCGAGCAGGCCTACCGCCTGGAGCAACGTCGACTTGCCCGAGCCAGACGGACCGAGCAGCGCGACGATCTCTCCCGGCTGAACCGCCAACTCTACGCCGCGCAACACCGCGATCGTCTCGCCGCCCTGCGTGAAACTGCGCGATAGGCCGCGCGTCGCGAGAACCGGCTCACTCATAGCGCAGCACCTGAACGGGATCGGTGCTCGCCGCCTTGTACGCGGGATACACCGTGGCGAGCAGCGTCATCAGCGCGGTGATCAGGACGATCGCAACGATCTCTACCGGATCCGGCTTTGACGGCAGCTCGGTGAGATAGCGGATCGAGGGATCCCACAGGTTCTGCCCGGTGACGAGCTGGACGAAGTTCACCACCGCCTGGCGATAGAACAGGAAGATGGCGCCGAGCGCGAGCCCGGCGACGATGCCGAGCACGCCGATCGCGACGCCGACCGACATGAAGATCCGCATCATCGCGCCGCGCGTTGCCCCCATGGTGCGTAGGATCGCGATGTCGCGCGTCTTCGCACGGACCAGCATGATCAGCGACGAGGCGATGTTGAAGGCCGCGACGAGGATGATGATGCACAGCACCACGAACATCGCCACGCGCTCGACCGCCAGCGCCTCGAACAATTGCGCGTTCATCTGCCGCCAGTCGCTCACCACCGCGAACCGCCCGACCTTCTCCGCCAGCGGCGCCAGGATCTGGCCGACCCGATCGGCGTCAACCGTGTCGAGTTCGATCATCCCCACCGCGTCGCCGAGCAGAAGCAGCGTCTGCGCATCCTCCATCGGCATGATGACATAGGCCTTGTCGTAATCGTACACGCCGATCTCGAACACCGCGGCGACGGTGTAGTTGACGTAGCGCGGCACGGTGCCGAACGGTGTCGTCTGACCCGCAGGATTGATCAGCGTAATCTCCGATCCGACGGTGGCACCGAGTGATTCGGCCAGCCGCGAGCCGAGCGCGACGCGGTTCGATCCGGGCGTCAGCGACGCGATACTGCCGGTGATGACGTTGCGGCCGATCGCCGAATTGCCGCGGATGTCCGACACGCGCATCCCGCGCACCAGCACCGCTTCGACCCGCCCATTGTACGTCGACATCAGCGGCTGCTCGACGAGCGGCACCGCGCGCGTCACCCCCGGGGTGGCATCCGCCTGTCGTACGACGTCGCGCCAGTCGGTCAGGCGGCCGCCGATTCCCTGCACCACCGCATGGCCGTTCAGCCCGACGATCTTGTCGAACAGTTCGGCGCGGAAGCCATTCATGACGCTCATCACGATCACCAGCGCCGCGACGCCGAGCATCACCGCGCCCAGGCTAAAGCCTGCGACGAGGACGATGAAGCGTTCGCCTTGGCCGGGAAGCAGATAGCGCCGCGCGATCATTCGTTCGTAGCGCGACAGGATCATGCCGCGCGCTCTACCCACGCCGCCTTTCGCTGGCAACGGCGCTGTTGCGGAATCGTCACACGCGCGCCGCATTCGGTTTAGCTCCCGTTCATTTTGGTGGACGCGCGCCGAGGCTCAACCTAGCAATAAGTCACTGGCACACAGGCAATGGCCGTGGTTCGGGGAAAAAGCTTTCAGCTCCGCCTGTAAAGGCGTGCGGGCGGGAGCAACAAAGGGGGCTGACGAGTGATCGTCACGCAGGCGCCCGGGTCGGAAACGATCCGGGCGTTTGCTTTTATGGCCGACTGCACCGGCCACCTTATGCTTGCGATCTTCTTGCGGCGCCGCCGCTTTGTTTGCGCGCCATCAAGTGATCAACCGTGTGATGGCATCGTCGGTCCTACGAGCCTGAATGTCGGCATGCCGCGACCCTTGAAAACGGTTGTGCCGGTACCAAATCTTTCGGGCGTGGCGCCGCTATGGGCCGTGCAGACAGCAGCGGGGCCGCCGTGCACGCTGCTGCTTTTCAACTCGCTCATTGGAGGACTTGGAAGATGCGTCTAGATCTTACCCCTTATCGTCGTTCGACCATCGGCTTCGACCGTCTGTTCGACCTCATCGAAGCCAATACCCGCGCGACGAGTGAAAATTATCCGCCGTTCAACCTCGAGCGGCTCGCCGAGGATCGCTACCGCATCACGCTTGCGGTCGCCGGCTTCTCGCGTGACGAGATCGAGATCACAGCACAGCAGAATCTGCTGCTCGTCGCCGGCAAGAAGGACGACAAGGCGAATGGCCCGAATTTCCTGCACGTCGGCATCGCCACGCGCAGCTTCGAACGCCGCTTCGAGCTTGCCGACTTCGTCTTCGTCGAGGACGCGCGGCTGAATGACGGTCTGCTCGTCGTCGATCTGGTCCGCGAAGTGCCCGAGGCGATGAAGCCCAAGAGCATCTCGATAAAGACCGGGCAGAAGCCGACGGTGGTCGAGGACAAGCGCGACGCGGACACCGCCCAGGCGGCGTGACGTCGGCGCGACAGTTCGGCGCCTTTTTGCTCCCTTGAGAGGCGTCGTGGGGCGTCCGGGCCGATTGGTCCGGGCGCCTTCGTCACGCCGATCGCCGCGCGATTATAGCACTCGCCGGCGACTAGTAATCGGGTAACTCGATCGCGAGTGCCGCGACATGCATTGCCTGAACGATGCCCCGTTTTGAGCGATTGAGACCGCTTCGGCGAACGAATGGCGAACGAGGTGCAAGCGCTCGGTAGGCGCGTCCTGCGGCTCCGCGAACCTGGTGACGCGGGTCGCGAGCACCATGCGGCAGCGATTCGCCTGATTTGGCGCCAGCGTCGCGGCCTACCGCTAACTGCCACCACCATATCCCGTCATTTCAAGTAGCTCGCGCCGGCCCGCGGAGACGATGTCGGCATCCTCCGGATCGACCGCGTCGATCGGCTGCTCACATGAGACAACGCCCCAGCCGTGGCGATGTTGATTGACGAGCAGCAGGCATCCTTCATCGTCGACGCGACGACGATCACCAGTCGGAATGTTTAACGACGCGATCCGCACGCCGTCGTTCGCCACGCAATCGTCGGCGCGCACGCGCAACCAGGTATCGTCAATCACGTAGCGCGACGCCTCCACCCGCCACGGTGGCAGGTCGATGTCGTCAGACAAGCCGGCTCTGCTTCACCGCGGCACCGATGAAGCTAGCGAATAGCGGATGCGGGTCGAACGGCTTGGATTTCAGCTCGGGGTGGAATTGCACGCCGACGAACCACGGATGGTCGGGCCGCTCGACAATCTCGGGCAGCGTCCCGTCAGGTGACATGCCCGAGAACACCAGCCCGCCCTTCTCGAGCGCTTCCTTGTAGCCGGTGTTCACCTCGTAGCGGTGGCGGTGCCGCTCGAAGATCGTCGTGTCGCCGTAGATCGAACCGACGACGCTGTTCCCGTCGAGCTTCGCCTCGTACGCGCCGAGCCGCATCGTACCGCCGAGGTCGCCCTCCGCCTCGCGCTTCTCCAGCCCGTCGCGTCCCATCCACTCAGTGATCAGCCCGACGACGGGCTCGCTCGTCGGCCCGAACTCGGTCGACGACGCGTCCTTGATCCCCGCGAGGTCGCGCGCACCCTCGACGCACGCCATCTGCATGCCGAAACAGATGCCGAAATAGGGGATCTCGCGCTCGCGGGCGAAGCGGACGCTGGCGATCTTGCCCTCCGCGCCGCGCTCGCCGAAGGCGCCGGGCACGAGGATCGCGTCGCACGGCTCGAGATGCGCTGCGATCTCCGCATCGTCGTTCTCGAACAGCTCTGCGTCGATCCAGCGGATGTTGACCTTGACGCGATTGGCGATCCCGCCGTGCACCAGCGCCTCGTTGAGCGACTTGTACGCGTCCTGCAGCCCGACATACTTACCGACGACGCCGATCGTCACCTCCCCCTCGGGATTGGTCAGGCGATCGACGATCTCGGTCCAGCGCGACAGGTCGGGCGCCGACGACGGCGTGATGCCGAACGCGCGCAGCACCTCGGTATCGAGCCCCTCGCCATGATATTGCAGCGGAACGGCGTAGATGCTCTTTGCATCCAGCGCCGGGATGACGGCGGTCTCGGGCACGTTGCAGAACAGCGCGATCTTGGCGCGATCCGACGGCGGCAGCGGCTTTTCGCATCGGCAAACCAGTACGTCGGGCTGTACGCCGAGCGCGGCGAGTTCGCGCACCGAATGCTGCGTCGGCTTGGTCTTCAGCTCACCCGCCGCGGCAATATACGGCACCAGCGTGACGTGGACGCTGATCGCGTTGCCGCGGCCGACCTCGTTCTTGAGCTGGCGGATCGCCTCGATGAACGGCAGCGATTCGATATCGCCGACCGTCCCGCCGATCTCGCACAGCACGAAGTCGAGATCGTCGGTCTGATCTTTCGCGAACGCCTTGATCGCATCGGTGACGTGCGGGATAACCTGCACCGTGGCGCCGAGATAGTCACCGCGCCGCTCGCGCTGGATGATCTGCTGATAGATGCGCCCCGACGTTACATTGTCGCTCTGCCGCGCGGCAACGCCGGTGAAGCGCTCGTAATGGCCGAGGTCGAGGTCGGTCTCCGCGCCGTCGTCGGTAACGTAGACCTCGCCGTGCTGGTACGGGCTCATCGTGCCCGGATCGACGTTCAGATAGGGATCGAACTTGCGGATCCGCACGCGATAGCCACGCGCCTGCAACAGGGCGGCAAGGCTTGCCGCCATCAGACCTTTGCCGAGCGAGGAGACCACGCCGCCGGTGATGAAAATGAACCGCGCCATGGGGATATCGGACTACTCTTTATCAGGCATGGGGAACAAGCGCCTGCGCACGCGCAGGCGCCGCGAAACCGGCGAAGCGGTACGATCAGTTGGCGAGCGGCACGCCGTTGTCGGCCGGCGTAGACGCGTTCGCTGCGGCCCGCGCGGCCTCGTCCTGCGCACCCGCAAAGGGCGCGCCATCGGCTTTAGGCGCAGGCGCCGGTGCGGTAACGGGAACCGTCCGCTCGAGCGAGGTATCGACGCTGGTCCCGCCGCGAGTCGCGGCGAGCACCGCCAGGCCGATCGACAGCAACACGAACGCGCTTGCCAGGACCGCCGTCGCGCGCGTCAGCAAATCGGCCGCGCCGCGCGCCGACATCAGTCCCGACGGGCTACCACCGGTGGTAAGCCCGCCCCCCTCCGATCGCTGCATCAGGATCACCGTCACGAGGGCGGCGGCGATGATCGCCTGAAGGACGAGGAGGAAGGTGAACATGCAAGTCTCGATCGTTGGCCGGCCGCCCGAAGCGGATGCGCGCACATAGGGCGAGCCCCCCGCGCGATCAACTGCCGCCGTCGTCCGACCGGTCGTACGTCCGGAAAACGAGTAGCCTGCCGAATTCGTCACGGGGCTGAAACCAGTGGCGCAGGAGGACGTTAACTCTCGCGAACGGCTGGACCATCCGGTCCCCGAACCCGGAAGATGTACCGTGGCGAGCTTCATGAATACAGAGCTGAGCTCATGGATGAAGACGTTGGTCGATTACGTTCGCTCGGGCGAGCCTGATCTGACCAATCGGCAGATGGCGCTGTTGCTCGTCGTCTACCTCAAACCCGGCCCGCACACGGTACGCGGCCTTGCCCGTATTCTCAATGTCTCGAAACCCGTCGTCACTCGCGCCTTGAACAGGCTCGGCGCGCTCGGCTATCTGCGGCGCCAGCGTGACGACAGCGACAAGCGTAATATCTTCGTCGCACGCACATCCGAAGGGGCAGATTTTCTTGAGGAGTTCGGTCAGTTCATCGGCGAGGGAGAAGAGCCCCCTCAGCGCCGCGCCAGCGCGTAGGTCGTTCGCGCTTACCGGACGCTCGCGCGCATTCGATCCGACGCGCGAGGCAATCCGCCCCGACATCGCTGACGTCCGACTCGCCGAGAAAGTCTTTGCGCCGCATTATGCCGAAGCCATTCCCCTTCCACTCGTCAAAGAAGCGGCACTTCGCGCGGAGCGTAAACCGGACGGCGGCGTCCTCGTCGTATTGCACGCGGGCGACGTGTTCGAGCTGCTCGACGTGACGGGAGCGATCGCATGGGGCGTCGCGCCGGCGAGCGGCTTTGTCGGCTATCTCGACGCAGAAGCGCTCGGCCAGCCGGCATGATGCGCGTCTTCATCGACGGAGCAGTCGGAACCACGGGTCTCGAGATCGCCGAGCGACTCTCGGGACGCGACGACCTGACACTGGTCACGCTGCCCGATGATCGTCGCAAGGACGCCGACGCGCGCCGCGCCGCGCTCAACGACGCCGATATGGTGATCCTCTGCTTGCCCGACGATGCGGCGCGCGAGGCGGTGGCGCTGATCGACAATCCTGCAACAAGCGTGATCGATGCGTCGAGCGCGCATCGCGTCGCCGACGGGTGGACCTACGGCTTTCCCGAACTCGGCTTCGACATCGCGAATGCAAAGCGCGTGTCGAACCCTGGCTGCTATCCTACCGGCTTCCTTGCGCTCGTTGCGCCGCTTGTCCGTGCCGGGCTCGTGCCCGCGGATTGGCCGCTCAGCGTCAACGCGGTCTCGGGCTATTCGGGCGGAGGTAAGGCGCTGATCGCTCGCTTCGCGGCGGAACCCGAGCTCGCCTATCGCGGCTATGGCTTCTCGCTCGCGCATAAGCACGTGTCGGAGATGCAGCGCCACGCGGGGCTCGCGCATCCGCCGCTCTTCGCCCCCAATGTCACGCGCGCGTTCCGCGGCATGATCGTCGAAGTGCCGCTGCCGCTCGCCGCCCTCCCCGTTCCGCCGTCGCGCGGCGCAATGCTCGGCGCGCTACACGCCGCCTTCGATGCCGCGCCGCTCATCACCGTGCACGACGATCAGCCCGACGAGCTGCTGCTGGTCGAACATGCCGCGCCCAACGACCGGCTCGACCTGTGGGTCTTCGCCGACGCCGGAAACACGCAGGCTCGCCTGGTCGCGATGCTCGACAATCTCGGCAAGGGCGCGGCCGGCGCGGCGGTGCAGAATCTGAACCTGATGATCGGCGCCGATCCGATGACCGGGCTGGTGGTCTGACCCCCGCTGCCCATGGCGGCCGGCCAACCGAACGACGCTGATCGAACGACCCAAGGAGCTGTCATGCAACGCGATCCGGTAGCCAAGCTTCTGTTGTTCGGCGCGACAGGCGATCTGGCGAAGCGCATGCTACTGCCGTCGCTGTACGGCCTCGACGCCGACAATCTGCTGCCCGAGGCGCTGACGATCACCGGCACGGCACGCTCGGACCACGACGACGAGAGCTACCGCAAGTTCGCGCGCGACGCGCTCGACGAATTCCTGCCGGACGACCGCAAGGACAAGGGCAAGATCGCGTCGTTCCTCAAGCGACTGCATTACCAGCCGCTCGATGCGACCGATCTCGATCACTACGATCAGTTGGCGGCGAAGGTCGGCGACGTCTCCGGCGGGCTGGCGATCTTCCTTTCGACCGCGCCGTCGCTGTTCGAACAGGTGATCCACGGTCTCGCCAATGCGGGGCTCGCCGGTGAGACGGTGCGGATCGGGCTGGAGAAGCCGCTTGGCTACGATCTCGCGTCGAGCCGCGAGATCAACGACACCGTCGCCACCGCCTTTCCGGAAGAGCGCACCTTCCGTATCGACCACTATCTCGGCAAGGAGACGGTGCAAAACATCCTCGCGCTGCGCTTCGGCAATTCCTTCTTCGAGCCGGTGTGGAACGCGCAGGGCATCGACAACGTCCAAATCACCATCAGCGAGACGGTCGGGCTGGAGGATCGCGCGAGCTACTACGACGGCGCCGGCGCGCTGCGCGACATGGTGGCGAACCACATGCTCCAGCTCGTCGCACTGATCGCGATGGAGCCGCCCGCGCGCTACGACGTCACCGAAATTCGCGACGAGAAGGCGAAGGTGTTCCGCTCGCTGCGTCAGCTGAAGCCGGAGGAAGTGCCCGGCAGTACCGTCATCGGCCAGTATCTCGGCGGTGCGGTGAAGGGCGAGATCGTCAAGGGCTATGACGAGGAGCTCGGCAAGGATTCGCACACCGAGACGTTCGTCGCGATCAAGGCGCATCTCGACAATTGGCGCTGGCAGGGCGTGCCCTTCTATCTGCGCACCGGCAAGCGCATGCCGACGAGGCGCAGCGAGATTGCGATCCAGTTCAAGCCGGTCCCGCACTCGATGTTCTCGGGCCGCGGCGGTCTGCTGCAGCCCAACATGCTCGTCATCCGCCTGCAGCCCGAGGAATATATCCAGCTGCTGGTGATGGCAAAGGAGCCGGGGCTCGACCGCGACGGCATCCGCCTGCGCGAGGTGCCACTCAACCTCAGCCTTGATGCCGAATTCGCCGGCACGCGCCGCCGTATCGCCTACGAACGTCTGCTGCTCGACCTGATCGAGGGCGACCAGACCCTGTTCGTCCGTCGCGACGAGGTGGAAGCGCAGTGGACCTGGATCGACGCGATCCGCGAAGGCTGGAAGGCGAACGACATGAAGCCGAAGCACTATAGTGCCGGCACCTGGGGCCCGGCCGCATCGATCGCGCTCACAGAGCGCGACGGCGTCAGTTGGCAGGACGATTGAGCCAGCGAACCTTCGCTGCGATCGGCCGTTTCCAGCGTTGAGGTCCAAATGTGCACGCGCTTCGCAGCGCATGATCGACAGATTTTTTGAAAGCAGAATGATGAGCGACGAGATCGAATGGTGGGAATATGACGACGCGGCCGAGATGGCGGCGGCCGTCGCGGGTGACGTGCAGTTCATCATCGAGAGCGCGATCGAGGCGCGCGGTGCCGCGGTAGTCGCGCTCGCCGGCGGGAAGACGCCGGTACCGATCTATCAGAAGCTCGCCGCCGCCAAGCTCGACTGGAAGCGCGTCACGATCGTGCCGACTGACGAGCGGATCGTGGCGCTGGGCGATCCGCTCAGCAACGTGACGATGATCGGCAAGACGTTCATTCCGAAGGGCGCACGCGTCATGCCGATCGTCCCCTCCGCGACCGCCGACTACAAGGCGGCGGGCCGGTCGGCCGATGCGCTGATGCAGGACCTGCACTGGCCGCTCGATCTCTGTCTGCTCGGCGTCGGCGGCGACGGCCATACCGCATCGATCTTCCCCGGGCCTGACTTCGAGGAAGCGCTGAACGGCCCGCGCGAGCGCCGCGCGCTCGGGGTGATACCCGATCCGCTGCCGCAGGAGGCACCGGTGCCGCGCGTGTCGCTGTCGCGCGCTGGGATCATTTCGGCGAAGGCGCTGATGATCGCGGTTACCGGCGCCGCCAAGCGCAAGGTGATCGAGGATGCGATCAAGCAGGGCACAGGCTCGCGCTATCCGATTGGCCGCGTGCTGGCCGATGCCGAGCTGCCGGTCGACATCCACTGGGCGGAGTGACGCGCTGGTAGGGTTAGGCCGGCGCATACGTATTCGATTTGCGTCGACGGGCGTGCTCGGGCTGAGGTCGCGGTCGCTCGTCGCTGATACGGGCACCAGTTGGCATGATCCGGCGTTCGAGCGGGGTGAACGGGAAAGGGAACGATGAACCCCGTCGTCAGTGCAGTTACCGATCGGATCGTCGAGCGCTCACGGCAAAGCCGGGCGCGCTATCTCGATCTCCTCACTCGCGAGCGCGACCAGTGGATCGGCCGCCCAATGCTCGGCTGCGCCAACCTTGCCCACGCCTATGCCGGGACGGAAGAGGACCGCCCGGCAATGAAGGCCGGTCAGGCGATGAACATCGGCATCGTCACCGCCTACAACGACATGCTCTCGGCGCACGCGGTCTATTATCGCTACCCGGAGCAGATGAAGGTCTGGGCGCGCGAAGTCGGCGCGACGGCACAGGTCGCGGGCGGCGTACCGGCGATGTGCGACGGCGTGACGCAGGGTTATGCCGGGATGGAGCTGTCGCTGTTCAGCCGCGACACGATCGCGCTGTCCACCGCGATCGCGCTCAGCCATGGCACGTTCGAAGGCGCCTTGCTGCTCGGCATCTGCGACAAGATCGTTCCCGGCCTGCTGATGGGGGCGCTGCGCTTCGGCCACCTGCCGATGCTGCTGGTGCCGGGTGGTCCGATGCCGTCGGGTCTGTCGAACAAGGCCAAGGCGACGGTGCGCGAGCGCTACGCCAGCGGCGAGGCAGATCGCGCGGAACTGCTCGACAGCGAGATCGCCGCCTATCACACGCAGGGCACCTGCACCTTCTTCGGAACCGCCAACACCAATCAGATGATGATGGAGGTGATGGGGCTGCACATCCCCGGTGCCGCTTTCGTCAATCCGGGCACCAAGCTGCGCCAGGCGCTGACCCGCGCCGCAGTGCATCGCCTCGCCGAGCTCGGCTGGCGCGGATCGGACTATCGCCCGATCGGCCATTGCGTCGACGAGCGCGCGATCGTCAACGCCGCGGTGGGGCTGCTCGCCACCGGCGGCTCGACGAATCACCTGCTACACCTCCCCGCAATCGCGCGCGCCGCCGGCGTCGTAATTGACTGGGAGGACATGGACCGGCTGTCGAGCGCGGTGCCGCTGATCGCCCGCGTCTATCCCAACGGCGCGGCGGACGTGAACGGCTTCGAAGCGGCGGGCGGCATGGCGTTCGTGATCCGCGAATTGCTGGCGAGCGGCCATTTGCACGGCGATATTCTGACGGCCGGCAGCGGCACGCTCGCCGACGCCGCCTCCAAGCCGATGCTGGAAGGCGACACCCTCGCTTGGCGCGACCCCGGCCCGAGCGGCGACCCTACGATCCTGCGCACCCCGGCCGATCCATTCTCCCCCGATGGCGGAATGCGGATCCTAGCCGGCAACATCGGCCGCGCCTGCATCAAGGTATCGGCAGTGGAGCGCGATCGCTGGATCGTCGAAGCGCCTGCCGCCGTGTTCGCCGATCAGACAGAAGTGCTGGCGGCGTTCCAGCGCGGCGAACTCGATCGCGACGTCGTCGTCGTCGTCCGCTTCCAGGGTCCGCGCGCCAACGGCATGCCCGAACTGCACAAGCTCACGCCGCCGCTCGGCGTGCTGCAGAACAGGGGGTTCCGCGTTGCCTTGGTTACCGATGGGCGGATGTCGGGAGCCTCGGGGAAGGTACCGGCGGCGATCCACGTCTCGCCCGAAGCGTTGCCCGGTGCCGACGGCGTCGGCGGCGCAATCGGTCTGATCCGCGACGGCGATATAATCCGTGTCGATGCAGTCGCTGGCACGCTCGATGCGCTGGTCGGCGCCGACGAATGGGCGGCCCGGCTGCCAGCCTCCGCTCCGGCGGCAGCCGACGGGTTCGGGCGCGAGCTGTTCGGCCTGTTCCGCGGCCAGGCAGATGAGGCCGAACGCGGGGCGTCCGCTATCCTTGCCGGCGCCGGGCTCTAGATCGATGAAGGATGCGATGGACGTCGTAGCGGTTGATATCGGCGGGACGCACGCTCGCTTCGCGATCGCCGAGGTCGCCGACGGCCGCGTCACTGCGCTTGGCGAGCCCGTCACGCTTCAGACTGCAGAACACGCCAGCCTGCAGACGGCGTGGCAGGCATTCGAGAAGAAGCTCGACCGCCCGGTACCGCGCGCAGCGGCGATCGCCGTCGCCTCGCCGATCACTGGCGACGTCATCCGGCTGACCAACAATCCGTGGGTCATCCGCCCGTCGCTGATCCCCGAGCGGCTAGGCGCGGAAACCTACACGATCGTCAACGATTTCGGCGCGATCGGCCACGCAGTAGCGCAACTCCCCGCCGCCGCCTTCGAGCATCTGTGCGGCCCCGATACGCCGCTGCCCGAGCGCGGCGTCACCACGGTGTGCGGTCCAGGTACCGGATTGGGTGTTGCGCAGGTTTTCCGAACCGATGCCGGCTATCACGTCCTGCCGACCGAGGGCGGGCACGTCGACTATGCGCCGCTCGATCCGATCGAGGACGCGATCCTGAAGCGCCTGCGCCGCACCTTCACGCGCGTGTCGGCCGAGCGGATCTGCGCCGGGCCCGGCATCGTCGCGATCTACGAGACGCTAGCCGAGATGGAGGGGCGGCCCGTGCCGACGCGCGACGACAAGGCGATCTGGCGCGAGGCGCTCGAGGGCACGGATGCGATCGCCCTCGCCGCGCTCGATCGCTTCTGCCTCGCGCTTGGCGCCACCGCCGGGGATCTCGCGCTGGCGCACGGCGCGAACGGCGTCGTCATCGCCGGCGGGCTCGGCCTGCGCATCAAGGACCGGCTGATCCGATCGGGTTTCGACCAGCGCTTCGTTGCCAAGGGGCGGTTTCAGTCGATGATGGCCGGCATCCCGGTCAAGCTCATCACCCATCCGCAGCCGGGCCTGTTCGGGGCGGCGGCCGCCTTCGCGCAGGAACATGGCGCATGACCACGATCGACGACATCATGCGCACCGCGCCCGTCATTCCCGTCTTGGTGATCGACGATCTTTCGGCGGCGCGGCCGCTTGCCGAGGCGCTCGTCGCCGGTGGGCTCTTCGTGCTTGAAGTAACGCTGCGCACACCCGCCGCGCTCGACGCGATCCGCGAGATGAAGCGTGTGCCCGGCGCGATCGTCGGCGCCGGCACCGTCGTCTCGGTCGAGCAGTTCGAGGCGGTGATGGACGCCGGCGCCGAGTTCATCGTATCTCCCGGGCTGACCGAGCGGCTCGCCGCGCCGATCGTCGCCAGCGGCGTGCCCTATCTCCCCGGCGTTGCGACGGCGGGTGACATCATGCGCGGGCTCGACCTCGGGCTGACGCATTTCAAGTTCTTCCCGGCGGAAACGTCGGGCGGCCTAAAGGCGCTCAAGGCGCTCGCCGCTCCCTTCTACCAGTGCCGCTTCTGCCCCACCGGCGGCATCACTGAGGACACCGCCACGACGTGGCTCGCGTTCGATCGCGTGCTGTGCGTGGGTGGCAGCTGGGTCGCCGGCGGCACACCGGAGGAAATAGAGGCCAAGGCGCGCGCCGCCTCTACGTTGCGCGGATAACACCCTCGCCGTCGACTCCGTCGGCGCCCTGACGGCGTATCGGAGAATCCCTACTCCGCTGCCTCGTCCATGCCGCCGACCAGCTTGGTCAGCGCGCGTGCATTCTGCTCGCCGACCGGCAGCGACTCGATGCTCTTGCCAGCAGTGTCGATCTTGAGCGTCTCGAAGCGCCGCGCCTGCGTCAGCACCTGCGATTCAAGACTGCCGACGAATTGGTTGTACGCGCTCATCGCGGTGTCGAGGTTCTTGCCGAGCTTCGCGACATGGCCCCCCATCGTCGCCAGGCGCGCGTAGAGATCCTTGCCGAGCTGCGCGATTTCTCGCGCCTCCTTCGCCAGCATCTCCTGCCGCCATACCGCCGCGACGGTGCGAGCGATCGCGATCAGGTTGGTCGGCGTGGCGAGCAGCACCTTGCGCTCGAACGCATAGTCCCACAGCACCGGATCGTGCTCGAGTGCCGCGGACAGGAAATGCTCACCCGGCACGAACATCACGACATAGTCGGGCGCATCGTCGAACTGGTTCCAATAGGCCTTGGCGCCCAACCCGTTAACGTGCGCGCGCATCGCAGCCGCATGCGCCGTCAACCCGGCGAGCCGTTCGGTTTCGTCGACCGCACCGAACGCGTCCTGATAGGCGTTGAGCGACACCTTGGCATCGATCACTAACGATTTGCCGCCGGGTATGCGCACGATCACGTCGGGGCGAAAACGCGCGCCGTCAGCATCGGTCACCGACACTTCGGTCGCGAAATCGGCGTGTTCGGACAGCCCGCAACTCTCCAGCACGTTGCGCAGCTGCTGCTCGCCCCAGCGGCCGCGCGCCTTTGGTGCATTGCGCAACGCGTTGACGAGCTTGGCGGCTTCGCTCCGCACCGACTCCTGCCCGACGCGCATCTGCTCGATTTGTCCGCGCAGCTCCCCGAAGGCGTCGCGCCGCTCCGCCTCGACCTTGGCGACCCCCTCCTCGTAACGTTGCAGACGATCACTGACCGGCTGGAGCATCGCGCGAAGATTCTGTCCGGCGGTCTCTTCCGATTCGCGAAACCGCTCGGTGGCGCGTTGCAGGAAGCGGTCCTGCGCTTCGGCGAGCAAGGTCTGGCCGACCTGGCTGAACTGCGCCGTTAGCGCATCCTTCGCCTCGCGCAGCTCGGCCAGCCGCGCATCGAACCCGCGCGCCTCGGCCTCGAGCCGCGCAACGTCGCCACGCGCGCCGTCGCGGTCGGCGCGAACCGCCGCCAGTTCGGCGCGGAGGCTGTCGGCCGTTCGTGCGCGCTCCTCCACGCCGGCGAGATCGACGATCGCGCGCTTGGCCTCCTCGGCGCGCGCGTCGCGCTCGGCACGCAGCACGACAACGCCGCGGCTCGCGAGCCACCAACCCGCCGCGAGACCGGCGAGCAGCGCGAGGATCACGAAAACGACAACGACCGGATCCACACCGCACCCCGCACAAGAACGAAGCGCGAACCTACCCGCCGCTAAGCGTGCGGGCAAGCGCGATCAGGCGGCGTTCTTGCGCATCTTCGCCAGCTTCTTGAGCAGCATGTCGCGCTTCAAACGCGTGATATGGTCGATAAAGAGAACACCGTTCAGATGGTCGATCTCGTGCTGCATGCACGTCGCCATCAGCCCGCTCATCTCTTCCTCGTGTCGCGCCCCTTCGAGGTCGAGCCACGCGACGCGGCAGCTCGCGGGCCGCTCGACCTCGGCATATTGCTCGGGGATCGAGAGGCACCCCTCGCTATAGCGCGACGTTTCCTCGGATACCGAGACGAGCTCCGGATTGATGAACACCTTCGGATCACGAACGGCTTCGGGCTTCTCCTCGTCCTCGGTGACGCGCTCCTGAAGGTCGATCACCACCACGCGGCGCGCGACGCCAACCTGGATCGCGGCCAGCCCGATCCCGCGGGCGTCGTACATCGTGTCGATCATGTTGTTGGCGAGCTGACGCACGTCATCGTCGATCGTCTCGACGGGGGCGCAGACGAGGCGAAGACGCGGATCGGGAATCTCGACGATGGGAAGTACGGCCATGCGCGCCAGATATTGGTCGCGCGCCGCCGAATCAAGCTACGGGACGTCGGGCCCGCAGCGCCTGCGCCAGCGTCCCCTCATCGAGATAATCGAGCTCGCCCCCCACCGGCAGCCCGTGCGCCAATTGGGTGAGGCGCACCGGGAAACGCTCGAGCCGCTCGGCGATGTAGTGGGCAGTGGTCTGTCCTTCGAGCGTCGCATTCATCGCCAGCACCACCTCGTCGATCCCGCCCGCCTCGATCCGCCGGACGAGTTGGTCGATCGCAAGATCCTCCGGCCGCACGCCCTCCAGCGCCGACAGCCGCCCGCCGAGCACGTGGAATCGCCCCGGGAACAGGCGCGAGCGATCAAGCGCCCACAGGTCCGCGACCTCCTCCACCACACACAGCGCGCGCGCGTCGCGTCGCGCATCGGCGCAGATTGCGCACGGATCGGTGGTGTCGACGTTGCCGCATATCGAACAGGTGGCGAGCCGCTCGTCTACCGCCTGCAGCGCCGCGAGCAGAGGGATCAGCGCGCCTTCGCGCTTCTTGACGAGATGCAGCACCGCCCGCCGTGCCGACCGCGGCCCGAGGCCAGGCAGCCGCGCCAGCGCGCCCGTCAGCGCCTCGATCTCCTGTGATGCCATCGAGGGAACAGATAGGGGGTTGCGTCGGACCGCGCCAGCGCGTTGAAGCGCGCGCCATGCGGATCGTCTTCATGGGTACGCCCGAATTCGCGGTGCCGGCGCTCGACGCGCTGGTTGCGGCGGGGCACGACATCGTAGCTGCCTACAGTCAGCCGCCGCGCCCAGGCGGCCGGCGCGGTCGCGCACTCGTCCCCTCCCCCGTCCATCAGCGCGCCGAGGCGCTCGGCATTTCGGTACGCACGCCCACGTCGCTGCGTGGTGCGGCGGAGCAGGAGGCGTTCGCCGCTCTAGGCGCAGACGTCGCGGTGGTCGCCGCCTATGGCCTCATCCTGCCGCAGCCGATCCTCGCTGCGCCGCGCCATGGCTGCCTCAACATCCACGGCTCGCTCCTGCCGCGCTGGCGCGGCGCGGCGCCGATCCACCGCGCGGTGCTCGCCGGCGACGTCGAGACGGGTGTCGGCATCATGCAGATGGAAGCGGGGCTCGATACCGGCCCTGTCCGGCTCGAGGGCCGAACTTTGATCGGCGGCAAGACGACCGGCGAGCTCAGTGCCGAGCTCGCCGCGATGGGCGCGGCGCTGATGGTGACGGTGCTCGCCGATCTCGACGCCTATCCGCCGGTCGCGCAGCCCGACGGCGGCATCACCTACGCCGCCAAGGTCGCCAAGGAGGAATTGCGGGTCAACTTCAAGCAGGAGGCCGCCGCGGTCGAGCGGCAGCTGCGCGCCTTCAATCCGCCCGGCGCGTGGATCGACGTTTCGGGCGAGCGGATCCGCCTGCTTGCCGCTGACGTAGTCGAGTCGTCGGATCAGGCGAACGACGGCACTGCCAAGCCGGGCGTCGTGCTCGATGACCGTCTCACCATCGCCTGCGCGCCCGGTGCCATCCGCCCGACGCTGGTGCAACGCGCCGGTCGCGGCGTGATGTCTGTCGACCAACTACTGCGCGGCTTCGCCATTCCCGTTGGCATGCGATTGTGACGCGTTACGCGCTGACGGTCGAGTTCGACGGCCGCCCCTTCATGGGCTGGCAGCGGCAGGATCACGGCCCCAGCGTGCAGCAGGCGATCGAGGACGCCGCCTTTGCCGTCACCGGTGAGCGCACGACCGTCCACGCGGCGGGGCGCACCGATGCCGGCGTCCACGGCGCGGCGATGCGCGCGCACCTCGATATCGCCAAGCCGATCGGTGCGTTCCGCCTTGGCGAAGCGCTCAACGCGCGGCTGCGCCCCGCCCCCGTCGCGGTCCTCGCCTGCACCGAGGTCGCCGACGATTGGCACGCGCGTTTCTCGTGCACCGGACGCGCGTACGAATATCATATCGTCAACCGCCGCGCGCCGCTCACCTGGCAGAAGGGGCTTGCGTGGCACGTCGCGCAGCCGCTCGACGCCGCGGCAATGCACGCCGCGGCGCAGGCGCTGGTGGGGCTGCAAGATTTCACCACCTTCCGTTCGGCGCGCTGCCAGGCGGCGAGTCCGGTCAAGACGCTCGACCGGCTCATTGTCACGCGCACCGGCGATCGCATCACGATCGCGGCGGCGGCACGCTCGTTCCTCCACCATCAGGTGCGCTCGATGGTGGGCAGCATCGCGCAGGTTGGGCTCGGGCGTTGGAGCGCGGACGATCTGCGCAATGCGTTGGAGGCACGCGACCGCGCCCGCCTCGGGCTCAACGCGCCGCCCGACGGGCTCTACTTCGTAGCCGCCAGTTACCCCGCTTAGGGACGCTTGCTAAGGCTTGCCGCCAGCTCGACGTGCGTCGACCAGCGGAACTGGCCGACCGGCTGAATCCAGTCGACCGTCCAGCCGCCGGCCACCATCGTCTTGATGTCGCGTGCGAAGCTGCTCGGATTGCACGACACGTAGGCGAGCTTCGGGCCGCGCGCCGCCGCGATCGCCGCCGCCTGCTCCTTCGCGCCGGCGCGCGGTGGATCGATGACGATCGCACCGAAGCGGTCGAGTTCGGCAACCGTCAGTGGCCGGCGGTACAGGTCGCGATGTTCGGTGAACACGGGCCGCTGCGCGCGCCCCGCCGCCGCCTTGAGCGCGCTGACCGGCTCCCGTCCCCCCTCCGCAGCATAGACGCGCCCCGGCAGCGCGAGCGCGAAGGTGCCAAGCCCGGCGAACAGGTCGGCGACGACACCCGCCTCACCGACGATCGCGCGCACCGCCGAAACCAGCGCCGCCTCCCCCTCGCGCGTCGCTTGCAGGAACGAGGCGGGCGGCAGGGGCACGGGGACGCCGCCTAGCGTCACCGTCACCGCCTCGGGCTCCCAGCGCACCTCGGGACCAAAGCCTTCGTCGAAGGCGATCCGCGCAAGCCGATTCGCCTCGGCAAAGGCGGTGATCGCCTCCGCCGCCTTCAACCCCTGCGGCATGATCCCGATGATCAGCAAGTCCACGCCCTGATCAGCCAGCGTCAGGTGGATATCGAGCCGCCGCTTAGGACGCAGCACGTGGATCAGGCGCCGCAGCGGCGCGACGAGCGCGAACAATTCAGGCGCCAGGACATGGCATTCCTGCAGGTCGACGATCGCGTGACTTTTCTCGATCGAGAAGCCGATCCGGCCCGACGGCTCGGCATGCAGTGTCGCGCGACGGCGCGTGCGCGGCGGCGACAGCGCCGGCGGGCGGATATCGGCCGACAGCCCCTGCGCCTCGAGCGCCCCCGCGATCCGGTCGACGATGAAGCCGCTCCAGCTTACGTCGTCGAGATGCTGCAACTGGCAGCCGCCGCACTCGGGAAAGTGGCGGCACGGCGGCGTCTGATGGTGCGCGCCCCATTCGAGCGCACCCCCCGCATCGATTCGGTCACCCGGCGCGGCGAAGGGCACCGGTCGCCCATCGCCGGTTATTCCCTCTCCGCGTGCGGCGACGCGGACGATTGTCCCGGCATCGGTCAGAGACATGCGGCGATCGCTCCCGGCAGATGGTGCGTTAGATCGTCGGCGATGAACGCCGCGCCGGCGCGGCGCGCAGCCTCGGCATGCAGCCACACTCCCTCGCTCGCCGCGTCGAGCGGATCGCGGCCTGCGGCGAGCCGTGCCGCGATGGTTCCCGCCAACACGTCGCCCGTACCGGCGGTCGACAGCCAAGCTGGCGCATCGGCATGAATGATCACTCGGCCATCAGGCGCCGCGATGACCGTGTCAGCGCCCTTGAAGACCACGATGGCCTCCACCTTCCGTGCAGCGGCGAGCGCCCGGTCAAGCTTGCTGCCACCATCCTCGCCGAACAGATGTGCGAACTCGCCTGCATGCGGCGTCAGTATCGCGCGGCCGTTGAAACGCCGGCCGTCGATCTGTCGCAACGCATCGCCGTCGACGACGAGCGGGCGCCCACTTTCGAGTGCCGCGTAGAGCCGCGCCTGGGCCGCATCGCCGCTCCCCAGCCCCGGCCCGATCACGACAGCGCCGATCCGCGTGTCGGCCAATGCCTCGGCGGAAAAGCGCCGCCGGACGATGGCGTGCGGCAGCCGGTCGGTCGCGCTACCCAGCAGCAGGACGTAACCCGCACCGGCGCGCGCCGCCGCCGTTGCCGCGAGCGCGCTTGCTCCGGGCATCGATCCGGCCACCACCGTCACCGTCCCGCGCGAGTATTTATGCGCGCTCGTTGGCGGCGTGTTGAGCGATGGCGCCGCCGCGGCGCGGACCGGATCCGGCACCGATACGCCGATATCGACCACACGCGCGGTGCCGCACCGTGCCGCGGCTGGTTGCAGCACATGCGCGGGCTTGAGCGAACCGAGTGCGAACGTAAGGTCTACCGGCGGCAGATCGTTCAGGCAGTGCGCATCGTCGGTCGCAACGCCGCTCGGCAGATCGATCGCGATCGACAGTCGAGCGCTGCGCAGCAGCCGCGCGAGCGGTGCCGCGATTGCCTCGTCGAGCGGCCGGGTGAGACCGATCCCGAACAAGGCGTCGACGACGACAGGTGCCGGCTCCGCCGCGGCCAGCGCCTCGATACGCCCGCCCCAGCCCGCCCGCGCGGCGATCGCGGCCTCGCAGCGCGGCTGATCGATCGCGGCCACACGCACCGGCTGGCCGGCTTGCCGCAATGCCGTCGCGATAACGTAGCCGTCACCGCCGTTGTTGCCGGGCCCGCACAGAACGAGCACCTCGGCGCCCGCTGCAAGCCGCCGCACCTGCTCGGCCGCAGCCTGCCCGGCGCGCGTCATCAGCGCCTGCGCCGTCGTGCCTGCCGCCACCACCGCCGCCTCGGCGGCGCGCATTTCGGCTGCGCGGACGATCGGCTGCCCGTCGATCCGCGTCACTTGGCGGCGACCGTCCGCGTCGTCACGGGGAGGCGATAGTGATCGTCGCCCAGCGCCACCTCGATCTCGTCCTTCCCCACCAGCGTCACCTGCGCCGGCTCGGCGCCGTCGGCGGCAACGACGCCGCGTCCGTCGGTGGTCACCAGTAGGCGGCGGAATCCGCCGTCGGGGTGGCGCACGGTCAGCACCATGCCGCGCTCGGTCTCCGCGCGTTCGATCTCGCACACGCGCGCGAAGGCGTCGGCGCCGGCGGGCGCGCATTGCACACGGCCGTCGTCGACCGCATCGGCAGCCTGGTTGGCCTCCACCTTCGCCAGCACCTTGGTGTCGGTCTTCGCGGGACCGCACGCCGCGAGCGCGGCCACCAGCGGCACGAGCAACCGTGCGTCAGATATCCGCGTAGACATGGCGTTCGGCAGCAGCTCCCGGGTGGGTGACGGCCCCCTTGTACGCCGGCCCGACATTCTGCGCATAGCGCCACAACGCGCCTGACCCATATTCGGACACACGCGGCTGCCATGCCGCTCGGCGCTGCTCAAGCACGGCCGGTTCGACCAGCAAGTCGATCGTCCCCGCCTCGGCATCGATACGGATCGTGTCGCCATCCTCGACCAGCGCGATCGGTCCGCCCTCCGCCGCCTCCGGCCCGACGTGGCCGATGCAGAAGCCGCGCGTCGCGCCAGAGAAGCGCCCGTCGGTGATCAGCGCCACCTTCTCGCCCATGCCAAGGCCGTAGAGCGCCGCCGTGGTCGACAGCATTTCGCGCATGCCCGGCCCGCCCTTGGGCCCTTCGTAGCGGATGATGACCACCTCACCCTCCTGGATCTGGCGATGCTCGACTGCCTTGAACGCATCCTCCTCGCAATCGAAGCAACGCGCCGGCCCCTCGAACTGCAACCGGTGCATGCCCGCGACCTTGACGATCGCCCCGTTCGGCGCAAGCGATCCGCGCAGCCCGACGACGCCGCCCGTAGGCGTGATCGGCGTCTTCGCGTCGTAGATCACCTTCTGGTCGGGGTTCCACGTCACCTGATCGATGTTCTCGCCCAGCGTCTTGCCGGTGACCGTCATGCACTCGCCATGCAGCAGACCCTCGGCAAGCAGCGACTTCATCAGCATGTACGCGCCGCCGGCCTCGTACATGTCCTTCGCGACATATTGCCCGCCGGGCTTCAGGTCGGCGCAATAGGGCGTCGACTTGAAGATCTCGGCGACGTCGAACAGGTCGAACTGGATCCCCGCCTCGTGCGCCATCGCCGGCAGGTGAAGCGCGCCATTGGTCGATCCGCCCGTCGCGGCGACGATGCGCGCCGCATTCTCGAACGCTTCGCGCGTGCAGATGTCCCGCGGGCGGATATTGCGCGCGAGCAACTCCATCACCTGCGCACCCGCCGCCACCGCGATCTGCTCGCGCGTCGTATACGGCGCGGGCACCATGTTGCTGTTCGGTAGCGACAATCCGATCGCCTCGCCGACGCAAGCCATGGTGTTGGCAGTATACTGCCCGCCGCACGCGCCATGCCCCGGACACGCGACCTTCTCGAGCGCGTGCACCTCCTCGATCGGGCAGGTGCCGGCGGCGTAGCGGCCAACCACCTCGAACACGTCGACGACGGTCACGTCGCGGTCCTGGAAGCGGCCGGGCAGAATCGATCCGCCGTAGACGAAGATCGACGGTACGTTGAGCCGCAGCATCGCCATCATCATGCCCGGCAGCGACTTGTCGCACCCGGCAAAGCCGACCAGCGCGTCGTAGCAATGCCCGCGCACGGAGAGTTCGACCGAATCGGCGATCACCTCGCGGCTGACGAGGCTCGCCTTCATCCCCTGGTGGCCCATCGCGATCCCGTCGGTCACCGTGATGGTATTGAAGCGACGCGGCATCCCGCCGCCCTGCTCAACCCCGCGCCGCGCTGCGTCGGCCTGCGCGTCGAGCGTCGTGTTGCACGGCGCGCTGTCGTTTCCCGCGCTCGCGAGCCCGACGAACGGCCGCGCGATCTCCTCCTCGCTCAGCCCCATCGCGTAGTAATAGCTGCGATGCGGCGCCCGCTCGGGGCCGACGGATACATGGCGGCTCGGCAACCGCGACTTGTCGAAGGTGTTCGTCATGGCGCCCCAGCGCCTATGCCGCTTACGCCAGCGCGTCGAGCGCCTTTTCCACGCCGTCCATCGTGAACGGCTTCTGCAGGATCGGACGATCGCGATATTCGTCGGCGATCATGTCGTCCGCCCCGCCGGTGGCGAAGACGAAGGGGATGTCGCGCTCGGCCAGCGCCGCGGCGATCGGCCAGCTCTTCTCGCCGCCGCGCAGATTGACGTCGAGGATCGCGCAATCGACCTCTCCCGCCTCGACCATCGGCAGCGCCGCCGACACGCTATCCGCAGTGCCGGCGCACTGCCGGTCGAGCGCCTCGAGGAAATCTTCGAGCATCATGGCGATGAGCGGCTCGTCCTCGACGAGCAGTACGCGACTATTCATGCGTCGCCCTTAAAGGCGCCGTACCGTCCTCGCAACGGCCTGTTGGCGGTGCGATCCGTCGCGTTACGGGGCACCTGTGTCGGCTACGTCGCCGCCAGCGCCTCGCGCGCCGCAGCGGCCAGTTGCTGCACCGAGAACGGCTTGGGAATGAAGGCGACGTTGTCGAGATCGATCGACTTGCGCAGCTGCTCCTCGGCATAACCGGACATGAACAGGATCGGTAGGTCGGGATAGCGGGCGCGCACGTGGCGCGCCATCGTCGGACCGTCCATCGCGGGCATGACGACGTCGGAGACGAGCAGGTCGAAGCGCGGATGCTCCGCAATGAGTTCGAGCGCGACCTCGCCATTCTCCGCGGTCAGCACGGTATAGCCCTGCCGCGTCAGCGCGCGCTCCGCGACGGCGCGCACCATATCCTCGTCCTCGACCAGCAGAACCGTTCCCGTGCCCCACATTTCCGCTGGCTTCGGCTTCGCCGCCGGCTTGCGCGGCGCGACGGGCTCGCCACGCGCGTGCACCGGGAGATAGATGGTGAAGCTCGCCCCCTGCCCCGGCTTCGAATCGGCGAAGATATAGCCGCCCGATTGCTTAACGATGCCGTAGACGGTCGACAACCCGAGCCCGGTTCCCTTGCCCACTTCCTTGGTAGTGAAGAACGGCTCGAAGATCTTCGGCAGAATATCCGGCGGGATGCCCGATCCCGTGTCCGATATCTCGAGCGCGGTATAATCGCCCGCGGGCATGATGTCCGGCCCCCGCCGGCGCACCTCGACGATCGTCGCCGAACGCGTCTGGATCGTCAGCTTGCCGCCGCCGTGCGGATGCTTGGCGAGCATCGCGTCGCGCGCATTGACGGCAAGGTTGACGACCACCTGTTCGAGCTGCCCGGGATCGGCACGCACCGGGCCCAGATCGCGGCCGTGGCGCACCTCCAGCGTCACCGTCTCGCCCAGCAGCCGCTTCAACAGGTTCGACACCTCCGACACGACGTCGGGCAGTTGCAGCACCTGCGGACGCAGCGTCTGCTGGCGCGAGAAGGCGAGCAGCTGCCGCGTCAATCCCGCCGCACGGTTCGAATTGTTCCGGATCTGCTGAATGTCGTCGTAATCGCTGTCACCGGGCGAGTGGCGCATCAGCATCAGGTCGCAGTGCCCGATGATCGCGGTCAGGATGTTGTTGAAATCGTGCGCGACACCGCCGGCGAGCTGACCGACCGCCTGCATCTTCGTCGCCTGCGCGACCTCGCGCTTGAGGCGCGATTCCTCGCTATTGTCCTTGAGGCTGAGCACCACCGCCGCCTCGCCCAGCCCGCGCGCGCCGGCGATCGAGAGCACCACCGGTTCGTCGGGATGATCGCGCAGCCGCACCGCCATGTCGGCCGCGTGCGCCGCACCGCCGCCGGCGAAGCGCCGCACCGCATCGGCGACCGCCGCCTTGTCCTCGCGCATGACGAGGTCGCCCGGGTAGAGCGGCGGCGCCGCCTTATCGACCGCCGCGGCACGCAGGAATGCGTCGTTCATCTCGAGGAAGCGGCCGTCGCGATCGACCAGCGCAATGCCCAGCGGCATCATCTGCACCAATGTGCGGATATGATCGGTCGTGCCCCCTGCGATCGCGCGCGGCATCTCTTCCTCGTCGAGCAGCGCGACGAGGATCGGCGCCTCGGGCCGATCGGCGAACGGCACCTGGACGAGGCGCAGCGGATTGCCGTCGAGCCCCTCGCGCTCGAACCGGATCCTGCCGCGTCCGTCGGTGATCAGGCAGCGCGCGAAATCCTGGCCGATCAACGCCGCTTCGCCCCGCCCTGCGGCGCGCGCGCCCAGCACCGGATCCGCCGCCAGCACCCGGCCCTCGGGCGTCATCAGCGCGGCCATGATCCCCGCTTCCGCCAATCGACGACCCAGCGCGCCGGAGAGCGCCGTCGCGAGCGCGCGGCTGTCGTCCGCCTCCGCCGTCGAGGCGGCGCGCCACAGCAGCAGATCCTGCTGATGCCCCGTGCGTACGACCTCGATCGAAACCGATCGCGTCCCGACAGCGACGCGCTCGAGCCGCGCCCGGCCGTCACGCCACGCCGCGCGCCCGATGTCCGACAGGGCGCCGACCCCGGCCACGTCGATCGGCAGCGCCGGCGGGGTCGGGAGGCCGTCGAACAGCGCTTCGTAGCGGTCGTTGGCGCAAACTAGGCGCCCGGCGCGGTCAGTGATCGCGATCGCGTCGCCGCTTTCTTCCGCCAGCGTGCGGACCAGATGCCAATCGATCTCGGCAGGGGCAGGCGCTGCCACCGGCGCCAGAAGATGATGGGCGATCACGCCGCCGCCAAGCACGATCGCCGCCGCAACGAAGCCGAGCGCAACGACCGCGTCACCGACCAGCCACAGGACGAGCAACGCGGCGACAACGCCAGCGCCCAGCGCCACGGCTAGCGCCCCCCGCGGGGTCAGTCGGTGCAGCTCGGGAGGGGGAAGCGTCGCCATCGCTTCCCCGTCCTTCCGCCCCCGCCGCCCCGCGGTCAAGCCGGCGGCGGCGATCGTCCGATCACCAGATGCGAACGCGCTGCTGATCGGTCAGGTACAGCTTCTGCCCGGGCTTGGCATTGAACGCCGCATACCAGGGGTCGAGATTACGCACGATATCGGCGCGCTGCATCCCGGGCGAGTGCGGATCGGACAGTAGCAGCTGGCGAAGCATCGGCTCGCGATACTTCGTCCGCCACACCTGCGCCCAGCCGAGATAGAAGCGCTGATCGCCGCTGACGCCGTCGATCACCGGCGCGGGCTTGCCGTTCAGCGACCGATGATAGGCGTCGATCGCCACCGTCAGCCCCGCGAGATCGGCGATATTCTCGCCCAGGGTCAGTCCGCCCTGCACGTGCTGGCCGGGCAGCGGCTCATAGCCGTCATATTGCGCGACGAGCCGATCGGTGAAGGTCTTGAACCGCGCGACGTCCTGCGCCGTCCACCAGTCGGTGAGCTTGCCGGTCGCGTCGTACTTGCGGCCCTGATCGTCGAAATGGTGGCTGATCTCGTGGCCGATCACCGCGCCGATGCCACCGTAGTTGACTGCCGGATCGGCCTTCGGATCGAAGAACGGCGGCTGCAGGATCGCGGCCGGAAACACGATCTCGTTCATCGTCGGGTTGGCGTAGGCGTTGATCGTCATCGGCGTCATGAACCACTCGCCGCGATCGATCGGCTGGCCGAGCTTGCTCAGATTGCGCTGGAACTCGAACTCCGTCCCGCGTGCGACGTTGCCGACCAGGTCGTTGCGGCGGATCTCAAGCGCCGAATAGTCGCGCCACGTCTCGGGATAACCGATCTTGGGCGTGAACGCGGCTAGCTTCGCCAGCGCCTTCTGCTTGGTTTCCGGCGCCATCCACTCGAGCTTCTTCAGCCGATCGCCCATCGAGACGATGACGTTGCGCACCAGCGCGTCCGCCGCCGCCTTCGCCTCGGGCGGGAAATAGCGCGCAACATAGGCCTTGCCGACATCCTCACCCAGCTGATCGCTGACGAGGTCGACGCCGCGCTTCCAGCGCGCCTGCTGCTGCGGCGTACCGGCGAGCTCGGTGCCGTAGAAAGCGAAGCGCGCATCGTCGAAATCCTTCGACAGATAGCGTGCGTAGCTCGACAGCATGCGCAGCATCAGGTGATCCTTCAGCACCGGCAACGGCGTGTCGTTCCACACCTTGGCCTCGCCGACGAAGGCGCTCGGCTGGGCGACGAGCAGCGTCGCGTTCGTCGGAATGCCCGCCGCCTTGAAATGCTCGGCCCAGGGATAGCCGGGTGCCCGCGTGTTGAGATCGGCGAAGCTCAGCTTGTTGTACGTCTTGTCCGCATCGCGGCTCTCGACGCGCGTCCAATGCGCCGTCGCCAGCCCCTTCTCCATCGCCACCACCGCCGCGGCACGCGCCTCGGCGTTCGGCTCGCCCGCCAGCGTCAGCATCTGCGCCAGATACGCCTGGTACGCGGTGCGGTTGGCGGCGAGCTTGGCGTCGTCCTTCAGATAATAGTCGCGGTCGGGCAGCCCGAGCCCCGACTGGCTGAACGCGACGGCATAGGTGTCGGGCGCCTTGTCATCCTGGCTGACGTAGGTGCTCCACAGCGTGCCGACGCCGCGCCGCTGCATCCGCCCTGCCTCCGCGGCAAGCGCCGCCTTGCTCGGCGCCGCCTTGATCGCTGCGATCCACGGCTTCACCGGGGTCACGCCCTTGGCGTTCGCGCCGGCCTCGTCGAGGAAGCTCGCGTAGAAATCGCCCGACTTGCTGCCCGGCTGGCGGCTCTGCTCCTCTAGGATCGTGCGCGTCTGCTCGCGCGACAGGTCCTGCAGCACGTTGAACATGCCGTAGGTCGAGCGGTCCGCCGGGATCTGCGTCGTCCGGTTCCACGTACCGTTGGCATAGTCGTAGAAATCGTCGCCCGGCGTGACGCTGGTGTCGCGGCCCGCCATGTCGAAACCGAAAGTGCCGATCTGCGGCTTGTTGGCGTCGGCCGGCGCGACAGTGCCGGCGGCTGCCTTACCGACCGTTGCGGTTTGCGCCGCTGTCGGTGCGGCAACGGGCGCCCGCGTCGTAGTTTGGGCGATGGCGGCCACGGCGGTGGTCGAAAGGATGGCCGCGACGATGTACGATGAACGCATGGATACAATGCCTTCGTTGGGGAAGGCGCGTGTTCTATCCGCTTAAGACGCCTCGTCAATGTGGTTGCGGATGTGACGATGCCGCCACTTGCGCGCGATCCACAGACGCCAGCCGAGCGCCGACAGCGCATAGCCCGCCGCCGAGAGGACCACCGTGACGATCAGCAGCCCGAGCGCGGTGGCGGGCGCCGCGTCGGACATCAGCCACTGCATCCAGCTCGATTGCGCGGCATCGTGCGCCGCCTTGCTGACGGGGTCGCCCGGCAACGCCTGATCCAGCCGCAGTGACCATTTGCCGATATAATAGGCCGCGACCCACAGCGGCGGCGTCGTCAGCGGATTGGTGATGAACGTCGTCAGCGCGGCGGCCGGAATATTCGCGCGCACCGGCAGCGCGAGCAGCGCGGAGAACGGGATCTGCGCGACGGGAAAGAGGATGCCCGTCACCATGCCGAGCGCGACGCCGCGCGGCACCGATCGCCGCGTGAAGCGCCACAGCGCCGGCGCGAGCACGCGATGCGCGACGGGGCGCAGCATCCGGCTCTGCTCCATCGATTCGCGCGTCGGCAGGTTCCGGTGGCACCAGCCCGCGAACCGCTGCCAGATCGACGGCGGCCGCGCCGCCATCAGCCGCGCTCGCGCATGATTCGCGCCGCGTCGCGCTTCCAGTCGCGCTCCTTGATATGCTCGCGCTTGTCGTGCGCCTTTCTGCCCTTCGCCAACGCCAGCTCCACCTTGGCGCGCCCCTGCCCGTTGAAGTAGATCATCAACGGAACCAGCGTCATGCCGTCGCGCGCAACCGCGCCGTGCAGCTTGTTTACCTCGCGCTCGTGAAGCAGCAGTTTACGCGGCCGCTTGGGCTCGTGATTGAAGCGATTGCCGTGGCTGAATTCGGGGATGTTCGAATTGATTAGCCACACACCGCCGTCGTTCACCTCGGCGTAGCTCTCCGCGATCGACCCTTCGCCGAACCGCAGACTCTTCACCTCGGTGCCCGTCAGGACGATCCCCGCCTCGTACTTGGTGTCGATCTCATAGTCGAAACGCGCGCGGCGGTTTTCCGCGACGATCTTCTTCTTGTCGAAGGTGGCTGGCTTGGGACGCGACATGGGACGCGCGATGTAGGGCGTCGCATCCCGCGTGGGAAGCCGCGTCCTTCTAGGGTTTGCTGCGGCCCAGCGGAATGCGCAGCCGGATCATCGCGCGGTTGATCACGCCGCCCTGCGCATCCGCCCCCTGCTCGACTTCGGCCGCGACCCGCCCGACGCCGGCGATCGTCGTTTCTGCCTTGGGCGGCGTGCGATCGGCGGCGAAGCGTCCGGGCAGCGGCTTCAGGCGATACGTGTCATTGGGCGGGGCACATACCACGATATCCTCGCCGGGCTGTGCGACGGGGCAGGACCGCTCGGTCGCTCGGCGCGGCGGCACGGGCGCGGGCGGGCCAGCAATCACCTGCAGCGCGAGCATCATCCAACCCGCCACTGCCGTCTCCCACCTGCGTCACCGCAAGCTGCGCAGCCATTGCGGCGCCATTACGGCGGGGCGGCGGTCAGGCCAGTCCGGCGTGTGCGAGCCCTGCATCCGCCGCGGCGCGCGCCGCTTCGCTTGGCCACGTCATCGGCAACCGGAGGCCGGCGGGAAAGCCGGAGCGGACCTTCGTCATCGCGTATTTGACTGGCCCCGGCGACGCATCGGAGAACAGTGCGGTGTGGAGCGCGAACAGCCTGTCGTGGAGCGCCAGCGCGTCCGCGCCCGTCCCCGCCGCCTGGAAATCCGCGCACAGCCGCGGCGCGACGTTGGCGCTCACCGAGATACAGCCCGCGCCGCCCACCGCATTGTACGCCAGCGCCAGGTCGTCGTTGCCCGACAGCTGGCAAAAACCGTCGCCCAGCGCCGCGCGATGCTGCGACACGCGTGGCAGCACGCCGCTCGCGTCCTTCACCGCGACGAACACCTTCGGGAAAGCAGACACGATGCGGATCAGCGTTTCGGGCAGGATATCAGTCACCGTCCGCGCCGGCACGTTGTACAGCACGATCGGTACCGCCGAGCTTGGCGCCAACGCCGCGAAATGCTGGAAGATGCCTTCCTGCGACGGGCGATTGTAATAGGGCGGCACCATCAATGCGGCGTCGGCGCCCGCCGCCTTTGCCGCAGCGATATTCTCCGCCGCGACGCGCGTGTCGTTCGATCCCGCCCCCGCGATCACCGGCACGCGCCCGCGCGCCTGATCGACGCAGACTTTCACGATCCCGAACTGCTCGTCCTTCGTCAGCGTCGCCGCCTCCCCCGTCGTGCCGCACGGCACCAGCGCCGACGATCCCTCCGCGATCTGCCATTCGATGAGCTCGCGATACGCCGCCTCGACGAAGCGGCCATCGGCGTCGAACGGCGTGACGAGCGCCGGGATCGAACCGGAAAACATGGGGGATGCTCCTGAAATCGGATAGATGCGTTGATCTGTTCAGGACAGATACGGGTTGGCCGGCTATTCTGTCCACATGGTGACAGGATTGAAATCGGGCGCGATCATCGGAATGGCTCTTGGGCTGGGCGGCGCGCTGTTCGTCGCGCAGGACCAGGACGAGGCGGCACGCACCCGCGCGGCGAACCTGTTGGGGCAGCAGACGGTGAGCGCGCAGCCCACGACGAGCTACACCGACAATGGTGCGATCGCCGCCGCCATCGCGCAGTGGCGCGCGTTGCAGCAGACCGATTCGCTGCCGTTCGACAGCTACGCCGGCTTCCTGATGGCGCATCCCGGCTGGCCCAACGAGGCAGCGAACCGCCGCGCGGCGGAGAAGCAGGCCGGCACCGGCTATGCGACGCCGGGCAGTGTCGTTGCCTATTTTCGGCGCTTCCCGCCGCAGACCGCTGGGGGCGGCGTCGCCTATGCCCGCGCGTTGCAGGCGAGCGGTGCACCTGCCGAGGCGTATGAGGCGGCGCGCACCGCGTGGCGCCGCGGGGCGCTGTCACCCGGCGATGAGGCCGCGCTGCTGACGAGCTTCGCCGGCGCGCTGCGCCCCGAGGATCACGACGCGCGCATGGATGCGCTGCTGTGGCAGGGCTCGACCGGCCTCGCGGCGCGGCAGATCGTGCTCACCTCGCCCGCACGACGTTCGCTGTTCGAGGCGCGGCTGGCGTTCCGCACCGACGCGCAGAGCGCGTCCGCGCTCGCCGCGGCGAACGATGCGATCGGCGGCAGTGACGCTGGCTATGTCGCCGACAAGGCGGTGTGGCTGCGCAACAGCGGCGCGTCGCCGAGCGCGCGCGGCTGGCTCGCCCGCGCCCGCGCGTCCGGCATGACGAAACCCGGCAACGTCGAGGAATTCTACGAGGTCCTGCTCACCAACGCGCGCGGCGCGGCGGCGGACAACCAGCATCAGACCGCCTACGACATCGCGCGCCAGGCCGACGATGCCTATCCCGCCGGCACCGACGTGTCGAAGAAGCCGTATGGCGAGCGCGACGATTATACGAGCCTCGTCTGGCTGGCCGGCCAGACCGCGCTCAACAAGCTTGGGCGGCCGGCCGATGCGATGACGATGTTCGATCGCTACGGCCGCGGCAGCCAATCGCCGCAGACCCGCGCCAAGGGCTTCTACTGGGCCGGCCGGGCCGCGGAAGCGGCGGGCCGCTCGGCGGATCGCGACGCCTTCTTCAACCGCGCCGCCGGCTATCGCGACCAATTCTACGGCCAGCTCGCGATCGAGCATTTGCGGCGCCCGCTCGTCGCGCCGCCGCCGCTCGCTCCGCGCACGATCGATCCTGCGACACGCCAGGCGTTCTTCGCACGCGAGACGGTGCGCGCGGCGCAGTTCCTTGGCGCGATCGGCCAGTATCAGGATCAATCGGCGTTCGTGAAGGTGATCGCCGGCTCGGTATCCTCCGATGCCGATCACTTCCTCTCCGACGAATTGTCGCGGACGATCCGCCGCCCCGACCTCGCGGTGATGGTGGGTCGCGCCGCGATGCAGAATGGCCTCACCGATTACAGCGCGATCGCCTTTCCGACCGTTGCCGTGCCGTCGGGGTATGACAATCAGTGGACGATGATTCACGCGATCGCCCGCCAGGAAAGCCAGTTCGATCGTGCCGCCATCTCGTCCGCCGGCGCGCGCGGGCTGATGCAGCTGATGCCCGGCACCGCGCGCGAGCAGGCGGGCAAGATCGGTCTGCCCTACGACACCGGCCGGCTGATCTCGGACACGAGCTACAATGCGCAGCTCGGCTCGAGCTATTTCAGGCGGGTGTTCGACAGCTACGGCAGCTATCCGCTCGCCGTCGCCGCCTATAACGCCGGGCCGGGCAACGTGAACAAGTGGCTGCGCGCCAACGGCGATCCGCGCACCGGCGGCGTCGACATGGTCGATTGGATCGAGGCGATCCCGTTCACCGAGACGCGCAACTACGTCCAGCGCGTTCTCGAGAACGCCGTCGTCTACGATCTCATGAATCCGTCGCGCGCGCGCAGCCGCGGGCCGGCGAACCTCAGCTGGTACCTCGGCCGCAATCGCACGGGGTAAGCCATCGCGGAGCCGGCACGAGGGATTTCAGGAACCGGAAATGACCTCACGGCATGACGGCTGCGAACGCAGCGCCTAGGACGACGCGATGGATCGCCCGAACTACATCACCCCCGCCGGCTATGCCGCGCTGCGCCAGGAATATGATCAACTCTTCGCCACCGAGCGCCCGGCGCTCGTCGAAACGATCGCCTGGGCGGCGGGCAACGGCGATCGGTCAGAGAACGGCGACTATATCTACGGCCGCAAGCGCCTGCGCGAGATCGACCGCCGGCTCGGCTTTCTGTCGCGCCGGATGAAGGCGGCGAAGGTCGTCGATCCCGCGCAGGCGCCCGACCGCACCCGCGTCTATTTCGGCGCGACCGTGACGGTTGCCGACGAGGACGATCAGCAGCGCACGCTGACGCTGGTCGGGGACGACGAAGCCGATGCGGGCACCGGGCGCATCGGCTGGAACGCGCCGTTCGCGCGTGCACTGCGCGGTGCGGCAATCGGCGACCTTCGCCGCGTTGCGCTGCCAGCGGGCGAGCGCGAATATGAGGTGATCTCCGTCAGCTATCCCGCATCCTGAACGCAACCCCATGCGCCGCCCGGCCGTTCTCCCAATCCCGCACAAGGAGTTGAGGCAATGGACGAAAATCCCCGCACCGAAAGCGCGCGCGATCACGACGACAAGGACGTGATCGAAGGCATGATCCCCGCCGGCGACGCCGATACCGGTACCAGTGGCGGCGCGCTTGGGCGTGACATCGGCTCTGCCGCCGATCTGAAGCAGATCGACGATCCCGACGGCACGACGCGCGCCACCAAGCAGGACGATATTGATGCAGGCCAGGCGTATCGCAGCGATCGCCGCGGCAACGACTGACCGGCGTCGGCGCGATTGGCCGCGGATCGATTGACGGCGGCGCGCCCAGCGCCGATGCGCCGCGCATGAGCGACGACTTCCCCACCCGCAACATCGCGCTGCTGATCGATGCCGACAATGCCAGCTGGCACGCGATCGATCCCGTGCTCACCGTTCTTGCCGAACTCGGCAGCGTCAACGTCCGCCGCGTCTACGGCAACTGGACCAAGCCGGGCCTCAAGGGCTGGCAGGACATGACGGTGAAGCACGGGATCGAACCGCAGCAGCAGTTCGATCTTACCAAGGGCAAGAACGCCACCGACATGAAGATGACGATCGATGCGATGGACCTGCTGTTCCGCGGGCGCGTCCAGGGCTTCGGCATCATGTCGTCCGACAGCGATTTCATGCCGCTGGCGACGCGCATCCGGCAGGATGGCCTGCCGGTCTACGGTTTCGGCAACGGCAATACGCCCGAGGGCTTCCGCACCGCGTGCACCCGCTTCATCGACGTCAATGCGCTGCTCGAGACAAGCAAGCCGAAGCGCGTCAAGAAGGTCGACGTGCCGATCGACCAGTCGGTGCCCCCCTCGATAGGCGCAGCACCGCCCGCCGCGGCGAAGTCGCTTGCTGGCACCGTCGACGACCCGGAACTGCTGCAACTGCTTTTCGACGCGTATGAATCGCTCAAACCAGACGCGAAGGGCTTCGTCGGCCTCTCCGCGCTCGGCCAGCGCGCGGCGAACCGCTCCAGCTTCGACGTGCGCAACTACGGCTACAAGCGCCTGTCGGACCTCGTCGACGCGATCCCCTCGATCGACATCGACCGTCGCGACAATCAGGTATTCGTTCGGTGGAAGGACTGATCATGACCCGCTTTCTCGTGTCCGCGGCGCTGGCGGCGGCGCTTGCCGTTCCCGCCACCGCGCAGCGCGCCGCCCCCGCCGAGCCGAAGACCGATCCCGCCCGCCTGTCGGACATGATGAAGACGCTCGCGTCCGATGAGTTCGGCGGCCGCTCGCCGGGTACCGATGGCGAGAAGAAGACGATTGCCTGGTCGATCGCGCAGTTCAAGGCGCTGGGGCTCGAACCCGCCGGCCCGAACGGTGCGTGGACGCAGGCGGTGCCGCTGATCCATACGCGTCTCGGCGACGGCCCGGTATCCGCCGGCGCGCTCAAGCTCGCGCAGGGCACCGATGTCGCGCTCACCACGGTGCGCCCCGATCCAGCCGTCACGATCGCCAACGCGCCGCTTGTCTTCGTCGGCTACGGCGTCAGCGCGCCCGAGGCGCAGTGGGACGATTTCAAAGGACAGGACCTGAAGGGCAAGGTTGCCGTCTTCCTCGTCAACGATCCCGATTTCGAGGCTGTTGCGGGCGACGATGCTAAGGGCCGCTTCGGCGACAAGCGCATGACCTATTACGGCCGCTGGACGTACAAATACGAGGAAGCCGCGCGGCGCGGCGCGATCGGCGCGCTGATCGTCCACGATACTGCCGGCGCCGGCTATCCATGGTCGACCGCCAATGCCTCGAACGGCGAGAATTACGACATCGTCCGGGGCGCGGATGATCCGCGCATCGCGTTGCAGGGCTGGCTCTCGGCCAATGCCGCCGCCCGCCTGTTCGCCGCCGAGAAACTCGATCTCGCCGATCTGCGCACGAAGGCGCGCAGCGCGTCGTTTCAGCCGGTCGCGATGAAGGCCCGCTTCTCCGCGCGCCTGCCCGTCACCGTGGAGCGGATCGAGAGTGCCAACGTCCTCGCCAAGATCCCTGGCCGCACCCGGCCGCAGGAAACGGTGCAGTTCGCCGCGCATTGGGACGCCTATGGCGAGGGCCCGGCGGATGCCGCCGGCAAGACGATCCGCCCCGGCGCGAACGACGACGCGCTGGGTGTCGCCGGCGTGCTTGAACTCGCACGCCTGTTCAAGGCCGGCGCCGCGCCCGATCGCACGCTCGTCTTCGCGCTGTGGACCGCGGAGGAGCGCGGCCTGCTCGGCTCCGAATGGTATGCCGCGCACCCCGTCACGCCGCTCGCCACCACCGCCGCAAACCTGACGCTCGACATCCTGCAGACAGCGGGCCGCGCCAAGGACGTGATCCTCGTCGGCGCAGGCCAGTCCTCGCTCGAGGATCTGCTTGCCGACGCCGCACGCGCGCAGGGCCGCACCGTGACCCCAGAGACCGCCAGCGAGCGCGGGCTGTTCTACCGCGCGGACCATTTCTCGGTCGTACGCCGCGGCGTGCCCTCGCTCCAGCTGATGGCATTGGGGGGAGCGAGCGACATGCGCGTCGGCGGCCGCCCCGCCGGCCAGCAGTGGCTCGACGGCTATATGGCCTGCTACCACAAGACGTGCGACGCCTGGACGCCTAGCTGGAACTTCATCGGCGCGGCCGAGGACGTCGATCTGTTCCACGCGATGGGTTCGCGGCTCGCGAAGGCGGGCACGTGGCCGGCGTGGCGTCCAACGTCGGAGTTCGTCGCGATCCGCGCGCAAACGGCGGCCGAGCGCCGCTGATGCGCTACGCCCGGCGCCGCGCGTACGCGATGCCGGGCGAACTCACCGCCCGACGCGCAATCTGCTTGGCCATTCGCCTGCGGCTGAACGGCGCGGTTCGGCTTACGCGTCATCACCCATGCGAAGCGCGGCGATGAATGCTTCCTGCGGGATGCTGACCGAGCCGTACTCGCGCATCCGCTTCTTACCTTCCTTCTGCTTGTCGAGCAGCTTGCGCTTGCGGCTCGCGTCGCCGCCGTAGCATTTGGCGGTCACGTCCTTGCGCATCGCGGCGATCGTCTCGCGCGCGATCACCTTGCCGCCGATCGCCGCCTGAATCGGAATCTTGAACAGGTGCCGCGGGATCAGGTCCTTCAGCCGCTCGCACATGCCGCGCCCGCGCGTTTCCGCCGTCCCGCGGTGGACGATCATCGACAGCGCATCGACCAGCTCGTTGTTGACGAGGATGCTCATCTTGACGAGGTCGCCCTCGCGATAGCCGATCTGATGATAGTCGAAGCTGGCATAGCCGCGGCTGATGCTCTTCAGCCGGTCGTAGAAGTCAAACACCACTTCGTTGAGCGGCAGTTCGTACGTCGCCTGCGCGCGCCCGCCGACATAGGTCAGGTTCTTCTGGATGCCGCGGCGATCCTGGCACAGCTTCAGGATCGAGCCGAGATATTCGTCGGGGACGTAGATCGTCGCCTCGATCCACGGCTCGCTGATCAGCTCGATCTTGTTGGGGTCGGGCATGTCGGCGGGATTGTGCAGCTCGATCTGCCCGCCGCCGTGCGTCAAATCGATCTCGTACACCACGCTCGGCGCGGTGGTGATAAGGTCGAGATCATACTCGCGCGTCAGCCGCTCCTGAATGATCTCGAGGTGGAGCAGCCCTAGGAAGCCGCAGCGGAAGCCGAAGCCCAATGCCGCGCTGGTCTCCATCTCGAAGCTGAACGACGCATCGTTGAGGCGCAGCTTGCTGATCGATTCGCGCAGCTTCTCGAAGTCGTTCGCGTCGACCGGGAACAGCCCGCAGAACACCACCGGCTGCACTTCCTTGAACCCCGCCAGCGCTTCCGCTGCAGGCTTCTTGGTATCGGTCAGCGTATCGCCGACGCGCGCCTGCGCCACGTCCTTGATCTGCGCGGTGATGAAACCGATCTCGCCGGGGCCGAGGTCCGCCAGCTGCTCGATCTTGGGGCGGAAACAGCCGACGCGATCGACCAGATGCTGCGTCCCGGCCTGCATGAAGGTCACCTGCTGGCCCTTCTTCAGCATGCCGTCAACGACGCGCACCAGGATGACGACGCCCAGATACGGATCGTACCAGCTGTCGACCAGCATCGCCTTCAGCGGCGCGTTGGGATCGCCCTTCGGCGCCGGGATACGCTCGACGACCGCGTCGAGGATCTCGTCGATGCCGATCCCGGACTTGGCGCTCGCCAGCACCGCGCCGCTCGCGTCCAGCCCGATGACGTCCTCGATCTCGGCGCGCACCTTCTCGGGTTCGGCGGCGGGGAGATCGATCTTGTTGATGACGGGGACGATCTCGTGATCGTGCTCGATCGACTGATACACGTTGGCGAGCGTCTGCGCCTCCACGCCCTGTGCCGCATCGACGACGAGCAGCGCGCCCTCGCACGCTGCGAGGCTGCGGCTGACTTCATAGGCAAAGTCGACGTGCCCCGGCGTGTCCATCAGGTTAAGGACGTGGCCCTTCCACTCGAGGCGCACCGTCTGCGCCTTGATGGTGATCCCGCGTTCCTTCTCGATCTCCATGTTGTCGAGCACCTGCGCACTCATCTCGCGATCGGAGAGGCCGCCGGTACGCTGGATCAGCCGGTCGGCGAGCGTAGACTTGCCGTGATCGATGTGCGCGATGATGCTGAAGTTACGGATCTTGGAAAGCTCGGTGGCCACGAAATTCTACCAGCAAAAGGGGATCGTCGCGGCCGTTAGCACCGGATGCGCCCGATGCCAAAGGATGGCGCGGCCCAGCGCGCGTTCAACCGAAAGTACCGCCCGACAGCCGATCCATTAGGCCATATACGAACGGATCGCATCCAGCGCGGCGGCATAGCGCTGCGAACCTTGCCCGCTGATCGTCACCCAGCGCACCTGCCGGCGCTCGAGTTCGCGCCGGCACAGATCGAAGAAGCGATGGCGCGCAGCCGGGCTGCCGAACATCCGGGTGCCGTCCGCCTCCCACGGCAGATCGATGTCGAACAGCAGGTAGAGGTCTGCCGTGTTGGTCCAGCGATCGAACCATGGATCGCGCCGGCCGAACATCATCTCCGCCCACACCGCGGTCATCAGCGGATCGGTGTCGAGGATCACCGGCGGCGCATCCTTCGCCAGCGCGGCGCGAATCTTCAGATCATGCGCATGCCCGATCATCACCAGATCGGCCATCGACAGATCGGTGCCGTAGCGCTCGCAATAGGTCCGGCCGAACTCCGCGACACACTCGCTGTTGAAATGCCGCGCAAGCTGCGGGGCCAGCGTCGACTTGCCGGTCGATTCGGGGCCGTGCAGGCAGACCGACCGCGGCGTCATGCCAGCCGTTCCGCCCGCAACGCACGCTGCCAGTGGACGAGGCCGAGGATCGCGAGCGCTAAATAGATCAGATACAGTCCCGCAAACAGGTACAATCCCTTGGCGAGGTAGAGCGGGATCGAGGCAAGGTCCACCGCAATCCAGAGGTGCCAGTTCTCGAGCCGTCGCCGCGCCATCAGCAGCTGCGCGGCGACGCTCGCCGCCGCGATCGCCGCGTCCCACCACGGAAACGACGCGTCGGTGAGAGACCGCATCGCCCCGCCCCAGGCAAGCATCGCCGCGATGATCGCGATCGCCACCAGCGCGCGAGAGCGTCCGCCCAGCATCCCGACGCGAACCTCACCCGCCGCGCCTTTTGCGCGCAGCCATGCGCGCCAGCCATATAGATTGGCGGCGACGAAGAACGCCTGAAGCAGGGCGTCGCTATAAAGCCGCGCCTCGAACACGACGATGCCGAGCAGCGTGACCGACGCGATCCCGGTCGGAAACGTCCAGATATGTCGCCGCGCCGCCAGCCATACGCAGGCGATCCCCAGCAGGGTTGCAAGCCATTCGAGGTGCGACATGCCCCAGCAGATAACCGCGCTTGCCCCCGCGCGCCAACCCGCTAGCGTGACGGCAGGGAGAGCGAACATGCGTCACGTCGCCATCATCGGCTCGGGCCCGGCAGGCTATTATACCGCCGAGGCGTGCCAGAAGCAGTTCGGCGACGCCGTCCGCGTCGACATCATCGATCGGCTGCCCGTGCCCTACGGCCTGATCCGCACCGGCGTCGCGCCCGATCACCAGTCGATCAAGGCGGTCTCGCGCCGCTACGAGGCGACCGCGCTCAGCGACAACGTCCGTTTCGTCGGCAACGTCACCGTCGGCGCCGACGTGACGATCGACGAGCTACGCGGGCTCTACGACGCCGTCGTCCTAGCGACAGGCGCGCCGGCCGACCGGCCGCTCGGTATCCCGGGTGACGACCTGCCCGGCGTGATCGGCTCCGCCGCGTTCGTCGGCTGGTACAACGGCCACCCCGACTTCGCGAACCTCGACCCGCCGCTCGCCGGCCCGCACGCAGTGGTCGTCGGCGCCGGCAATGTCGCGCTCGACGTCGCGCGCATCCTTGCCAAGACGCAAGGCGAGTTCGCCGGGTCGGACATCGTCGGCCATGCGTTCGACGCGCTTGGAACCCATCGGATCACCTCGGTCACGATCGTCGCGCGCCGCGGCCCGCACGAGATCGCGATGACGCCCAAGGAGCTCGGCGAACTCGCGCATCTCGGCCGCGCCGCGCCGCGCGTCGATCCGGCGGACCTGCCACCCGCCGAAGCCGACGAAAAGCTCGATCCCGGGATGCGCAAGTCGGTCGCGCACCTGCGCAGCTTCGCGGCGACGGGCGCGAGCGCCAAGCCGGTTGCGATCTCGTTCGACTTCTTCGCCATGCCGACGGCGATCGAGGGCGACGGCCGCGTGGAGCGGATGACGGTCGAGCGAACGATGCTCGACGCCGAAGGCCGCGCCGTTGGCAGCGGCGAGTTCTACACCATCCCCGCCGATCTCGTCGTCAGCTGCATCGGCTATCGTACCCCGCCGATCGACGGTGTGCCTTACGATCAGAGGCTCGGCCGCTTCGCCAATGTCGACGGGCGCATCGACGATGGCCTCTACGCCGTGGGATGGGCACGCCGCGGGCCGACCGGCACGATCGGGACGAACCGGCCCGACGGGTTCATGATCGCCGAGCGGATCGCCGGCGAGACCATCGACGACAGCGGCAAGGCCGGTCGCGACGGTCTCGACGCCTTGTTCGTGGCGCGCGGCACCGACGTCGTCACCTTCCGCGACTGGAAGCGCATCGAGGAGGCCGAAATCGCCGCCGCGCGCGATGGCTCCCCACGTGAAAAATTCACTGCGATCGACGCAATGCTTGCCGCGCGGGCGCTGTGAAACGGGCGATCGAATCCGCGCTTGCGGCAGCAAATTTGGCTGCTATACACCGCGACCTGCCGCCGGCCGAAGTGCCGGACGGTCCCCTGGTCGGGGGATAGCTCAGCCTGGTAGAGCACCACGTTCGGGACGTGGGGGCCGGAGGTTCGAATCCTCTTTCCCCGACCATTAATTCCTATCTTGATGCTGCACCGTCCGGCCGATCGCCGCCGTTGACAAGCGCCGCCTCTGCGTCTGTTTACTGTCGTCTCGTTCAGCGGGATAAGCGTTTCGATGGTTGCCGATCCAGTATTGTCGCACGGCACCATCGTCGGCCATGTCGAGAAGCTCGGAGAGATCTTCGGCGCCGAAGGCTGGGTGCTCGACCAGGACGATCCCGCGCGCAAGCTGACGCTGGAGCTACGCGCGGGCGATGCCGTTATCGCAGTCACGACCAACGGTATCGATCGTCCCGACGTAGCGCGCGATCGCGGTGTTGAGGCTCGTCCGGGCTTCCGCTTCGACGCTGCGGTGCGCGACCAGATCGTGCAGGTTGCGGAAAGCGGGGGCGATGCCGAACTATCCGTTTGGGTGCGCGACACGAACCAGCTCCTTCAGTCCTCATCCCCGCCGCGATCGCTTTGCGCCGTTCGGCGCAACGCCGCTACCAGCCGCGTCGCGACGATCGATGCGCTGTTCGAACGCTTGTCATTTCTGGCGGAGCAGGCCGGGCTCGCGCATGATCTCGCGCGACAATGGGCGACGCAGCGCGCGACCGGGTTTATCGAGACGATCTGCGTCGAGGATCCGGAACTGGTCTGGGTCACCGGCTGGATGGTCGACGACGGGGTAGTTGATCGACCGGTCGTTATCCTTGACGACGGGGCGTTCGATGGCAGCTTTGCCTACGCACTCGCACCGCGCGACGACTTGCCGAGCGGATGCCTCGCGTTCGCAGGCATCGTCCATTCGGGATGGCGTCCACAAGCCGGTCCGCCGTTTCGAATGTTCATGGCGGATGGTAGCGCGCGTATCCTTGAATCGCTCGATCCGACGCGTCTGGTCACCAAAACGGCAATCGCGCCGTCGATACGCGATATTCTCAACAAGTCTGCCGGGCCGATGCGCGGCCGCCTTCAGGAACTTTTCCACGAGGGTGGCGCATGGTTCGAGGACCCCGCCCCCGCCAGCCCGGAGCGCATTCAGATCGACGAAGCCGCCGTCCTGCCCGGCTTCGGCGTATTTGTGAACGGTTGGGTGCTCAGTACGCGCAAGGAGGCTCGGTCCTTCATGCTAAAGGCTGGCACCACGGTGGTGGGCGCAGAAGACGGTAGTGTGGTTCGCTACCCACGCCCAGATATCGCAGCGCTGAAGCGCGACATCGATCAGTCGCTCGTCCCCTCCGGATTTATCGCACTCTTTCGCGGCACCTTCGACGATGCTGCGATCGACGGGGTGATGGTCAAGGCGACGTGGAACGACGGCAAGGGCACCGCCGCCGCGATCCCGCCAGGGGCCGTGCGGGTGATCGGCCGCACAGCCCCGATAGATATCGTCGAACGCTTCTACCCTGCGATCGAAGCAGAACGCTTCTTCCCGGTCTTCGCGCACCATGCGGCCGTGATGTCCCGTGCCCGCAGACGAAACGTAACGGCACACGTCGTCGCGCCGGTCGGGCACGCGCTGATTCTTGCCGTTCCGTCCTCGCCGTCCGATTTCATGCTTCTCGTCGATGATATCATGCGCAACGCGTGGCGACTGCCCGAAACGACGGGTATCGTCCTGATCGCCGGCACTGCGCTGCAGCGATCGCTGACGCTTTCGCTATTTGCCGATGTACAGCGGCATAGCGGTCGTCGGTGCAGCCTGTTCTTCTCACCGCTATGCGATCCGACATCCGACGCGATCGATCCCATAACGACGGCTTTGGAACTCGACAGCTTCGCATTCGTCAGCGGACATGTGCGACTGACCGAACGCGGTTGGTCGGCGGTCGGCACTGCACCGCGCGATGTCTCGTTTCTCGCCATCGATGATCCCGCCGATACGACCTTGGCCCCCGTGATATCGACTGACGCCTGCCTCGCCACCCGCGACTGGTGGCAGGCCGACGTCGCCGGGAGAACGCACCGTTCCAACGGCAATGACGGTACGCAGGTCTCGCAGGATCGCGGCGAACAACGCGCAATCATAACGCAGGCCGCGCTATCGCTCGGTCAACCCCGCATTTCGAGACTTGCCGCGCGTATCGATCAGGCATTGGAGATCGCGGGTGGCTGATGTCGATCCGTCGCCGGCAGCCGGCGCCCTGACCGATCGACGCATCGCGATCCTCAGTCATACGCACCCCTCATTGTCGAAGGGCGGAGCGGAGATCGCCGCGCGAACATTGTTCCGCGGCCTGCGCGCAAGCGGCGTCGATGCGATCCTGATCAGCGCGTGCGATGAAGCGGCATTGGATCGGCTCGATCTCGATCCCTATGAATTTGCCCTTCCTTATCGCTCGACGCTCTACGACCATTTCTATCACCTCTCCTCGATCGACGTGCGACGATCGCTTATCGCGCTGCTGCAGCGCGAGCGGGTTGCGCTGCTCAATGCGCATCACTTTCTCAACGTGGGCAGCGAGATCTTTCGAGACGTAACCGATGTCGGCATTCCCGTTGTTTTCACGATCCACGAATTTCTCGCGATCTGTCACAATCACGGACAGTTGATTAAGCGTCACACCAACGCACTTTGCGACGGGCCGACGCCGGGCGCCTGCCGCGCCTGCTATCCCGAACATAGCCGCCAGCAGTTCGCGGTCCGTCAGCAGCATTTCGCGGCCGCGCTGGCGCCGGTTGCCGCATTCGTTTCGCCGAGCCATTTCCTCGCCGACACGATGGTTCGAAACGGACTGCCTGCTGACCGCGTGCACGTCATTGAAAACGGTATCGAACAGGGCCGCGCCTCGCCCACACGATCCGTTTCGCGCAGACGGATCTGGACCTTCAGCTATTTCGGCCAGATCAATCCCTTCAAGGGTATGGACGTGCTGCTCGATGCATGTGCGATCATTGCGCGTGACGAGGCACTTTGCGCTCAAATCCGCATCGTCGTTCATGGCAATATGATCGGACAATCGCCCGCTTTTATCGAGCGTTTCGACGCGGCGTGCGAGCGTTATCCGTTCCTGCGCTACGCCGGAGCCTACGATAACGGCAGCGTCGCCGACCTGATGGCGGCGTGCGACTATGTCGTCTTCCCGAGTACGTGGTGGGAGAATTCGCCTGTTGTCATCCAAGAGGCGTTCCAGGCGCGCCGCCCGGTCCTTTGCACGGGTATCGGCGGCATGGCGGAGAAGGTCACCGATCGGGTCAACGGCCTGCACTTCCTGCGCGGCGATCCGGCCGATCTCGCGGATCGCATTGCCGAGGCATCAGATCTCGAACTCTACGGTCATTTGCAGCAGGCCATTCCGCCCGTCCTTTCACCGACGCAGATGGCAGAGCGCTACCTCGCAATCTTCGAGGACGTATCGAAGGCGGGCGCACCTGGGCTGCTCGCTTATGTCCCCGATCGGATCTGACGTCGATGGCCGGCAGTTCGGTGCGCGATGATCGGCGCAGGCGCAGCGGGCCGGGCCTAGGCGCACGCCTCGTTCGTATCGTCGCCAAGATCGCGGTTGCCTTCGTCGTGCTATCGCTGCTGTGGGTCGTCGCGCTGCGCTTCGTTCCGCCGCCGTTCACCTTTACCATGCTGGGTGACCTGATCTCCGGCCACTCGATCACCAAGGAGTGGCGCCCGCTCGACGAGATCGACTCCGATATGCCGCGCGCCGCGATCGCCGGGGAGGACGCGCGCTTCTGCAGCCACAACGGCTTCGATTTCCGCGCGATCGCCGGTGCCGCCTATCGCAATGCCAAGGGCGGGCGGATTCGCGGCGGATCGACGATCAGCCAGCAGACGGCGAAGAACGTCTTCCTGTTTCAGGGCGGCGGCTACGCGCGCAAGGCGTTCGAGGCGTGGTTCACGTTCCTGATCGAGACGATCTGGGGCAAGCGCCGGATCATGGAAGTCTATCTCAACGTCGCCGAGACCGGGATCGGCACCTACGGCGTCGAGGCAGGAGCGATCCGCTATTTCAATCACTCGGCCGATCGGCTGACCGCCACCGAAGCGGCGCGCATCGCCGCGGTGTTGCCGCTGCCCAAGAAGCGCGCGGCAATCGCACCGCACGGCTTCGTCCGACGCCATGGCAACACACTGGCGCGCTACGTCGGCACCGTTCGGCGCGAGGGGCTCGACGCCTGCCTGCGGTGACCGCAGGCCGCCGAGCCCGTTGGCCGCGGTCGATCAGAACGGCAGCTTGAAGCCCGGCGGCAGCGGCAGTCCGCTCGTCATCTTTGCCATCTCTTGCGACGACACAGCGTCCGCCTTCGCGCGCGCGTCGTTGAATGCCGCCGCGACGAGATCCTCGAGCATCTGCTTCTCGGCCGGCACGATCAGCGAATCGTCGATCGCCACCGACAGGATGCGGCCCTTCGCGGTCGCCTTGATCTTGACGAGCCCGCCACCGGCCGCGCCTTCGACCTCGATCTGATCGAGCGTCACCTGCGCCTGATCCATCTGCTTCTGCACGTTCTCCGCCGCACTCTGCGCGGCCGCGAGCAGTTCGTTGATATCCTTCACGCGTTGTTCCTTTTCTGCGGCCAGTCGATCAGTTCGGCCTCGGGGAATGCTTCAAACGCCGCCTTGACCAACGGCGATGCCAGGATTGCCTGACGCTCCGCCTCCGCGGCCTGATCGGCGATTTCCTTCAACGTCTGCTCGCCCGGAGCGTCGATCATCGACAGCTTCCAGGCCGTGCCCGTGATCGCGCGCAGCGCAAGCGTCGTGTCGTTCAGTGTATCCGCCGCGATCGGACGCGAGCCGCTGAAGACAATCTCGGGCGGCGCGTAGCGCACCACGCGCGCGCCATGGGCGAGCCGCACGGCGAGCAGATGGTGACCCCCCGCCTCCAGCCGCTCGACCATGGCAGCGAAGCTGGCAGGCAGCGCGTCCTGCGCCGAAAATTCCTCGCGCGTCGGTGATGCGGGCGCAGCCGGTAGCGCCGCGGTCGGCGCTGCCGCCTCACGCGGCGCGCGCATCAACTCGGCCGGATCGGGCAGGCTGCGCGCGTGGACGAGGCGCAGCAGCGCCATTTCCGCCGTCTCGATCGGCAGCGCGGCGCGCGCGACCTCGTCGTGTCCCTTGAGCAGCAGCTGCCACAAGCGATGCAGCAGCGGGAAGGAGAGCTTGCCCGCCCAGTCGTGGAACGCCGCGCGCTCCTCCGCCGGCTGCGCCGGATCGTCCATGGCGCCGACCTTGACCAGCGTGACGCCATGCACCGCCTCGAGCAAGGCGCGCAGCACGCCCTGCGGGTCGACGCCGAAATCATATTGCCGGCGCAGCGCAGCGAGCGCACCCGGTGCGTCGCCGGCAAGCAGCAAGCCGAGCAGATCGCGCACCGCGCCGCGATCGGACAGTCCGAGCATCTCGCGCACCGCCGCGGCGGTGACGCCGCCGCCCTCGAGATCGGCATGCGCGATCGCCTGATCGAGGATCGACAGTCCATCACGCGCCGAGCCCTCAGCCGCGCGCGCGATCAGCGCCAGCGCCTCCGGCTCGGCCGACACGGTCTCCTTCGCGCTGACGGCGGCGAAATGCTCGGCCAGCTTCTCGGCGGGAATGCGCCGCAGGTCGAAGCGCTGGCAGCGCGACAAGACGGTGACGGGAACCTTGTTCACCTCGGTCGTGGCAAAAAGAAACTTCACGTGCCCCGGCGGCTCCTCCAGCGTCTTCAGTAGGCCGTTGAACGCCGCCTTCGACAGCATGTGGACTTCGTCGATGATGTAGACTTTGTACCGCGCCGAGACCGCGGCGTAGCGCGATGCCTCGATGATCTCGCGGATGTCGTCGATGCCGGTGTGGCTTGCGGCATCCATCTCGATCACGTCGATGTGCCGACCCTCGGCAATCGCACGGCACGGCTCGCAGACGCCGCACGGATCGATCGTCGGCCCGCCCTGCCCATCCGGCCCGACGCAATTCAGCGCCTTGGCGATGAGGCGCGCGGTCGACGTCTTGCCGACGCCGCGAACGCCGGTCAGCAGGAACGCGTGCGCGATACGGTCGCGCTTGATCGCGTTTTCCAGAGTGCGAACCATCGCTTCCTGGCCGATCAGCGCCTGGAACGTCTGCGGCCGATACTTGCGCGCGAGCACGCGATACGCCTCGCCGCCACGCGGCGGCGGCGCGGGCTCGTCAAGGCCGAGAAGCGTGTCGGTCATGCCCGGATCAACGAAGCGGCGAGAAGATAACGGTTACGCACCGGTGCAACATAGGCGCAGGACACCGCCAAGTCAGCGGGGGATTTCGGCGGAAACGTGCCGGCGGTCTCGCCACCCGCGCCGCATGCCGTCGCAATCGATCGAGGAAGCGAAGAACGGCTCACACGGCGCTTATCAGACCGGCGCATAGCTTAGGCCAACGTGAGCGGCGCGGTGGGAGCCGGAACGACCCGCGGCGAAATCGTTGTGGCTGCTTCCTTCCGGATCTGACCAGGTTGGCGACGACCACGTCCGCCCGACTCCCGCGCGGCCATATGGCCGAGCGCGGGGCGGGGTTCAAGAGGGTCGACGTGCGGCCTAACGCCGCACGGTGAAGCAGCGCCGCACGGGGCCGTAATAACCGCGCACGACACGGCAGACGACGCGCTGCCGCGGCCGGTAGCGATAGCGATGACCGCGACTGCCACGCCAATGGCGGCGATCCCCGCGCCAATGTCGGCGATCGCCCCGCCAGCCACGATCGCCACGCCAGTCACGATCGTCATGCCAGCCACGGCGCTGCGCATCGGCGGGAACGGGGGTCAGCGCGCTGGCGGCGAGCAGGCCAGCGGCGGTGAGAGCGATCAGCTTCATCTCGTTACTCCTTCACACGTTCGCACGTTGCGGGGGCTAAACCCTTCAAGATGAACGCCACCTGTGCCCTTTAACCGGGCACCGTCACGCGCAGACCGTCGAGCATTTCGTCGAGGATGATCTGGCACGACAGTCGGCTATATCGCGTCGCCCCGTGCGCCAGGTCGAGCATGTCCTCTTCCTCCTCGCGCGCTGGCGGCAACCGCGCGAAATCCTCGGCATCGACGATGACGTGGCAGGTGGCGCAGGCAAGATCACCCTCGCACGTGCCCTCCAGCGGCAGCCCGTGCCGCTGGCCAACCCGCAGCAGGCGCTCGCCCGGCGCGCCGTCGGCGATCACGTCTTCCGCGCCGCCTTGCCGGAACACGATCTTCATCGCCCGACCTGATGATCCGCCGCATCGACGATCTGGTCGAGCCCGGCGCGCAACTCCGCTTCGCTGGTATAGCGGCCGAACCCGAGCCGGATCGAGGCGCGCGCCTCGGCATCGAGCAGGCCGATCGCCTTCAGAACATGGCTCGGCCGCCCCGATCCGCTGGCACAGGCCGATCCGGCCGAGAAGGCAATCTCGCGGCAATCACTCATCAATCGGTTCACGTCGAGCCGCGCGCGCCGCACGTTGACGTTTCCGTGGTAGCGGTGCTCTGCCGATCCGTTGAGCGTCCAGCCGTGCAGCCGCTCGGTCGCGATATCCCATAACCGCCCAACATGCGCCCGGTCCGCGTCCTGTCGTTCGGCCATCAGCCGCGCGGCGACGCCGAACCCGACGCACAGCGCCGGGCTCAGCGTACCCGAGCGCCCGTCCTCCTGGTCGCCGCCGTGCAGCAGCGGCGCGAGCGTCACGCCGTCGCGGATCCACAAAGCGCCGATCCCCTTGGGTCCGTGGATCTTGTGCGCCGACACCGCGATCAGGTCGCATTGCTCGGGAATCGGCACGCGGCCGAAACCCTGCACCGCATCGCACAACACCAGCGCGCCGACCGACCGCGCGCGGCTGGCGAGTTCGCGGATCGGCTGCGTCACGCCAATCTCGTTGTTGACCAGCATCGCGGCGAGCAGGCCTGCCCCCTGCCCCAGCACGCGTCGCGCCACCCACAAGTCGAGTCGACCGTCGGGGCGCACCGGCAGCACCGTTACCTCGCGCCCGGCGGCGCCCTCGGCACGCAGCGTGTCGATCACCGCGGCATGTTCGCTCGCGATCGACACGATCGACCCGCGCGTTCCCTTGATCGCCCAGTTGAGCGCCTCGGTCGCGCCGCTGGTGAAGACGACTCGTCCCCCGGGGGGAAGCAGCGCCGCCACCTGGTCTCGCGCCACCTCGATCGCAGCCTTGGCCGCACGGCCGATGCGGCTCGGCGAGTGCGGATTGGCGAAATGGTCGCGCAACCACGGCACCATCGCGTCGAACGCCTCGGGCGCGAGCGGCGTCGTCGCCTGGTAATCGAGGTAGATCATGCGGCGAGCGATCGGACGGCACGCGCCATGTCGCGCCACGCGACGATGAAGCGGTCGACGTCGGCGGCGCTCGTCGTGCGGCCCAAGCTCACCCGGATGACCTCGCGCGTCGCCTCCTCGCTCCACCCCATCGCGCGCAGCACATGGCTCGGCTTCAGACTGCCGCTCGCGCACGCGCTGCCGGCCGATACTGCGATCCCTGCGAGGTCGAGCCGGATGAGCTGCGCGCTCGCCGGCGTACCCGGAAGGCGGTAGCTGGCGATCGCCGGGTGACGCGGGGAGCCATCGGCGACCACGCTGCCGCCCGACCGCCGGATCGCGTCGTCGAGCCGCGCGCGCAAGTCGGCATGATCAGGTTCGAGCTCGGCGAGCGCGGCGGCATAGCCGAGCGTGGCGGGGAGATTCTCGGTACCCGGCCGATAACCGCGTTCCTGCCCGCCGGTCGGGTGCAGCGTAGCAAGATCGCGCACCAGCAACGCGCCGATCCCCGGCGGCCCGCCGCGCTTGTGGGCCGAGAGTGCGACGAAGTCGGCATGGTCCGCCAGTTCCGCCGACGAAGGCATCTGCGCCGCGTCGACCAGCAGCAGGCCGCCTGCGGCATGAACGATGCGCGCGATCGCAGCGATCGGCTGGCGCACACCGGTCTCGCTGTTGCACCACTGCACGCAGACGAGCGTTCGCGCACCGGCCTGCGCGGTGAGCGCCGCCTCGAGCGACGCGCAATCAACGATTCCGTCCGCCCCAACCGGCACCGTCGCCGCCGCGTCGCTCGCGGCTCGGATCGCAGCATCGTGCTCGACCGCCGACACGAGTTGCCGCGTCACGATCGCGCGGCCCAGCGCAATCGCAAGCGATTCGCTCGCCCCGCTCGTCAGCAGCACCTCGTGCTCCCAGCCATAGGCTCTACCGATCGCCGCACGCGCCTGTTCGAGCGCCGCACGTGCTGCACGGCCCTCCTGGTGCGGCGACGACGGGTTCGCCCACAGATCGATGCCGTGCGCCATCGCGGCACGTGCCGCGGCGGTCATCGGCGTGGTCGCGGCATGATCGAGATAGAGCCGGTCGGGCAAAAGTCGTTCCCTAAACGAAAGCCCGTCCTATATAGTCCCGCAGTTCCCGCGCCACATCCGGCGTGCGCAAAACGACAAGAGTATCGATGCCCGAAGTGATCTTTCCCGGCCCCGAAGGCCGTCTCGAAGGGCGTTTCGCCCCCGCCCCGAAGCCACGCGCGCCGGTCGCGATGATCCTTCATCCGCACCCGACGGCGGGCGGCACGATGAACAATCATATCGTCCAGGCGCTCTACAAGACCTTCCAGCGCCGCGGCTTCGCCACCTTGCGCTTCAACTTCCGCGGCGTGGGCAAAAGCCAGGGCACGTTCGACAACGGCGTCGGCGAACTCTCCGACGCGGCGAGCGCGCTCGACTGGGTACAGAGCTTCCACCCCGAAGCATCGACGACGTGGATCGCCGGCTTCAGCTTCGGCGCTTGGATCGGGATGCAGCTGTTGATGCGCCGCCCCGAGATCCGCGGCTTCATCTCGGTCGCGCCGCCCGCCAACCTCTACGACTTCACCTTTCTCGCGCCCTGCCCCTCGTCGGGCATCATCATTCAGGGCGCCGAGGACGAGGTGGCGACGCCGCCCGCGACACAGAAGCTGGTCGACAAGCTGCGCACGCAGAAGCACATTACCATCCATCACGACACGATCCCGCGCGCGAACCATTTCTTCGAGCACGAGATGGACGACCTGATGAAGTCGGTGGATAATTACCTCGACATGCGGCTCGACCCGAACTCGCCGATCCGCTGACGCCTACGCCGGTTCACAGGTTCCAGATGGCGACGTTGCCAACAAGCACCGTCGCCATCACGATCAGCAGCCAGCCCTTCCGCGCATCACGCCGCGACACGATCATCCAGCCGCCGCCGATCGCGCAGGCGAAGGCGGCGATCATCGCGATCGCGGGGGCGGCGGCGGCGATGCCGGTGTAAGCGTCGTTCATGGCTTCGCCCTAGCGCGTCGCGATCGCACGCGCATAGGCGGCGATATCGACGTTTCCGCCCGACAGGATGACAAGCGTCCCGTCGGCAACCGGCACCGCGCCCGACAGCACCGCGGCGAGCGCCACCGCGCCCCCCGGCTCCACCACCAGCCGCAGCGTCTCCGCCGCCCAGCGCTGCGCCGCGGCGATCTGCTTCTCGCTGACGGCCACCCCCGTCGCATCACGCCGTGAAAGGACGTCGAACGTCAGCGGCGACACGATCTTGGTCTGCAGCGCGTCGCACGCGGTCGGCGGCGGCGAGTCTCCCACCGGCTCGATGCAGCTCGCCTCCAGACTGCGACGCATGTCGTCCCAGCCCTCGGGCTCGACGACGGTGATCGCGGCGTCCGGCAGCGCCAGCGCGATCCCTGCCGCGAGCCCGCCGCCGCCGCACGGCACGATCACACGCGTCGGTTGCCCCAGACCAGCCTCCTGCATCTGCGCGGCGGCCTCGACCCCGGTCGATCCCTGCCCCTCGATGATCCACGGATCGTCGAAGCTCGGCACCAGTGTCGCGCCGCGCGCTTTCGCGAGCCGCGCTGCGATCTGCTCGCGCGATTCGCGCTCGCGGTCGTAGCTCACGACCTCGGCGCCGAGCGCCAACGTGCCCTCCACCTTCGCGCGCGGCGCATCGGCCGGCATGACGATCGTCGCCGCCATGCCGAGCCGCCGCGCCGCCCAGGCGACGCCCTGCGCATGGTTGCCGCTCGAGAAAGCGACCACCCCGCGCCGGCGCGCCGCCTCGTCGAGCGCGGTCAGCCGATGCCACGCGCCGCGGATCTTGAATGCGCCGATCGGCTGCAGCGATTCCGCCTTCAACGCTACGGTTCTGCCGTGGATCTCGGCGGTGAAAAGCGGCGTCGGCGGCAGGATCGCGGCTACCTTGGCGGCGGCGTCGCGCACCCCGGCGCGGGTCGGCTGTCGTATAATCGTCACATCTCATCCTAGCGCCAAGGGCACGGTATCAAAAACCCTTTACATGCACCTTCGCGGACCCTAACTCGCGCCTCCGCTGCCCCATGGGACTTCCACCGCAAGGCAGTGTTTTCGCAACTGAAGACCGGGGGCTTGCCCTCTGGCATTGGAGGTCCCTTGAATTGCACCAGGATCATCGCGCGCTGGGGCTAGCGCCCCTCTCGACCGACGTCCCGACCGTTTCGGGCGCCATCGACATCGCACAGGGCAAGCCGGTCCAGCCGGTCACGCTCGTGCGTCCGCACGCCGCGGCACGCGCCGCCCGGTTCTTCGTGGAGAAGTTCCCGGGCCGGTCGATGTATGCCGTCAAGGCCAATCCTTCGCCCGAGCTGATCCGGATCCTGTGGGATAACGGCATCACGCACTACGACGTCGCCTCGATTGCCGAGGTGCGGCTCGTCGCGCGCACGCTGCCCGACGCCACCTTGTGCTTTATGCACCCGGTGAAAGCCGAGGAAGCGATCGCCGAGGCGTATTTCACGCATGGCGTGCGCACCTTCAGCCTCGATTCGCTCGAGGAGCTCGAGAAAATCATGCGCGCGACGCGCAACGCGGCGGACCTGACGCTCTGCGTTCGCCTGCGCGTGTCGTCGGAACACTCGAAGCTCAGCCTCGCATCGAAGTTCGGCGTCGCGCCGCACGAGGCGAAGCCGTTGCTGTTCGCCGCCCGGCAGGCGGCCGACGCGCTCGGCATCTGCTTCCACGTCGGCAGCCAGGCGATGACGCCTGACGCCTACGCCGATGCGATGGAGCGCGTGCGCGCGGCGATCGTCGAGGCGGCGGTGACGGTTGACGTGATCGACGTCGGCGGCGGGTTTCCCTCGTCCTATCCGGGCATGGAGCCGCCCCCGCTCGAGCGCTATTTCGAGACGATTCACCGCGCGTTCGAGAGCCTGCCGATCAGCTATTCGGCCGAGCCCGGTCGTGCGCTGTGCGCCGAATACAGCAGCATCGTCGTGCGCGTTGAGAAGCGCCGCGGCAACGAGCTGTACATCAACGATGGCGCGTACGGCGCGCTGTTCGACGCGGCGCACATCGGCTGGCGCTTTCCGGTTGCGCTGCTGCGCGAGCCGGAGTCGACCGTGCGCGATCACCCCTTCTCGTTCTACGGGCCGACCTGCGACGATATCGACCATATGCAGGGCCCGTTCCTGCTGCCGGCCGATATCCAGACCAGCGACTATTTCGAGATCGGCATGCTCGGCGCCTACGGCTCGGCGATGCGCACCGCCTTCAACGGCTTCGGATCGGACGAGACGGTGATCGTCGCGGACGAGCCGATGGTGTCGATGTACACCGATGTGGAACGCGAGGCCGCGTCCAACGTCGTCACGCTGTAACGCGCGGCCGACATTGAAAAAGCCGGCGGCGCTCCTCGGGGCGCCGCCGCGTTACGGGTTAGCGCGTCCCCTTCGAACGACGTGTGCCATCATGCGGGAGCAACCCATGACCGACACCCTCAACAAGACCGCGGGCGCCAACGCGCCGATCAACGACACGCGCAAGGCGGAACTGCTGTCGAAGCAGGTCAAGCACATCGACATCCGCTCGTTCGACGCGCGACCGATCGTCGACGCGATGAGCGACATGAGCTTCACCAGCCGCGATCTCGGCCGCGCGACGAAAATCTACAACGACATGCTGGCCGACAAGGACTGCACCGTCGTGCTGGTGATCGCCGGCTCGACCTCCGCCGGCGGTTGCATGGATCTCTACGCCGAACTCGTCCGCAACAACATGGTCGACTGCATCGTCGCGACCGGCGCGACGATCGTCGACATGGATTTCTTCGAGGGGCTCGGCCACAAGCACTATCAGGCGCTCGAGGTGCCCGACGACGATACGCTTCGCTCGCTCTATATCGACCGCATCTACGACACCTACATCGATGAGGAGCAGCTGCAGGACTGTGACTTCACGATCAACAAGATCGCCGAGTCGCTCGAACCCAAGCCGTACAGCTCGCGCGCCTTCATTCGCGAGATGGGCAAGTATCTCGTCGAGCACGGCAAGAAGGACAACAGCCTCGTCAAGCTCGCTTACGAGCATGACGTGCCGATCTTCTGCCCGGCGTTCGTCGATTCGTCGGCCGGCTTCGGCCTGGTGAAGCATCAGGTCGATCGCGCGAAGGCGGGCCAGCCGTACATGGTGCTCGACGCGATCGCCGATTTCCGCGAGCTGACGCAGATCAAGATCGAGGCCGGCACCACCGGGCTTCTGATGATCGGCGGCGGCGTGCCGAAGAACTTCATCCAGGACACCGTCGTCTGCGCCGAGATCCTCGGTCACGAGGACGTCGAGGTGCACAAGTATGCGGTGCAGATCACCGTCGCCGACGTGCGCGATGGCGCCTGCTCGTCCTCGACGCTGCAGGAAGCTGCGTCGTGGGGCAAGGTGAACACCGGCATCGAGCAGATGGTGTTTGCGGAAGCAGGCTCGGTGATGCCGCTGCTGGCATCCGACGCCTATCACCGCGGCCACTGGAAGGATCGCGCCAAGCGCGGCTGGGCGAAGCTGTTCGCCTGACCCGCCGTAACAGGGCTTAACCATTGCCCTCCCTCGGCACGTCGCTTCGGTGACGCTGCTGCGGGAGGGCTTTCTTGTGCCGCAAACATCCGCCTGACACGCGGCGGCGGGCGCGCTAGCCTGTCGCCATGGCAAAGACCGCGCTGCTTCAACCCATCGTCACGCTGATTGCGTGGACCCTGGTCATGCTCGGCTGGATGCTCATCACACGCCTGCCCGCGCTGCGCAAGGCAGGGATCAGCATGGGCAGTCTGGTCGGCAGCAAGGCGGCGGACGCCGATCGTTCGCTGCCCGCCGCCGCGCAGTGGAAGGCGCACAACTACAATCACCTGATGGAACAGCCGACGCTCTTCTACGCGATATGCGGCGCGCTGGTGCTTGCCGGTGCCGGAAATCATGTCGGCAGCGTGGCCTTGGCCTGGGGCTACACGCTTATTCGCATCGCCCACAGCCTGGTGCAGGCGACCGTAAACAAGGTGAAGCCGCGCTTCATCCTATTCCTGCTGTCCAGCGCGTGCCTCATTGGGTTGACGCTGATCGCGATGATGCAGATCTTCTAATCCGCCGGTCGCAGCATCGACCAGAAGGTCGGCCCGTCGCTGCCGACCTGCCACCGATCGGTGACGACGAAGCCGAATCGCTGATAGAGGCCGATGTTCTTCTCGGTCGCCGTTTCGAGGTACACCGGGAAGCGCCCTGCGACGCGGGACAGGCCGGCGCGGATTACCTCCCCGCCCAGCCCCCGCCCCTGCGCCGCCGGGTCGCACCCCGCAACGTGCAGATACCAGAAGGCACCACTCGGCATGTGCGCCGCGATCGCCCCGGACAGCGCAAGCGCACGCGGAATACTGGCGCCGAGCGCGCGCCAGTAAGGCCACAGGTTGCGGGCGATCTGAACCACGTTGGTCCGCGCGCCGCCGGGCGCCCGCCACAGCGTTGCGGCCTGCGCCTGCGGCGCCACCAGCCGCATCCCTGCGGCGTCCTCGTCGAACAGGATGGCGAACAGTCGCGGCAGTCGGCGCGCTCGCTCCGCTGCGTCAGGAATGATCCAGCGCATCGCGGGATCATCGTCGAACGCGCGCGCCAACATCGCGGCGACATGCGCGCGGTCGGCCTTCCCGGCAAGCCGCACGCCATTCACGGCACGATTGTCGTGAACAGGTAGGCGGCAAAGATCACGAGATGCACCGCCCCGCCGAGGATCGTCGTGCGCCCGGTACCGAGCGACAGCGTGATCGTGAACATCGACAAGATCAACAGCGTGATGCTCTTCGATCCGATGCCGAGCGCGAGCGGCAGATCGAGGATGAGTGAGACGATCGCTACCGACGGGATCGTCAGGCCGATCGTCGCCAGCGCGGAGCCGAGCGCGAGATTGAGGCTGGTCTGCAAGCGGTTGCGCTTCGCCGCGCGGTATGCGGCCAGGCTCTCCGGCGCGAGCACCAGCGCCGCGATCACGACGCCGACGATCGCCAGCGGCAAGCCGGCGTCGAGCACCGCCCGCTCGACGATGCCCGACAGCCCTTTGGCAAGCAGCACGACACCGACCAACGCCACGAGGAGGAGGCCAACCGAGGCCCAGGTCGTCAGTGTCGACGGGCGCTCCGCATGCGAGTCCGCCGGCAGTTCCTCGTCGGGCAGGAAGTATTCGCGGTGGCGCACCGTCTGCACCAGGACGAACATCAAATAGAGGAACAGCGATACGATCGCTACGAAGATCAGTTGCGGTGGCGCGTAGGTCGGTCCAGGCGCGCTGGTGACGAAATTTGGTAGCACCAGCGACAGGACGACCATCGCGGTCAGCACCGCCAGCGCCGCGCTGACCCCGCGCAGCGTAAAGCGCTGCTCGCCGTGCCGCAGCCCCCCGGCCATCAGGCAGAGGCCGACGATACCGTTGATGATGATCATGATCGCCGCGAAGACGGTGTCGCGCGCCAGCGCCGACGCGTCGCCGGCATCTGACAGCATCAGGCTGACGATCAGCGACACCTCGATTACCGTCACCGCAATCGCTAGCACCAAGGTACCGAACGGCTCGCCGACCCGGTGCGCGACGACTTCGGCATGATGGACGGCGGCCAGCACTGCGCCGATCAGCACGACCGAAGCGCCGATCGTTCCCAAGGTGCCCATTGCGTAGAGCGATACGAGCACGGCGACAGCGGCAAGGAACGGGAACAATATCGTCCACCACGGCAGCGCGAGCCGTTTCAGGAGCGCGCGCTGCGTGGCAGGCGGCACGATCGCGTCGACGTTGTTGGCCTGTTCCGGCATTATTTCTCCCTTGGGCTATCTACAACAAATGCCACGCGCGCCCGTTGGGTCCTTGGACGTGCGCAACAAAAAGGGGCGCCGGTTTCCCGACGCCCCTCCGCAACCATTCACACGGCGGAAACGGTCACGCCGCGCCGCTGGTCGCCTTTTTCTTGTCGGCGTAGACGCGGATCGGCTCCTTGCGTCCATCGACCACGTCCTTGTCGATCATGACCTCGTCCACCGAATCCATGCCCGGCAGTTCGAACATCGTGTCGAGCAGGATCGCTTCGAGGATCGAGCGAAGCCCGCGCGCACCGGTCTTGCGATCGATGGCCTTCTTGGCGACCGTCACCAACGCGTCGTCGGTGAAGCCGAGCTTCACTTCCTCCATGTCGAACAGCTTCTGATACTGTTTGACGAGTGCGTTCTTCGGTTCGCTCAGAATCTTCACCAGCGTGGCGATGTCGAGATCCTCGAGCGTCGCAATCACCGGCAGACGACCGACGAACTCAGGGATCAGCCCAAACTTAAGCAGATCCTCCGGCTCGGTCTGGCGCAGCATCTCGCCGGTGCGGCGCTCCTCCGGCGCGGCGACATAAGCGCCGAACCCGATCGACTTGCCCTGCAGGCGATCGCCGATAATCTTCTCGAGCCCCGAGAACGCGCCGCCGCAGATGAACAGGATGTTGGTCGTGTCGACCTGCAGAAACTCCTGCTGCGGATGCTTGCGCCCGCCCTGCGGCGGGACGGAGGCAGTGGTGCCCTCCATCAGCTTGAGCAGCGCCTGCTGCACGCCCTCACCCGACACGTCGCGCGTGATCGACGGGTTCTCGGCCTTGCGGCTGATCTTGTCGATCTCGTCGATGTAGACAATGCCGCGCTGGGCCCGCTCGACGTTATAGTCGGACGCCTGGAGCAGCTTGAGGATGATGTTCTCGACGTCCTCGCCGACATAGCCGGCCTCGGTCAGTGTCGTCGCGTCGGCCATGGTGAACGGCACGTCGAGGATGCGCGCCAGCGTCTGCGCCAGCAGCGTCTTGCCGCAGCCGGTTGGCCCGACGAGCAGGATGTTCGACTTGGCGAGCTCGACGTCGGCGCCCTTGGCACCGTGATTCAGCCGCTTGTAGTGATTGTGCACCGCGACCGAGAGCACGCGCTTGGCCTGCTTCTGCCCGATGACATAGTCGTCGAGCACGTCGCAGATCTCCTGCGGCGTCGGCACACCGCCATCCTTCTTCGACACCAGCGCCGACTTGGTCTCCTCGCGGATGATGTCGTTGCACAGCTCGACGCACTCGTCGCAGATGAACACGGTCGGGCCGGCGATGAGCTTGCGAACCTCGTGCTGCGACTTGCCGCAGAACGAGCAGTAGAGCGTGCTCTTCGAGTCACCGCCGCTGAGCTTGGTCATTCAATCACTTCCTTTTCGGCCGGGCATGGTAACCCGGCCAGTCTCGATCCGGCAATGCCGGAAAAAGGCTAACGAGGCTCAGGCCGCCGCTGCCACATCATCGGCCGGGGCCGGCCGCTTGTCGAACACCTCGTCAATCAGGCCGAATTCCTTGGCCTCGTCGGCGCTCATGAACTTGTCGCGATCCATCGCGCGCTCGATCTCCTCCAACGGCTTGCCGGTGTACTTGGCGTACAGCGTGTTGAGGAAATGCCGCATGCGAAGGATCTCGCGCGCCTGGATCTCGATGTCCGCCGCCATGCCCTGTGCGCCGCCCGACGGCTGGTGGATCATGATCCTCGAGTTGGTAAGCGCCACGCGCATGCCCGGCTCGCCCGAGGCGAGGAGGAAGCTGCCCATCGACGCCGCCTGGCCGACGCACACGGTGCCGACGCGCGGCCGAATGTACTGCATCGTATCGTGGATCGCCATGCCCGCCGTGACGACACCGCCCGGCGAGTTGATATACATGAAGATGTCCTTCTTCGGGTTCTCCGATTCAAGGAACAGCAGCTGCGCCGTGATCAGGCTGGCCATGCCGTCCTCGACGCCGCCGGTCACGAACACGATGCGCTCGCGCAACAGACGGCTGAAGATGTCGAATGAGCGCTCACCGCGGTTCGACTGCTCGATCACGATGGGAACGAGCCCGGCCTGCGTCTGCTGCATGCCGACACCGGCGCGCGCCAAGGCCCCTGCAAAGTCACCGGTCTCGAACGGATTATGCATTGAAAGTCTCTCTTATGCCCTGGAGATCGCCTATGTCGCCCGCGCAACGAGCGACTTCAAGACCCGCGCGCGGTCAGTTCCCGCCGCCGAAAGTGTAGGACGCCGCGAGCCCTGCCGACCACTGATTGCGTGAGCCGTACGCGCGCACGACGGGCGAGCGGCCCGCGTCGTCGATCAATCGATCGTACTTGCCGTAGGTATAGACGCCCCAGCGCGGCGTCAGCCGCTTGATGAAGCTCGCCGTCCCGCCGACGGCCTGGATGCCACCGGGGGGGCGATAGGTGGGCAGTCCGCTTGCGATCGATCGATCGGCCGGCACGCCGAAATAGGCGCGCTGATAACGGCCATTCGATACCGTCAGCCGCGGCCCGATCGCGAACAGCCACTCGTCGCGATCGCGCGCGACATAGTCGACGCCAGCGTAGCTCGTCAGCCCCTTGTGTCCGCCGATGCCCTGGCGCACCTCGACACGGGCGCGCAGCGGCTCGCCGAAGTTATACTGGACGAAGCCGCCCGGCTCAAAGGTGAAGCCGACGCGCGGCAGGCCCGGTGCATCGCGCTTGCGCCGTGATCCCTCGAGCCCAAGCACCGCGCCGGCGGCGAAGCCGTTCGCCTGGATCAGCGTCAGCCCGAAACTCTCGTCCGCCGCGGAGAAAACGAACTGCTCGTCACCGCGCGCGCGCGCCAGATCGAAGAACGGCGTGATGTTCGCTCCGTCAGCGCCGGGATAGCGCGGGCCGACCTGCGGCCCCAGCGTCACGCGGTAGCGATGCGGCGGCTGCGTGTCCTGCGCCTGTACGGGGGAAGCGAGCCCGATCGCAGCAAGCGATGCAATGGCGAGCGGGCGGGTGAAGCGCAGGGTCATGCCGCGACGCTAGCCCAGGTCAGGCGCAGCCGCCAGCGTGATAAGCGCGTCGTCGCCTAGCGGCTTCCGGGCGCGGGATGCGCGAGATAGGCCAACCGGCGGATTTCGCGCCGCCCGCGCACGACGGTATCGAGGATCAGGCCGGCAAAGCCGCACAATGCGGCAAGAATCGTCAGGCCCGTGATGAGGATCGCGGTGGGGAAGCGCGGCACCAATCCTGTTTGCGCATAGGTGATGGCGAGCGGGATGGCGAGCACGACGGCAAGCAGCAGCAGCGCCGCGCCGAACGCGCCGAAGAACCACAGCGGTCGCTCAATGCGATACAGCGTCGCGATTGTCCCAAGTATCCGCCAGCCGTCGCGATAGGTGCTAAGCTTCGACACGGAGCCTTCGGGCCGCGCGAAATAGGGCGTCTCGATCTCCGTCACCGGCATCTTGAGTTCGAGCGCATGGACCGAGATTTCGGTCTCGATCTCGAAGCCCACCGACAGTACCGGAAAGCTCTTCACGAACCGTCGCGAAAAGACACGGTAGCCGCTCAAAATGTCGCTGAAACTGCGGCCGAACAGCCGCGCGAGCATGCCGGTGAGCATCGCATTGCCGAGCCGGTGCCCGCGCCGATACGCTGCCGCCGCCTCGCCGATCCGGCAGCCGACCACCATGTCGAGCTGCTCGTCGACCATCCGCTGCACCAGCGTTGGGGATGACGCGGCATCGTAGGTCGCGTCGCCATCCGCCATGACGTAGATGTCGGCATCGACGTCGGCGAACATGCGGCGCACCACCGCGCCCTTGCCCTGCGTTCGCTCGGTGCGCACGATCGCGCCCGCGGCGCGCGCGACCTCGACCGTGCGATCACGCGAGTTATTGTCGTAGACGTAGATCGTAGCGGACGGCAGCGCTGCCAGAAATCCCGCGACCGTCTGCGCGATCGCCGCTTCCTCGTTGTAACACGGCAGAAGAACGGCGATCGTCGGCTCGGGCACGGGTTCTTCCTATCGTCACCGCGCGACGGCCGCCCGGGTCCACTGTCGCCGCCTTCCTAGCGGAAGGTTCTTGCGGAAGAGTGGACGCCGGTCGGGATCGAACGGTCGGACGCAATCAGGCGTCGGTCTTCGGCGCCTTCTTCGCGGCGGCCTTCTTGGGCTTGGCCGTCTCGTCACCAGCCGGAGCCTCAGCCGCCGCATTCTGGTCCTGCGCGACAGGCTTGGCCTTCTTCGCCGCCGGCTTCTTCGCCGGTGCGGCCTCACCCTCGCCGTCTGATGCGTCGCTCGCCTTTTTCTTGGCGGCGGGCTTCTTGGCAGCCTTCGCCTCGGCGTCCGTTGCCTCAGCCGGCGCATCCGCTACCTCGCCATCGGCGAGTGCGGCATCGTCGGCGTTCTTCTTCGCCTTCTGCTTCGGCTTGTGATTGTCGTGATCGTGATGATGCGTACCGGTTGCGAAGCCGTCCTCGCTCTCGATCGCCGCCTCCAGATCCTCGCGGGTCGTCTCACGCTCGGTCACCTCGGCCTTGTCGAACAGGAAGTCGACGACCTTGTCCTCGTACAGCGGCGCACGCAGCTGCGCGGCCGCCATCGGCTCCTGCTGGATGTACTGGATGAAGCGCTGCTGCTCCTCGCCGCGATACTGCTGCGCGGCCTGTGCGATCAGACGGTTCATTTCCTGGCTCGACACTTCGACGCCGTTCGCCTGGCCGATTTCGCTGAGCAGCAGGCCGAGCCGGACGCGGCGCTCGGCGATCTTGCGATAATCGTCGCGCTCCTTCTCCATCTCCTCCATCGCCGCCTTGGGATCGGGCTCGTGCGTCGCCTCGTGCTCAAGCTGGCTCCAGATCTGCTGGAACTCGGCCTCGACCATCGACGGCGGCACTTCGAAATCGTGCCCCGCGGCGAGCTGGTCGAGCAGCTTGCGCTTCATGTAGGTGCGCGTCAGCCCGGCGAGCTCCTGCTCGATCTGCCCGCGGACGAGGCCGCGCAGCTGCTCCAGACTCTCGAGGCCGAGGTTCTTCGCCAGTTCCTCGTCGACCGTCGCCTCGCCGGCGGTCTTCACCGACTTGATGACGAGATCGAACGTCGCGTCCTGCCCGGCGAGCTCTTTCGCCTGATAGTCCTCCGGGAAGGTGACCTTGATCTGGCGATCCTCGCCCGCCTTGGCGCCGACCACCTGATCCTCGAACCCCGGGATCAGACGGCCCGCGCCGAGCTCGACCGCCATGTCGCTGCCGGTGCCGCCCTCGAACGCGACGCCGTCCATCGTCTTGCCGACGAAGTCGACGGTGACGAGGTCGCCGGTCTGCGCGGCATAGCCTTCCTCGGTATCGTCCCAGCGCTTCGACTGGTCGGCGAACTTCTGCAGCTGTGCGTCGACCGTCGCGTCATCGGCGGGAACAGTCAGCTTCTCCAGCTTCAGCCCGTCGATTGCCGGCGCCGGCACCTGCGGCAGCACTTCGAGCTCGATCTTGAGCTCGGCATCCTTGCCGGGCTCATATCCCTCGACAAGCTCGACCGACGGCTGGATCGCGGGGCGCAGCTGCTGCTCCGCGATCAGCGACTGAATGCCTTCCTGGATCGAGGTGTTGAGCGCGTCCTGAAGCAGCGCGGGCCCATGCATCTTGCGCACGAGGTTCGCCGGCACCTTGCCGGGGCGGAAGCCGGGCATGCGCACCTGCGGCGCGACACGCTTCAGCTCCGCATCCACGCGGCCCTCGATATCCTTGGCCGGGATGGTCAGCGTGTAGGCGCGCTTCAGGCCCTCGTTCAACGTCTCGACAGTCTGCATCTTCGTGCCTTCAACTGAAATTTCGTGGATGGTGCCTGTCCGCGAACATGCCGCGGAGTAACTGGTGCGGGCGAAGGGACTCGAACCCCCACATCTTGCGATACTGGAACCTAAATCCAGCGCGTCTACCAGTTCCGCCACGCCCGCATTAAGGCACCGCCGGTCGCGGGCCTCTATACCGCGCAAGTCCGCACGGCAAGCCGCACCGGCAACTTGCACCCGCGCCGCGCGTTGTGCGAGTGAGAGGAATACGACCAATGGCATCCGTCCCCCCCAACGAAGCCCCGCAGCCCACCCAGCCCGGCCAGCCCGACACGCCGCCGCCCGAAATCACGCCGCCCGCTCCGGACGTCGATCAACCGGCACCCGGCGCGCCGAGCAGCGATCCCGCACCAACGCAGCCAAACTTATAAGGAAGGCGGCATCGGACGTGACCGATCAGCGCGGCAGCGACCCCAATCCGGATAGCCTGCCGGAGGACGACAGCGATGTCGCACCCGACAGTCCGCCCGCGGCGCAGGACGATGCGGCCCAGACCGACCTCGAGCGACACGCGTCGGCGCGATCCCCGGGCGCGGAAGTTGGCGCGGCTGACGAGGGTGTAGCTGGCGATCGCAGCGACGGACCGGCAGCCCTTGCAGACGTCGACTAGGCGCCGGGCGCGGAGAACGACCCGCTCGTCGATTAAAGGCGCAGCGACGCGCCTAAGTGGCGATAGCGCCGTTGCCGATGGCGACCCTATCCCGATCGAACAGGCGAAATCCCACCGGCAACCGCGAAGGCTTTCGCCCCTCGTGACTGGCCTCGATCGCACGGATCGCGCCGACAAGATCGCGGTCAGAATAGGGTTTCGACAGGCACCCGTTCGCGACTGCCTCTGCCTCACCCGGACAGTGGCCGGTCACAAACATGACCGGGATGCCGCGCACCTGCGCTGCACGTGCCACCTCGACCCCGCTGCCATCGGCCAGGACGACGTCGACCAGTACCAGATGGATTTCGGCGCCCGACGCGATGATCGCGAGCGCGTCGGTGACGCGATCGACTGTCGCGACGATCTCGAACTTCTGATCCGTCAGCATGTGCTCGACGTCGAACGCGACCAGTGGCTCGTCCTCGACAACGAGGAGCCGGACGATCGATCTTTTCCGTCGGCCAAAGATCATCCGAACACCCTGTATGTAAGAGATACACGTCGGCACCGTAACGCCTGCGGAGCGATAACGCTGCCGCCTCTTTCCGGTCGCATTTAATTTCGCGCGCAGCTCAACGCATGTATCAGGCGTCATGCCCAAGACGTCCCCCGATCGGTCCGCTTCGCACCGGATCGCCAAGCTGCTCGCCCGCGCGGGCGTCGCCTCACGCCGTGAGGTCGAGCGAATGATCGCCGAAGGCCGGGTGTCGCTCAACGGCGCGGTAATCGAAACGCCGGCGACGCTTCTTTCCTCGCTGGCCGGCGTCACCGTCGACGGCAACGCCGTCGCCGAGGCCGAATCCGCGCGGCTGTTCCTCTACCACAAGCCCCCCGGCCTGCTGACGACCGAGCGTGATCCCGCCGGCCGCCCGACGATCTACGATCGGCTGCCGAAGGGATTGCCGCGGCTGATGCCGGTCGGGCGGCTCGATCTCAGCACCGAGGGTCTGCTGCTGATGACCACCGATGGCGAGCTCAAGCGACAGCTCGAGCTACCCGCGACAGGCGTCGAGCGCGCGTATCGCGCCCGCGCCTACGGCCAGATCAGCCAGCCGCAGCTGGAGGAACTGATCGAGGGGATCGAGATCGAGGGCGTCCGCTACGGCTCGATCGACGCCAATATCGAACGGCGTACGGGCGCCAATGTATGGATCGAGATGATCCTCAAGGAGGGCAAGAACCGCGAGGTGCGCCGCGTGCTCGAACATCTCGGGCTCCAGGTCAGCCGCCTGATCCGCACGCGCTACGGGCCGTTCCTGCTCGGTGATCTCCAGCCGGGCCAAATCGGCGAAGTGCGCCGCCACGACGTTGAGAGCTTCCGCGCCGATCCGGTACGCCGCGACCTCCCGCAACCAGCGCGCCGCCGTGCGGTGACCCCGGTCGAACTGCCGGCCGATGCCGTTCTCAAACCGGCGCCGCAACCGGGTAACGAGAAACCGCGCGTCGCCAAACCGGCGAGTGGAGCCAAGCCCCCCGCGAAGGACGAGCCGCGCCGCCGGGCAGACGGCACGGTCGCGACGCGCGGCGTAAAGGGGCCATCGGCGCGCAGCCGATCGTTCCGCGCAGCCCATGGCGACGAAGCCGATCGGTTGCCCGCCGCGGCGCGCGGCGCGCGCCCGTCGGTACCGGCCGCAAGATCGCGCGACGATGCCGACGCGGGTCGCGCGACCGGCGTATTGCGCGGTCGCCCCACGCGTTCGGCCAGGCAGCCGACATCGAACGCCAGACAGGAAGACAACCAGCGGGCGGGAGCCGGCCGTCGAACCGATCGGAGCGCGCCGAGCGGCAACACCGAGAGGCCGGTACGCGCCGGCGGGTCGCGCCCGGCGGACAACGACCGCCGCCCGAACTCCGGCACCGGTGGTTCGCGGCCCGGAGCGCGAACGGGTCCAAGCACGACGAAGCCCGGCAAGCCGCGGCCGGGCAGCCCGCGAGGCAAACGCTGATGCGGGTCATCGCCGGGCAGTGGCGCGGTCGCCCGATCATCGCGCCAAAAGGCGACGCGACGCGGCCCACCGCAGATCGGACGCGCGAGGCGCTGTTCTCGATGCTGGCGAGCCGCGTCGGCAGCTTCGAGGGGCTGGCAGTCGCTGATCTCTTTGCCGGATCGGGCGCGCTCGGCATCGAAGCACTGTCGCGCGGGGCGGCCTCATGCCTGTTCGTCGAGCAGGACAAGCCGGCACTCGATGCGTTGCGCGCCAATATCGCCGCTTTGGGTGCTTCGAGTGCCGAGGTACGTGCGGGCAGCGTCCTGGCGCTCGGCCCGGCACGCGCGCCACTCGACGTGATGCTGATGGACCCGCCCTATGCGAGCGGCGCAGGCGCGGTCGCCCTCGACAAGCTCGCTCGGTTGGGCTGGGTGTCGCCCGCCACCTGGGTCAGCATCGAGACGGGGCGGACCGAGGACGCGAAGGTTGACGGCTTCGCGATCGCCGCCGAGCGGGTCTATGGCAAGGCGAAGATCACGATCCTGCGCCGCGCCTGATCGCACCGCCGCAGGTCGACCGAGCAGCTACGGCTCGAGCACCACGGCGTGCGTATGCGGTGTCGGCCGCACCGCAATCAGCGCGATCAGGCTTAGCGCGGCGGCGGCGCTGCCGTACAGGCCGACCGCGCCGAGCCCGAAGTTGCCCGCCAGCGCCTGCGCCACCAGCGGCGTCAACCCGCCGCCGAGTACGCCGGCGAGGTTGAACGCCATCGACGCGCCCGTGTAGCGTACCCGCGGCGGGAACAGCCCCGGCAGCCACGCGCCGAGCGGACCGTAGACGAACCCCATCAGCAGCAGCGACAGCGCCAGATAGGCGAACACCAGCACGAGCGATCCCGACCCCATCATCGGCCCAAGCAGAAAACCGGCGACGATTACGCCCACGCACCCGCCCGCCAGCACCCGCCGCTCGTCGAAGCGCATGTCGGCTAGCCAGGCCGAGGCGTAGATGCCGACCGCCATAAACAGGACCGCGCCGAGCTGGACGAGCAGCATCGCCTGCATCGAATAGCCGAGCGACTTTGTCCCGTAGCCGAGCGTGAAGGCGGTCGCGATATAATAGAGCGCGAAGCACGCGATCGCCCCGATCGTTCCGGCGAGCGCCGCCGCGCCATGGTGGCGCAGCAGTTCGGCCAGCGGCACCGCGGGCGGCGGCGCCTCCGCCAGCGCGGCGGCAAATTCCGCCGTCTCGGTCAGCTTGAGCCGGATCCACAGCCCCAGCCCGACGAGCAGCGCACTGACGAGAAACGGGATGCGCCAGCCCCAGTCGCGGAACTGATCGGGCGTCAGCCACAGGCCGAGGAGGAGGAACAGGCCGTTCGCCGCGATGAACCCCGCCGGCGCGCCCATCTGCGGCGCGCAGCCGAACCGCGCGCGCCAGCCACGCGGGGCGTTCTCCACCGCCAGCAACGCCGCCCCGCCCCACTCACCGCCAAGGCCGAACCCCTGGCCGAACCGCAGCAGGCAGAGGATGAACGGCGCCCACCAGCCGGCCTGCGCATAGGTCGGCAGAAAGGCGATCAGCGTCGTCGACAGGCCCATCGTCAGCAGGCTGGCGACCAGCGTCGACTTGCGCCCGATCCGATCGCCGAAATGGCCGAAGAACGCCGCCCCCACCGGCCGCGCGAAGAAAGCGACGGCGAGCGTCGCGAAGCTCGCCATTTGCTGCATGCCCGGCGCCGCCACCGGGAAGAAAATCTGGCCGAAGACGAGGCTGGCGGCAGTCGCGTAAATGTAGAAATCATAGAATTCGACGCCGGTGCCGACGAAGCTCGCCAGCAGGACGCGGCGGTGCGAATTGGGGGACGCGGCGGTATCCATCGACGTTCCATCCAATCCCCAACCGCCGCCGTCAATGTTTCCGGCGCGCAACAACAACTCCCACGCCTGACATACTACGGCAACATCGCGCGCCTAGATCGGATGCGTCGGCGCCCCTCCCCCCCTGTGGGCGTCGGCTGTCGGGCAGGTTCCCCCCTGCCCGCACCTCCCTGAACTACGGGGCAGTACTCGGTAAGCGTGCTGCCCCGACCTTTATCAGCATGACCGCGCGAGCACGGCGCCCATCAGCGGGATAACCGCGTTCAGTGCTTTCACCGGTCGGATCATTACCTTGAAATCGACGATCAGCCCCGCGTCGTTCCAGGCAATGATATCGACCCCGTTGACGTCGATCCCGCCGTCGATCCGACAGACGAATTCGAGCACCGCCGAACGGTCGGCGCGCCATTCGCCCACGTAGCGGAAGCCGTCCTTTCCGAGCACTTCGGCTGCGGCGGTCAGATACTTGATCGTCAGCGCCCTGCCGACTTGCGGCGTATGTACGGCGGGCGAGCGGAATACGCACTCGTCAGCGATCAGCGCGTCGAGCAGGGCGGCGCGCGGCGCCGCCATATAGCCGTGCCACGCGGCGATCGGATCACGGATCATTCGCCCAAGCCGGGATAGGTGCTGAATTCCGGCAAGTTGGTCATCGTCGGGGTCCAGCTCAGCCGGTCCTTGACCATGATCTGCGCCCCCGGCGGCTCGCTCTCGGGATCGTCAAGCGTGCCCGAATGAATGTCGATCAGCCCCGGCAGGAACGCTTCGTTGCGATAGAACAAGCCCGTACCGCACGCGCCGCAGAACTCGCGCGCGCCGTGCTCCGACGATCGGTACACCGCGGGCGTGCCCGTCACCGTAACCTGATCGGCCTTGAACGCAATCCAGCCGACCATCGGTGCGCCGGACCAGCGGCGGCAATCGCTGCAGTGACACAGCGCGTGATGCTCGCATGGCCCCTCTGCCGACCAACTCACCGCCCCGCAATGGCACCTTCCGGTCGTCGCCATTCATCCTCTCCCGTTATCGTTTCGCCTTTGTTCTCATGGATTGCGTCGCCGGGCAACCCTGCCTACCTGTTCCTGGGTGACCGATACCCAGCTTGCCGATCCGCCGTATCTACGCGGCCTCAATCCGCCGCAGCGCGAAGCGGTCTTGACGACCGACGGTCCAGTGCTCGTGCTGGCCGGCGCCGGTACGGGCAAGACCGCGGCGCTGACCGCGCGCCTCGCGCATCTCCTCCATACCCGCAAGGCGTATCCTAGCGAAATCCTGTCCGTCACGTTCACCAACAAGGCGGCGCGCGAGATGCGCGAACGCGTCGGGCGGCTGGTCGGCGACGTGGTCGAGGGAATGCCGTGGCTCGGTACGTTTCACGCGATCGGCGCGAAGATGCTGCGTCGCCATGCTGAATTGGTCGGGCTGCAGAGCAACTTCACCATCCTCGATACCGACGACCAGCTACGGCTGCTCAAGCAGCTTATCGTCGCGGCGGATATCGACGAGAAGCGCTTCCCCGCGCGCAGCCTCGCCGGGCTGATCGACGAGTGGAAGAACAAGGGGCTTACCCCGCGCGAGATCGATGCCGGCGAGAGCGAGCGCTACGCCAACGGCCGCGGCGGCGAATTGTACGAACAGTATCAGCAGCGGCTGAAGGCGGTGAACGCCTGCGACTTCGGCGATCTGCTGCTGCACGTTCTGACGATCCTGAAGACCGATCGCGAAGTGTTGGCGCATTATCAGCAGCGCTTTCGCTACGTGATGGTGGACGAATATCAGGACACCAATTCGGTCCAGTATCTTTGGTTGCGGCTGATCGCGCAGGAGCGACGCAACATCTGCTGCGTCGGCGACGACGATCAATCGATCTACTCGTGGCGCGGCGCGCAGGTCGAAAATATCCTTAAGTTCGAGAAGGATTTCCCGGGCGCGAAGGTCATCCGGCTGGAGCAGAACTATCGGTCGACGCCGCATATCCTGGGCGCGGCCGGCGGGGTGATCGGCAACAACACCGGGCGGCTCGGCAAGACGCTCTGGACCGAGATCGATGTCGGAGAGAAGGTCCGCGTGATCGGTGTGTGGGACGGGCCGGAGGAGGCGCGCCGCGTCGGTGACGAGATCGAAGCGTGCCAGCGCGCCGGCAAGTCGCTCGACGAGATCGCGATCCTCGTCCGCGCGCAGCATCAGACGCGCGAGTTCGAAGACCGCTTCATCGCGATCGGTATGCCGTATCGCATCGTCGGGGGTTTTCGCTTCTACGAGCGGCAGGAGATCCGCGACGCGCTCGCCTACCTTCGCGTCGTCAACCAGCCGGCGGACGATCTCGCGTTCGAGCGCATCGTCAACACGCCCAAGCGTGGGCTCGGCGACAAGGCGGTGGCGAAGGTGCACCAGCTCGCCCGGTCGCAGCAGCTGCCGTTGACAGCGGCGGCGGCGCGTATCCTCGATACGGACGAGCTGACGCCGCAGGCGCGCCGCGCGCTCGGCAATCTCGTCGGCGACATCGCGCGCTGGCGGCAGATGGCGCGCGAGCTGCCGCACCCGGAACTCGCGCGGCAGCTGCTCGACGAGAGCGGGTATACCGCGATGTGGCAGGCCGAGAAGTCGGCGGAGGCGGCAGGCCGGCTCGAGAACCTTACCGAGCTCGTTCGCGCGATGGAGGAATACGAGAGCCTTGGCGCGTTCCTCGAGCACGTCAGCCTTGTCATGGATAACGAGGGGACGCGCGAGGATCCCAAGGTAACGATCATGACGATCCACGCCGCCAAGGGGCTCGAATACGACACCGTGTTCCTGGTCGGCTGGGAGGAAGGGCTGTTCCCTTCACAGCGCGCGCTCGACGAGGGCGGCACGCGCAGCCTGGAGGAGGAGCGCCGCCTCGCCTATGTCGCGATCACGCGCGCGCGGCGCCGCGCGGTGATCTTCCACGCCGCCAATCGCCGTATCTACGGCCAGTGGACATCGTCGATCCCGTCGCGCTTCGTCACCGAACTGCCCGCCGACCATATCGATACCGAGACGACGATGTCGGGCGGCGAGAGCCTGTGGCGTGCGAACTGGTCCGAACGCGCCGATCCCTTCGCGGATGTCGGCCGAGGTACCGGGCGCGGTCCCGGTTGGCAGCGCGCGGCGGGCACGCTCGCGCAGCCGGCGGGCGGCAAGCCCGGCGGCGAGTGGCAGACGCGCACCTTCAGCCGCGAGCCGACACGTGTCGTGGAAAGCCGCGCGCCTTCGGTCAGCCTCGGCAACAAGGGGCGCGACGATCTGTCGCTGGGGCTGCGCGTCTTCCACCAGAAATTCGGCTACGGCACGATCGCGGAGATCGAGGGCAATAAGCTCGAGATCGAGTTCGAGAAAGCGGGCCGCAAGCGCGTGATGGACAGTTTCATCTCGCTACCCTGAATCCGCACCTTCCTGACGCGTACGCGTGAGACGAAGCTGAATCCAGATTTAGCGGCGCCGTACTGACGGTGACTTGCTTTCGTGGCAAAGGCGCAACGCACCGCGGGTGGCCACCGTTGGGCTTGCACCATTCGTCGTGCCTGATTCTCGCCGATGCGCCGAGGCTGTAGTTCGTACTGACGCCGTAGCGCTGGCCTATACTTCTTCAAATTGATGCGGTCCGTTCGAGGTAAAGGATTCCCCCAGGCCGCCGATGCTCGATCAATGCCGAGCGCCGCGGCGGCGCAGCGGCCACGCGCCGCTCGCCCACAACGCCCACCAGATGATCAGCGGCTGCAGCATGAGGCGCGGCGCGTGATAGGCGATCGGCAGGCCGCGTCCGCTGCCCAGATCGATGATCGCGTGCTGCACGTTCGCCGGCCATACGCACAGCGCGTAGGCCGCGAGCGCCCACCCCGCCGCCCGGCGCGTATGAACGCTGAGAAGCCCCGCCGCACCGGCAAGCTCCGCGACGCCGGTCGCCAGCACGAAGAGGCGCGGCTGCGGTACCCACCCGGGCACGATCCGAACCATCGCATCGGTGAAGACGAGATGCCCGACCCCGGCGACGGCGTAGAACAGGATAAGGCCAAGCCGGGCAATGTGCCGCCCGCGTCCTTCCGGCCTAGCGGTGATATCGCGCGGTGTCATCGGGCTGGAACGATACGACAGCGTAACCGTATCCAGCATTGCCCGCTTAAGGGCAGTGAGAGGATAGTGACATGCTTACCCGTCGCATCGGTATCGCCCTGGCCACGATCAGCGTCGCCGTCGGAACCCCTGCCTTCGCCCAGTCGAGCGTCGACGACGCGCGCTTCCGCGCGGCGCAGGATCGCTTCGAGCGCGAGATGCAGATCTTCCGCAGCGAATATGATCGCTACCAGTCGGTACGGCGCGTCCCCGGCGGCGGCTATCGCGATCCGCGCTGGGATGATGGGCGTACCGCGCCCGGGCCGGTGACACGCTACGACGATGATCAGTGGCGCGACGAGGGCGATTATGATCCCTCGCGTTACTATCGGCAGGGCAATTATCAGGAGCGCGTGCTCTCGCCGAACGATCGCGTCTATTCGGGATCGGACGGCCGTTACTATTGCCGCCGCTCCGATGGAACGACGGGGCTGATCGTCGGCGGTGCGCTCGGCGGCGTGCTCGGCAACGTCATCGACGGCGGCCGCAGCCGAATCGTCGGCACGCTGCTCGGCGGAGCCGCCGGCGCACTCGCGGGGCGCTCGGTCGATCAGAACAGCCAAGTTCGCTGCCGGTAAGGCGCAGACCGCATGCCTCGGAAGCGCGTCCGCAAGGAGGGGGCGCCTTTCCGAGGCGTGCACCGGATCTCGCGGCGGGCGTTCGCAGTGACGAAAATGATGCGACAGCGAGCGGCATGGAAGCGCTCAGCATCGCGCCGAGAACACGTCACGCAATCTGACGGGACGTTTCAATCCTAACCCTGCGTAGTTTCGTGAAACGTCACCGGTCGATCGCTAGCAGCGTGACGCCCTCGTATCGCGCCTCCATCGGATCGAATAGCTCGCTCGGCGTGAAACGGCGCGGCGTCATGCGGATCCCGCCGAGACCGGCGATCTTGAACGCGCCGAGCTTCGGCTCCTTAGGAGGCTTGCCATCGCGCTCGAGCGTCACGGCATCGACGTAGAACTCGCCGTGCTTGGTATACACGACGTGTGGCGCAAGCGTTACCGCGCCGAGATTATAGGTCGCGGCCAGCGCCTGCTGCTTGACGATGGCCTCGAATACGACCGGCATCGAAGCCGGCGGCGGCGATGGCGGCGCGTGCACCCGATCCTCGTCAATAGTCAGTTCCATGTTCAGCCAACTAACGTATTTCGCTGCACCGCAGCAAGAAGCCTTTGCGCAACCCAGCGTTCGCCATTTGCACGCCGATCGATAGCGATCGCGTCCCCCAGCGCCTTAACGCGGTTCGCCGGCTGGCATCAGTTTCTGCGCGAAATAGACTGTCTGCAAGGCCTGCAATCGCGCTGCTTGCGCGATATCGGCGTCGCCCGAATGTCCGCCCGCGGTATCCTCGTAGAACAAATACGGCAGCCCGAACTCCTTCATCCGCGCCGCAAACTTGCGCGCGTGCTGCGGGCCGACCCGGTCGTCCTTAGTCGTGGTCCAAATATAGGGTTCGGGATAACGCTCGCCACGCCGCAGCGCGTGATAGGGCGAGATCCGTGCGAGGAACGCGCGCTCGTCCGGATTGGCGACCGAGCCATATTCATCGACCCACGACGCGCCTGCGGCGATACCCTCGTAACGGAGCATGTCGAGCAGCGGGACCTGGATCGTTACCGCGCCCCACAATTCGGGATGCTGCGTCAGTTCGACGCCCATCAGCAGTCCGCCGTTCGAGCCGCCGAAGATGCCCAGCCGGTCCGCACGCGTGATGCCGCGCCGCGACAGGTCACGCGCCACCGCCGCGAAATCATCGAAGATCAACTGCCGCTTTGTCTTGCGCCCGGCCTCGTGCCAGGCCGGGCCGAACTCGCCGCCGCCGCGGATATTTGCGAGAACAAAGGCGCCGCCACGCTCGAGCCAGAGCTTGCCCGTAACGCCGGAATAATAGGGCGTCATGGAGACTTCGAACCCGCCGTACGCCGTCATCAGCGTCGGCGTGGCGCCGTCGGCCGAAGCGCCGGCACGGTGTACGACGAAATAAGGTATCTTCGTACCGTCGGATGAGACAGCCTCGAACTGATCGACCGTCAGTTCCGTCGCGTCGAAGCGTGCCGGCAAGGCCTTGACCGCGCGCGGTGCCGTGCCGTTCGCCAGATCGAACGCCATCAGCCGCGTCGGCGTGGTGAACCCCGATACGGTCAGGAAGCCGCGATCGTGCCGCAGATCGGTCGCGACGAGATCGACCGAGAGATTGTCGGGCAGCACCAGCGTGGTCGCGCGCCATGCGCCCGTTTCGCGGCGGAACGCCATCGCGCGCCCGCGGACGTTGTCGTAGATCGCGGCGATCACTGCATTGCCGGTGACGCGGATATTGTCACGCTCGACCGACTGCCGCGGCCCGGGCGCGAAGATCAGCGTCGGCGTTCCCTCGCCGCGACGCGCGGCGTCGAGCGCCAAGGACGCCAGCGCGCCTTCCGGGATCGCGCCCCATGGCTCGCTGACGCGGACGATCAGCTGGCCTTCGACCAGCCCCTTGATGTCCGCCTTGTCGGGGATACCGATCCGCCGCGTTGCCGTGCCGTCCCACAACAGGTTCTCGGACGTGAAGAACGTTTTGGCACGGGTGACGATGACGGCGCGGTTTCCCTTTCCGTCGACCGCCACGAACGGCCAGACACCGATATCGTCGACGGTCCCGCGATATATCTCCCGCGCGGCCGACAGCGGCTCGCCCCGCTTCACGATCTTGGCGACGAAGGGGTAGCCCGACTTCGTCAGCGTCCCTTCGCCCCAGTCGCGCGAGACGATCAGCGTATCGGCATCGATCCAGTCGGCGTTCTGCTTCGACGCCGGCAGGACGAAACCGCCGTCGACGAACTTGCCGGTTGCTAGATCGAATTCGCGCAACTCGGTCGCGTCCTCCCCGCCCTCGCTCAGCGCGACGAGACATCTTTTCTCATCCGGCTGGCGGCAGGTGACGCCCTTCCAGACCCACTTCTTGCCCTCAGCGCGCGACAGCGCATCAAGATCGATCAGCGTAGTCCAATGCGGGGCGGGACCGGCATAATCTGCCTCGCTGGTCCACCGCCAGATGCCCTGGGGATGTGCCTTGTCGCGCCACAGGTTCATAATCCGACCGTCGATCATCGCGGGCATCGGGATACGATCGTCGGCCGCGGCGATCGCCAGCGCCTCGTCGTTGAAGGTCGTGAAGCGTGGATCCGCCTCAAGCCGCGCGAGCGTGCGTTTGTTCTCCGCCTCGACCCAGGCGAGCGCCGCCGCGCCGTCCTTGTCCTCCAGCCAGATGTGCGGATCGGCGGCGGCGAGCGGGTCGGCATCGGTCATCACAGCCGTCTGCGCGATGCCGCCACTTGCCGCAAGCATCGCCCACGCCGCCCCGATCGCCAACCGCCTCATCCGCTCTGCTCCGTTCGAAGGTCGCGCCGCCTGTGCCGCGCACGCCGGGTATCGGCAATACTTGCCGCACGCGTCGTGAGGCGTATGGCGGACCGCAATGTCGGACGGCCTTCCCCTACCCCGCCGCTACGGCGCGATCGCGGCGCTGGGGTGCGGATCGGCGCTGGTGATCATCGACGGCGGCGTCGCCAACGTCGCATTGCCGACGATCGCGCGCGACCTGGGCGTCGCGCCGAGTTCGGTGGTATCGATCGTCACCGTCTACCAAGTCATGCTGGTGATGCTGCTGCTGCCCTTCGCGGGGCTGGGCGAGCGGATCGGATTGAAACGCACCTACCAGGCCGGCCAGATGGTTTTCGCCGCAGCGACGCTGCTGTGCTTCTTCGCCAAGAGCCTGCCGTTCCTGCTGATCGTCCGAGCGGTACAGGCCATCGGTGCGGCGGGCGTGCTCAGCGTCTCCTCCGCGCTGATCCGCCAGACCTATCCCGCGCGGCAGCTCGGGCGCGGGCTCGGCATCAATTCGGTGATCGTTACCAGCTCGGCCGCGGCGGCGCCGACGATCGGCGGTCTCGTGCTCGCCGTCGCGCCCTGGCCGTGGGTATTCGCCAGCGCCATTCCCTTCGCGGTCGTCAGCATCGCGCTGGGGCGCGCGCTGCCCGATCCGGCGCCGCGGCTCGCGCAGCTCGACCTCGTCGGCGCGATCATGTGCGCGGCGATGTTCGGGCTGATCATCGGCGGCGCCGAGAGCCTCGTCCACGGCGACAGCCCCGTCGTCAGCGCTGCTATCATCTTCGCCGGCGCCGCGCTGGGCTGGGTCTTCGTCCGGCGCGAGATCGGTGCACCCGCCCCGATCCTGCCGGTCGACCTGCTCGCCCGGCCGATCATTGCGCTGTCGGCGTTCGGCAGCCTCACCGCCTTCACTGCTTCGATGACGCTGCTCGTCTCCACGCCGTTCCGCCTGTCGGCGCTCGGCTTCAGCGCGACGCAGATCGGCGCCTGCATCGCCCCGTGGCCGCTGACCAACATGATCGTCGCCCCGTTATCGGGCTTCCTGTCCGATCGCGTGCCCGCCGGCATTCTCGGCGGGCTGGGCATGGCCGTCACCCTGGTGGCGCTCGCGCTACTCGCGACGATGCCGGCCGACCCAAGCTATGTCGACGTCGCGTGGCGGATGGCGCTGTGTGGGTCCGGCTTCGGCCTCTACCTCCCGCCCAACGCACGGTTGATCGTCGGATCGGCGCCGAAGGCGCGCGCGGCGGCGGCCGGCGGTCTTGTCTCTACGGTGCGGTTGACCGGGCAGACGATCGGCGCGACGCTCGCCGCCGCGCTGCTTGCCGCGGGGATCGGTGCGGGCGCAGTTCCCCCACTCGTCGCCGCCGGCCTGGCGCTGCTCGCCGGGCTATGCAGCATCGCGCGGCTGCGCCCGTCTATCCGCAATCCCAGCACCGAAGAGGTGCGCGACGAAGTGTTGACCCTGCGCCAACCACGCTGACCGTACGCTTCCGGGTGGTGTTGTCGACAGCCGGAACGCCGCCGAACGAGCATCGTTACCGCATCGTCGAAGATCGGAGATGATGATGCCCTATGTGAAGACGCGCGACGGCGCCGACCTGTTCGTCAAGGATTGGGGCAGCGGGCGGCCGGTCGTTCTGGTTCACGGCTGGCCCCTGTCCGCTGACAGCTGGGACCCGCAGGCCGTCGCGCTGGCGGAGGCGGGCTACCGCGTCATCGCCTACGATCGTCGCGGCTTCGGCCGATCGAGCCAGACGTGGGACGGCTACGACTATGATTCACTCACCGATGATCTCGCCGACGTGATGAAGGCGGCGGAGATCGGCGGCGACGCAACGCTCGTCGGCTTCTCGATGGGTGGCGGCGAGGTGGCGCGCTACATGAGCCGCCATGAGGGCCGCGGCGTCGCCTCCGCCGTACTGGTCGGGTCGGTCGTGCCGTACATGCTCCAGACCGACGACAATCCTAACGGCGTGCCGGAGGATCAGCTTCAGCAGATCGCCGCCGGTATCAAGAAGGATCGGCCGGACTTCTTCCGCACGTTCTTCAAAGACTTCTTCGGCGTCGGCTACGTCACCAGTCCGGTCAGCGAAGCGACGCTCGACTGGGCGTGGCGCCTCGCGATGCAGGCATCGCTGCGCGCGACGCTGCAATGCGCCGACAGCTTCGGGCATACCGATTTCCGCCCCGATCTGCCGGCATTCCGCGTGCCGACGCTGGTCATTCATGGCACCGGCGACAAGACCGTCCCGATTGACGCGACGGGCCGCGCCGCGGCGGCCGGGATCAGCGCGAGCCAGCTAGTTGAGTACGACAGCGCGCCGCATGGCCTGTTCGCGACCGAGAGCGATCGGCTGACGCAGGATCTGCTGACGTTCCTCCGCTGACGCAGCGCGGGCCGGCGATGCCGGCCCGCCTAGCGACCGATCAGCGCAGCGGGACGATCACCTCGTCGGGATGCGCGACGTTGAGCTCGCGGCGCACCAACTCGTCGACCATGTCCGGATTGGCGTGGCGCGGGTCGAGCAGCGCCACACGATTGCGGAGCATCTCTCGCCGCTGGTCGAGCGCGGCGTAATAATGCTCGCGCTTCACCAGTTGGCGCTTGTAGTCGCCGAACGCGAGCAGTCCGTTGGCGCCGAGCACGGCATAGCCACCGAAGAACGCCATCACGACCAGCGCGACCGCCGGCCAGGCAGCGCGCTTCAGAACGGAGCGAAAGTTGGAGGGCTTGCGACGCATCGTGCCGCGATTCTCGCCCAAGCCCCCGTTGGTTACAAGCGGTTTCAGCGTGTCCGCAGCACGTCACGGCCCGCATACATCGCGATCGAGCCGAGCTCCTCCTCGATCCGGATCAGCTGGTTGTACTTGGCGAGCCGGTCGGACCGCGCGAGGCTACCCGTCTTGATCTGCCCGCAGTTGGTGGCGACGGCGAGATCGGCGATCGTCGAGTCCTCGGTTTCGCCCGAACGGTGGCTCATCACCGCCGTGTAGCCCGCGCGCTCGGCGATGCGGATCGCCTCGAGCGTCTCAGACAGCGTGCCGATCTGGTTGACCTTGACGAGCAGCGAATTCGCAAGCCCCTGCGCGATGCCATCGCGCAGCCGTGCCGGGTTGGTCACGAACAGATCGTCGCCGACAAGCTGCACCTTGTTGCCGATCCGATCGGTCAGCGCCTTCCAGCCCTCGAAATCATCCTCGGCCATGCCGTCCTCGATCGACAGGATCGGGTAGCGCGCGACGAGATCGGCCAGGTAATCCGCCATCGCGCCGGGCTCCAGCGTCAGGTTCTCCCCGGAAATCACATATTTGCCGTCCTTGAAGAACTCGGTCGCGGCGCAATCGAGAGCGAGCATCACGTCGTCGCCCGGCGTGTAGCCCGCCTTCTCGATCGAGCTCATGATGAAGTCGAGCGCGTCGGTGGTGCTCGCGAGGTTCGGGGCGAAGCCGCCCTCGTCGCCGACCGACGTCGCCAGCCCCTTGTCGTGCAGCCCCTTCTTGAGCGTATGGAAAATCTCCGATCCGCAGCGCACCGCGTCCATGATGTTGTCCGCGCCGACGGGCATGATCATGAATTCCTGGAAGTCGATCGGGTTGTCGGCATGTTCGCCGCCGTTGATGATGTTCATCATCGGCACCGGCAGGACATGCGCGTTGACCCCGCCGACGTAGCGGTAGAGCGGCAGGCCGCGCGCATCGGCCGCAGCCTTTGCCACAGCGAGGCTGACGCCCAGGATCGCGTTGGCGCCCAGCCGCCCCTTGTTGTCGGTGCCGTCGAGGTCGATCAGCGCCGCATCAATCTCGATCTGGTCCTCTGCTTCAAGACCGCGGATCGCGTCGGCAATCTCGCCGTTCACCGCGTCGACCGCCTGCTCGACGCCCTTGCCGAGCCACCGTGCCTTGTCGCCGTCGCGCTTCTCAACGGCCTCATGCGCGCCGGTCGATGCGCCCGATGGCACCGCCGCACGCCCAAAGCTGCCATCTTCCAGGATCACGTCGACCTCCACCGTCGGGTTGCCCCGGCTGTCGATGATCTGGCGGCCCTGCAGGTCGATAATTGCGGTCACGTAACGATCCTTCTACGATGGCGGGTGACGAGTTCGACGCGTGCGATAACGACGCAATGCCCCAGCGGCAAATGACGATGGAACCGGGGCGAGCGCCGCGGGGTTTCTGGGTTCGACCAAGGAGATACGTGATGGCCGACGAAACGCCCAAACCAATGACCGATCAGGACATCTCGCCTGCTGCTGCCGACGCATTCGCGCCGGCTGATCCGCTGAAGAGTGCCGGAGACGATTTCGCGTCGCCGTCGAGCGGTTCTGACACGAACGCGAGCGGCGCAGATACGGCGACGAGCGGTGATGAAGGGTCGCCCGGCGCGCGTCAGACGATCAGCGAGAATGTAACGAAACTGAAGGGTGAGGCCGCCGACCGCGTGCTCGGCCTCGCCGATCAGGGCAAGGCCCGCGCTAGCGGCGCGCTCGATCAGCTGTCGCAGATGCTCAACGATGCGGCGGCGCAGGTCGACGACAAGCTCGGCGCGCAATACGGCCAATATGCGCGCAACGCTGCCGAGAGCGTGCAGGGTTTCTCCTCCTCGCTGAACGATCGATCGGTCGACGATCTGCTCGACGACGCACGCGCCCTGGTTCGCAAGAGCCCCGCCGTCGCGATCGGTGCCGCGGCCGCCGCTGGTTTCGTCGTCGCGCGCCTGCTCTCTGCCGGTCTCGATCAGCGCGATAAAGGCTGATCGCGGTGACGGGCACTCCCGTGCGCCATAGCGACGCGGGCGTCGGGCAGCTGGTATCGCAGCTGGTCGTCGACGCGCGAGAAATGGCGCAGGCCGAGATAGGTCTGGTAAAGGCGCGCGCGACGGCGTCAGTTACACGGTATCGGTCGGCCGCGACGTTCTTCGGAATCGCAGCGGTCCTCGGTCTCGCAGGTCTGATCGCGTTGCTTGTCGGCCTGATCCTCAGCCTCGCGACGCTGATCGGGCCCGGGCTCGCCACGCTCGCCGTAGTTGGTGCCGTATTCCTCGTAGCGGGAATCTTGGCGCTGATCGGCAAGTCGCGGCTGGCGCAAGGAACCGCGGCATGAGCGATCCGACCGGCATACATACTGCCGAAGCACGTGTCGCAGAGGCGCGCAGGCGCTTTGGCGACACGGTCGGGGCGCTGCAAGCAAAGCTCGACCCGCGTGTCGTGGCGCGTGACGCGATGGACGGCCTGACAGAAGGCGGCGAGAAGGCGTTGCGTAGTGGTGTAGAAACCGCGCGCCAGCATCCCGACGCGGTCGTCTGGTCGGTAACCCTCGCCGCCGCTTTACTTGCCCGCCGCCGCATCGCCGCGCTGTTCAAACGGCGCGGGCGCGGCGCAGCGCAACGGAACAGCGAAACCGCGCCTTCGCTAGCGCGTTCGATCCCTGGTGACTGGCCGGAATTGGCCGAGAGGAACGACATATGACCGACAATCACACTTCGACCGATCACGAAACGCTGCGCGATCGCGCGACCAACGCCTACGACAGTGCGCTCGCGCGTGCCGAAGACGCAGCCTCATCGACCAAGGAGCATCTGCGCGAGGCGGCGCATCAGACCGGCGATGTCGTCCAGGACAACCCGCTGGGCGTCCTGGTCGGTGGGCTTGCGGTCGGCGCGCTGGTCGGCGCGCTCGTTCCGCGCAGCGCACGTGAGAAGGAATTGCTCGCCCCGGTCGGCAAGCGCGTCGGTGCCGCGGCGCTCGCGGCGTTTGCGGCAGCGAAGGATGTCGGCCGGAGCGAGCTCGACGAGCTTGGTCTGACGAAGGACGCCGCGCGTAATCAGGCGAAGTCGCTGTTCCAGGGCGTCGCCAAAGCGGCGTCGCATGCCGGAACCGCCGCCGCGCAGGCCGGTCGCGAGCAGATCAAGGTGCCGCAGTAAGTCGCTTCAAACCCGCCCGCCGACACGGTAAGGAGCCGGCATGAGCAAGCTCCATCTCGTATTTGGCGGGCGGGTTTCCGACCCGCGAACCCTTGATTTCGCAGACTTGAAGTCGATCGACATCGTCGGCGTATTTCCGGACTATGCCTCCGCCGAAAAGGCGTGGCGCGGTGCGGCGCAGCGCACCGTCGACGATGCGGAAATGAAATATGTGGTGGTACATCTGCACCGTCTGCTCGAGCCTGACCTGCTTAAGGCCGCGTCGTCCGAGTAAGCTAATCTGGTGACCTGCCGCCGCGATTTGCAGCGCCAGGTCACGTAACGCGTCGATTCTCTCAAATAAATTCGATCTTTGAGACGACGTAATATCGCTCGCCCGCCGGCACCGACACCTCGACCTCGTCGTCGACACTACGCCCGATCAGCGCCCGCCCCATCGGCGAATTGTAGCTGATGCGCCCCGACTTCGCATCGGCCTCGGTCTGCCCGACGATCTGGTAGCGGACTAGCTTGTCGTCCTCGTCGAGCAGCGTCACCGTCGCGCCGAACACGATCTTGTCGCCTGACAGATCGCGCGGATCGATGATCTGCGCACGGCTTAGCTTGTCCTCGATGTCCGCGATCGACGCCTCGATCTGGCCCTGCCGCTCCTTCGCGGCATGGTATTCGGCGTTCTCCGAAAGATCACCGTGCGCGCGCGCCTCCTCGATCGCATCGACGATCGTCGGCCGTTCGATCTTGAGCCGCTTCAGATCAGCCGTCAGCCGATCATAGCCTTCCTGCAACATCGGCATCTTGTCGACCGTCGCCATCGCGCCTTTTCCTTCCCGAAACCCCTTCCTCCGGCGACCCGCCTCTTCGGATCGCCGCACATCTCAACAATGATGCCGGGGATTAATTGTGCAGCCGCGAATAATAAGATTGGAGCGGCCGCACTTCAAGGTTGCGCGTTGCGGCCGTAACCGCCTTCGCGGCCTGAATGCTCGCCTGCGCCGTCGTAAAATACGGAATGCGCTGATTGACCGCCGATGCGCGGATCGGCTGCGAATCCTTCAGACTCTGCCACCCTTCGGTCGTGTTGAAGATCAGCGCGATCCCGCCGTCCTTGATCCGATCGACAATGTGCGGCCGCCCCTGCGCTACCTTGTTGACTAGCTCGACGTCGATGCCGGCGCGCTGCAGGTGATCGGCGGTTCCGGCAGTTGCGACGATGGTGAAGCCTGCATTCGCGAGATCGCGGATCGCCGGGACGATCGCCGCCTTGTCCCCATCCTTGACGCTGACGAACACCGCGCCTGCATCAGGCAGCATCGTCCCCGCCCCCAATTGCGACTTGGCGAAGGCGGTCGTGAAATCGCGGTCGATCCCCATCACTTCGCCGGTCGATTTCATTTCAGGCGACAGGACGGGATCGATGCCGGGGAAGCGGTTGAACGGAAACACCGCTTCCTTGACCGCGAAATAGCCGATCCGTCGATCGATCATGGGCAGATCGCGCAGCTTCTCGCCCGCCATCACGCGCGCGGCGATCTTGGCGATCGGCGCGCCGATCGCCTTGGCAACGAACGGTACCGTGCGGCTCGCGCGCGGGTTTACTTCGATGAGGTAGACCGCGCCGTCCTTCACGGCGAACTGAATGTTCATCAGGCCGCGGACTTCGAGCCCGCGCGCGAGCAGCTCGGTCTGGCGCTCGATCTCGGCGACGATCTCGTCCGGCAGCGAATAGGGCGGGATCGAGCAGGCGCTGTCGCCCGAGTGAACGCCCGCCTCCTCGATATGCTGGAGCACGCCGGCGACTACAACGTCCTCGCCGTCGCAAATCGCGTCGACGTCGACCTCGATCGCGTCGCGCAGATACTGATCGATCAGCACCGGCGCGTCGCCCGACACCTGCACCGCAGTCTGGATATAGTTGTCGAGCTGAGCCGGGCCGTCGACGATCTCCATCGCGCGCCCGCCAAGAACGAAGCTCGGCCGCATCAGGACGGGGTAGCCGACGCGCTCGGCGACGTTGAGCGCCTCGTCCCGGCTGCGCGCAATGCCGTTGTTGGGCTGCAACAGGCGCAGCCGGTTGACGAGCGCAGCGAACTGCTCGCGATCCTCCGCGAGATCGATCGCAGCGGGCGACGTTCCCAGGATTGGAATGCCCGCCGCTTCCAGGGCGCGCGCTAGGTTGAGCGGCGTCTGCCCGCCGAACTGAACGATGACGCCGACCAGCTCGCCGCGGCTTGCCTCGACATGCAGGATCTCGAGCACGTCCTCAGCGGTCAGCGGCTCGAAGTACAACCGGTCCGACGTGTCGTAGTCGGTGCTCACCGTCTCCGGATTGCAGTTGACCATGATCGTCTCGAAGCCGGCGTCCGCCAGCGCGAAACAGGCGTGGCAGCAGCAGTAATCGAATTCGATCCCCTGCCCGATCCGGTTCGGTCCGCCACCGAGGATCGCGATCTTACGCCGCTCGCTCGGCTGCGATTCGCATTCCGGTTCACCGAAGCTCGGCCCCTCGTAGGTCGAGTACATGTACGGCGTCCTGGCGTCGAACTCGGCCGCGCAGGTATCGATGCGCTTGTACACCGGGCGTACGCCCAGCTTGATCCGGTGCGCCCGTACCTCCTCCTCGGTTACCCCGCCGGTCATCGCCTTGACCGCTTCGTGGATCAGCCCGCTGCCCTGCGCGATGCCGCGCTGCATGCCGCGCAGATTGGCCGATTGCAGCGCGAGCCAGGCGAGTCGCTTGTCGGAAAAACCCAGCGCCTTGAGACGCCGCATCCCCGCCGCGTCGATCGGCAGGCCGTTGCGGCACACATCCTCCTCCGCCGCGACGATCTCGGCGATCCGTTCGAGAAACCACGGATCGTATTTGGCGATCGCATGGACCTCGGCGACGGTGAACCCCTCGCGCAGCGCCTGCGCCGCGACGAGCAACCGGTCAGGGCTCGCCACGGCAAGCGCCGCCTCGATCTCCGCCCGCGGCGCCCCCATCAGCCGCTCGACGCGGTTGAAGCCGCTGAGCCCGGTCTCGAGCCCGCGCAGCGCCTTCTGCATCGATTCCTGGATGTTGCGGCCGATCGCCATCACCTCGCCGACGCTTTTCATCGCGGTGGACAAGACGGCTTCGGCGCCCTTGAACTTCTCGAACGCGAAGCGCGGGATCTTGGTGACGACATAGTCGATCGTCGGCTCGAACGACGCCGGCGTCGCGCCGGTGATGTCATTGGTGATCTCGTCGAGCGTGTAGCCGACCGCGAGTTTCGCCGCGACCTTGGCGATCGGAAAACCGGTCGCTTTCGAGGCGAGCGCTGACGAGCGCGACACGCGCGGATTCATCTCGATCACGATCAGGCGGCCGTCCTTCGGATTGACCGCGAACTGGACGTTCGAGCCGCCCGTCTCGACACCGATCTCGCGCAGCACCGCAATGCTGGCGTTGCGCATGATCTGATATTCCTTGTCGGTCAGCGTCAGCGCCGGCGCAACGGTGATCGAATCCCCCGTATGGACGCCCATCGGATCGACATTCTCGATCGAGCAAATGATGATGCAATTGTCCGCGCGATCGCGGACCACCTCCATCTCATATTCCTTCCAGCCGAGCAGCGACTCCTCGATCAGCACCTCAGTGGTCGGCGAGGCATCGAGGCCCTTGCGGACGATCTCGATGAACTCCTCGCGGTTGTACGCGACACCGCCGCCAGTGCCGCCGAGCGTGAAGCTCGGGCGGATGATCGCGGGGAGCCCGACCTTCTCCAGTCCGTCCAGCGCCTCCGCCTCGGTATGCGCGACGGCCGAGCGGGCGCTTTCGAGGCCGATCTTGTCCATCGCATTGCGGAACTTCAGCCGGTCCTCGGCCTTGTCGATCGCCTCGGCATCGGCGCCGATCATGGCGACGCCATACTTCTCCAGCGTGCCGTCGCGGAACAACGCGAGCGCGGTGTTGAGCGCGGTCTGCCCGCCCATCGTCGGGAGGACCGCGTCGGGCCGCTCCTTCTCGATGATCTTGGCGACGATCTCGGGCGTGATCGGCTCGACATAGGTGGCGTCGGCGAGCTCGGGATCGGTCATGATTGTCGCCGGGTTCGAATTGACCAGGACGATGCGATAGCCCTCTTCCTTGAGCGCCTTGATCGCCTGCGTGCCCGAATAATCGAACTCGCACGCCTGACCGATCACGATCGGGCCGGCGCCGATGACGAGGATGGAGGAGATGTCGGTGCGTTTGGGCATCTAGGTCTTCTCGCTGGACGAGCGAAGACGCCGCGCGACGATCGATGCGATCGCCCGGCAACGCTCGCGCATTGGATAGGAGGTGCACGATGGAACACGCGCGCCGCACGCTTCATCAGCACAATTCATCATTGCCAGCACCCGCGCGCGAACGAGCGCGACGGCGCCGCGCCGGGGGTGTGTTGCTGATGCATCGAAGCCGCGCCCTATGACACGTCGGCCCGCCAATGCAACTGCGCGCAGGCAAGGTTAACGGCATATTAATTCTTTTTGTTGCCGCGCATCCTCTCGCACACCTGTTCGTAGCTGCTCACAATAACCAAGGGAGAAGATGGATGGCGACGGTAAACGGCAGCAGAGTACGTGATGATCAGGCCGGGTATAGCCTGGCGTTTCTTGCAGGCGTCTCACGCGACTTCGGCGCCGGATACGACGTCGTCTTTCTTGGTAATCGTGAGCAACTTTATACGCAGGTCCGGCTGACCTTCACCAGTGCGGAAGTGGGCAACGATTCCGCGACAGATAACGGCACGCTCGCCAACCAAGACGGTGATCTCGCCGTTCGCGTGCAGGGCGAGGACGCGTCCGGCGCGCTGACCGGGCCAATCGGGCGCTTCGACGACGAGGGGATCAGCTTCGTTTCTGACGGCAGCTACACCTTCGATGTACGCGACCTCGTCAGCGGCGTTGAACGGGGCACGCAGTTCGGCATCGTCCGGCTCGGCACGTCGAGCGACGATTATTATGCCGAAGGCGGATCGACGATCGCCGCCTATATCAACGGCGGTCGTGGCAACGACGATATCAATGGCGGTCTCGGCGACGACGTCCTCGTCGGTGGCGCCGGCAATGACACACTGTTCGGCGGGCGTGACGGCAACGACAGCTTCATTGGCGGCGCAGGCGACGACACGATCACCGGCGGCCAGGGCGATGACCAGGCGGTCTTCAACATTTCCACCGACGGCGCGGACCGCGTCGATTTGGGTGTCGGAAGCGATCGCGTCAACGTCGCCGCCGCTGTCGGCACGTCGCAGATCCGCCTGACGTTCACCAGCGCCGAGGTCGGCAATCTCGCTGCCAACGATTCGGGTACGCTCGCTAATCAGGACGGCGATCTAGCCGTCCGGATGCAGGCGGAAGACGCTTCAGGCGCGCTGACGGGGGCGATCAGCCGCTATGACGACGAGGGCATCACGTTCGTGTCGACGACCGCCGGGCTGACGTTCGACGTCCGCGATCTGGTGAGCGGCACGGCACGCGGTGACCAGTTCGCGGCAGTGCAGCTTGGCTCGCGCGCCGGTGAAACGCTGGACAATAGCGCCGCTACGGCCAGCTATTATGTGAACGGCGGACACGGCAACGATGTCATCTTCGGCGGCAGCGCCAATGACTTTCTGGTCGGCGGTGCAGGGGCGGATCGCCTCGTCGGCGGCGCGGGTGACGACAGCTTCATCGGCGGTGCGCTCAACGACACGATCAGCGGCGGCCAAGGAAGCGATACCGCGATCTTCAACATATCGACCGACGGCGTCGATACCGTCGATCTCGGCGTGGGCGCCGATCGCGTCAACGTGTCCGCCGCAGCGGGAACCACGCAGGTCCGCCTGACCTTCACCAGCGCCGAGGTCGGCAACGGAAACGCCAGCGATAGCGGCACGCTCGCCAATCAGGACGGCAATCTAGCCGTTCGGATGCAGGCGGAAGACGCGGCCGGCGCGCTTACCGGTATCGCCAGCCGATACGACGACGAAGGCATCACCTTCTTCGCTTCCAGTGCCGGGCTTACCTTCGACGTCCGCGATCTCGTCAGCGGTGCCGCGCGCGGCGATCAGTTTGCGGCGGTGCAACTGGGAACGTCCATCGGCGAGGTTATCGACAACAGCGCGACGACCATCAGTTACTATATCAACGGTGGCGCCGGTAACGACGTCATCACCGGCGGCAGCGCGAACGACTTCCTTGTCGGCGGCGCCGGCAACGATCGGCTGATCGGCTCTGCCGGCGATGACAGCTTCATCGGTGGCGGCGGTGCTGACACGGTGTTCGGCGGGATTGGCAATGACACCGCGATCTTCAACGTATCAACTGATGGCGCGGATGCGGTCAATCTCGGTGTGGGCGATGATCGTGTCAACGTGTCGGCCGCGACCGGCACGACTCAGGTGCGGCTGACGTTCACCAGTGCAGAGGTGGGTAACGGCAATGCGGCGGATGCCGGTACGGCTGCCAATCAGGATGGTGGCCTCGCCGTTCGGTTGCAGGCCGAGGATGCGACCGGCGCCCTTACCGGCGCAGTAAGTCGGTTCGACGATGAAGGGATCACCTTCTTCTCCTCGGCCGGCGTCACGTTCGACGTGCGCGATCTCGTCAGCGGCACGGCACGTGGCGATCAGTTCGCCGCGGTACAGCTTGGCACGCAAGCCGACGACGTGCTTGATAACAGCGCGTCGACGATCAGCTACTATATCAACGGTGGCACGGGGAACGACACGATCACCGGCGGCGGCGCGAGCGACTTCCTGGTCGGCGGTGCCGGCAGCGACACGCTGAACGGCGGCGCGAACAACGACCAGCACATTGGCGGCGCCGGCGCGGACACCTTCGTCTTCACCAGCGGGCCGGGGAACGATACGATCCTCGACTTCGTATCCGGCACCGACAAGGTCGATCTCAGCGCCTTCGGTATTACTGCCGCCGACGTGAGCTTCTCGTCGGTCGGCGGTGTAACCTTCGCCGGCGTCGATACCAATGCCGATGACCTCGCCGATTTCACCGTTCAGTTCGCTGGCACCAGTACGGCGCCGGTCGAGGCGGATTTCATCTTCTGATGACCGCACGTGCCTTGCCGGGAGCTAGTTCCGGCAAGGCACGGCTTCGATCACCTGCTGAGCGAACCGACGAATCGCTCGAACAGATACAGGCTGTCCTGCGGCCCCGGGCTTGCCTCAGGGTGATATTGAACGCTGAACGCCTGACGGTCCGTCAGCTCCAGCCCGGCGTTGCTGCCATCGAACAGCGAAACATGCGTCTCGCGCGCATTTGCGGGCAAGCTTTCGCGCTCGACCGCGAAGCCGTGGTTCATACTGGTGATCTCGACCACGCCATCGGCAAGGCGCTTGACCGGATGGTTCGCGCCGCGATGGCCCTGGAACATCTTGGTCGTGCGCGCGCCGACCGCGAGCCCGAGCAACTGGTGGCCGAGGCAGATGCCGAACATCGGCTTGCCCGTATCCAGCAGCTGGCGGATCACCGGCACGGCATACTCCCCAGTTGCCGCCGGATCGCCCGGCCCGTTCGACAGGAAGATGCCGTCGGGCTGCAGCGCCATGATCGTGTCGTAGCTCGCCTCCGCCGGGACGACCGACACCTTTGCGCCGGCCTGCGCCAGATTGCGGAAGATGTTGTGCTTGCTGCCGTAATCGATCGCAACGACGTGCGGGCGATCCTCGTCCGCGTTGTCGCCGTAGCCGAAGCCGAGCCGCCAGATGCCGCCCGCCCGATCCTCGCCCCAGCTGCCGTGCGTCTCGCGCGTCACCTGCTTGGCGAGGTCCATGCCCTCGAGACCTGGCCAGGCGCGCGCCAGCCCGAGCAGAAAATCGATGTCGAACGTGCCGCTCGCCGAATGCGCGACGACGCCGTTGGGGGCCCCGCCCTGCCGGATGCGCCGCGTCAGCGCGCGGGTATCGATGCCGGAAAGGCCGATGCGCGCATGCCGCTTCATCCACCCGTCGAGCCGCTCCACCGCGCGGAAGTTCGACGGCGCGGTCACGTCCTCGCGAACGATCATGCCCAGCGCGTGCGGCTCGTCCGCCTCGACGTCGTCGGGGTTCGCGCCGACGTTGCCGATATGCGGAAAGGTGAAAGTGATGATTTGCCCCGCGAACGAGGGATCGGTCATGATCTCCTGATAGCCGGTCATCGCGGTGTGAAAGCACACCTCGCCGACCGCCTGCCCTTCCGCGCCGAAACCGCGTCCCCACAGAACGTCGCCGGACGCCAGCACGAGGGCGCCGGTGGCGCCGTCGGGCTTGGGCGCGTGCGAGGGCTTGGCGTCGGCCATTGGGCGGGCACTCCTGGGTGATCGGCGATGTGTGTTAAGTGCGGCGCGCTAAACCCGCCCCCCCGCCGCGTCAATCTGATATGGGCCGCCGCACCATGATTCGAGACGACATCAAGCAAGCCCAGATCGCCGCCATGAAGGCCGGCGACAAGGAAGCCCGCGCGGCGATCAGCCTGATCCAGGCGGCGATCAAGAACCGCGACATCGAGGTGCGCACGCAGGCGACGCCGCCCGACGACGATACGCTCGTCGTCGAGGTGCTGCAGAAGATGAAGAAGCAGCGCAGCGAATCGATCGAGATGTATCGCAAGGGCGACCGCGAGGAACTGGCGGCGGCGGAAGAGGCCGAAGTGGCGGTGATCGACCGGTTCCTGCCGCGGCAGATGGACGAGGCGGAGACGCGCGCCGTGATCGAGACGATCAAGGCGGAGATCGGTGCGGCGGGGATGAAGGACATGGGCCGCGTAATGGCCGAGCTGAAGGGGCGGCACGGCAGCGTGCTCGACATGTCGAAGGCGAGCGGGCTGGTGAAGGCAGCGCTGGCGGGCTGACGTGCTGAACCTGCCGCAGACGGACAGTCTATGTCATTAAGCCCCGCATTCCTCGATGAATTGCGCGCGCGCACGTCGCTGAGCGCGCTGATCGGCAAGACGACCAAGCTGACCAAGGCGGGACGCGAGTACAAGGGCTGCTGCCCGTTTCACAACGAGAAGACGCCGAGCTTCTACGTCAACGACGACAAGGGCTTCTACCACTGCTTCGGCTGTTCGGCGCACGGCGACGCGATCCGCTGGATGACCGATCAGCGCGGGCTGCCGTTCATCGATGCGGTGAAGGAACTGGCGCAGGCGGCGGGGATGGACGTGCCCGCGCCCGACAAGAGATCGGCCGAACGCGCGGAGAAGGCGCTGTCGCTGCACGGCGTGATGCAGGCGGCGAGCGAATGGTTCGCTGGTCAGTTGGCGGGCCTGGAGGGGGCTGCGGCGCGCGAATTGCTCGACCGGCGAGGCATATCGGCCGCGACGGCGCGTGCCTTCGGCTTCGGTTTTGCGCCGGACACGCGCGGCAAGCTGCGCGCTGCGCTGAAGCAGTTCGGCGACGCGATGCTGATCGAGGCGGGGCTGCTGATCAGCGTCGACGGCAAGGAGCCGTACGATCGCTTTCGCGGCCGGCTGATGATCCCGATCCGCGACCAGCGCGGGCGGGTGATCGCGTTCGGCGGGCGGATCATCGGCGACGGCGAGCCCAAGTATCTGAATTCCCCCGACACGCCGCTGTTCGACAAGGGGCGCACGCTCTACAACCTCGATCGCGCGCTGCCCGCCGCGCGCAAGGCGGACCGGGTGTTCGTCGTCGAGGGCTATATGGATGCGATCGCGCTGGCGCAGGCGGGGATCGGCGAGACGGTGGCGCCGCTCGGCACTGCGCTGACCGAGCATCAACTGGAACGGCTGTGGCGGATCGCCGACGTGCCGGCGCTCTGCTTCGACGGCGATGCAGCGGGGCAGAAGGCGGCGATCCGCGCGGCGCATCGCGCGCTGCCGATGCTGGCGCCGGGGCGCAGCCTATCGTTCGTGACGCTGCCGGAAGGGCAGGATCCGGACGATTTGGTGCGGGCAAGCGGATCCGACGCATTCGAGGCGGTTGCGCGTCAACGCAAGCCTCTGGTTTCGGTGCTATACCAGAGCGCACGTGCCGAAGCTCTCACGGACACGCCCGAAGGCCGGGCAGGCCTGCGACAGGCCGTCGTCGACCTAGCCGATAAGATTGAATCGAAGTTTGTTCAGGCAGAATACCGACGCGCCCTCAACGACCTGTTTTTTGAGGATTACGGGTGGAAGCGCGGCGAACGTAAAGTCATCGGAACGGCGGTGATCCAGACGGGACCTCATGCACCCCGGAATCTACTCGCCTCGTACATGCGATCCGTATTTTACGGCTTGTCCCGGTACCCGGCTGTACTTGCAATCATGATGGAGCCAGTCAGCAGCCTTGAGGTGACTGACCAGCGACTGCTGCCTTGGCGTGACACTATGATTGAAGCGGTGATTCAGCGTCCAGGGCTTGATGCGGACGCGCTGCAATCCATATTGCTTGCCAGCAAACTAAAGCCAGAAACCCGTCACGACATCCAAACCGACCTACGGTTCCCCTGGGATGCTGACCCAGCATCCTCCATTCGGACGCTTGGGGGCATGGTGGAGTTTGTTCATGAGGAACAGGATCTGCTTCGCGAGATTGATGCAGTGAACCGTGCGGTTCGTGCCGATCCGTCTGCGGAGGAGTACTTGGCTCTCGACCGGACACGATCTGCGCTCTACGCGCAAAAAGCCGCTCTCTATGATCGCGGCTTCGAGCTTGGTGGCGGCGACAGCGATTGGAGCGAAGAAGAGTAATGGCGAAGGTGAACGGTAGCGGTGCAGACGAAGGCGCGGAAGTGGCCGATGCCCCGCTGATCGATCTCAATGACGCGGATATCAAGAAGCTGGTCGCCCGTGCCAAGAAGCGCGGGTACATCACCTATGATCAGCTGAACGCCGCGCTGCCGCAGGATCAGATGTCGTCCGATCAGCTCGAGGACGTGATGTCCGCGCTGAACGAGATGGGCGTCAACATCGTCGAGAACGAGGAAGCGGGCGAGGACGGCGAGAGCGAGGAGCAGGCCGAGGACGAGGTCGAGACCGTCGACGCGGACCAGGACAATGCCCCCGCGCCCGAGAAGAAAAAGGAAACCGTCGACCGCACCGATGATCCGGTGCGCATGTACCTGCGCGAGATGGGCGCCGTCGAGCTGCTCAGCCGCGAGGGCGAGATTGCGATCGCCAAGCGTATCGAGGCCGGCCGCGACACGATGATCATGGGTCTCTGCGAATCGCCCATCACGTTCAACGCGATCATCGACTGGTCGACGCAGCTTAACGAAGGCACGATGCAGCTGCGCGAGATCCTCGATCTCGACGCGATGCTGTCGAAGGGGCCATCCGCCGAGCAGGTCGAGGGCGCCGAGGAGGACAGCGGCGAGATCAGCGAGAAGACCGCGGGCACCAGTTTCAAGGAAGAAGAAGAACCCGAGGAAGCGTCGGCCGACGAGGACGACGAGCTGACCGAGCGCCGCACGCCGCGGCCGTCGGACGACGAGGAGGAGGACAATACCCTCAGCCTCGCGCAGATGGAGGAGACGCTCAAGCCAATGGCGCTTGAGAAGTTCGCCAACATCACGGCGATCTACAAGAAATTCTCCAAGATGCAGCAGGGCCGGCTCGACGCGATGGGCGGCGGGACCGAGCTGACCGCAGCGGACGAGCGCAAGTATCAGAAGCTGCGCGAGGAGCTGACCGCGGAGGTCGAGAGCGTCCAGTTCCACAACGCCAAGATCGAGTATCTCGTCGACCAGCTATACAGCTATAACCGGCGCCTCACCGCGCTGGGCGGGCAGATGCTGCGCCTCGCCGAGCGGCACAAGGTGAACCGCAAGGACTTCCTCGACCGCTACATGGGCCACGAGCTCGACGATACGTTTCTCGCGACCGTCAACGGGCTCGACAAGAAATGGACGGCGTTCGCGACCAACGAGGCGGCGGCGGTCGATCGCATCCGCACCGAGATCGCGGAAATCTCGCAGCAGACCGGCATGGCGCTGATCGAGTTCCGCCGTATCGTCAACATGGTGCAGAAGGGCGAGCGCGAGGCGCGGATCGCCAAGAAGGAGATGGTCGAGGCGAACCTGCGCCTCGTGATCTCGATCGCCAAGAAATACACCAACCGCGGGCTGCAGTTCCTGGATCTCATTCAGGAGGGCAACATCGGCCTGATGAAGGCGGTGGACAAGTTCGAGTACCGCCGTGGCTACAAGTTCTCGACCTACGCCACGTGGTGGATCCGGCAGGCGATCACCCGCTCGATCGCTGATCAGGCGCGCACGATCCGTATCCCGGTCCACATGATCGAGACGATCAACAAGCTGGTGCGCACCAGCCGTCAGTTCCTGCACGAGCAGGGCCGCGAGCCGACCCCGGAGGAAATGGCCGAGCGCCTTTCCATGCCGCTGGAGAAGGTGCGCAAGGTGATGAAGATCGCCAAGGAGCCGATCAGCCTCGAGACCCCGATCGGCGACGAGGAGGATTCGCACCTTGGCGATTTCATCGAGGACAAGAACGCCGTTATCCCGGTCGACGCCGCGATCCAGGCGAACCTCAAGGAGACGGTTACCCGTGTCCTCGCCAGCCTGACGCCGCGTGAGGAGCGCGTGCTACGGATGCGCTTCGGCATCGGCATGAACACCGATCACACGCTGGAGGAGGTCGGCCAGCAGTTCAGCGTGACGCGCGAACGCATCCGCCAGATCGAAGCCAAGGCGCTGCGCAAGCTGAAGCATCCGAGCCGCAGCCGGAAGATGCGCAGCTTCCTCGACCAATAAGGGCAAAGCGCGGCGGCGTGGTACGCCACGCCGTCCGCCTTCCGCCGCCTGGTGACGGGAACCTTCGTTTCGGCCCAAAAAAAATGCGGGTTGATCCGCTCCGACGCTGATCGGTTGTCGTCGTGACGCGCGCTCGGTGAAACGAGTGCATGATCAGACTTTCTCCCACGCAGCCCGGTGCCGAACAGCGTGTCACCGCGTCCGATCTAGTCCGCCATTTCGGCGTCTGGCAGGAGCGGGCGACGCGTGCGCCGATCTATATCCTGCATCGCGGGCGGCCGCGGCTGGTGCTCACCTCGCTCGACGTGATGGACGCCCTGTGCACGCCGCATTTCGCGGCCGCATCCGGTGACACCATGCGCGACACGCTGCTCGATGTGGTCGAGACGATCATGCTGGTGACGGATCGCGATCTCGTCATCACCGGCGCGAGCCGCGGCGCGCGGCGCTATTTCGGGGCGGCGGCGAGCGCGGGCCAGCCGATCGCCGGCTGCGCCGCGCCAGGCGATACGACACTACCCGCTACCGTGCGTCGCGTTCTCGCATCGGGCGAGACGGAGACGATCGAGTGCCGCTCGCCGCGCGTCGCGGAACGGCGCCTCGCCTGCACCGTGATCGCGACGCCTGAGGGATGCGTCGTCAAGATCGCGGACACGACCGCAACCGAGGAGAGTCAGCGCTGGCGCGAGCGGCACGAGGCGCTGTCGGCCGCGCTTGCCGCGACGCGATCGGCCGCCGTCAGCCTCAATCTCCGGGGTCGAATCGAAGAGCCGACCCCGGCGCTGGCCGCGCTCACTGGCGCGACGCTTGACGCGCTTGCCGCGGCACGGCTGGTATCGCTGATCGCGGTCTTCGATCGCACGCGCGTCGGCGATGCTCTGGAAGCCGTGATCGAGCAGGGTGCAGCGATGTCGCTCTCGGCCTCGCTGCTGGTCGGCGGCGCCGAGATATCGCCGGCGGCGATCGGGCTCGCGCCGTTGACCGCGGGCGGGCGCATTACGGGGGTATTCGCCGTCATCGTGCCGCACGACGGCGGGGCATAAACGCCCTCTTTACACCCCTGCCTGTAAGCCGCTCCCTCCACCGGTTTGGGGAAATGGGCGTGTCGATGATTTCCAGTGCAGGTTCCACAGCGCTGGGCCCGTCAATCGTCGACATCGTCACCGACGACGGCAGCCTGTCCGCCGCGCATGCCCGACGGATGATGCAGCCGGGCGCGAGCGGGCGCGATCTCGCCGATGCGGTTCACGCCTTCTGCAGCCTGCACGGCACCGCGCCGAGCATCGTCGCACTCGCGGGTGCAGCGATCGCAGACGCAGGCGTTCGAATGTGGCTCGGCGACGCCGCGCTCGCCTTCGATCAGGAGCGCGAGCGGCTGATCGCGCTGACCGTCGCGATCGGGCCGATCCCGTCGACACCGGGGCAGACGGAAGCGACGACGACGATCATCGGGCAGCGTCACGCGCTGGCGACGCTGGCGCGATCGGACCGGCTCGGTTGCGCCACCGGCGCGGCGCTCGCCTTCCTCGCCGACTGGCAGCGTATCCGCCCGATGTTCGATGCCGCCGCCGAGCGCGCCGGCACGCCGATCGCGCCGAGCACGCTGCCGCGGCTGGCGGATATCGCGCGCATCGCCGATCGTGCGGCGACCACCCCGGCGGCGGAACGCGCGATGCGCTTCGGCGCGCAGCAGCTCGTCGCGCAGCATCGCGGGCTGTGGCATCTACTCGACGCCCGCGCGAGCGCGCGCACCGACTGACGCGCGCCGGTCTCAGCCGCTTGCACCGCGGCGAAAATTCCCGCATCGCCCTACCCGATATTCGAAGAAGACGGGGTGAGGGCATGAAGCGTTTCGAAGGTACGCAGAGCTACGTCGCGACCGATGATCTGAAAGTCGCGGTGAACGCCGCCGTCTCGCTGCGCCGGCCGCTGCTGGTGAAGGGTGAGCCCGGCACCGGCAAGACCGTCCTCGCCTACGAGATCGCCAAGGCGACGGGCGCGCCGCTGATCGAGTGGAACGTCAAGTCGACGACCAAGGCGCAGCAGGGCCTGTACGAATATGACGCCGTCGCTCGCCTACGTGACGGCCAGCTCGGCGACGAGCGCGTGCACGACATCGGCAACTATATCCGGAAGGGTAAATTGTGGGAGGCGTTCACCGCACCCGAGCTGCCCGTGCTGCTGATCGATGAAATCGACAAGGCCGACATCGAGTTTCCCAACGATCTGCTGCAGGAACTCGATCGGATGGAGTTCCACGTCTACGAAACGAAGGAGACGGTGCGCGCCACCGAGCGCCCGATCGTCGTCATCACCTCGAACAACGAGAAGGAACTGCCCGACGCGTTCCTGCGCCGCTGCTTCTTCCACTATATCAAATTCCCCGATCGCGAGACGATGCAGGCGATCGTCGACGTCCACTTTCCCGGCATTCAGAAGATGCTCGTCAGTAAGGCGATGGACATCTTCTACGACGTGCGCGAGGTACCGGGCCTGAAGAAAAAGCCGTCGACCAGCGAGCTGCTCGATTGGCTTAAGCTGCTGCTGCACGAGGACATGCCACTCGACGTGCTGCAGAACCGCGACCCGACCAAGGCGATCCCGCCGCTCCATGGCGCGCTGCTCAAGAACGAGCAGGACGTGATGCTGTTCGAGCGGCTGGCGTTCATGGCCAAGCGGCAGGCGAACAAGAACTGATCACTGGGGCCGGCGGCGCGTCGATCGGCGCGCCGCCCCCGGCCGGTCCGGTCGCGCGATTCGGCGGGTTGGTTTATCGTTATCAACGATTGTTACGCATGCGACGCCTCGTTCACGAGAGCGCGCTAACGCTTTGCTAACTACGACGCGCAACCTGCTGCTCAACCGATCGAGCGTAGTTTCGCGGGGTGATGAAGCGCTCCCCCCTCGCTATCGTCGCAGCGTTTGCGTGTTTGCTCTCCGCCCCGGCGCAAGCCCGATCGCTGCTGGACTATGTTGGCCAGTGCGTGCCGTTCGCGCGGCAGGCATCGGGCATCCAGATCTACGGCGATGCCTGGACGTGGTGGGATCAGGCCGACGGCAAGTATCGCCGCGGCGAGAAGCCCGTCGTCGGATCGGTCATCGCCTTCGCCAAGCAGGCGCGGCTGCCGCTGGGCCATGTCGCGGTCGTCAGTCGGATCGTCGAAGACCGCGTACTGATGCTCACCCACGCCAACTGGTCGCGCCAAAACGGCGTGCGCGGCCATGCCGAGCAGGACGTGACGGTGTTCGACGTCAGCAAGCGCAACGACTGGAGCGAGGTGAAGGTGTGGTACCGCGACGCCGACGGGCTCGGCGGGACGACCTATCGCGTGCACGGGTTCATCTACTCCCCCGCCCGCCCCGCCGCCGAGCTGACGGGGCGTGATCCCGATTACGTCGGCGCGCTGATCGACGCCTACGTGCCCGGAGCCGGCGCGGCAGCATCACGTCGCTGAACCTGCGAAAACCATAACCGAAGTTCAGGCTGGCCGCTTCGCCGCATCTCTGGCATCAGCCGTCGTCAAAGCAGACGATAGGGCGGAGAGCCGATGTTCCTGAACTTCCTCGACGAGCTACGCGTCGCCGGCATCCCCGCGAGCATGAAGGAGCATCTGCTGCTGCTCGAGGCGCTGCAGCACGAGGTGATCGACCGCACGCCCGAGGATTTCTACTATCTGTCGCGCGCGGTGTACGTGAAGGACGAGGGGCTGCTCGACAAGTTCGATCAGGTCTTCGCCAAGGTCTTCAAAGGGATTGAGACGAGCTTCGCGCAGGAGGGCGCCGAGATCCCGGCCGACTGGCTGAAGGCGGTGGCGGACAAGTTCCTGACGCCAGAGGAAATGGAAGCGATCAAGTCACTTGGCTCGTGGGACGAGATCATGGAGACGCTAAAGAAGCGGCTCGAGGAGCAGCAGAAGCGCCACCAGGGCGGCAACAAGTGGATCGGCACCGGCGGCACCAGCCCGTTCGGCAATTCGGGCTACAACCCCGAGGGCGTCAGGATCGGCGGCGAATCGAAGCAGAAGCGCGCGCTGAAAGTGTGGGATCAGCGCGAGTTTCGCAATCTCGACAACACCAAGGAGCTGGGCACCCGCAACATCAAGATCGCGCTGCGCCGGCTGCGCAAGTTCGCGCGCGAGGGCGCGCAGGACGAGCTCGACATCGACGGCACGATCGACGGCACCGCGCGGCAGGGCTGGCTCGACATCCGCATGCGTGCCGAGCGCCGCAATGCGGTGAAGCTGTTGCTGTTCCTCGACGTCGGCGGATCGATGGATCCGTTCGTCAAACTGTGCGAGGAATTGTTCTCGGCGGCAACGAGCGAGTTCAAGAACCTAGAATTTTTCTACTTCCACAATTGCCCGTACGAGGGCGTGTGGAAGGACAACAAGCGCCGCTTTGCCGAGCGGACGCCGATGTGGGACGTGCTGCACAAGTTCCCGCACGATTATAAGCTGGTCTTCGTCGGCGACGCGTCGATGAGCCCGTACGAGATCACCCATCCCGGCGGCTCGGTCGAGCATTTCAACGAGGAATCGGGGGCGGTGTGGATGCAGCGGCTGACCACAACCTATCCCGCCGCGGTGTGGCTGAACCCCGTGGCGCAGGCGCAATGGGGCTATTCACAATCGGTCAAGGTGATCCGCGAGCTGATGAACGACCGTATGTATCCGCTGTCGCTCGCCGGGCTCGACGATGCGATGCGCGAGCTGACGCGCAAGCGCTAACCCGGATGCCCGCCCCCGCCGGCAGCGCGGGGGCGGTCCTCGCCGCCGATCAGCGGCGGCCGCGCCAGATGCGCAGCTTGGCGCTCGGCGCGACGCCGCCCTGATGGGCCGGGCAGCGCGCGTAGCGGAAGCTCTTGTCCATACAGATCCACAGCTCGTCGAGCCAGCCCTCGCGCGTCGCGGTGACGCGCATCATGTCTGCGCGCATGCCGGGGTTCGCCCGCGCCATCGCCTGCGCGAAGCGCCCGGCAGTGAGCGGGCGGCGCGACAGATGCATCATGTCGGGATAGCGCAGCTTGCGGTAGAGCGCGGTGGATCGCGCGAAATAGCTGTCGGGCGTCTCACCCGCCATGCACGTGCCGTGTTTCGCCCATTCGTGCTGCAGCAGCTGCGCCGAGGGGGTGGCGCACAGGTTGGCGCGAATGGTTGCGGGTGCGAGCAGCGGCGTCGATTTGCAATATTGCGGCCACTCCTTGCCGACGCCGTCGGGCCACAGCCCGTGGAGGACGAAGCCGAAGCGGTTGTCCCCGCCGCACTGGAAGCTGGCGCGCGGATCGTCCTGCTTGTTGCGGCAATATTGCGGGGCCCAGCTGATCGCGAGCGTGTAATGGCCGATCGGCAGCAACCGCTGCGGCTCACGCTCGCTGGGCAGATCGGGGCGGACCGACAGCGCGGTATTTGGCGATACCGAACATTGCAGCGCCTGCGCGGTCGCCACCCCCGGCAGCAGCATCGATACGGCAAGGGCAACGCGGATCATTCTTCGTTCTCCAGATCTTCGTCGGCGGCTTCGCCGAACCATTGCCGCGCGTCGTTGCGGAAGAGACAGGCCGCCGCGGCAACGTGAAGCACGCCCGACAGCGCGCCGGTAACCGTCGCCGCGGGCGACGGCGACGATCCGCTCGCCAGCGCAAAGACGAGCAGCAGCAGACCGACCGCCGCGATCGCAGCGAGCGCCACGACGATCCACTTGGCGACGAGGCTCGGGCGTCGCGCCGTGAAGTACCAGAGCGTTAGCCGCAGCACGAGGCCGACGGCGACGAGCGTGGGCAACAGCCACGTCATCTCGGCGAGCATCGGGTTGCGCGCGAAACCGCGCATCGACTGTGCCCAGCCGAAGCCGGTATTGGCGAGGCCGATCACGACGGCAGCGAGATACAGCCGCTCGAAGCGGACGATCGATGGCGGGCGAAGCACGATCGGCAGGTCCTTCAGATGAGCGCGAAATCGAGGCCGATATCGGCGGCGGGGGCGGATTGCGTCAGCCGGCCGACGCTGATGAAATCGACCCCGGCTTCGGCGATCGCGCGGATCGTGTCGAGGTTGACGCCGCCCGATGCCTCGGTCGGCACGCGGCCGCCGACCAGCGTGACGGCGCCGCGCAATACGGCGGGCGGCATGTTGTCAAGCAGCAGCCGCGTCGCACCGGCGGCGAGCGCGGGCTCGATCTGGTCGACGCGGTCGACCTCGACGATCACCTCGGCGATGCCGGCGGCGAGCGCGCGGCGCACCGCCTCGCCGACGCTGCCGGCGACCGCGACGTGATTGTCCTTGATCATCGCCGCATCCCACAGGCCCATGCGGTGGTTCTGCGCGCCGCCGGTGCGCGTCGCATATTTTTCCAGGTGGCGAAGGCCGGGGAGCGTCTTGCGCGTGTCGAGCAGCACCGCGCCGGTGCCCGCGATCCTGGCGACATAATGCGCGGTGAGCGTCGCGATCCCCGACAGATGCTGGACCGTGTTGAGCGCCGACCGCTCGGCAGTGAGCAGCGCGCGGGCGCTGCCCTCGATTGTCATCAACCGCGTGCCGGGGGCGGCCTGCGTGCCGTCCACGACAAGCATCTTGATCGTCGCCTCGGGATCGATCCGGCGGAAGAAGGCGGCGGCGACGTCGAGTCCCGCGACGGTGATCGCGTCGCGCGTGTTCATCGCCGCGACGAAGCGTGCATCGGCGGGGATTACCGCGGCGGAAGTGATGTCGCCCGCGTCGCCGAGATCCTCGGCAAGCGTCGCGGTGACGAAGGCGTCCTGATCGAAGCCGGGGATCGGGGTCACGGCAGCGTCTCGTCGGGCGTCACGCCCCACAGCCGCGCCACTTCGGCGTATCCCGCCTGCCCCTTCACGTCGAGCCGGCACCAGCCGCGCGCGCATTGGCTGACGCGGCCGACGACGCCAGGCTCGGCGCGCCACAGGATCCGCGCGCCATAGGCCGGCCGCTCGCGCAGTTCGACGACCGAACCCTGAACGATCGCGGTGCGCGTGCCGCTGACGAGTGCGCCGAGCATCCAGCCCTGCGTGCCGCCGGGATCCTCCACCTTGCGCCATTCCTTGAACACGTCGACCACGCGGATCGGCAGATCGGCGCGCACGTAGAGCCAGGTCGCGGGAAAGGTGCGCCCGGGGCCCGAGCGCATCCGCGCCTTGCCAGCGCTGATCGATGCGAAATACGGCGGCTTCGGCTTGTCCTTGCCCGCCTGTGCTTCGGCGCTGCCGGCGAACGCCAATGCGCCGGCCGCCAATGCCATGATTACGCTACCTGTTCGCCGCATTGCCTGCCCCAATCGCCCGCCCCTGTCACCTGCCCCGCTGTAGCCGCGGGCGGGGCGCGGCTTCAACCGATCGTTGACGCTTGCGCGGCGCTTCGCCAAGTCGGCAGGCGATGGACAGCCAGCGCACTCCCCAGCCCCGCGTCGTCGTCACCCGCGAACTGCCCGATGCCGTGATGGATCGGCTAGACACGCTGTTTGACACGGTGAACAACCGCGGCGATCAGGCGATGAGCCGTTCGGCGCTCGAGGCGGCGGTACGCGACTGCGACGTGCTGGTGCCCACCGTGGTGGACACGATCGACGCCGCGCTGATCGCGGCGGCGGGGCCGCGGCTGAAGCTGATCGCCAATTTCGGTGCGGGCGTGAACCATATCGACCTCAAGGCAGCGCGCGCGCGCGGCATCATCGTGACCAACACGCCCGGCGTGCTGACCGAGGACACCGCCGACATGACGATGGCGCTGATCGTCTCCGTCCCGCGGCGGCTGGCAGAGGGTGAGAAGCTGGTACGATCGGGCGAATGGAAGGGCTGGTCGCCCGGCGGGATGCTGGGGCATCGTATCGGCGGCAAGGCGCTGGGCATCGTCGGCATGGGCCGGATCGGCCAGGCGGTGGCGCGTCGCGCGCGCGGGTTCGGCCTGTCGATCCACTATCACAACCGTCACCGGCTGCCCAAGGTGGTCGAGGCCGAGTTGCAGGCGCAGTGGCACCCCAACCTCGACGAGATGCTGGCAGGGATCGATATCCTGACGATCCACACGCCGCGCAACGCCGACAGCGAGAATCTGATCGACGCGAACCGCATCGCACTGCTGCGGCCGCACGTGTTCCTGATCAACGCCAGCCGCGGCGGGATCGTCGACGAGGAGGCGATGGTCGACGCGCTCGAGGCGGGACGGCTCGCCGGCGCGGGGCTCGACGTATGGGCGCACGAGCCCGCGATCGACCCGCGGCTGCTCGCGCTGCCCAATGTGGTGATGACGCCGCACATGGGCTCGGCCACCTACGAGGGGCGGCTCGCCACGGGCGAGAAGGTGATCACCAACATCCGCATGTGGGCCGACGGCCATCGCCCGCCCGATCAGGTGCTCGAGGGCTGGGCCTGATCGGGGCCGCCGCCGACCGTTACCGATTGGCGTCGTAGCGCCGCCATATCGATCGGTCGGCGAGGCTTCGAGAGCGCCGCCGTTTCGCGCAGCAAGCCGGCTTGAACGAAGTCAACGCTCTCAACAGCGGCTTGCGCTTCCTAAGAGCGAAGCTGCACGGGCCCACTATCACTGGCGCAAGTCAGGAGTGCATCACCGCTACGATGGCAGTGAGGTCTTCCTGCCTGAGGATCGACGACGCCGACCCGCGGCTCAGTCGCCCGTCAGGATGCGATCGACCAGCTGCTTTACCGTCGGCACGAAGCCGTTCGAGTAGAAGGGGTCGCGCTTGAAATTGTAGGCCGCGTGGCCGGCGAACATCAGGTTGGCCTCCGTATCGCCGCCGTGCGCGATTTCCTGCAGCGTCTTCTGGATGCAGAAGCTGCGCGGATCGGCGAGCCGCCCGGTCGAGTTCGTCTCGGTATCCGCCCAGCTCGAAAACAGGCACTGGCTTAGGCAGCCCATGCAGTCGGCTTGGTCCTTACGGATTTCCGCCTTCTCCAGCGGGGTGACGAAGACGAGCGTGTTGTCGGGCGTCTTCAGCGCATCGGTGAAGCCGTGGCCGAACCACTCACGCGCGCGCATCAAATCGCCCTTGGTGACCCAAAAGTTCTTGCCCTTCACCCCGACGTCGAGCTGGAAGACGTGATCGCCCGCCTCTTGGGTCGAGAAGGCGATCTGGCGCTCCGAACGCGCTTCGAGACTGCGCAGGAAAGGATTGCGGACTGCGGAGGAGTAGAAGCCGGTCGGCGAGAAGCGGTGGAGCAGGACGTCGCCCTCCTCGATCGTCATCAGCCGCTCCTTCCATTCCTGCGGGATCGGGCTCTCCTGCGTCAGCAGTGGCCGAGTTCCGTATTGGAAGGCGATCGCGCCGAGTTCGGGATTGTCGATCCAGTTGTTCCAGTCGCGCAGGTACCAGACGCCGCCCGCCATCACGATCGGCGTGCTGTCCGGAATGCCGCCCTCGCGCATCGTCTCGCGCAGCGCCTTGACGCGGGGATAGGGATCTTCGGGCTTCAGCGGATCTTCGGCGTTCGACAGGCCGTTATGGCCGCCGGCAAGCCACGGATCTTCGTACACCACTGCGCCGAGCAGCTCCGAGACCTTGGAATAGGCCCGCTTCCACAGCGCGCGGAAGGCGCGGCCCGAGGAGACGATCGGCAGATAATTGACGTTGTACGACGCGGCGATCTCGCTCAGCTTGTACGGCATGCCGGCGCCGCAGGTCACGCCCGCAACGAGACCCTTGGTACGCTCGAGCACGCCCTGCAGCACGCGCTGCGCGCCGCCCATTTCCCACAGGACGTTGATGTTGATCGCGCCCTTGCCACCGGCAATGTCCCACGCGCGCTGGACCTGCTGCACCGCGCCCTCGATAGCGTAGGCGATAAGTTCCTCGTGGCGCTCGCGCCGGGTGAGCGCACGATAGATCTGCGGGATGATCTTGCCGTCGGGATCGTAACTGTCGGCGTTGACCGCGCTGACCGTACCGATGCCGCCCGCCGCCGCCCAGGCGCCGGCCGAGGCGTGATTCGTCGCCGCCACGCCCTTGCCGCCCTCCACCAGCGGCCACACTTCGCGGCCGGCATAGTTGATGGGTTGAAGCCCCTTGAACACGGCAGATGCCACGAGCGTCGATCACCTATATTGTGGACAGAATAAGGCGCCCTAGCCCGAAAGGTTGCAGCGCGCGAGCAATTTGCGCGTCACGTCAGCGCGCCCGGCCGGCGCATCGCGGCCTCGTAGAGCGCGGCGTAGCGGGCGATCATCTGCTGTTCGTCATACTCGGCCTGCGCCTTGCGGCGGTTGGCGGCGCCGACCTGTGCGCGCAGATCGGGGTCGGCGATCAGCGCCTGCATCGCGTCGCGCAAGCGGATCTCGCCCGGATGATCGGTAATGAACGGCGCATTTTCCAGCGCGACCATCGCCGGCACGTCGCCGACCGGCGGCGCGACGACCGGCAGCCCCGCCGCCATCGCCTCGATCACCGCGATCGGGAATTGCTCCGACCGTGACGACAGCGCGAGCAGGTCGAAATGCCCGATGAAGCGATACGGCCGGTCGAGGAAGCCGGGGAGCAGGACTTGATCCTCGATTCCCATCGCCAGCGCGGTACGCTCGATGTTGATGCGATCGGGGCCCTCCCCCACGATGACGAGGCGGAAGCGGCCGGAAAGGCCGCCGACAGCGCGGACGAGGGCTGGCAGATCCTTGACGGTGCGCAGCCCGGCGACGGTGCCGATCACAATCTCCTTGGGCTTGCGCACGAAGCCGGGGATCGCCTTCGGCTCTGGGCGACGCGCGTAGAGATCGGTCGCGATGCCGTTGACGATGCGGTACACCTTGGCGCGCGGCTGCTTCCAGGTATCGAGCGCGATGCGTTCGAGCGTCGCCGAGGGCACGACGAGGGCGTGCGCCGCGCCGAGCGCGAGGCGGCGATAGAGGTTTCGCTCGCGCTTGAGCCCGCCGGCCTCGTCCTCGTTGAAGCCGTCCTCGTGGTGCACCACCGGAGGCACGCCGCGGCCGAACACGCGGCGCGCCATAACGCCGTCGATCGCACCCCAATTGTACGTTAGCACCAGATCGAAGCGCCGCATGTAGCGCGCGATCGCATCGTAGCGATAGACCGAAGGACGGCCCTGCAGCGGGGGCGGATCCTGCGCGATCTCGTACTTGACGTACCGCTCGATACGGTCGCGCGCGCCGTAGCGGCCCTCCATGCCAGAGACGATCGTGTGGCGCGCACCATCGCCGAACGCATTCATCAGCCGTACCGCGCGCGCCTCCTTGCCGCCGAGATCGAAGGTGGAATGGAGGTGCAGGATGTTTATCGGCTGAGGCATGGCGCCGCGACGTCTAGGCGAAAAAGCCGCGCGCGTTGAGACCCGGCGCGATTCGCATGTCAGCCGCGTTCGCGAACGACCGGACACATGGCCGCCGTCACCCGTTCGGGCTGTGAGCCATTGGAGAAGAGCGTGCAGCAAATCGTCGACGACATCGCGGCGGAGATCGCGGACAAGGCCGCCGAGATCGAGGCAGCGGGCGATGCGAAGGAGGACCGCAAGAAGCCCGGTGCGTTCGGCATCGCCGTCGCCACCGTCGACGACGAAATCTATTCCGCCGGCAAAGCGACGACGCCCTTCCCGCTGCAGAGCATCGCCAAGGTCTTCGCGCTCGAACTGGCGATGTGCGCGATCGGCGACAAGGTGTTCGACCGCGTCGGACGCGAACCGTCGGGCGATCCGTTCAACTCGATCGTCGACCTCGAGCGCACGCACGGCATTCCGCGCAACCCGTTCATCAACGCCGGCGCGCTGGCGATCGTCGATATCCTGGTCGAAGAGCTCGGCGACGACGAGCAGGCGAGCGCGGTGGTCGATTTCGTGCGCCATCATGCCGGCCGCGACACAGTGTCGCTGGACCCAGAGGTGCTGGCGTCCGAGCATGAGGGCGGCGATCTGAACCGGGCGATGATGAGCTTCATGCGTCACCACGGCAACCTTCACGGCTCGCTCGACGCGGTGATGGAGGCGTACGTCAACCAGTGCGCGATCACGCTCGATTGCCGGGGGCTGGCACGCACCGGGCTGTTCCTCGCACGCACCCGCCGCTCGCGCACCGACGAGGCGGCGGAGGCGACCGCGGTGCGGATGCGCAAGTTGCTCGGACTGATGATGACGTGCGGCCATTACGACGGATCGGGTGATTTCGCGGTGCGCGTCGGATTGCCGGCGAAGAGCGGGGTCGGCGGCGGGATCATCGCGGTCGCACCGGAGAGAGGCGCTGTCGCGGTCTGGTCACCCAATCTCGACCAGAACGGCAATTCGATGCTCGGCGTCCGCGCGCTCGAAATGTTCGGCGCGCGGACCGGCTGGTCGGTGTTCGGGCCGCCGCTCGACTAAGCCGGCGGCGGCTGGGCGATCACCCGCGGGCGGTGATCGCCGTCTTGGGGATGTGCGTGATGCGACAGGCGAGATCGGCCTCGCCGCTCGCGACAATCCAGTGATCGCCGCCGTCGACCAGCCCCGTCGTGAAAACCACGTTGTCGAGATAGAGCTGATGTTTCAGCGGCTCGGTCACCGCCGGGTTCGGCTCGAGCAGCGCCGTGTGATTGGTGGCGAGTGTGCGCCACGGCTCATCCTTGTCGAGCAGCGTCCAATAGGTGCGGTAGATGCCGACGACGCCCGATGGCTCGACACCGTGCCACAGCGTCAGCCACCCCTCCTGCCCGTCGACCTGCGTCAACACCGGCTGCGCGCCGCCGCCCATCCGCGCCGTCGAGACCGTTGCGGCGTGCGGACGGATGCCGGGGTGATCGCTCGGTTTCCAGTGCAAGGCGTCGGGCGACGAGGCGAGGTTGATCGACGGGCCGGCGCGCCACTCGCTGCCGGGGGGATAGGCGAAGTAGAGATCGCCGAGCGGCCGCGTCTGCGCCCAGAACTTGCCGCCGATCATGCCCTCGAAGATCAGCATGTCCTTGTTCTGGTGATCGAGGACGATGCCCTCGAGCTGCCAGTCGCGCGCGTCGGCGCTGGTATAAAGCGTGGTCGAATGTCGCTCGGGACTGACCGAGCAGGTCGTCATCAGATAGCGGTCGCCGACGCGGCTGATCCGCGCGTCCTCGACGCCATAATTCTGATAGCCGGCACGCGGCGCGATCGCATGGTCGTAGTGTACCGCCTCGACGCGGCGCCCCTCGGGATCGAGCTCGACCGGCAGCAGCCACGACAGCGAGGTGAGCGCCATCACCTTCCACCCGCCGCCGCGCATCATGAACTTGCGCGGATCGGCAGTGTCGACGAGCTGGAGCGGCCAGGGGTCGAGCGCATAGCTGCCGCCCGCGTCGCCGCCTTCCCAACGGATCGCGCGGACGTGACCGTCGCGGATCGGGGTACGCAGCGCCTCGGCGATCCGCACCATCAGCAGGAGGTTGCCGTTGGGCAGCCGCGTCATCCCCGGATTGAATGCGCCGAGGACGTAGGTCTCCTCGTCGATCTGCCCGGCGAGCGGGGAGCGCGAGAGATCGACGTCGTCGGGGGCAAAGATGAGGTGGTCGAGCGGAAAGGTCATTCCAGGTCCTGCATGCGCGGCGAGATGGTGATCTGCTGCACGACCGCGCGGCGCGGCTGCGTCAGCAGATAGTGGACGCCGATCGCGATATCCTCGGCGCGCAGCATCTCTTCCTTGTTGATCCGCTCGACCTGGTTCTCTCCATCTTTGACCATGTCGCTGCCGGTGAGGCCCGGCTCGACCAACGAGACACGCACGCCCTTCTTGCCGAGCTCGCGACGCAGCGCGATCGCGAAGCCCTGGATGCCGTACTTGATCCCGGCATAGACGGTGGAACCGGGCCCGAGGACATAGGCGCTCATCGATCCGACGAGGACGATATCGCCCTGCCCCTTCGCATCCTCGCCATAGGCGCCCATCGCCTTGGCGGCGGCCTGCGCCGACAGGAGATAGCCGGTGAAGTTGCTGCCGATCGTGTAGCGCAGATCGGCCTCGCTCATTTCAGTGAGCCCCTCGGCGTGGCGCGCGGCGTTGACGACAGCGACGTCGAGGCCACCGAGATAGTTGGTCGCCGCAGCGAACAGCCGGTCGACATTGTCCGCCTCTGCCAGGTCGATCGACAGGCCGTCTCCCTCGCCCACCTCGCGAATGCGGGCCAGCGCGTCGGCAAGATGTTGTTGGTCGCGGCCGCAAATGAAGACCTTCGCGCCCTCGCTGGCGAGCAGCACGGCGATCGCGCGGCCGATCCCGGTCGTCCCGCCGGTCACGAGGATGCGGCGGCCGGCGAGCGGCGTGGCGCCGGTATGCGCGTCGGAAAGGTCAGTCATCGTGGCTCCCGTCTGGTCGAAGCCCCGACGTTTCAGCGGCTTGGCGGTTCCTTGCCGGCGCGTTCCAACAGCCGGTCGATCGCGCCCTGCACGCCGGCCTCGGCAAGCGTCGGCGCGTGGCCGATGCCGGGCAGCGTGACGAGCTCGGCATCGGGCAGCGCCGCGACCATGCGGTCGGCGGTAGCCGCGCTCAGGATATCGGATCGCCCGCCGCGCACGATCAGCACCGGTGCCGGCGTGAGCGAGGCGAGCGCACGCCACATGTCGGGCCCGGCCTCGTTGCCCGGCACGCGGAACGGCTCGGCGATCTTGAGATCATAGTCGAGCACGATGCGGCCGGCGCTGTTGAGCCGATAGAGCCGCTTCGCCATCGCCAGCCACTCCTCGATCCCCCAATCGGGATAAATGTCGGCATTCGCCTCCTGCGTCGCGCGCGCAGCGTGCATCCATGTCGGCCAGGCGCTCGACTTGCCGACATAGCCGCGGATGCGGTGCAGCCCGGCGGCTTCGATCTCGGGCCCGACATCGTTGAGCAGCGCGCCCGCGATGCGCCCCGGCAGCATGCCCGCGAGCAGCATCGTCACGATCCCGCCGAGCGACGTGCCGACCGCGACGAAGCGATCGATCCCCTGATCGGCGAGCAACGCGGCGATATCCTGCGCGTAGGTGAGCGGAACGTAGCTCATCGGGTCCTTGGCATAGGCGCTCTCACCGCGCCCGCGCAGGTCGATCGCGAGCACGCGCCGGCGCCCCGATAGGCGGCGGGCAAGCGTGTCGTAGTCGCGTGCGTTGCGCGTCAGCCCGGGCAGGCAGAGCACCGGCAATGCCTCGTTCCCGCTGGCTCCGTCGCCTGGAAAGTCGCGCGCATGCAGCCGCAGCCCATCACCCGACCACCAAAACAGATCCTGCCACGCGGCCATGCCCGCCCTCCTAGCGCGTCCGGCCCCTATCCACGTCCGCCGGTCAGCCCGCAAGCCGGCGCCGCGCCTACGTCGGCCTCCTCGCGGGCGGCTTGTCTCGCGCCGGGCAAGTCTCGTAAGGGCGGGCGAATGCCCATCGCGTGCGGGCAGCGTACCAGAGGTTTGCCCTTGAGCGAGATCGTCTCCTTCGAACCCGCGACCGGCGCGGAACTGTGGCGCGGGCCGATCGGCGACGTCGACGCGGAAGTGGCGGCGGCGCGTGGCGGCTGGGCGACCTGGGCGGCGCGCCCGCTGACCTATCGTATCGAGACGATGCGGCGCTTTGCCAACGTGGTGCGCCAGCGGCAGGACGCCTTCGCCGACATCATCGCGCGCGAGACGGGCAAGCCGCTGTGGGAGGCACGCACCGAAGTCGACACCGTAATCGGCAAGGTCGATATCTCCGTCAGCGCCTATGCCGATCGGACCGCGCAGCGGCGGCTCGACGCGCCGATGGGATCGCGCATGGCGCTGCGCCACAAGCCGCACGGCGTGCTCGCTGTGCTGGGGCCGTACAATTTCCCGGCGCATCTGCCCAACGGCCATATCGTCCCGGCGCTGATCGCGGGCAACGCCGTGGTCTTCAAGCCATCGGAGAAGACGCCGGCGACGGGCGCCTTCCTTGTCGAATGCTACCGCGCGGCGGGCGTGCCGGAGGAGTCCATCCGTCTCGTCATCGGCGGTCCCGAAGAGGGCCGCGCGCTCGCCGCGCATGCCGACATCGACGGGCTGCTGTTCACCGGATCGGCGCGCACCGGAATCGCGCTCAACCGCGCCTTCGCTGAGAAGCCGGAGAAGATCCTCGCGCTGGAGATGGGCGGCAACAACCCGATCGTAGTATGGGACACGCCCGAAATCTACACCGCCGCCGTTCTCGTGATCCAATCGGCGTTCACCACTGCGGGCCAGCGCTGCACCGCGGCACGACGATTGATCGTCGACGAGCGGCTGGCGGACCCGCTGCTCGACCAGATCAATCGACTGCTCGCCCGCCTGATCATCGGCGCGCCGCACGACGACCCCTCGCCCTTCATGGGGCCGGTGATCGACAACGATACCGCCGACCAGCTGACGGAGAGCTTCCTCGCGCTGCTGATGCGCGGCGGCAAGGTGATCCGGCATCTCGAACGCCCTGTGGCAGACAGGCCATTCCTCGGCCCCGGCCTGATCGACATGACCGACGTGGCCGACCGCCCCGATCTCGAACTGTTCGGACCGATCCTGCAGGTTGTCCGGCTATCCGATTTCGAGGCGGCGATCGCGGAGGCGAACAACACGCGCTACGGCCTGTCCGCCTCGCTGATCAGCCAGACGCCGGCGCTTTACGATCGCTTTTGGGCCGGTGCGCGCGCAGGGATCGTCAATTGGAACCGGCCGACCAACGGCGCTTCGTCGGCCGCGCCGTTCGGTGGGATCGGCTGGTCGGGTAACCACCGGCCGAGCGCCTATTACGCCGCCGATTATTGCGCCTATCCGGTCGTCTCGAACGAAGCCGATGCCGCGCGCGCCTCGATTGGGATCGGGCTGCGCGACGGCTGAGCGCGCCGACGGAAGCCGATCTGGTGACAGGCCCGGCGTGGCACAAATGGCACAACCGTCGCGAAAAACGCGCAGGCCGTACGACAGGGGTGTCGCAGTGCGGCAAAGTCGCGTCCAGATAAGCTCTTCGCAGTTCGCCGCCTCTCGCTGCCTGCATTAACAGGAGAAACGATATGATGACCAAGTTCCTGACCAGCCTGAGCGCCACCGCGCTCGTCCTCGCGCCCGTCGCCGCCTCGGCCGCGCCGGCGACCTCGCCTGCCGCCAAGCTCTCGGTTGCCAAGTCGGCGCGTGCCGGCACCGCGACCGCGAAGGGCGACCGCCTCGCTGGCGTGTCGATCGTTCCGGCGATCCTCGCTGCGCTGATCGTCGCTGGTGGCATCTACCTCGTCGTCGACGACAACGACGATTCGGACAGCAACTGATCTGTCGGGGGGGCGGCCCGCTGGGTCGCCCCTTCTTTTTTGCGTGGCCGTCGGCGCATCTTTCGCCGATCCTGTAATCCGCGCCCCGGCACCGCCACCGGTTTATGGCTCGCGGCGGCACCGGCCCGATAGGCCTAGAAGGCCGGCAATCTCCCCGCCGCTCCACCGATAGCTAACCTACGCCGACGCCAAGCATCGCTCGGTTGCCGCTCATTCGCGCCTCGCCCATCTCCTTTGGCATGATCAGCCTTCTCGATCCGGACGCGCGCGGGCGCGTCATCCTCGTTGGCGCCGGCCCCGGCGATCCCGTCCTGTTGACGGTGCGCGCGGTCGAGGCGCTGCGCGTCGCCGACGTTGTCGTTCATGACGGCCTGATCGATTCGCGCGTGCTCGATATTGCGCCGGCCGGCGCGCATCGCATTTCGGTCGCGAAGCGGCGCGCGCGCCACACGCTGCCGCAGGAGGCGATCAATGCGCTCATCGTCGCGCACGTCCGCGCAGGGAGTATCGTCGTGCGGCTGAAGGGCGGCGATCCGTTCATCTTCGGGCGCGGCGGCGAGGAGGTCGAGGCGGTTCGCGCTGCCGGCCTGCCGGTGGAAGTGGTGCCGGGCGTGTCGGCTGCGCTCGGTTGCGCGGCGGAGGCGATGCTGCCGCTGACGCACCGCGACCATTCGAGCGCGGTCAGCTTCGTCGCCGGCCAGTGCAAGGGGCTGACCGAGCAGGACTGGGCCGGTCTCGCCGGCCAGGGTCGGACGCTGGTGATCTACATGGGTGTCGCGACCGCCGAGGCGATCGCCGACAAGCTGATGGCCGACGGCGTCGCACCCGACATGCCTGTCGCCGTGCTCGAGAAGGGTACGCTGCCGGGGCATCGCGCGCTCAAGACGCTGCTTGCCGATCTTGGCCCGATGGTGGAACGCGAGGCGGTGGCGAGCCCGGCGATCATCGTCGTCGGCGAGGTCGTCGAACTGTCCGACGCCGAGGACAAGCTGGTCGCCTGGGCGCGCGCCGCGGAGGGATTGAACGCATGAAACTGCTGACGGGCAACGATTTGCCGACTGGCGACGTGACGTGGTGGACCGGCAACGGCTGGTCGCGCCACGTCGAGGATGCCGTCGACGTCGCCGATAAGGGCGAGGCGATCGCCAAGGCCGAGGAAGGCGCGCGGCGCGTCAACGGTCCCTATGTGATCGATGCGACGGCGACCGCGGAAGGCCCGCGCCCGGCGCACATCAAGGATCGCATTCGTGCGCTCGGCCCGACCGTGCGCCCCGATCTGACGCTGAAGCCCGCCGATGCCGACGCAGGAAGCTGGGTGATCTGAGACGCATCATCGGGCGCGGCTGACACGCCGCCCTGCCCTTCTACTTTCCCTTCCCGCGTAACGCCGCTCCAGGCCTTCCGCGAACCGCAGATTTGGACGAAAGTCGCGATGTATAAATACGATCAATATGACCAGTCGATCGTCGACGCGCGGGTCGACGAGTTCCGCGATCAGGTGAAGCGTCGCTTGGCGGGGCAGATCAGCGAGGATCAGTTCAAGCCGCTGCGGCTGATGAACGGCCTCTATCTGCAGCTCCACGCCTACATGCTGCGCGTCGCGGTGCCCTATGGCACGCTCGACAGCCGGCAGATGCGAATGCTGGGGCATATCGCGCGTAAATACGACCGTGGTTACGGCCACTTCACCACGCGCCAGAACATCCAGTACAATTGGATCAAGCTGGAGGACGCGCCTGACATTCTCGCCGAGCTAGCGACGGTCGAGATGCACGCGATCCAGACGAGCGGCAATTGCATCCGCAACATTAGTTCGGACCAGTATGCCGGCGCCGCCGCGGACGAGGTGGCCGATCCGCGCCCCTGGGCCGAGTTGCTGCGCCAGTGGAGCACCTCCCACCCCGAATTCAGCTACCTGCCGCGCAAGTTCAAGATCGCCGTCATCGCGGCGCCCGAGGATCGCGCGGCGATGCGACTGCACGATATCGGCATCGAGCTGGTGAAGCGCGACGGCGTTCTCGGCGGGCGCGTGTTCGTCGGTGGCGGCATGGGCCGCACGCCGATGATCGCGCCCGAGATCAAGGACTTCGTCGGTGCCGACGATCTGCTGAGCTATCTCGAGGCGTGCCTGCGCGTCTACAATCGCTACGGCCGGCGCGACAACATCTACAAGGCGCGCATCAAGATCCTGATCCATGAACTTGGCGCGGATGAATATCGTCGACAGGTCGAGGCGGAGTTCGCGCACGTCAAGACGCTGGGGATCGATCCCCCGCTCGCCGAATTCGATCGGATCAGCGCCTTCTTCGCGCCGCCCGCGTTCGAGGCAAGCGCGTCGGACTCGGTCGACCGCAGCGATCCCGATTTCGCGGTGTGGCTCGACCAGAACGTGAAATCGCACCAGGCGCCGGGCTATGCCATCGTCAACATTTCGCTGAAGCCCGTCGGCGGGATTCCCGGCGATGCGAGCGCCGACCAGATCGATGTGATGGCCGATCTCGCGCAGCGCTACTCGTTCGACGAGCTTCGCGTGACGCATGCGCAGAACATCGTCCTGCCGCATGTGCGCAAGGCGGACCTCAACGCCGTCTGGCAAGCGCTGACCGAGGCCGGGCTCGCCGAGGCGAACCTCGACCTCATCAGCGACATCATCGCCTGTCCCGGCCTCGATTACTGCAGCCTCGCCAACGCGCGCTCGATCCCGGTGGCACAGAAGATCGCGACGCGCTTCAAGGATCTCGATCGGCAGCGCGACCTGGGCGAGCTCAAGCTCAAGATATCGGGCTGCATCAACGCCTGCGGCCACCACCACGCCGGGCACATCGGCATCCTAGGCGTCGACCGTAAGGGCAAGGAGAATTACCAACTGCTGCTCGGCGGGTCGGGCGCGGAGGACGTGAGCCTCGGCAAGATCACCGGCCCTGGGTTCGACGAGGACGGCATCGTCGATGCGATCGAGCGCGTCACCGACAAGTTCGTCGCAGTCCGCGAGCCGGGCGAGCGCTTCCTCGATACCTATCGCCGCGTCGGCTTCGATGCGTTCAAGGAGGCGATCTACAATGGCTGATCTGGCCGGCAACACCGATGCGCTGCTGCGTTTTCGCGACGACGAGGCGCACGACGAGCCGGCGGTTACGCTCGACTCGTTTCTCGAGGGACAGACCAACGCCGGCGCGGTGCGGATCGAAGCGGGCGACGACGCACGCGCGCTGCTGCCGCACCTCGGCCAGCTCGCGCTGATCGAAGTGAGCTTCCCCACCTTCCGTGACGGTCGGGGCTATTCCGCGGCGCGCGTACTGCGCGAGGCGGGCTATAGCGGTGAGCTCCGCGCAGCGGGCGACGTGCTGGTCGACCAGCTGCCGTTCATGCGCCGCTGCGGGTTCGACAGCTTTGCGCCGGAGGCGCCGATTGACCCGGACACGCTGCAGCGCAGCCTCGATCGCTACGATTACCATTACCAGTCCGCCGCCGACGCGGCGGTGCCGGTGTGGAAGCTGCGCCATGGCTGAGGCCGCGCGGCGCCTCGACATGATCGACGTCACGCCCGCCTTCACCCAGGCAGATGCGGCGGCGATGGAGGCGCGCTTCGCGGGCGTGGAAACGCAGGAAATGCTGCGCATCCTGCTCAGCGGCGACCTTGCCGGGCGGGTGGCGGCGGTGTCCTCGTTCGGGTCCGAATCCGCGGTGCTGCTGCACATGATCGCGCGGGTCGACAAGGACGTGCCGGTCATCTTCACCAATACGCAGAAGATGTTCGGCGAAACGCTTGAATATCGTGACCAACTCGCCGAACAGCTCGGCTTTACCGACCTGCGCGTCTATCGGCCCGATCCGCGACTGCTGGCGGCGAAGGACGCGACCGGGCTGCGCTGGTCATATGATCCTGACGGCTGCTGCGATCTGCGCAAGGTAGAGCCGCTGCGCCGCGCGCTGCTGCCGTTCGACGCGTGGATATCCGGCCGCAAGGGGTTCCAGTCGAAGACCCGCGCCGCGCTGCCGCGGTTCGAGATCGACGAGGGACGGCTGAAACTCAATCCGCTCGCCGACTGGGACAAGGCGCGTATCGACGCCTATTTCGATACGCACGAACTACCGCGGCATCCGCTGGAGGCGGACGGCTATCCCTCGATCGGGTGTAAGCCGTGCACCTCGAAGGTGCTGCCGGGCGAGGATCCCCGCGCCGGGCGCTGGCGCGGTTGGGACAAGGTGGAATGTGGCATCCACGTGCCCGAGAAGCCGGGCGAAGAGCCCGCGTTCTGACGCGCCGCCCCGCGGCCGAAGGCGCGCCGTGGTTCAGACGTGCTCACCAACAACGCGAACCTATTCCGATCAATAGCCGGCGTAGTCGCTGAACCGCGTCACGCTGGGATCGAACTTCATCGTCACCTTCCCTGTCGCGCCATGACGCTGCTTGGCGATGATGAGTTCGGCGAGACCGTAGACGCGCTCCATGTCGCTCGCCCACGCCGCATGGTCCTCGAAGATCTTCGAATTGTCACCCTCGGTCGGTCGCTTTGGCTCCTTCGCCGCGACGTAATAATCCTCGCGGAACACGAACCACACCATGTCCGCGTCCTGCTCGATCGACCCCGATTCGCGCAGGTCCGAGAGCTGCGGGCGCTTGTCCTCGCGCTGCTCGACCGCGCGGCTGAGCTGCGACAGCGCCAGCACGGGGACGTGAAGATCCTTTGCCAGCGTCTTCAACCCGCGGCTGATCTCGGAGATTTCCTGCACACGATTGCCGTCGCTCGATTTGCCGCTGCCGCTGAGGAGCTGGAGGTAATCGACGATAACCAGACCGATTTCGTTATTGTGACGCCGCTGCAGCCGGCGAACGCGCGTGTGCAGCGCACTGATCGACAGGCCGCCGGTATCGTCGATGAACAGCGGCAGGCTTTCCAGATCGGCGGCGGCGGCGGCAAGCTGGTGGAACTCGGCGCGGCTGATGTCGCCGCGGCGCAGCTTCTCCGACGTGATGCGCGACTGTTCGGCGAGGATACGCGTCGCGAGCTGGTCGGCCGACATTTCCAGGCTGAAGAACGCGACCTTGGCGCCGATCGACTCGCTCGGCGCAATACCTGCCTTCATGTCCATCATCCAGCGCTGCGCGGCGTTGAACGCAATGTTGGTGGCGAGCGACGTCTTGCCCATGCCGGGGCGCCCGGCAAGGATCATAAGGTCTGAACGGTGCATGCCGCCGATCCGGCCGTTGACCGTATCGAAGCCGGTCGTGATGCCCGAAACCTTGCCGCCCGAGTTGAGCGCGGTCTCCGCCATCTTCAGCGCGACCTTGGTCGCCTGCGCGAAGCTCTTGATCGCATTCTCGGTCGTCCCGTCGGCTGCGACCTTGAACAATTCCTCTTCGGCAAGCTCGATCTGCGCGCGCGGGTTCACCTCCTCCGACGTGTCCATCGCGCGATCGACCAGCGTGCGACCCACCGTCACCAGCGCGCGCAGCATCGCAAGATCGTAGATCTGCTTGGCGAACTGACGCGCGCCGATCAGCCCCGCGCCCGATCCGGTCAGCTGCGCGAGATACGCCGGGCCGCCGAGCTCGCGCATCCCCTCGTCCGCCTCGAACATCGGGCGTAGCGTGACGGGAGTAGCGAGCATGTCGTTCGACCGCAGCGTCTTGATCGCCGCGAAGACGCGGCCATGCACCGGTTCGTAGAAATGCTGCGGATCGAGCTGGTCGGCGATATCGTCCGCCAGCCGGTTGTCGATCATCATCGCGCCGAGCATCGCGGCCTCCGCCTCAACGTTGCGGGGCAAGTGGACGGGGGCAGCCGGAGCCGCTTGCGGGAAAGCCAGAGTCGCCATGATGCGACCTCTTCTACGCATTGCCGGCGCGCGGCGAAACTGTGGAACACGAGAATTGTCGCAGCGACAATTGGTCTCTATCGCGACCAGATGGCCGATCCGCGGATCATCGACATCGAACTGGACGAACGCACGATCCTGTGGCGCTCGGCCGATATCGAGCAGGAACGGCGGATCGCGATCTTCGATCTTATCGAGGGCAATCACTTCGCCCCGCAGAAGCAGCACCCCGACGGCTATGCCGGGCCGTACCGGTTGGCGCTGTCGGTCGAGGAAGGGCGGCTGGCAATGCAGATCAAGCGCGAGGACGGCTCGCCGCTCGAAGCGCATATTCTTGGTATGGGGCGTTTCCGCCGGCCAATCCGCGACTATTTCGCAATCTGCGACAGCTACTTCCAAGCAATACGTCAGGCAACGCCGCAGCAGATCGAGACGGTCGACATGGCGCGGCGCGGGATTCACAATGAGGCGGCCGAGCTGCTGCGCGAGCGGCTGGCGGGCAAGATAGAGGTCGATTTCGACACCGCGCGGCGGCTGTTCACGCTGATCTGCGTGCTGCACATCAAGGGCTGAGGCGATGTACGGGATTGGCCGCTTCGTCCTGATCGTGCTCGCGCTGGCGGTGCTTGGCGTTGCGGGGTGGCAATATGCCGCGCGTTGGCGGCCCTCAACCGAAACCTATCCGGTGCAGGGCGTCGACGTGAGCGAGGCGAACGGCGCGATCGAGTGGCCGGTCGTGGCGGGCGGCGGCGCCGATTTCGCCTATGCTGTCGCGACCGACGGCGCGGTGCAACGCGACCGGCAGTTCGAGACGAACTGGCAAGGCATCGCCGCCGCGGGCATGCGACGCGGGGCGGTTCACGTCTGGTCGATGTGCCAACCGGCAATCGATCAGGCGAATGCGTTCAACACCGTCGTACCGCGCGACGACCGCGCACTGCCTGCTGCGATCGACATCGACACCGTCGAGGGATGCGACACCCAGCCCGAGCGTCAGCAGCTCGTCGACGCCATCCGGCAGGCGGCGAGCATGATCGAGGCGCATACCGGCACGCCGGTGATGCTGCGCGTCTCGCGCACGGTCGAACGGCGATACGATTTGGCAAGTGCGATCCCGCGTCCGTTGTGGGCACAGGGTAATTTCTTCGCGCCCGACTATGCCTCGCGCCCGTGGCGCATGTGGCGCGCGAGCGACCGGCGGCGGATCGACGGGGTGAACGGAACGATCAATTGGGACGTGGCGGCGCAATGAACGATATCGTGGACCATGGTGACGAGGCGGCGCGGCTGATCGCAGCGGCGCGCGCGGCGGCGGAACATGCGCACGCCCCCTATTCCAATTTCGGCGTCGGCGCGGCGGTGCTGCTGGCGGACGACACGATCGTGCCGGGCGCCAACTTCGAGAATGCGAGCTACGGCCTGTCGCTGTGCGCGGAGACGGTAGCGATCGCGACGGCGAGCGCGAGCGGGCGGCTGGGCGACGTCGTCGCGATCGGCGTCGTCGGCGGGATGATCCGATCGGGCGCGATCACCGGCGCGGATGTCGTCCGGCCCTGCGGCCGCTGCCGTCAGGTGATCAACGAAGCCGCGCAGATCGGCGGACGTGACGTTCGCGTCTATTGCGCCGGCGCGCAGGGCGATGCGATCGCGCACTATCGCCTGTCCGATCTACTGCCGGACGCCTTCGGGCCGGCGGATCTGGGGATCGGCGTCAACCGCCCCGCCTGATCGCCGGCCGCGGCTTTCGATCAGCCGAGCGCGTTGGCGCTCGCGTCGCCCAAGTCGCTGCCACCGTCGACGTTGAGGATCGCGCCGGTGACGTATTTCGCCTCAGGGCTCGACAGCCACAGCGCTGCCTCTGCCACGTCGGCCTTGGTGCCATAGTCGCGCAGCGCGAGGCGGCCCTTGATCTGCTGCTCGCGCGCCGGATCGCCGCCGAGACGCTTCATGCCTTCGGTATCACCGATCGGGCCGGGCGAGATGCCGTTGACGCGGATGCCGGCCGGGCCCCATTCGAGCGCGAGACACTTCGTTACCATGTTGACGCCGGCCTTGGCGGCGCAGGCATGGATCTGGAACGACGACGGATGGACCGCCTGACCGGCGGTGATCGCGATCAGCGACGCGCCGGGCCTCACCAAGTGATCGTAGCTCGCGCGGAACACGTTGAACGTGCCGAGCAGGTCGATATCGACGACGGTCTTGAACGCGTTCGCCGACAGCTTGACCGCGGGTGCGAGGAAATTGCCCGCCGCGCCCGATATCAAGACGTCGATCGGTCCGAACTTACCCGTGGCCTCGGCATAGGCCGCCTCCAGCCCCGGATAGTCGCGCACGTCGCACGCGATGCCGATCGCCTCCGCACCCGCGTCGTGCAGCCCGGCAGCCGCCGCCTCGATCTTGTCAGCGCTGCGGCTCAGCACGGTTACCTTGGCGCCTTCGGCGGCAAAGGCGTGCGCGATGCCCAGATTGATCCCGCTCGACGCCCCCGCGACGAACACATGTTTGCCTGCATACCGACCGGCCATCACCCTCTCCCTTTTATCTACCATAACATCAGTTACGGTGTTGCGATGCCCTGATCCGCAGCGATGCGCAAGGCTGGGTGGTCGCCACACGCGAAGGTCCTGACGCTGTCGGTATCGACGGTGCGCTTCCACCTGCGCAACGCCGCCGAGAAACTGGGGGCGACGACGCGCGCGCGGATGATCCAGATCGCCACCGGGCACGGCTTCCTCGGCCCCGATGCGTAAGTGAAGCGGCTAACCTGGCAGGAGCGTCAGGGTGGACAGCGGCGCGGCATTGCGCATGATGGCGCGATGGAGAGCCTGAACAGCGCCGCCGCGCGCACCTTTCGCGACGAGGTGCGCACCTTTCTCGACGAGAAGCTGACGCCCGAGCTTCGGCGCGGCGCGCGGCGTGGGACCAGCGTGTTCCTTCACCCCGATATCGCCGTGCCGTGGCAGAAGATCCTGCACGCGCAGGGCTGGGTCGCGCCCGACTGGCCGATCGAACACGGCGGCACGGGATGGAACGAGATCCAGCGTTATATCTGGGCGGAGGAATATGCCCGCGCGCACGCGCCGTCGCTGTCGCCGATGGGGCTCAAGATGGTCGCGCCGGTGATCATGCATTACGGCACGCCGGAGCAGAAGGGCGAGCTGCTGCCGCGCATCCTGTCGGGCGACGATTACTGGTGCCAGGGTTATTCGGAGCCGGGATCGGGCTCCGATCTCGCCTCGCTGAAGCTGCGCGCGGTGCGCGACGGCGACGATTACGTCCTCAACGGCTCAAAGATCTGGACGACGCACGCGCACTTCGCGAACCGCATGTTCTGCCTGGTGCGCACCAGCACCGAGGGGCGGCCGCAAACGGGCATTTCTTTCGTGCTGCTCGAGATGAGCACGCCGGGAGTCACCGTCTCTCCGATCACCACGCTCGCCGGCGAACATGAGTTCAATCAGGTGTTCTTCGACGACGCTCGCGTGCCGGTGAGCGGTCGGCTGGGCGCGGAGAATGACGGGTGGACCGTCGCCAAGCATCTGCTGACGTTCGAGCGTGGCGGTCGCTACGCGCCGGGGCTCGCGGCGCACCTGACGATGGTGCGCGAGGCGGCCGAAGCGATCGGCTGGCTCGGGCATGAGGGCAACCGCGAGCGACTGGCGCGCGAGGCGATCGCGATCGACGCGCTGCGAGCAATCGAGCTCGCCGTGCTCGAAGGTCGTGGGCCGGCGGACGGCGTGCGCCCGTCGATGCTGAAAGTCTTGGGGACCGAGGCATCGCAGCGGATCGACCTGCTCGCACTCGAGATCGCCGCCGGATGGGACCAGCCACTCGACGACGCGCCCGACGCGATCGCCACCGCGATGCCCAAGTATCTTAACAACCGCGCGAGCAGCATCTACGCCGGATCTAACGAGATCCAGCGCGATCTGATCGCGCGCGTCGTCGTCGATCAGGCTGCTTAGCCCACAAACGACAACGGCCGCCCCCGGACAGGGAGCGGTCGTCTCGCGTCACAATGGCGGATTGATCAGATCTTGTCGCCGAGCGCGCCCTTGACGCTGCCCTTGACGTCCTGGCCGGTACCCTTCGCCTGCTGCGCCTCGCCTTCGGCTTCAAGACGCTCATTGTCCGTCGCCTTGCCGACGGCTTCCTTGACGTTGCCGGCGACCTTGTTGCCCGCGGCGGACAGCTTGTCGGTGAGTTCACCCATGATGGCGCTCCGTTGGTTCGAGGGGCGCGACCGCCCATGCGATCGCTTGCTTATCCAACGGCATTGATCCGCATCAGTTCCGCAGCGTCCCCATCAAGCGGCGTAGCGGCGCAGGTGCGCCCGCGCGGTGCCATCGCCCTGTGCTAGCGTGCGGGCACGTCGGAAGTAGCCGCCGAGCGCGAGTTCGGCGGTAAGCCCCATCGCGCCGTGGATCTGCACCGCGCCTTCGCCGACGAGTCGCGCGGCATCGTCGCACGTCACGCGCGCGGCGGAGACTGCGTTCGCGCGCACCGCCTCGTTCCCGTCATCCGCGTCGAGCGCATCGATCGCGACATCGGTCATCGCGGCGGCGAGTTCGAGCGTCATCGCCATGTCCGCCATGCGGTGGCGCAGCGCCTGAAAGCTCGCGATCGCGACGCCGAACTGCCGCCGCTCCTTGGCGAAGCGCGCCGCGTCGCGCAGCATGGTGCGACACAGACCGACGATCTCCGCGCAGTGCAGCACCGTCAGCGCGTCCTCGGCCCAGGCGCGCTGGTTGCCTGCGCGCGCAAGCACCGCCGCGGGATCGGCCGCGCGCGGGCCGCCATCGCCGCGCTCGCCGAGCCGCGTCGCGACCCAATGCTCCGCCCAAGGGAGCACCACGTTGGCGCGGCCAAACGCAGCAGCGACGACCGCCGCGTCGCGCGCCTCCTCCCCCAGGCCATCGTCGGCAGCTGCGATACCGAGCGCGTCGAGCCCTGCCTCGCCAACGATCCGCCAGTCGCTGCTCGCCACCGTCAGCATCGCGTCGAGCGTCTCGCCGAGCATTCGCTGCTCGTCGGTGCGTGCGAAGTCCATCAGTTCACCTTTCGATCGAGCCCGGCCCAGAACGGCTCGCGCAGCGTCCGACGCAGGATCTTGCCCGAGGGGTTGCGCGGCAGCGCGTCGATGAAGTCGACGCTCTTGGGGCATTTGAAGCCGGCGATCCGCTCGCGCGCATGGCCGATGATCGCCACGGCATCGGCTTCCGCGCCTGGGTGCAGCACGACCATCGCCTTCACCGCCTCGCCCCATTTGGGATCGGGCACGCCGATCACGGCGACGTCGGCGACCGCGGGATGGCCGTAGATCGCGCTCTCCACCTCCGCGGGATAGACGTTCTCGGCACCCGTGATGATCATGTCCTTGATGCGATCCTGGATGAACAGATAGCCTTCCTCGTCGAGGATCCCGGCATCGCCGGTGCGCAGCCAGCCGTCGCCGATCAGCGCCTTGGCGGTCTCCTCAGGCTTGTTCCAATAGCCGCGCGTGTTGTTGGGGCTGCGAATCGCGACTTCGCCGATCGTCCCCGGCGGCACGTCGTTGCCGTCCTCGTCGAGGATGCGCAGCTCGACGCCGGGCAGCGCCTTGCCCGCCGCCGTCATCTTGTGCTCGCGGCCGGGCAGGTGATCCTCGGGCGGCAGCGCGACGATCGAGCCCCACGTCTCGGTCATGCCGTAGACCTGGACGAAGCCGCAGCCGATCCGCGCCACCGCCTGCTGGAGCAGCGGCAGCGGGATCGGACTGGCGCCGTAGGACAGCGTCTCAATCGACGAGAAATCGGCGGTCGCGGCCTTGGGATGCTGCAGCATCAGCCCGATCGCGGCGGGCACCAGGAACAGCCGGCGCACACGATGCGCGGCAATCGCGTCCATCACCGCGCCCGCATCATATTCGGCGTGGATGATGAGTTCCTGGCCGCTGTTGACTGCGCCAAGCGCAACGCCGACCCCCCCGATATGGCCATAGGGCATCGCGATGATTGTCGCGTCGCCCGGATTGGCGAGCAGCCAGTCGACCTGCGCGTCGAGCTGCGCCTGGCGCTGGCGGATACCGTTGGCATGACTGAGCATCACGCCCTTGGGCGCGCCGGTGGTGCCCGAGGTGTAGAGCTGGAGGACGACGTCGTCCTCGTCGACCGAGACGGCGGGCGGTACGGCGCTCTGCGCGTCGCGCCACTGCGCGAAGCCATTGTCGAGGACGATCACGGTCGGCACGGGGAACAGCCGCTCGAACGCCGGCTCGACGAACAGGATCTCGGCGCCCGAATCGGCGAGGATGCTGTTGACTTCCGCCGGCGCGAGCCGCCAGATCACCGGGACCAGGATCATCCCCGCCCGCGCTACGCCGAGCGCAAGCTCGACCGCCCAATCGCTGTTCTTGCCAAGGTAGGCGATGCGATCGCCCTTGCGCATCCCCATCGCGATCAAGCCGTTGGCGATCTGGCTCGCATGCGCGTCAAACGTCGCATAGTCGGTGACGCGATCCTCGAAGCGCAGCGCGACCTGATCGGGCCGCTCGACCGCGTGCCGCGCCAGCGCTTCGCCGAACGTCGGCGGCAGGTTGCTCATCCTTCCCTCCCCTCACCCGTCGCCACGCACGCGGCGCGGCGATCCCGATGGCTCGCGTACGAGTGTGCCGGGGCCCGTCCGCGCTTGCCAGCACTTTTCGCGCGCGGCGATCGCCGCCAGCGGTGCAGGCTTAGCAGGAGAGTTGGGCGAAGCAGCCTGACACGTTGGCCAGGCCTGATTGGATCGAGCCGCGGGGGAAGCCCTGCCCGATCGCCTCAGGGGATCGCTAGGCGATCACTCCTTGCCGCCGTCGGGTTCCGCCATGCCGCGGTGCATCTGCGCGAGCACCGATTGCGGCAGCAGCCCCGATCCGATCACCTGCAGCTTGTTCGACAGGCCAGAGACGATATGCCCCTTGCCCGCGATCAGCGCGTCCCATCCGTCCTGCGCGACCTTAGCCGGATCGGCCTTCGACTCGCTTTTGCCCACCGGCGTATCGAGCATGTCGGCGCGCGCGAAGAACTCGGTGTCGGTTGGCCCCGGCATCAGCGTCGTCAGCGTGACGCCGTCGACGTCCTTGATCTCGTCGCGCAGCGCCTCAGTGAAATTGTCGACGAACGCCTTGGTCGCATTGTAGATCGCGTTGAAGCTGCCCGGGATGTACCCGGCGATCGACCCCGTCACCAGGATCTTGCCCGAATTGCGCGCCACCATGTCGCGCAGTGTGCGCTGCAGCAGATAAACGGTGCCGGTGATGTTGGTGTCGACCGATCGCCGCCAGTCGGCGACGCTCTCGTCGAGGAACGGCCCGCCCTTGCTGATCGCGGCATTGGCGCACACCACATCGATCCGCCGCCCCGCCGCTGCATCGAGTACGCGGTCGACGCCCTCGATGCTCGAGAGATCCGCCTCGACCGCCTCCACCTTGGTGCCGAACTGCTCGAAATCGCGCGCGGCGGCGTTGATCAGCGGCTCGTCGGCGACGACGATGATGTCGTAGCCCTCGCGTGCCGCGATGCTTGCCAGTTCGAACCCGATACCGGTCGACGCGCCGGTGATGATCGCCAATTTGTCGGCCATGATTGTTTCTCCTGGCCCGCCGCTACGGCGCGCCGTTCTGGGGGATCAGAGCTGGATGCGGTCCAGGCCGGGTTTCAGGACGACCTTGGTCACCTCGTTCTGATGATCGTGGAACATGCGGTACCCATCGGGCGCGTTCTCGAGCGGCAAAGTGTGGCTGATGAGGAAGGTCGTATCGATCTTCCCCTCCATGATCGCGGCGAGGAGACCGGGCATGTAATGCTGGACGTGCGTCTGCCCGGTCTTGAGCGTCAGCCCCTTTTCCATGAATGCGCCGAGCGGAAACTTGTCGACGAACCCGCCGTACACCGCGGGCATCGAGACGCGGCCGCCCTTGCGACACGCGACGATCGCCTGGCGGATCGAGTGCGGGCGATCGGTGCCGAGAAAGGTCGACGCCTTTATCTGATCGACGATGTTATCGACGAACAGCCCGTGCGCCTCGAGGCCGACCGAGTCGATGCACGCGTCGGGGCCGATCCCGCCCGTCATCTCCATCAGCGCCTCGTAGGTCGCGCTCTCCTCGAAGTTGATGGTCTCGGCGCCGAAGCGCTTGGCGAGTTCGAGCCGATGCGGGAAGTGGTCGATCGCGATCACCCGCTCCGCCCCCATCAGGAACGCCGACTGGATCGCGAACAGCCCTACCGGCCCGCAGCCCCACACCGCGACAGTATCGCCGGGCTCGATGTCGGCATTCTCCGCCGCCATCCATCCGGTCGGCAGGATGTCGGAGAGGAACAGCACCTTCTCGTCCTCGATGCCGTCGGGGATCACGATCGGGCCGACGTCGCTGAACGGCACGCGCACATACTCAGCCTGCCCGCCCGAATAGCCGCCCGTCATGTGGCTGTAGCCAAACAGGCCTGCCATCGGCTGGCCATACAGCGACTGCGCGATATCTTGATTGTCCGCGGGCAGGCCGTTGTCGCACGCCGAATATTGATGTTTGCTGCAGTGGAAGCACGACCCACACGAAATCGTGAAGGGCACGACCACGCGCTGCCCCTTCTTGAGCGTCGATTTCGGCCCCGTTTCGACCACTTCGCCCATGAATTCGTGGCCGAGGATATCGCCCGACTGCATCGTCGGAATGTAACCGTCGTAGAGGTGAAGGTCCGACCCGCAGATCGCGGTCGAGGTGATCTTGATGATCGCGTCGCGCGGGTTGAGGATCTCGGGATCGTCAACCGTGTCGACGCGCACGTCGTGCTTCCCGTGCCAAGCCAGAGCGCGCATCAGTTCTTTCCTTCCTGAACGAGGCGCTGGTTGCGGGCGCCGGTGGCGATCTCGCCCGTTTCCATCAGTTGCTTGAAGCGGCGCAGGTCACGCCGCGCCTGGATCGCGGGCTCACGCTGGAACAGCTTGGCGATCAGCTTGCCGATCGCGCCTGCCGGCGGATCATAGAGGATCGTCGCGGTGACGACCGTGCCGCGTCCGCCCGACGCGTCGCGAAACTCGACGCGCCCGCTATTGGGCACCTCGGCCCCCTCCTCGGACGCCCAAGCGATCACATCGCCCGGCCGATCCTCAGTGATCTGCGCAACCCACTCGACGTCGCGGCCCGCCGGCGCCTTTACTACCCAGCGCGAGCGCAGATCGTCGAGCATTTCAATCCGCTCGACATTCTCCATAAACGTCGCGAGCTGCGGCAAATCGCGCCAATAGGCGTAAAGCTCGTCGGGCGGTCGATTGATCGTGACGCTGCGCGCGACCAGTGCGTCCGGATTGCCGTCCGCCGGGGCATCGATCGAGCCATGCATCGCTGCCGCCACCGCGGCCGCGCGATGTTTCGACGTGTAGAGCGGCGCATCGTCCGCTGACGCCGTATGGGCTGGATCCGCCATTGCCTTCTCCTCGGGAATGGTAATCCAACGAGGACAGTTCACCGCCCGTTCCGCAAATTCTACGTAATCTCAATCAACTGATGAGGGCTGGCGTACCTTGCAGTAACCAGAGCTAGCCGGAGTGGGCCGTCGTGAGGCTGCCGCCTTTTTGTTTGTGCGTGGCGAACATGCACCAAGCTATGTCAGCGAAGACGGTTGAGGCGTGGTGCGAATCGTAGCGAGGATATCGAACCTTTTCACACTCGCCCAGAACGAGAACAGCCCCCAGCGCGGAGGCGCTGGGGGCTGTTCTGTTAGTTTTGGTTGCGGGGACAGGATTTGAACCTGTGACCTTCAGGTTATGAGCCTGACGAGCTACCGGGCTGCTCCACCCCGCGACACTGAAGTTTTGTCCTTGAGACACGAGCGCCTCCGCTTTGTGGCGGAGGCGACGGTGTCCTTTGGGGACGAGTTTGCGAATGGGTTCTTCTCGTATGCGCGCCGGCTGCAATGCCTGGCGACGACCTACTCTTCCATCGCTTAAGCGATAGTACCATTGGCGCAGTCGGGTTTCACGGCCGAGTTCGGGATGGGATCGGGTGGGACACCGACGCTATGGTCACCAGGCAATGAAGCCGGCGGCGGCAGCCCCGCGAGATGATGGTTCGCGGGGACCCCGGCGAGATGGCGGATGCCATTCGGACGGGGTTACGAGTTAGGTTTAAAATCGATGCGTGCACATTGAAGAGCTTGTTGTTTCTGGCGTCGAGCTTTCATCATCCGACCGTCTTGGACAGCCAGGGCTGTCGTTGATGGTGGGACTCTCAAGCGCGAATAGGACGATTAGTATCGGTTAGCTCCATGCGTTACCGCACTTCCACATCCGATCTATCAAGGTGATGGTCTCTCACCGTCCTGTGAAATCTTATCTCGAGGGAGGCTTCCCGCTTAGATGCTTTCAGCGGTTATCCCGTCCGTACATAGCTACCCTGCTGCGCCGTTGGCACGACGACAGGTACACCAGAGGTACGTTCAACCCGGTCCTCTCGTACTAGGGTCAACTCCTCTCAAATTTCGACGCCCACGGCAGATAGGGACCAAACTGTCTCGCGACGTTCTGAACCCAGCTCACGTACCACTTTAATTGGCGAACAGCCAAACCCTTGGGACCTGCTCCAGCCCCAGGATGTGATGAGCCGACATCGAGGTGCCAAACAACCCCGTCGATATGAGCTCTTGGGGGTTATCAGCCTGTTATCCCCGGCGTACCTTTTATCCGTTGAGCGATGGCCCTTCCACGAGGGACCACCGGATCACTATGACCGACTTTCGTCTCTGCTCGACTTGTCAGTCTCGCAGTCAGGCTGGCTTATGCCATTGCACTCTAACAGCCGGTTTCCAACCGGCCTGAGCCAACCTTCGCGCGCCTCCGTTACTCTTTAGGAGGCGACCGCCCCAGTCAAACTACCCGCCACAGAGGGTCCCTGAACCAGCTAATGGTTCGAGGTTAGACATCAGAAAACAACAGGGTGGTATTTCACCTATGGCTCCACATCAGCTGGCGCCAATGCTTCAAAGCCTCCCACCTATGCTACACAGTTCTTTCCTAATGCCACTCTGAAGCTGCAGTAAAGGTGCACGGGGTCTTTCCGTCTAACCGCGGGTACTCCGCATCTTCACGGAGAATTCAATTTCGCTGAGCATGTCCTGGAGACAGTGGGGAAGTCGTTACGCCATTCGTGCAGGTCGGAACTTACCCGACAAGGAATTTCGCTACCTTAGGACCGTTATAGTTACGGCCGCCGTTTACCTGGGCTTCAATTCAGAGCTTGCACTCCTCCTCTTAACCTTCAG